>NZ_AUML01000005.1 GCF_000430665.1 Aquimarina muelleri DSM 19832 | reverse complement strand
TACCAAACGCTTATAGACAAAAAAGGAAAACCTGCCCCTATGGTATTGGGGGGATTAATAGAATGTACTTTTATAACAGGTTATAACGAGGAGGTGTTTTTGTACTTTATGCAAATGCCATCGGTACATAATAAAAAAAATGAAGATTTTTATTATTTAAGCGAAGGAGAGGTGGTATTTTACTTTAACTCTTTTGATAATCCCCCTTTAAAAAGATATAAATTTAATGATGCTGCCATAGTAGAGTATAGAGAGGTTTTTGCTACTAATGGCGAAACCCCAATGTTGACTACGATTACCATTTCTCCTGCGATACAAGATTATGGATACCCTATAATTAGACGGTGGAACAAAAGCTATATCCCACCAAGTAAACAAATGCCATATCGATCTGCAGAAGTGGTAGAAGGAGAACCAGAGATTACAGAAAGCTATTATGAAGATCTACAAGGTAATACCATACCACAAAGAAAACTAAAAGCAGGCGATGAGATTTATTATATACTAAAAACTACCAATGCTACAGGTAAAGAAGCAACCATAGATTTGGCAAACAATGCCCTCGATTATGAGTACAACGGGGCAATACTACAAGGCGATTTGTTAACCGTTACCGTTACTGCAGATACCATGAGATTATCGTTAAAAGCAATCACACAACAAACACAAAATTAGTTATGGGCAGAGTATGGTTTACCGATCACCCGCATATAAGTGCAACTTTTGAAGATTTAACCATTGTTACCCCACGTATCACCAATGCATATTTTGCACAAAAGGTAGTAACCGCAGGCACTCCTGCACAAGGAGACACCGCAGCTACCGCACCCACAGTAGCTTTTAATGAGATACACCAAGGCATATTGGGCAGGGATATGTACATACTTGTAGAAACAGAAAATTTTATACCACTTAACCAAAATATACTATCTACAGAAAGAGCAAGCCTAACGGTAACGCTAAAAACAGCAGATTGCAATCTTACTGGTACCGCAGAGCAGACCTTGCAAATTACCGATGGTACTGCTGCTATAGAAAGTATTACTGTACAAGTAGGAGATACTACCGCGCTAAACGATAGTAATGGTGATTGCCCCTATGGTAATGTAGATGAGTTTACCGATACCGCTATTATTAAAGTATCTTTGCGCCCTAACACAAGGGCAGTTTTTGATACCTGGGCAGAAAACATTAGCAATGCGGGGCAAGATCTGCCTGCTATAGAAATAGAAATCGCACACGAGGATGCAAACATGATCGTAGCCTATGGTCCAGAAGAGAACCCACAAGGGGTTTGGGTAGCATCTGGTCGTTTTATGAATACCGATGGGCATCGGTTTACGCTGCAAAACAAAAATGTATACGAAATCTATCATGGGGATAATTTGTTTAATCCTTTAGGGACACATACACATAACGGAGAAGTGGTAAGAAGGAGAATTGCAAGTATCGAAAATACTTTTTCTACAGATGTAAAATATTTCTTTTATAACGGGATTGATAATTGCTATGAAATTTGCGAGTGTCCACTTTCTACGGCAAGAAGAAGAAACAATGGGCAAAGAGTTTCAACAACTTTATTTCAATCTACCTATAACAATTTTACGAGTTCTGTTCCAGCTCCTGAAGGTGGTGATGCAGAAACTAATTATCATTATGCAGATGGTTCAATTATTTCATACGGTCAAGCATACGGATATAGACGTTATCCACTTGCTAACCCTAATAATCTTAATGATTTAGTAAATTTAATAAGAATGCCAGATAATTTAAATTTTAATCAAGAAACGGGAAGTAATAGGGTTAGAGCCACATTTACATATAGAAATACAGCAAGAAGATATTGTAATCCAGAAAGTTTTGCTGGTTTTTTAGGAAGCTTGATTCAATTAGATAGAGAAGATATCGTTTGTACAGGTATGTGCTTTGCAGATGCTACCAGTTATCCTAGTGTTACGCACCCTAATGGAGATAGTGTGGATACTGCTTATTTAGCTACTTTAACAAGAGAACAATTAAAAGTTAATGCTTTTAATGATTTTTATTTTGACAACGTTTATAAAGGTTATGGGTATAAAATTATAAATGGTGTTCAAGTAACAACAATAAGTTGGTTACCTTCTCTTACTAACGCAACAGCAATTAGTGGTCATGAAGATCATTTACATGCAGGAGATTTTGATAGTAATAAACTTCTTATTCTTAATTAATATTTAGGTTATGAAAAATATAATAGTACTTATATCTTTTTTGTTTTTTATAACGAATTGTAAAGAACAAAAAACTCAATCCTTAAATCTTAATAAAGAAAAACTCAATAAAAATTTTATAGAAGAAAGAGATACAGTTACTTTTATAAAAGAAAAACCTCAAAACAAAGATTTTTCTTTTATAGATTCTATGACCCCACTAAAACTACCTATAGGAAATAAATCTTTAATAGAGTATGAGTTTCCAAAAGAGTGGAATTTTGGAAGCCCTTATGATAGTAAAAGAAAAGTATCAAATGATGAAAAAAAAATAAATAGATTACTAGGCTTTTACGAAGGATATAAATCTGAGAAGTATAAAGTTTCAAAAAGAGAAATCAAGAGCCTAAGTTTTTTTTTAAATGTAGAAAATGACTATCGAAATATTACTATTAATTTTGAAAAAATATTCGAATATTCTATTGCTCGGTTTCCCAATAAAAATGATTCTGTACAGGTTTTGGGTCTTTGGTTCTCAAAAGAAAGACTTAATCCAGATAAGGAATTTCCGTTTAGTGTCTCCTATGGAGAACTTATTGTAATTAAAGGAAATAAAATTATTGATCAAATTACATTGAATCATTTTGAAGGCAATTATAGTTTAGGAGGGGATTATCGACTTTCATATATAGACAATGATTATATTATTCATACTAAAGATTTTAATTATGGAGAAAATCAAGGTTATTTTATCAGATATGAAAAATGGAAAATTAAAAATAATGGAAAAATTGTAAGGTTTTTTAATCAACAGGATACTATTTTAAATGAAGGAGAAGTAAAAAATCATCTAAAATCGGGTAATTGGAAAGACTTATATTTAGATAGAAATTTAGCTTACAAAAATAAGAAATGGGGTATAGAAAATTTGTATTCATATTCTGAGGGAGAATATAACCAAGGAGAAAAGATAGGAGAATGGAAATTCTATAGTTACAAAAACAATACAAAAGGCGAACTTCTTTACACAGAAACCTATAAAGATGGAGAACTTGTAGAACGAGTTTTTATAAAATGATGAAAACATGATCGTAGCCTATGGTCCAGAAGACAACCCACAAGGGGTTTGGGTAGCATCTGGTCCCCCGCTATCGCCCGAATCCTTTCGGGTGATGTCAGACTTTGGTAGGTTAGACTAAGAAAATAATATAAAAAAGCCTCCTGACTTCGCGGAATAATTAAAAACGATATTTAAAAGATAACAAAATAGGTAGTAGTAAATACCGAAAACTAAGCATAAAGTAAATCACTCCAAGTCGGGAGACTTTGCCCCTGTTATCGCCCAAATCCTTTCGGGTGATGTCAAACTTTGGTAGGTAAGAGTAAGAAAATAATATAAAAAGTTTCCTGATTTTGCAACAGGCGAACTTACTTGGGCATTATCAGAGGCTTTAAGTGCGTTATTTATGGTAGCAGATGTTATTGCAACGCAAGAGGGACATAAAATAATGAAGGATGTAAAAGACTATAACAAGCTGTTATTAGATAATGCCAAAACCCCACTATCGCCAAACCCTTTTTGGGTCACGTTAAAGCAGTCTTGTCATCGTATTGAAAAACGGGATCCATTATGTTTGTCATTCCAACGGAGGTTGGAATCCATAAACGCCCTGAATATGGAATAGTACGTATGGATCCCAGTATGCACTAGGATGACAAAAAGCAGACGCTCTACTCAAATAACGGTATTACCTTTCCGTCTAAAAAAAATCACGATCCAAACAGCGCGCTTGCATCGTGGTTTTAAGAATAATCGAAGATTAAAATTACTCTTCTGCAACCGGTTGCAGGTTGTCATCAGAGTTACGATCGATTAATTTATTATACGGATCTATACCTGCTTTTATCGGTTTTTTATCCGTTATAATAGTAAATGTATTTTCGCCAGGTTGTAGCCATTTTCGTTCCAGGTAATATGGATTTTTTATCGGGACATCTTTTGTATCCACAATATCTTCACCAAACAACCCTATTTCAATATAATTTGTGGAATCGTCTGTACGCTCTTCTTTACCAGTATCGCTATAATATATTTTTTTAGAATCTACAGTAAAAATAGTTTCGTATGTGCCGTTATCTAATTTTTTGGTTTTGGCTTTTGCTACTCTGTTTTCATAAAGCACTATTTTTTTAAAACCGTCCTCTACAGCATATTTAAGAGAATCTGGTGCAATTTTGTAGATAGCATCATATAGATTTTCTGAAGTAGGGTAGACTCCTTTTTTAAAACCTTTGTATTCTAGCATAAACTCTTTTAAGGCGCGATTAATCTTGTCTTCCCCAATAATATCCTGTAATTCGTACATAACCATAGATCCTTTTTGATACCAGATATGTTGCCCAGTTTCTACGTTAATTAAGGATCGCTCTGGTTTAAAACTAAACGCTCTGCCTCTTAAATATTGATCTAAAGAATATTTTAAAAAATTTTTAATACCATTCTCTCCATATTGATGCTTCATTGTCATTAAAGAAGTGTATTCTGCCAAAGTTTCTGATATAATATTAGCTCCAGATGTTTTGCTGGGGGTAACCAAATGTCCCCACCATTGGTGTGCTACTTCGTGAGTAGTTACTCTAAAGGCGTAATTAAAATCTTTTGCTTTATCAAAATTTGCAGCAAACCCAAAATCT
Source organism: Aquimarina muelleri DSM 19832 (assembly GCF_000430665.1). GTDB lineage: Bacteria > Bacteroidota > Bacteroidia > Flavobacteriales > Flavobacteriaceae > Aquimarina > Aquimarina muelleri. The sequence goes on along the minus strand of NZ_AUML01000005.1, from coordinate 175,288 downwards.
TCAGAATAGGGGATAGTAGTTGCAAAAGATTGTGCAAAAGTTGCATGTGCAGGAAACTCCACAATCCTAAGTACCGAGTTTGGATATTCATAAAAATTTGTAGAGCAATACTCTAATGCTACTTGCACGCCATCTATAAAATGTTGCAGGTTACGTTTGTGTTTTGGTGAATGATAAATTTCGATAGCTACTTTTTTACCACTAGGGGCTATCCAACTAGATTTTTTGATATCGTATGTAGCCGATACCACATTAAAGAAAAGATCGGTTGTAGATTCTAGTTTATAATGATAATAAGCCCTGTTGTTTTCTTCCCACCTTTTAACCAGTTTACCGGGGGCCAAAGCGGTTTGATCAGCAGCAGTACTAACTACTGCTTCAAAATTAATGTAGTTAGCATCTTCATTAAATAAGTTTTTCTTTAGTGCGGTAGAATCTGTACGAGGAGGATTTAAATAGTCTAATTTTTTTAAACCATGTTTTATACGCACCCCATTATCTACCAAACTTCTTTCATAATGAAACCTTGGGAATATACTATTGTTAAAAAAGGAACCGTTGTTTAATACTTCGGTTTCCATATGGTTAGAAAATCCTTTGGTTTCTGCAAATACCTCTATAGTAAGATTTGCTCTTTCATTAGGTTGCATTGTCTTGGGCAACTTATAAAAAAACATTCGATATACAGAATCACTAACTACGGGGGTGAGTTGCATACCGTTATAAAGTACTTTTGTTAATTGTGTGTTTGATGTTGGATATTGTACCTCTAATAATAAAGTATCTATAGCAGTACTGTTATTATTAATGATTTTATATTCTCCTTTGGCTTTTACATTGCGTTTTTTAGGAAAGACATCAATATATGCCTTTAAATCGGTTACCTGTGGATGTGGCTGACCAATATATTTTGCATATTTTTTTTCGGCATTCGCTTCTATTTTTTCAGAGTTGTTACCATCTACCATTCTATTTAAAACCTGTAGATTATAATAACTATAACCTGCAACAGATATAAAAGCTGCTATAACGATTAAAAATGAAACTAAAGTTGGAGTAGAAACTCTTTGTTTAGCAAGTGTTATTCTTTCTTTTGCGGTAGAAAAGAAGCCTCTGCTCCAAAATAATTTTGCTACCAACATTAGTATTGTAGTTAGTAATATCCAGTATAAGTTTAACCAGGTAATCCCGGTTAGATAATGACCAAAACCATTAAGATCACTTATAAAAAACGGAGGAGTGCCACCATAAATAAGCATTGGATTGGTACTTTTAAAAGCCAAAGCAATTAATAAGGGTAACCCTATATATAAAAGTATTACGATAAAATGCCCTAAAAATTTGTTATTTACCAATACATGAACAAAAAATGCGAGTAAAACAGTAGTTATAAAACCTGGTAATACCATACCAAAAGTATATACCAGATACATATCCAACTCATAAACAAAATAGCCATTAAAAGTTTGAAACAGAACTCCTATAACGATGTTAACCAAAGTGAGGATAATTGCAACTCCTAATAAAGAAATAATTTTGGAGAAGTATAAACTTGCATCACTAATGGGTAGTGCATCATAAAAGACAAAAGTTTTATTTTTTCTGGTTCTGTGTACAGCTTCACCAGAATAAATAACCAAAATAATAATAGATAATAAAGAAATGCCACCAGATACAAAAACCATAACATATCTGGTTAATGGTAAATTGGGAGTGCCATAGGTTTCATTAGCAAGAAAAATGGTAACTATAGAAATGATAATGCCTATTACCAAAAGAATACTAAAAACAGGATCTTTAATAATAGATAGAAATTCGATTTTACTAAGAGAAAGTAAATTTTGACGTTGTGTTTTTTTGGAAAACACTTGTGTTATTGAAGTAATTAAGGATGGAGTATATGGGATATCATCGGTCTTTGTTTCTTTTTTACCAGAAAGTAAAAACTTTTTGTAATCAAATCTAAAATAGGTAATTAAAAAGAGGAAGAGTCCTATGCCCAACCAAAGGAGTCGATTTGCCAGAAACTTGCCATATATTGGTAACTGATTTATATTAAGTTCATTGATAGACCAATATTTTTTGATATAACTGTATGCTTGACTTCCAAATGGATCCAGATAAATACTTAGCCACTGGTTATCTATATCCCCTAAAAGGCTTTTGGATAAGGTATTGAATAAGAATAAACAAATTCCACCCAGATAGATAATAGGCATTTTCTTAAAAAAAGCCATCAAGCAAAAAAACAGGGAACCTACTAAAAAGGCATTGATTTGCAGTAAGAATATAAATGGTAGTATATAAGAAGAAATAGTAAAAGTATCATAATCTCCATAATCGGGTCGGTCTAAAAAATCTCCGATACCAAAGCCTACTAGTATACCTATAACGATAAACATGTTAAGCATACTTACGATAGTAAAACTACCTAAAAACCTACCCAATACATACGATTTTTGAGGGATAGGAAATGTAAAATAGGTTTGTGCTGTTTTATGATCCTGATCCCTAAAAATAGGAACTCCCATAATTGCAGCATAAAAGAAAATAGAGATAATAGATAAACCAGCAGTAACACTGGTTATACTACTTGGGCTATTTACAAATTCTGCGGTAGAGGATCTTTGCAGTATAGAGATTAAAACTGCAATCCCTAAACCTAAAGCCATATAGATCCAAGTAGCAGGTCTTTTTAATCGATATTGTAATTCGAATAGAAATATTTCTTTCATCCGTTTATATGTATTTTTTAGAGGGGGTATACTTCAACTTAATTAAGTATCGTATAAAATATCAAAAGGTATTTTGGCAAACATTAGAGGTAATATAATGTTTACTTATATAATTACTTTTTCTGGTTCTTCTTTTTTGTTAATACAATAAAAATAGAAATCTTCCAGAGTATTATGGATAAGTTCAAATCCGTTGCCGGGATTAAATTCACTATAAATATTTGCATAGAATTCACCTCCCCTTAAGTAGTTGGATAGTACGGTAAATTCTTTTTCCATATTCTCCAGTTCAGATTTTTCAATTTTCTTTTTAAAAACTTTATGGTTTAAGGTGTCTGATAATACTTGTGGATTTCCTTGTTGCAAGATTTTACCTTCATTAAAAACAGCCATATTTTGACATAAATTAGTAACATCATCTACTATGTGTGTACTTAAAATAACAACTGCATTCTCTCCTAATTCACTTAATAGATTATGAAAACGATTACGCTCTAGAGGATCCAGACCAGCCGTTGGTTCATCCACAATTATTAGTTTTGGATTGCCTAATAATGCTTGTGCTATACCAAAACGTTGTCGCATACCACCAGAGTAATCCCCCAAATTTCGAGTTCTAAATTTATAAAGATTTACTTTGTGTAATAAATCGGCAACATAGTTTTTACGGTCTGAGGCGTTGGTAATTCCTTTTACTTTGGCAATATGATTAAGCATCATTTCTGCAGAAACCTTTGGGTATACTCCAAAATCCTGAGGTAAATACCCTAACACTTTTCGCAATTCTTGTGGTTGTTTAAAAACATCTATACCATCAAACTCAATAGTACCAGTATCTGCTAATTGTAACGTAGCTATGGTTCGCATTAAGGTAGATTTTCCTGCACCGTTAGGGCCTAATAGCCCGAACATCCCTTTCTCTAAAGTCAAATTAACATTGTTTAATGCTTGCGTTCCGTTGGGATACGTTTTATTGAGATTTTTTATGGTAAGCATACTTTTTAAAATTTGCTAGTTAGATATTTTAATGTTAGTAGGTTTTATATAGGTTTTGTTACAAAATTAAAAGAAATATAAAAGGAGTATTTTACGTTTTTATTTGTAGCAAAAAAAGATTAAAAAAAACAAATAATACTCTCTTCTTACCGTAAACATTTTTAAACCTATCTTAAAATTAGTGACCTATAATAGATATATAAGTATCTTTACCAGTATCAAATTTACATATCATAATGCAACAACTTCGAAGAAACAGAAGATTAAGAACCAATGATGCTATTCGCTCTTTGGTTAGAGAAAACACGATTACACCACATGATTTTTTAGTGCCAATATTTGTCGTAGAAGGAAAAAATTTAAAAGAAGAAATTGCTTCTATGCCAGGGTATTACAGGTATAGTTTAGATACTTTAAAAATCGAAATTAAAGAGCTTTGGTCATTAGGGTTAAAATCGGTATTACTTTTTGTAAAAGTGTCTGATGCTCTTAAAGATAATAAAGGAACAGAAGCATTAAATCCAGATGGATTAATGCAACGAGCGGTCAAAACAGTAAAAGAAACCGTTCCTGAAATGTTAGTTATGACTGATGTAGCTTTGGATCCATTTTCTTCGTACGGGCATGATGGAATTGTAGAAAACGGATATATTATTAATGATGAAACCTGTAAAGTTTTGGCAGAAATGTCCTTATCCCATGCACAAGCTGGTGCTGATTTTGTAGCACCAAGCGATATGATGGATGGACGAATACTTGCTATGCGCGAACTTTTGGAAAAAGAAAACTTTAAGAATACTGGTATTATGAGCTATAGTGCCAAATATGCATCTGCTTTTTACGGTCCTTTTAGAGATGCATTAGATTCTGCACCAGGATTTGGAGATAAAAAAACATATCAGATGGATTTTGCCAATAGGGATGAAGCTATTAAAGAAACCCTTATGGATATCGATGAAGGTGCAGATATTGTAATGGTAAAACCCGGATTGTGTTATTTGGATATAGTACGAGATATAAAAGATGCAGTAGATGTACCAGTAGCAGTATATCAGGTAAGCGGGGAGTACGCTATGGTGAAGGCAGCAGCAGAAAAAGGATGGTTGGATCATAATGCAGTAATGCTAGAACAAGTAACCGCTATTAAAAGAGCCGGAGCACAAATTATTGCAAGTTATTTTGCAAAAGATGTTGTAAAACTTTTAGGTAATTAAATAAGTTAGAATTAGAGTTTTTCGTTCAATTTGTTGGGGATATTTAAATAATATCGAAAAAAATGAAAAACAGATATAAACACTAAGTATTTACATGCAAAAAATAATAACACTCCTTTTCGGAATTGTACTTTTTTCTACAGGTTGTAAATCTGAAAAAAAAGAAAAAGAAGAGCTTACTATAGAAACAAAAAAACAAGAGATCTCTACCTTTGATTTAGGCAAAAGTGTATTTAATGGCAAAGGAAAATGTTATACCTGCCATAAGACTGATAAAAAATCTATTGGTCCCTCAATACAAGAGATCATAAAAGTGTATAAAGAGCAAAATGGAGATATAATTGCGTTTTTAAAACAAAATGCAGAGCCTATTGTAGATCCAGAAACGTATGCAGTTATGAAAACAAATTTTGCTATTATCAAAACATTTACGCCCGAAGAATTAGAGGCTGTAAAAATATATATGATGGATGTAAGTAAAGGAAAAACACAATGATGTATAGGTTTTTAATATTTTTCTTTTTATTATCAGGTTCTGTAATATCCCAACAGTTTTCTGCAAAAACAGCTTTTTTAGAAAAGTGGAAAAACTCTAAAGATTACCTTTTAGAAATAGCAGAGCAGATGCCAGAAGATAAATTTGGGTTTAAACCTACGGATAGAGAGATGAGTTTTAAAGATCAATTACTTCATATTCGAGAAAATATGACATGGTTAGGAACTACCTATTTTTCTTTAGAACAATTAGATAAAAAGAAGTTAAAAGAAAACCTTCCTGAAAAAAAAGCAGACATTATTAGATTATTAACCAATGCATTTGATAAAGTATATACTCAAATACAGAATACAAAAGAGGATACATTGCAGACAGAAACAGACTTCTTTGCAGGTCGAAAATCAAAACTTCAAATTCTTAATCTATTACAGGATCATGTAACACACCATAGAGGGCAATTAATTGTCTACCTTAATTTAAATGATATTAAGCCGCCAAAATATGTAGGGTGGTAAAGATGCTTAAAAAATATTTTTAAAAACTGTATTTTATACTTAACTAAAAATAAGATGACTTTACTTATTATTTACGCAGTACTTTCTATTTTCTTTTCGTTTTTATGTTCTATACTAGAGGCGGTATTACTTAGCGTTACCCCCACATTTATTAACGTTAAAAAAAAGGAAGGAAAACCTTATGCAACTACACTCGAAGGTTTAAAAAAAGATGTAGATCAACCTCTTATTGCCATCTTAACTCTAAATACAATTGCACATACCGTAGGAGCTATTTTGGTAGGAGTACAGGCAGAATCCTTGCCTTATAAATTTGAAATCCTAGGAGTTAATATGGTGGGTATAGTTTCTACTATTATGACGTTATTGATTTTAGTAGTTTCTGAAATTATCCCCAAAACCATAGGAGCAACGTTTTGGAAACAACTCGCAAATTTTACCTCAAAAGCACTACTAGTTTTAATTGCTCCTTTAAAATATACAGGGATATTATGGGTATTAAGACTTACTACCAAGCTTATTGGTGGAAAAGGGCATCATGGATCTGTATTAAGTAGAGAAGATTTTACAGTAATGACAGATATTGCTCACGAAGAAGGTGTTTTTGAAGAATCAGAATCTAAAGTGATTAAAAACCTGCTAGCTTTTAAAGAGATATTTATTAAAGATGTAATGACCCCTAGAACAGTCATGAAAATGGCATCAGAGAATATGAGTATTTCTGATTTTTTTAAAGAAAACCAAAATCTTAGATTTTCCAGAATACCAGTGTATAAAGATAAAACCGATAATATTACAGGATTAGTATTAAAAGATGAGGTCTTTAAAGAAATGGCAAATCAAAATGGGGAAAAAACGTTGGCAGACATTAAAAGACCAATCATGTTTACCAATAGAAATCTTCCTATTCCCGAATTGTTTAATGAATTAATAATAAATAAAAATCATATATCTGTAGTAGTAGATGAGTATGGATCTGTAAGTGGTTTGGTTACTATGGAGGATGTGATCGAAACTTTATTAGGTCTCGAAATAATAGATGAAAGTGATACCGATGCTAATATGCAAGATCTTGCACGCAAAAATTGGGAATATAGAGCTAAACGCTTAGGTATTGTAGAAGATAAAAAGAATGATTAATTCGGTATATATAGAAACACCATTGGGTATCGCTACTATAACTGGTGACAAGAATGGTGTTTCGAGTGTTTCTGTAACAAAAACTTCTTCCAGTATATCTTCTACCAATATTCCTGCTTTTTTACAAGATGCGGTTACACAACTGCAAGAATATTTTGAAGGTAATCGTACTAATTTTGACCTGCTTTTGAATCCTTCTGGCACTGATTTTCAAAAAAAAGTGTGGGATGAATTGCTTACTATCCCTTTTGGAAAAACAACTACATATCTGGATATGGCTAAGCGATTAGGAGATCCAAAATGTATACGAGCTGCCGCAAGTGCCAATGGAAAAAATCCATTGTGGATTATAGTGCCTTGTCACCGTGTTATTGGTAGTGATGGCTCTTTAACTGGTTATGCGGGTGGTTTATGGAGAAAAAAATGGTTACTCGAGCATGAAAATCCAGTAAAACAACAGTCCTTGTTTTAAAAGAGATTAATAAACCTTGTTATTAAAGAGCTCTTCAAATTTTTTATTCCAAAGCATATTCTGCTCGCTCTCTTAGAACAAATGCTTTTTTTTTCATCATTTATAAGAAAAAAAAGTAAGCAAATATTTATTTGTAGCTATAAGTTGATAATAGTTGTCTTTTGTTTTACGAGGGGATTTTTTAAAAACTAAAAGCAGAAAAACAAGTAATAAAACTTTTTTCATTATATGATTATAGGCTTAATAAAAAGAAAGATTGTATTGGTAAATTTAATAGTTTTGCCAAGGCAAGAACTGCAATTAATTTTCATACATTAGCTAAGTGAGAAATTTGTATTTACTGCAATAATAACAAATCAATCTTTCATAAAATGATAAAACGCTTACTCAACTTTTTTCTTAAAGGACTACTTGGTATTACTTTGCTTTGTATAGTATTATTATATGTTTTTGATTATGACTATATTCTTAAAGGAGTTAGAGTAGTCTATATGACAGGTCATACTACTGCTTATATAGATGATCATTCTTATTTTGATAATCGAAGTATAGAAAATGGTAATGCTACAATTACATGGGCAATACATCCTGAGTATAATAAAGCGCAATCTACAGATAGACTTAATTCTATTAATAGCGAGTTAGGTACAGTAGCTTTTATGATTGTAAAAAATGATAGTATCTGGTATGAAAACTATGCAGATGGATATACTAAAGACTCTAAAACCAATTCTTTTTCTATGGCAAAAAGTATAGTTACTGCTATGCTAGGAAAAGCGATTATGGATGGACATATTAAGAGTCTGGAGCAACCAGTAGGAGATTTTTTTCCAGAATTTTCAAAAGGAATAGCCGCAAAGATGACTGTAGGAGATTTATCCTCCATGTCTTCTGGGCTTAATTGGGAGGAGAGTTATACAAGTCCTTTTTCTGTTACAGCAAGAGCGTATTATGACCCTAATATTAGGGATGTTATACTAGGGCTTAAAACAATAGAGATGCCAGGTAAAGGGTACAAATATTTGAGTGGAAATACCCAATTGCTAGGAATGGTTATAGAAAAAGCAACTGGGCAACGGTTATCTTCTTATCTAAGTCAAAGTTTTTGGAAACCAATGGGGATGCAAAATGAAGCAATTTGGCAATTGGATAGCGAAGAAAGTGGAATGGAAAAAGCATATTGTTGTATCGCAAGTAATGCAAGAGATTTTGCTCGTTTTGGGATGTTATTTAAAAACAAAGGGATGTTTGGAGGAGAAGAGATTCTATCAGAAGAATTTGTAGAACAGGCTATAACTCCAAGATTTGAAGACGGACAGATGTATGGATATGGGTTTTGGTTATCCAATCATTTAGATAAAAAGATATTTGCAATGCGAGGGATTTTAGGGCAATATGTGATTTGTATTCCAGAAGACAATATCATGATTGTAAGATTAGGACATCAACGAGGACAATTTGTGCCAGGAGAATCTTTTACCGAAGACTTTTTTGTATATATAGAAGAAGCTTATAAAATGCTCGAAAATGCTTCATAAACTAAATTTAGAACATATTTTATTTCTGGATATAGAAACGGTTCCCGAGCATAAAGATTTTGAAGATCTTAGTGAAGAAATGAAATATCTATGGGCAGATAAAACAAAATACCAGCGTAAAGAAGAGTTCTCTCCCGAAGCGTTTTATGATCGTGCAGGGATATGGGCAGAATTTGGAAAAATAGTCTGTATATCCGTTGGCTATTTTAATTTTAGAGGAGAATCTCGATCTTTTAGAACCAAATCTTTTTACGGAGAAGAGAAACAACTACTTATAGATTTTAAAAATATAATTGAAACTCATTTTAATACACCTCATCATTTACTTTGTGCACATAATGGTAAAGAGTTTGATTTTCCATATATAGCCCGTAGAATGATTATTCATAATATAACACTGCCTCATAAATTAAATCTTTTTGGTAAAAAACCTTGGGAAGTACCACATTTAGATACTCTTGATTTATGGAAATTTGGGGATTACAAACATTATACTTCTTTAAAACTACTAACAAACATATTAGGAATCCCATCACCAAAGGATGATATTGATGGAAGTCAAGTAAGGCAAGTTTTTTATGAGGAAGAAGATATAGATCGTATTATAATTTATTGTGAAAAAGATACTGTAGCTGTTGCACAGATTTTACTTCGTTTGCGGCAAGAAGAATTATTACAAGAAGAAGAAGTTATTTCTGTATAAATAAATAGCGTAATTAGTAGTTTTAGATCTGCTAATTACGCTATTTGTTTTATTGTGAATCTATATTACTTTATAATCATTTGCTTACTGTAGCTTTTTGATCCATTAAAAAGCGCTATAAAATAGGCTCCACTAGCAAAATTTGAAGTATCTAATTGAGTAGCTTGATTCTTAAGCTTAATTTCCTGTACTATATTACCATTAACATCAAGAATTAATATAGTGCCCGATTTCCATAAGTTGTTATTTACGGTTACCGTAATAAAGTCTCCCACTACTGGGTTAGGATAAAACTCTAAAGCATCTTTAGCTAACGTTAAAGGAGTGCTTCTTGCAAAAGCACCACAAGGACCTAGATTTGTCCACCCTGTAGTAGTTCTTTCATAAAGATTACCTTGATAAGTTACTCTATCTCCTAGTTGGTAGTTTGTAGAAGAGTTGTATGGAGAAATTCCTGCACAAGGATCTGAGTTATTAGCCGTAGTTACATCTACGACAGTACTAGAAACAGATATGTTTCCTGCTGCATCTTTAGCTTTAATACTAAATTGATATGTGGTATTAGCCGTTAACCCAGTAATATTAGCAGTGGTACCAGAAACAGAAGTTGTAATTGTATTTCCTTGGTAAACATCATATTCTGTTATCCCAACATTATCTGTAGCAGCATTCCAGGATAAGGTTACAGTAGTTTGTGCTATATTAGAAGCTGTTAATCCAGTAGGCGCTGTTGGTGCCTCGGTATCACTACCACCACCAGCGCCTGTAATAACTATAGTATAATCTTCGACTTCACCATAACTAAAGGATTCACAAGAGGTAGGGATTCCATTATATTTCATAGAAACCCGCATTCTTGTATTTCCATCTTTGGCAGTTGCAGGAACAGTAAAACTTCCGTTTACCGGGGTTGTTTTAGAGGCAGATTTTGTCCATACTTGCTCTCCTGCATCTGTAAAATCCCCATCTTGATTATAATCAATCCATACGCTATATCCTTCATTATAAACAGTTCCTGACCAAGTAGGGGTGATTGTTATAGTGTTATTACTTCCTTTAGATAATTCAGTAGATTCTGCAGTAAAATCACTGTATCCTCCAGTTGCTGCAGCAGACGTTTTATTAATAGTTCTTAATTTTACATTACTTATGTATTCATCTGCAGTACTTTTACCATTAGAGGCACAATAATTTGTTGGATTAGGGTTTCCATTAGTTGTTGTAAAACTGGTAGATGCACTATAGCTAGAAGTAGTACCATCGGCACATTTACTTCTTACTTGTACTTCATAATTTGTAGAAGCTGTTAATCCAGTAATAACTTTAGAAGTTCCGTTTTCTGCAGAGGTAATCCAGGAAGCGGTTCCTGTTTGGCGATATCTTACATCATAAGTTGCATTAGATACAGCATCCCAATTAATAGAAGCTGTAGTAGTAGTTACATTTGATGTGGTTACAGATCCAGGTACGGTTGCAGTACAGTTTGTGGATCCGCCATTGTAAGTAATAGTAACATTTGTGGTATACTCCCAAGAGCCATTATTTATAGTAATAGTAACAGGTATTTGTGTGCCTGATGGAGTCGTTGTTTTTAATTCAAAATTGATACTACCATTTTCTGCACCTAAAAAGGTTATATTATTATATTGTTTTGGTTGCCCTAAAGAAGCTATATGTGTAGAGTTAGAAGATAAACTAACAGTCCAATTTGCTTGGTTAAGACTAAAGCGTTTTATAGAATATGCTACAGATCCAGTTGTTGTTGTAATAGTTTGATTTACGTTAGAAGGGGTTACTTTGGCATATTTAGTGGCCATTCGCATTATTTTCAGATTAAAAGGAAATACTTCATTACACAAAGGAATAATCCTACTAGAAGCTGGCCAAAAACCATCGCTAGATGAGCCAACCTCTGGAGTCATAGCAAATACTTTAGGTTTAGAACTTTGTTCTCCATACATCCAGTCATCAGAGCTCCCTCCTGCAGTATATCCTACTGTTTGATTTGGAGTGCCATAAGTATAGGCGTTTTCTTCTGTCATGTAAGTACATAATTTTACAAATGTACTTTGATCAGGGGTAAATGTATTTGCTTTATATCCCCATGGATGAATCAAGAGGTTGCTAAAAGAATGATAGTTTAATGCAGCTACAAAATTATGTTGATTGGTAAAATCTCTCATAGCTTGTGTTTCGGGTTCAGAAAATTTAGAAGGTCCATGGTATTGATCACTACTAGGAGAGGAAGAGGAACCTCCTGGTGCTGCCCATTGGTATCCATAATTACGATTTAGATCGATACCATAACTACCTCCGTTATTGCGTCGATTTTTTCTCCAATACCCTCCTCCATTAGGATTGGTTTGTTGGTTATAGATATATCCGTCGGGATTAACAATGGGTATAAAATATAATTCAGTATTATCTACTAGTGTTTTGATTTCTGGATTCGAGTTATAATTTTCTAAAAGGTACCACATATAGAAAAGATTTTGAGAAAGTCCAATAGGTTCTCTGGCATGGTGTATAGAGGTAAAAAGCATTTCATCTTCATTCTCATCGGTATCTGCATTATCACTTATTTTTACCATATAAATAGATCTTCCTTGTACAGTTGTTCCTATAGAAGATTTAACAGTGATAAGTTGAGGATATAATTGCCTCATTTTGTCTAAGGCAGCGATAGCTTCATCATGTTTATGAAATCCTCCCATGCTACCTAAAGAAAAATTTGTCGGAGAAGGTACTTTTTGAGCATTGGATTTAGCTGCTTTTCGAGCATTACTTTTATCAATTCTCTTATTTATTTTTGGAATTCTTTTGGACAGGTTACGAATTAATATTTTATACCTTACATCATTTTCTTTAAGTAACTTAAGATCGCTATTAGAGATTTCTGCAGTAACTTTTTCATTTTCAAAATGAAAATGATCCACATCTAGCCCTTTTTTTTGTAAAGATTCTAATTGTTTTTTATTGGTTTCAAAAACTACCCGATAGTATTTTTCTTGTGCTTGTGTTTTAAAAATAGAGCACATAAAAAACAGAGCGCAAACCCATAGGATATGCAATTTTGTTGGTGTTACATTTTTTTTCATGATTTGTGTGTTTTAAGAGTTAATTTTTATTCTTTTCAATCCTATAGGGATATAGAAAGATCAATCTATATAAACAATACGATGCTCTATAATCTATAGGATAAAGAAGATTTTTTTTATAAAGTTGCGTTTAATCCACATTGTGGAGTTTAATTCTCCGAGGCTTGCCTCGAAAACAAAATATATTTTCCAGAAGCGTACCTCGTGAGCTTGTTCCGAGGTTATTGATTAAGATTCATTTGATGTGCACAGAAGATATCCTCAAATCCTTATAAGGATATAGAAAATTATTTTTTCTGTATTAATACATACTTTTTTGTTTTAAAACTATCTATAATCTCTTTTTTTAGAGTTTATAAACTTGAATGCTATTATGAAAATAGTGTGTAGATTAATTTTATTCATTTTAATTGAGTTTATGTTTAGTTGCTGTAAAAGTATTGAAAATGAATGAAATGGGGTGGGTTGTTTTATGTGAATTGTGTCTTAAATAGTTGTTTGAGACAAAAAAACATGTTTTGGTTGTGGGGTATACTTTATAATAAAAAGAGATTATTTATTTAAAAGATCTTTATTATAAAGTATTGGTTAATGAAAAATAATGTTGATGAGTTATAATATAAAAAAATAGCGCAAACAACATCTTTTATGTATGCTGTCTGCGCAATTTTTTTAATATGAACTTATTGTGCTGATTATTTTATAATCATTTGCTTATTGTAGCTTTTGGCACCATTAAAAAGAGTTACAAAATAATTTCCGCTAGCAAATTTAGAGGTGTTTATTCGAGTCTCTTTATTTTTAAGTTTAATTTCCTGAACAATGTTTCCTTTTACATCTATAATTAATATAGTCCCTGATTTCCATAGGTCATTATTTACGGTTACTGTTATATAACCTTCGGTAACAGGGTTAGGATAGAATGCTAAAGCATTATTGTTATTAGGAATAGAAGTAGTGCTTCTTGCAAATACACCGCAAGATCCCAGATGTGTCCATCCCGTAGCAGTTCTCTCATAAAGATTACCTTGATGAGTTACTCTATCTCCTGGTTGGTAATTTATAGAAGAGTTGAATGGAGCAACTCCTGCACAAGGGTCAGAACTTGTTGTAGTTACATTTACAATAGTACTAGAATTAGATATGTTTCCTGTCGCATCCTTGGCTTTAACACTAAATTGATATGTAGTGTTGGCTGTTAATCCAGTAATATTAGCAGTAGTGCCAGAAACAGAAGTTATGATTGTATTTCCTAGATATACATCATATCCAGTTACCCCTACATCATCTGTAGCAGCATTCCAAGATAAAGTAAGTGTAGTTTGTGCTATATTAGAAGCTGTTAATGCAGTAGGAGCATTAGGTATTGGCGTATCTCCACCACCACTAACAGATCCACCAATAACAACAGTATAGTCCTCTACCTCACCATAATCAAATGATTCACAAGGGGAGGGAATAGCATTGTATCTCATAGATACTCTCATTCTTGTATTTCCATCTTTTGCAGTTGCAGGTATAGTAAAGTTACCACTTACAGGAGTTGTTGTTGAAGCTGCTTTTGTCCATACTTGTTCTCCTGCATCAACAAAGTCACCATCTTGGTTATAATCAATCCATACACTGTATCCTTCATTATATTTAGTTCCAGTCCATACAGGAGTAACAGTAATCGTGGTAGAGTTTCCTTTAGATAATCCAGTAGATTCTGAGGTAAAATCACTGTACCCTCCAGCTCCAGCAGTAGACGATTTATTGATAGTTCCTAATTTTACATTACTGATATATTCATCTTTAGTACTTTGACCATTAGATGCGCAATAGTTTGTTGGATTAGTATCCCCGCTGGTTGTAGCAGACGCAGTATTACTAAAACCAGACTGATTTCCTGCTGCGTCTTTAGCTTTAATTTTAAAAGAATATGCTGTATTAGCTGTTAAACCAGTAGCTTGATATGTTGTAGTGGTTACTGTACCAATAATAGTGGTGCCTTGATATACATCATATCCTGTTACCCCAACATTATCTGTAGAAGCGGTCCAGGATAAATCAACCGTAGTTTGCGTTGTATTGGATGCTATTAGATTTGTAGGAGCAGAAGGAGCTTGTGTATCTGTGGTGGATGATCCTACCAAAGGTATTTTCCATACTCCTCTTCCATAAGTACCAGCTAGTAATACTTGGTCTTTATAATTAACTTCTAAGTCTCTAACAGAAACATTAGGTAAATTTTCAGAATAATTCTCCCAGTCACTATTTCCTTGCTTATAATACACTCCTAAATACGTACCTACATAGATGTTTTCGGTGCCTTTTTGATGGCGTACTACATTTTTGGCTTCACTAGGCAGATTACCAGTAATATTAGAAAAATTAGATCCCTGATTTGTGGATTTAAAAACTCCATTAGAAACTCCTGATGCAGAATATCCACTAGTAGATATAAAAATAATATTACTATTGTCGTTATGCACTTCTATAGAAGTAATATTTGTAGCAGAAGAATAAACTTTTGTCCAGTTTACTCCCTTGTTGGTACTTTTGTATAAATTATTTTTGCGAGAAACATAGATATTGTTTGTATTAGATGGATCAACTTCTATCTGATCAAGTTTACCTCCAAAATTAAAAGAGCTTTGTTTTTGAAAAGAAGTATTGTTTAACTTATAAAAGCTGGAATATCCAGCATAAATATTTCCATCTTTATCAGAAACCAGAGGAGTAACCCAATTTCCTGCTTCTGGGCCATTAGCAACTTTGTTTTGTGTTTGTCCTCTATTGGTAGTTTTATAAAGAGACCCTCCCCCTTGTAAAAATCCATAATACGTATTAGGGTCTGAACCACTTACTGCACAGTCCATTCCATCAGCTCCAAAATAATTATTCCATGTGTTTCCATTACGTGCATATCCTCCGTTATCTTGTAATCCTCCTACAATATTATTAGAACTGCTATTTTCGGCAACCGATATTCTATAGAACTGACCAATCTGCAATCCTTCGGTTAAATCGGTAAAACTTCCTCCGTTGTTTTCAGAAAGATATACTCCTCCATCACTACCGCAAAATAGTTTTCCGTTATAATATCGTAAAAAATGAATATCAGCATGTGTGTATGTTGCTTGTTGAGGTCTTGCCCAATCGTTAATCACTTTAAAGTTGTCTCCACCATCTGTAGATTTCCATACATTAAAGCATCCTACAAAAACGGTATTAGCATTTGTATCCGAAACTGCTAAAGCTAAATCATACCAAGCCTGACTTGATTCTAAAATATTAGTGGTTTCTAAAGTTTTAGAAAAACTGTCCCCACTATTGGTAGAGCGATATAAGCCTTGAAAAGCATAATTTGCATTTCTATCTTTGGCACTTAAGATATACACATAGTTAGGATTAGCAGGAGTAACTTCGATTACGAATCTTCCTGAACTTGTTGGTAATCCACTTTGGATTTTTGTAAAGCTATTTCCTCCATTCGTAGATTTATAAAAAGA
Organism: Aquimarina muelleri DSM 19832; assembly: GCF_000430665.1. Classification (GTDB taxonomy): domain Bacteria; phylum Bacteroidota; class Bacteroidia; order Flavobacteriales; family Flavobacteriaceae; genus Aquimarina; species Aquimarina muelleri. The sequence goes on along the minus strand of NZ_AUML01000005.1, from coordinate 158,887 downwards.
GTTTTTTGTAGCTGCGTAAATAACATTGGAATTACCAGGTTTTAATTTGATATCTTTTATATCTCCAGTCAATGTTCTGGTCCATGTATTTCCTGCATTAGTAGTTTTATATACCCCTACGCTTGTAGCAATCCATAAAGTATTCGAGTTATTTGGGTCGATATAGATATCATTACTAGTGGTTTGCGAATTTGTAAATTCTAAACCTGTTTTTGCCCAAGAGCTTCCTCCATCGGTAGATTTAAGAACCCCAATACTATAGGAATCACTAGCATCGTCATCTCCTGTTGAAATATAAATGGTATTGGAGTTATTAGGATCGATGGCTATACCAGAAACTCCTATTTGAGGAAGATTATCGGATAACGATGTCCAGTTAGCACCTTTATCAGTAGATTTCCATATTCCTCCTGCTGGAGCTCCAATATAAAATGTATTAGGATTATTAGGATCTACAATAGCAACATTTACTCGCCCTTGTCCAGGAGACCAAGAACCTGTTACTTCATGATTAAATGGTCCCATAGGAACCCAGCTTGCTACTGCGTTTTTAGAAGAAGAAACCATATTGTTCTTTTCTTCCCAAGCTCTCCATAAATTTTCAGGAGTTGGCATAGTACCATCTGGTAATAAAGAGTTTTTCCAATACTCTTCCCATCTCATAAAAGGCTTGTATCCACTACCCTTTTTTTTATAATCTTTGTTTTCCCAATAGGCGTCAAATGCATTAGTTATTTTTTGAAATTTTAGAGGAATATCGATACCCGAAGAGCTTTTGTTTTGGCTCAAATCTTCCATCCATGGGGCACTCGAATTATATTGAGAATGCCCAACATAGCAAATTAATGCAATTAAAATAATAAGTGGTTTTTTCATTTTTTTTGTGTTTATAGTTAATAGAGTTTAGTTTTTAGGGATTTAATCCACATTGTGAAGTTTAATTCTCCGAGGCTTGCTTCGAAAACAAAATATATTTTCGGTAGCATACTTCGTGAACTTGCTCCGAGGTTATTGATTAACTTTTATTGTTTTTTTATCATTAAAACCTTGTACCCCATAGTAGAATGGCATAGATTTTTAATGAATAGCAATAAGCTTATCACTAGCTATTATTATTATCGGATACTATTTTATAGAATAGTAAAGTGATTAAAGTAGTTTGTTTAAGATTATAGATTTTAAAATATGAAATCTAGTTTCTTATTCTGAAAAGAAGATTTTTTGATTTATTTGCATTTTTCGTTGAGTTAGTTAGTCAATTATTGAGATAGTTGTAGTTGTAGTGCAAAAGTGATGAATTATCTTTAAAAGCAAAAAAGTTTTCGATGACGGTAAGTAAATTCTCTTTATAAAACCTAAATACTAGTTATGAGAAGTATAAATTGATTGGTTAGCGTAAGAAAATAGATACAATAATAGGTTGATAATAAGAACTTTGTTAGGGAAGTGTTTACCCTTTTGACTCCTCTACAATTCTTAATTTATGGAATTTTAATTATTATGAATATAAATTTAAAGTCAAAAAGGTATTATATAAGTATTAGAGTTTTTAAGAGTTATTCTAGTTTATTTAATTCTTTTGCTTTTTATTATAAGGTGAGTTCGTGTTCATTGTACTGTAGTTTTAATAAATGTATTTCATCAAGATAGTTAAATTCTGTATAATTATATAAAGTGACAAATTTCTATTACAAAACGGTTCTTCAGAAATCAGTATAAAACAAATATCTTTATTTTGCTGTGTTTTTCAATTAAATATTATTACAATCGACAGATATAAAGTGATTTAAGGTTTTGAATCTACTTTGTCTAGAATGCTGTAAACGCACAAACCCTCTCTTTTATAAAGAGAGGGTTTAGTAATTATATATTTTTTGTGTCCCCCGACACAAGCGAATTAACAAACCTGTTTAAAACAGATAAAATCCAATTATTCCCTTTTATATAATTACTAGCAAGCAAGCAAAAATTTTTCTGCCCTGACAATACTTTTATATAGCTTAGAGTTACATATTAGAAAATATAGAAGCCAGATATTAAAATGATTTTGTGTGGTGTAAAGTGTGAAGTTGTTATAAGCAAGACGAATATATGGATTTAATTTAATAAATAACTTTTATTATTAACATTTTTTTAAGAATTTTTAGCATTAGTATATTAATTAGTTATTTTTTGTTTTTTAAAGTAGTGTTTATCTAATACGATTTACGAATAAAAATCTCGCATATAATCGCATTCTTTTTCTACTATATTTTCTTCATAAAATTAAACAATAGCTATGGCTATTGTTTAATTTGATTCATCAATCTAGCGAAAAATTTTTGCAATTATTTATACGCAATTCTCATCCGTAAATCGTATAACACATATCAGATGGGAAAATAGCACCAGGAGAATTACTATATAGTAGCCATATAAAAAATGAAAATCCAATATTTAGTTGATTAAATACTGATTTTTTAAAAAGGTGTAGGGGGTGTTTAAAATTGCTATTGCAATAATATTGATCTTATAGTACAAGGTGCAAAAAAATTAAAGTAGTGAGACAGTTGTATTTACTTTAAAATAATAACAGGCAAAATATGTAACATATTGGATTAGATTTTTAAATGAAATCACTTCAAAAAACGATGTTATTTTTAGAATAGAAATCGGAAGTAATTTTATTGTCATCATATAGAAATTATAAAACCCTCAAAACAAATTGCTTTGAGGGTTTTTTTGAAAACACTTATATTTATTTATTCTTTGATAAATCTTTTCGTGATAGTTTCCTTTTTGGAAGTAACAGAAATAAAGTACAATCCAGATGGAATATCATTTAATTCTACTCTTTTTTCAGAAGCTATACCCTTTTTTACCATTTGACCAATTTGATTAACTATTCTAAAGCTAGCAGAATTAGAATCATTCATTTGGATCATGATAAAACTTTTTGCAGGACTTGGATAAATTACAAGACCAGTATTTCTAAGTTCTGTTATACTAGAATTAGTAGTTACATCACTATTCATGATATTTGTTTGCTCTCCACCTACACAAAAGTTTTTAGTGTCTGTTGTAGTAAAAGATCCTCCTGATGCCAGAACAGTTGAGGTAGAACTATCTGTTAACTCATAAGATCCATTACCATAACTACAGCAAATACCATCGCCATGTATATCTTTAAAAACTAAAGTATAACACCCTTTATCCAAAGTTTTGTTAATTAAAAGAGTAGATCCGTCTGGTTCTGATCCATAAGTTCCTCCTGAGTGAACAACTTGATTATTAGAATCTTTAATCTCCCAACTAGTCTCTTCTGGATAATTATCGAATGTAATACTAAGTTTTATATCATGCATAGTTGGTGTACCACCACCATCACTAGTAATAACGACAGTGTAATCTTCTACTTCTCCATAAGAAAAAGATTCACAAGGAGTTGGGATTCCATTATATTTCATAGATACTCGCATTCTTGTATTTCCATCTTTCGCAGTTGTTGGTATAGTAAAACTTCCATTTACGGGAGTAGTTTTAGAAGCTGCTTTTGTCCATACTTGCTCTCCGGGATCTGCAAAATCGCCATCCTGATTATAATCAATCCATACAGAGTATCCTTCGTTATAGGTTGTTGTCTTAGGCCATGTTGGTGTAATGGTTATTGTATTAGAACTTCCTTTAGATAGGTTTGTAGATTCTGTTGTAAAATCGCTATATCCACCAGTTCCAGCAGTTGAAGTTTTGTTAATAGTACCTAAAACAACTTTGCTTATATATTCATAAGAAGCATCTTTTCCGTTAGATGCGCAATAAGTTGTTGGATTGGGGTTGTCATCAGTAGTAGTAAAGTTTGTAGATGCACTATATTCAGAAACAGTACCATCATTACATTTACTTCTTACTTGCACTTCATATGTTGTAGAAGCTGTTAAGCCAGAAATTACTTTAGAAGTTCCATTTTCTTCAGAAGTAGTCCAAGAAGTAGCACCTGTTTGGCGATATCTTAAATCGTATGTTGCAGAAGGAACAGCAGTCCATCGAATAGTAGAAGAAGTAGCTCCTACATTAGAAGAATTTACTCCAGTTGGTACTGTAGCAGTACATACTGGAGGAGTTCCTGTTAGCCCAGTAACAATAAGTGAAAAATTTTGACTTCCTCCTGTTAATGTTCCTTTGTGAGTAACTGTAATAGTATAGGTTCCTGTAGCATTAACGATATCTACTCTTTCATAAGGATCTACGGTATTGTCTCCAGTACTATTTGTATTCACACTAGTAAGTTTGTATGGATTAGATGTAGTAGAACCTTTTGTAACTCTAATGTCTAAATCATTTACTAATACAGGAGTATTAGAATTTGTTGCAGTTACAGCAGTTCCTGCTCTATCTGTCCAAGAAATAGATGCTAGTAAAGGACTGCTACCGTCTGAATCAACAGTGATAGTGTAGGATTGACCATTTGTTAATGTAAGTTCTTCTATTTTTGAAGAAGTTCCTTTATTGGTAATTGCTTCTGCAGCAACTTTGGCGTTTAATAAGCCCCATCCATGTACCGCATCTGGTCCTGCAGGTCCAATATCATCGGCAGTATGAAGAGCTAAACCTTTTAAGGTTGCCGCTTTCATAAAACTTCCATTATTAGTATTGTAATGCTGTTGTAACAATAAAAGAGTACCTGTTACATTTGGAGATGCCATTGAAGTACCAGAAATACTGTTATATGCCGTATCACTATTGTCGTATGTAGAGTACACTCCAGTTCCATTACCTGTAATATCTGGCTTAATTCTATAATCATCGGTTGGACCTTCGCTACTACCACTATTTATGGTTACACTATTTAATACTCCGTCATTATTAATATTAGCATCTTGTGCATTAGCAACTACTAAATTATTTTTAGAAGTAGAGTGTCCAGTCAATTTATCATAAGAAGAATTTCCATCTAGTGGCTGAGCATTTGAATTATTGTCATTTCCATCATTACCAGCTGCTACTACCATAAGATAAAAAGGAGCGTTATACATAATTTCATCCCATGTTCTGGATTCATCTATATATGCTCCAAAATATTGATCTGGAACCGCACTAGCTCTAAAACCATAAGAATGATTGGATAAAAGCATACCATTTGCTGCAGCTGTAGTTGCTTCAGCAGCATCATTATTCCAATCATTTGTTTTAGCTTTTGCTTGAGGAGCCATTCCTTTGGCATTGGCTTTTACACCAGAGGCAACTATTGTTCCTGTTACATGTTGAGCATGAAAACTGTTACCATTAAGAGTTGTAACACCGTCACTAATAATAACTCTGTTATTTCCTCCAGCACCATCAAATTCCTGATGAGTTGGTCTTGTTGCTCCACCATCCCATACATGAGCGGTCATGTTTTGCCCATCTAGATTTAGACCTAGAGATCCTCCAGAGTTTAAATGATTTGCCCTAGTAGATCTTGCAGCAGCTACATTAAATGTAGTATAATAAATAGGGCTACCATCTTCTGCTAATCTTTGTAGTTCAGAAAAGCTTCCATTAGCATTTGTCATTTTGATTTGCCATCCATTTTTTTTCGCAGCTGTTATAGCTTCTTTTCTTTGTAATGTAGATTTGTTGGCAGTTTCTTTTTGTAATTGATGTAACTTGGATAAATTACTTTGTTGTGCAATTTGTACTTTTTGCTGGGGTGTTTGAGCATAAATCCCACCAGATAAAAAAACCATTGCCGAAACAATAATAATATTAAGTTTTGGGTTTGTACTTTTGTCAAAGCCCAATGAAGAAATAAGGCTTTTGTAGCTTTTTTTCATTTTTATTAAATTTGAGTTAGTGTTTGTTTTAATCCTTTATAAAATATTCAGGAATTAATCAAAATTCTTAAAATATTATCAATAAAAAAAAGTTTTTCGATTAAGAGATGAAAAATCAAGCCATAAAACATTTACAAATCATGAACCGAGGATTTGTATCTGCTTACCATATTATTTCGTAAGAAAAAGCTTTCTTTTGTTCTTGATTATAAGGGTTTTTCAAAAAAATCTAAGGTTCTTTTTTCGTTATAGTAGATTCCATTAGGTAGATAAAAACCTACATGACCACCATAATCAGGGATTTCCAAAAATAAATTAAGATTGTTCTTAGCCTCATCAATAGGATAACAAAGATCTCCTAAAAAAGAATCATTCTTAGCATTTAAAATTAAAGTAGGCTTTTGTATATTTTTGAGAAATTGTTTAGAACTACATTTGGAATAATAATCCATAGCATCTTTATAACCATGTGCTCTACTGGTATATAAATTATCGATGTCCTGAATAGATGTACAGTTTTTAATCTCTGATTTACTCAAAATATCAGGAAAATGAATTTGGCGACTGTATAATTTTTTCTTTAGATGTTTAATAAAACGTTTTTGGTAGATGTAATTTTTCGGTTTATTAATTTCAGTTAAGGAGTCATAAAGATCGCATGGGACAGAAATGGCAACTGCACTTTTTATTTCCTTAGGTAAAGGTCGATCTTCTCCTAAATATTTGAGTACTATGTTTCCGCCTAAACTAAATCCACATATCGATATATTATCATATCTATATTTTATAACAATATACTGTATGATTTGATCTAAATCCTCACTAACTCCCGCATTATAAGATTTATATAACCTATTTGTTTCACCACTACAATTTCTAAGGTTTATAGATACAGAATCCCAGCCATTATTATTTAAATATTTAGTAAGGCCAAGCATATATTGTCTTTGCCCATTACCCTCTAAGCCATGAACGATTACCGCAATTTTTTTTGAGTTTTGTACAGAAGCATAACTCCAGTCTAAATCCATAAAATCGCCATCTTCTAATTCTACCCGTTCTCTTTTTTGTGATACCCCTTTTACTTTTCTGAATATATTAGGATAGATAGTAGATACGTACCCATTTCTAAATGGTATAGAAGGTTTGTAATTCGAGGTAATTATTGGCATTAGTATAAGATATTATCTTTTGTTTGTTCTTTTTCAGGTAAACCTTTTTCATTCAGTATCTTTTCCAAGATCAATTTCAAAAGTTTTATAAACACCCCTATGGGTGCATTATTTGTTTTATCTCCAAAATGGATCTTCACTATTACAAACATGCAATAATTTTTCTTAAAGAAAAATATAATACATTTGAAACATAAAAAAATAACATAACAAAAAAGTATTAGATGTTTGCTATTAGCTAACTAAGCAAATAGTTTAATTAAAAGAAAATCATTATGTTTTTGTAGAATGTTTTTTTAGGTAGGTGACTACCTATTAATTGTATAAAATTTATGTGTTTACTGGGTAGATGTATGAAAAACCTTCTTAAATCTCAAAAGGAATTGAAAAGATAAAAGATAAGCAGAAAAATTATCATCCCATTACAAGGCAAGAATTATATTCATAAAATTTTAGTAGAGGCGCGTAGCATATTATAAAGCTATTAATAAAAGAATAAGTAATGAGATATTCAATACTACAAATAACAACAAATCAAGCAGAACAAATATTAGAACAATTGTATGGTATTGAAGGAAAAGCCTTGTTACTTCCTGGAGAAATTGATTTTAATTTTAGAATTAAAATCAAAAATGAGGAAGGGTATATCCTGAAAATATCAAGACCCGATGAAGATGAAAATTATCTTGAATTTCAACAACAATTATTACAATATATTGCCCATAACGGAAAAGGTTTAATTGCTCCAAAAGTAATCAAGGATACTAAAGGAAGTACTATTTCTGAAATTACCGATGAATATGGAAATAGACGTAAAATACGGCTGTTATCTTGGATAAGTGGTAGAGTGTGGAGCACTGTAAATCCACAGTTAGATGCATTGCGATATAGTTTAGGGGAACAATGTGGATTGTTAACTGGTGCCTTACAAGGATTTGATCATCCTAAAGCTCATCGAGAGTTTGTATGGGATGTCGCTCAATCTTTATGGACCAAGGAATACTTACATCTGTTTGAAGGGGAAGAAAAAGATATTATTTCTTTTTTTCAAAATAGATTTGAGACCTCTCAGAGTACCTATTCTATGCTCAGAAAAGCAGTCGTTCATAACGATGCTAATGATAATAATGTTATTGTCTCCAAGGATGTAATCGATCCAAAAGTTACAGCAGCAATAGATTATGGAGATGCAATACACACACAGATTATAAATGATGTAGCGATTGCTTGTGCATATGCGATAATGAATTATAACGACCCATTAGAAGCTACTTTACCAATATTACAGGGGTACTATTCTTCTTTTCCTTTAAGTGAAGATGAATTAAAACATCTGTACATATCCATAGCAATGCGTTTAGTAATTTCGGTAACTAAGTCGGCTATTAATAAAACTCAAGAGCCAGATAACGAATACTTATTGATTAGCGAAAAATCGGCATGGGAAGTATTAAAAAAGTGGAAAAATATTAGTGAAGAATATGCCTATTATAGCTTTAGAAATGCTTGCGGATATTCAGTACACCTCAATCAAAAGATGTTTACCTCTTGGATAGAGGATAATATCTTTTCTTTATCCGACCTATTTCCATCAGTACAAAAAAATGACGTTTATCTATTAGATTTAAGTGTATCTAGCAAATGGGTTGGACACCAACAAGAATTTAATGATTTAGAATTATTTCAATTTAAAATTAACCGTCTTCAAAAGGAAAATCCAGATAAGATTATCGCAGGAGGATATCTAGAACCTAGAGCTTTATATACATCAGATTCTTATGATAAAATAGGGAATAGTGGAAGAGAAAGTAGAACAATACATCTTGGAGTAGACTTTTGGCTACCAGCAAACACACCTGTTCACGCATTGTTTGATGGAGAAGTTATAACAACATTTAACCATACAGGAGATAAAAATTATGGAGGATTAATTATACTTAAGCACGAAGAAGAATCCATAGTATTTTATACGCTATACGGACATTTGACCATAGATAGTGCCATGCAAAAAAAGAATGGTGATATCCTAAAAAAAGGGGAATGTATTGGATATCTGGGGGATTCGACTCAAAATGGAAATTGGGTACCACATTTACATTTTCAGATTATGCATTCTATGCTAGACTATTCCATAGATTTTCCTGGAGTAGCATATTATAATCAATTAGAAGTATGGAGAGGGATATGTCCAGACCCAAATTCTTTATTCAAATTAAAAAACCTAAATGCTAAAAAGGATATTACTAATAAAGAATTGATCTCCTACAGAAAAAAGCATTTAGGAAAAAGCTTGAGTTTACAGTACAAAGAGCCTATAAAAATGGTGCGTGGATCAGGACAATATCTTATAGATCAATACGGTAAAAAATACTTGGATACGGTAAATAATGTAGCTCATGTAGGACATGAAAACTATGCTGTAGTCAAAGCAGGCCAAGAACAAATGGCTTTGATTAATACCAATTCTCGTTATTTGCATGATAATATTAACGAATTAGCAAAGGAACTTATAGAAACCCTGCCACCAGAATTAAATGTATTGCATTTTGTTAATTCAGGAAGTGAAGCTAACGAACTAGCTATTCGAATGGTTAAAGCTGTAACTGGTGAACGAGATATCATAGCGTCAGAAATTGGTTACCACGGAAATGCTAATATGTGTATCGATATTAGTTCTTATAAATTTGATGGTAATGGAGGTAATGGAGCACCAGAGCATACTCAAATATTTCCTTTGCCAGATGCCTATAGAGGTAAATATAGAGGAAAAAATACAGGAACGCAATATGCGCTAGAGGTTCAGAAATGTATTGATATAACACATAAAAAAGGAAGAGGAGTTGGAGCCTTTATTATAGAGCCTATTATAAGTTGTGGAGGTCAAATTGAATTACCCGACGGTTTTTTACCTAAAGCTTATGAATATACTCGTGCAGCAGGGGGATTATGTATTTCTGATGAAGTACAAGTAGGATGCGGAAGAGTAGGGAAAAATTTTTGGGGATTTCAGTTGTATAATGTAGTTCCTGATATTGTAACTATAGGAAAACCTTTAGGTAACGGACATCCATTGGCAGCTGTTGCTTGTACGCAAGAAGTAGCAGATAAATTTGCTAATGGAATGGAATATTTTAACACCTTTGGTGGAAACCCGGTTTCTTCGGCTATTGGAGCCGAGGTTATTAAAACAATAAAACGAGATAAACTACAACAGCATGCTTTAGAAGTTGGAGAATTCTTAAAAGGAGAGTTAAAAAAATTAGCCGTAAAATATCCAATTATAGGAGATGTTCGTGGGCAAGGACTATTTCTGGGTTTTGAACTAGTCGATGATAATATGAATCCTTTGGCAGAACAAACAAGTTATTTGGCAAATAGAATAAAAGATCATGGAATTTTAATGAGTATTGATGGCCCTGATCATAATGTTTTGAAAATTAAACCTCCAATGGTTTTTAACAAAGAAAATGCACAAGAATTAGTTTTTTATCTAGATAAAGTATTTGCAGAAGATTATATGCAAAGTATTTTGTAATGGTAAGAAGCGAAATATAATAAGATAGATAGTCTATATAAGAAGTGCATTGATTTTTTAACAATTCTATATTATGCACGCATAATAAATGTTTTGTATTTTTGTTTTTCATAAAAAAAAGAATACGATGTATCTAAAAGACTTTGAAATTAGGTGGAATGATATTGACGCTAACCGACATTTAGCGAATAAATCTTATATAGAATTTGCAGCACATACAAGAATGGCTTTTCTAATAGAAAAAGGATTTGATCAGCAGTCACTAGCTAAATTTAATATAGGTCCTGTAGTCTTTTATGAACATATTTATTACTTTAAAGAGGTTTTTTATGGTAGACCAGTTAAAGTTTCTTTAGAAATCACAGGGTTAAGTGAAGATGGAAAATTTTTTGAATTTAGACACAGATATTACGATTATAAAGGACGTAATTTTGCTCAATGTGAAATGATGGGTGCTTGGATAGACCTAGGAAGCCGTAAGTTAATCTCTCTCCCTGAAGAGATGCAAGAATTTTTGAATAAAGTAGAACGTCCTAAGGATTTTAGGGTTCTTACTAAAGAAGATACTAGGAAATTTGCAAAAACTCCAGTGGATTTAGACTAGGCTTTTTGGTTTTTTTGTAACTAAATAAACTCCAACAAAAATTAGTAAAGTTGCAATGATTTTAATTAGATCTAGTTTATCTTTTCCTAGACCTATAGCGAATACAGAGGCTAGTAAAGGTTGTAGGTAAATAAAAACAGCCACTGTAGTTGGTTTTAGTTCTCTAATAGCAAAAATATTAAGGACATAAGTTCCAAAAGTAGCAAATACAATCACATAACCAATCTTAAGAAATCCTTCTATCGGTATTAAATTAGGTTCGATTTCTAGTAGTTGAGAAAAACCAAAAGGTAATACAAACAAGAAACCTATACCATACATCCATTTCATAAAAGTGAATGGATGATATTTTTGAGTAATTTTTTTAACGATTATTATATAACAAGCATAAGAAGCAGCATTTATAAATACCAAAAAATTACCTAATGTAGGATTTGTTGCACTGTCAGGACTTCCAGTTCCATAAAGTATAATAAGTAATGCACCAGAAAGCCCTACTAAAACACCTAATACTTTTAGAACTCTTATTTTTTCTTTCAAAAATATTGTAGCTAATACTAGAACTAGTATCGGGGCAGTAACCATTAAAACAGAGGCGTTTATTGGAGTTGTAAGATTTAAACCTTCAAAAAAAGCAAGCATATTTATTCCTACACCAAATAAAGCAGCAAGAGCAATACGAAGAAAATCTTTACGAATTATTTTTTCTTTAGGGCCTAAAAAACTAATGCCCCAAAAAAGTAAAAAAGCACCAAATACACGTATAACAATAAAACCAAAAGGTTCTATATAGTGAGGCATTACATCTTTAGCAATAGTATAATTTGCACCATAAAATACAGCAACAAAACTAGCTGCAATAAGTGCGAGGGTTCTTTTACTCATGAATTAGATTGCTAACTTGGCAGCTTCTATTGTTTTTTTAGTATTCCCCACAAAAATCTGATCATTAATCACAATAACTGGGCGTTTTAAAAATGTATAATGCTCTAGAATTAAATTTTTATAATCTTTTTCTGTTAAATTTTGGCTTTTAAGATCACGCTCTTTGTATAATCTGGCACGTTTGCTAAACAAAACCTCGTAACTTTCTGTTAACTTTTGCATTTCATCTAATTGTTCTGTGGTAATGTGCTCTTTTTTAATATCCTGTAAAACAAAATCCGAAGGGATATTTAATTCTTCAATAATTCGTTTACAAGTATCACAAGTAGATAGGTAGTATATTTTTTTCACAATAGACTAATTTAAGTGTCAAAATCATCACAAAGGAAATTCATTTCACAATTAAAACTCATATTTTTGGGTAAAAATTATGAAATACATTATAACTATAAGTTTTAAGTAAGATAATCCTTGGCAAATTTATACCCGTGCAGAGCACAGTCGAAATATAACTCTTGAAAACAATAAAATTAACAAATATACTATGCAAGATCCTATAGCAATTACACGTGTTAATCGAAAAGCATTAGAAAAAATACTAGATAACTATTCTTTAGAACAGCTAAATAAAGTTCCCGAAGGATTTAAAAATAATCTAATCTGGAATGTAGCCCATGTTGTGGTAACCCAACAATTGTTGGTGTATAAGCTAAGTGGGTTACCAATGATGATTGATGATAAAATAGTAGATTTATATAAAAAAGGAACAAAAACAGAAAGACCAGCTACTGCGTTAGAAGTAGCAGAGATAAAAGAGCTTTTATTCACCACATTAGATAAAACTGAAAAGGATTTGCAAAATGGAATTTTTAAGAATTTTAATGATTATGAAACCAGTACAGGTTTTGTTTTAAAAACGGTTCAGGATGCGATAAACTTCAATAATTTTCATGAGGGAATTCATCTAGGATATATCCTTGCACTTAAAAAATCTATTTAATTTTTTTTTAACGAAAATTATAAGATCATTATTTAAATAAAGAAGAAGATCTTTTGTGTTAGAAAATTTCGATAGCAAAAAATAAAGCAACTTCTTCTTTATTTAATTTAATTTTAATAGGCCCTTCAGCATAAGAGCTAATCTCGTATGGATTATAATATAAAATAACATCAGTATCTGTAAATCCTATGTTTTCTGGTAAACGAAAAACATCATCTTCAAAAAAGAAACCAGTACTATTAATAGATTCGTTTTGAGCAATCTCATTTTTGGATCTAAATACTTTTTCAGCATACTCTTTAAACTTTTTATAATCCTTAAATAATCTTTCGTTCGAAAATCGTTCGCCAGTTTTTTTATCTATATTTAGATATATAATTCCTCCATAGCCATGAGCCCCACCAGTAAAAACGTAAAAATCCATTATTAAAGAAATTACATTTTTCCCTTGAAAATCAATTTCACAATCAATATTAGCTTCATAAGGAACGGTCTCATCAGGGTACTCATTGATAATAGCTTGATAAGAATTGTTAAACTGTTCAATTGCCTTTTTTAGGTTAGGCTCTGGTGTATTTTTATCTATGTTTAAAATATTACAAGCTACAGTTTCAATTTCTTTATTTATATTTTTAGCATTTATATTACCCTCTACTGTTTTTAAAAGGTTGATCTCTAATAGTGCACAGTCTGTGTTTCTACAATTTATTAAAGTATCTGTGGTGAAATTTTGTTTCACAAAAGTGAAAGATTCTTTGTTGTCACAACCATATAAGCCCAAGAAAATAAATAATATATAAATGAATTTTTGGTTGGTGTTAGTTTTTGTGTTAATCATCTACTAAAGGTGTTTATTGAAATATGATTAGAACGAATTAAATCATACATTTGTGCTGTTTTTTAGCGTAAAATCAGCAAGTTAATTTATTCTTGTTAGAAATTATTATATAGATGAAATTTAACACTAAAACAATTCATGGAGGGCAACAACATGATCCAGCATATGGTGCGGTTATGCCACCTATATATCAAACCTCTACTTACGCACAAACTACTCCTGGCGGGCACAAAGGATTTGAATACAGTAGAACTCATAACCCAACAAGAAAAGCATTAGAAGACTCCTTTGCTAGTATAGAAAACGGGAAATTTGGATTGGCTTTTGGATCTGGTTTAGCTGCAATTGATGCAGTAGTTAAATTATTAAAATCTGGTGATGAGGTTATCTCTACAAACGATTTATACGGAGGAACATATCGTTTGTTTACAAAAATATTTGAAGGTTTTGGAATTAAATTTCATTTTATAGGGATGCAAAATGCCGATAAAATCGAACAATATGTAAATGATAATACGAAGTTGATTTGGGTAGAAACACCAACAAACCCAATGATGAATATTATTGATATAAAAGCAGTTGCTAGAGTGTCAAAAAAACATAATCTTTTATTAGCGGTAGATAATACATTTGCTACTCCATATTTACAAAGACCATTAGATCTTGGGGCAGATATAGTAATGCATAGTGCAACTAAGTATCTTGGAGGCCATAGTGATGTGGTTATGGGAGCATTGGTCGTGAAAGATAAAAAATTAGCAGAAAAACTATATTTTATTCAAAATGCTAGTGGTGCAGTATGTGGACCACAAGATAGTTTTTTGGTTTTAAGAGGAATAAAAACCTTACATATACGTATGCAACGCCATTGTGAAAATGGAGAAGCTGTTGCAAAATACCTGAAAAATCATCCTAAAATAGAAAAAGTTTATTGGCCAGGTTTTGAAGATCACCCTAACCATAATATTGCTAAAGAACAGATGGATAGTTTTGGAGGTATGATTTCTTTTGTAACAAAAGGAAATGATTATGATAAAGCCATCCAAATTGTAGAAGATCTAAATTTTTTCACTCTTGCAGAATCTTTGGGGGGCGTAGAGAGCCTTGCAGGACATCCTGCAAGTATGACACATGCTTCTATACCAAAAGAAGAACGCGAAAAAACAGGAGTTGTCGATTCTTTAATTAGACTAAGCGTCGGAATTGAAGATGTTGATGATTTGATTGAAGACCTTAAACAAGCAATAGGTTAGCTAATTATTAAATAAAAAAAATAAACTTGTTTTTTTAAGAATATCATATATTTGACGTGATATTTCAACCTTTAGACAAGAATCTATTAATTCAATTAACATATGCAAGCAAAGATAGATGCATTTATGGAAGAAGTAAAGGCTCGTAACTCGCATGAGCCTGAATTCTTACAAGCAGTACAAGAAGTTGCAGAAACTGTAATCCCGTACATAGCTACCAAAGATATTTATAATGGTAAAAACATTCTGTTACGAATGGTGGAGCCCGAGAGAGCTATTACGTTTCGTGTACCTTGGGTAGATGATAAAGGAGAAATCCATGTAAATAGAGGATATCGTATTCAAATGAATTCAGCAATTGGACCCTATAAAGGAGGATTGCGTTTTCATCCAACAGTGAATATGAGTATCTTAAAGTTTTTGGCTTTTGAACAGGTTTTCAAAAATAGCTTAACTACGCTTCCAATGGGTGGAGGTAAAGGAGGATCTGATTTTGATCCAAAAGGAAAATCTGATGATGAAATTATGCGTTTTTGCCATAGTTTTATGAGTGAACTTTTTAGACATATAGGCGCTAATACAGATGTTCCTGCTGGAGATATAGGAGTAGGTGGTCGAGAGATAGGATTCTTATTTGGAATGTATCGCAAGTTGCGTAATGAATTTACAGGGGTGCTTACAGGAAAAGGATTAAGCTGGGGAGGATCCCTTATCCGTCCTGAAGCTACAGGGTATGGTAACGTGTATTTTGCACAAAATATGTTGAAAACCAAAGGAGATTCTTTTGAAGGAAAAATTATAACCGTTTCAGGTTCTGGAAACGTAGCACAATTTGCAGCCGAAAAAGCAACAGAATTAGGTGCAAAAGTAGTAACATTGTCCGATTCATCTGGGTATATTTATGATAAAGACGGTATTGATGCAGAAAAACTATCTTTTGTAATGGAGCTTAAAAATGTGAAAAGAGGACGTATTAGCGAATACGCTAGTAAATATCCGTCTGCAGAATTTCATGAAGGAAAAACTCCATGGGAGGTAAAATGTGATATAGCACTACCATGTGCTACTCAAAACGAATTAGATGGAGATGATGCCCAAAAGTTAATTGCTAATGGATGTGTATGTGTTAGTGAAGGAGCTAATATGCCAAGTACTCCAGAGGCTATTTTGGCTTTTCATAAAGCTAAAATTTTCTTTGCACCAGGTAAGGCATCTAATGCAGGAGGTGTAGCAACATCTGGATTAGAAATGACTCAGAATTCTTTACGTTATAATTGGACCAGAGAAGAGGTAGATGCTAAACTAAAACAAATTATGGAAGATATTCATACAGCTTGTTTAGAATATGGTACAGATGATAATGGATATGTAGACTATGTAAAAGGAGCAAATATTGCTGGTTTTGTAAAAGTAGCAGACGCAATGATAGCACAAGGAGTTGTGTAAATAAAACATTAAATAATTAAAAAAAGCCGTTTAAGTTGTATCTTGAATGGCTTTTTTTAATTAAAAATATATCTTTGCTACTTTTTTACAAAAATCTCTAAAAACTAAAACATAATGTTAAAAAAAATATGGAACCTTGGAAAATTGTTTTTTCTTTTGATATTGATTCTCACTAATTCGTGTAAAAAAGATGATGATGTACAAATTTTGAGCGCAAATAATTTTATTACATCTTTTAAATTAACGAGTGGAGGTTTTACAAAAAATTTTGAAATCAAAGAAAATAAAATAGAAGGATCTCTTCCATACACTGTTGACGAAATGGATATTTCTTTGGAAATAGTTATTTCAGATCAGGCAACTATTAGTCCCGATCCCAGAACAATTACAACAATTAAAGATCCAATTGATTTTGTTGTAACAGCAGAAGATGGCACCAAAAAAAGTTATACTGTTGAGATAAAGCGGGAGTTGAATTCTGAAAATTCTATTACGCTTTTTGAGATCAAAACAGCTTTTTTTGAAACTGAAGCAGATATTAATGAAAGTAATAATACTATACAGAAAAGACTATTGCCAAACACAGATTTACAATCCCTTAATCCTAAGATAATAATTTCAGATAGAGCTACAATAAGCCCAGATCCAAAAACTATTTCTGATTACACAAACCCTGTTACATATAAAGTCACTGCAGAAAATGGAGAAAGCAAAGAGTATACAATTGATCTTCAATTAATGAATGAAGAATATGTTGCGCAATGTGATATATCGAATGCAAGTAAATGGTTTGGAGGGGATGATAGAGTAGTACCTGATTATCCAGAAATAGGTCCTAGAAATGTAGGTACTGGTCAAGTTATACGTTTAGCAAAAGATACCTATCCAACAAAATTTGGTTTTTTGTTAAGAGAGCCTTTTAGAAGCGATCAAACTAATACACAATATATGGGAGATTTAGAATTAAAATTAAATATTAGAGATGTAAATGGAGTTATAGTTGCCTCTAAAAATGTGATGATAAACGGTCCTTTTGCTGGAGGTTGGATAGATTTTGATTTGGCATCGTTAAACTTACTTTTAAAAAAGAATACACAATATAATTTTACCTATTATTTGATTGATGGAGAAGTTCTTGGTGTTTCAAGCGGATCTGATGCTAATCTGAATGCAGATTCTGGTATTTGTGGTAGTACGGGATGGAGTGGTGAATCCAAGAAAAAAAATAATACAAGTTTAGAAGATTGGGAGGTTTGGTGGTCTCATGAGTGGCATTTTAATTTTAGATTAGAAGCAAAACAATAAATCTAAACACTAACTATTAAAAAAGCCGTTTAAGTTGTATCTTGAACGGCTTTGTTGATTATAGTAAAAACCTAGATATGATTAAAACACGAATCGCAAATAAGTTCGATATAAAAGGGGTTTTGACATTACAAGAAAAATACCTGTATAAAAACTTAACCGAACAGGAAAGAGATAGTGGCTTTGTAACAACACCATTTACAATACCCCAGATAGAAGAAATAATTGCACAAGACGGGCTTTTTATAGCAGAACACGAAACTTCAATAATTGCGTATGCTTTTGCAGGAAGCTGGGAGTACTTTAAACAGTGGGATATCTTTACTTTTATGATCTCTCGCTTCCCAAAGTTATCCTTTAATGAAAAGGAGATTACTACAAAAAACAGTTTTCAGTATGGGCCGGTTTGTATCGATAAAAACTATAGGGGGCAAGGTGTATTAAATCTTATTTTTGAAGAAATGAGAATAGAATTGTTTAAAAAGTACTCAGTTAGTATCACATTTATAAATAAAATAAATATAGTTTCAGAAAAGGCACATACCAAAAAATTAGGTTGGCAAATAATAGATGAGTTTAAATTTAATAACAACACCTATATAACCCTTGCTTTTGATATGAAAAACATCTGTTATTAATACATCAAATTAGATTCTTTTTTTTACATATTATAACATACAATGATTATCAAATCCCCTGCAATAGTTATACATTCCTTACGATATAGCGAGGCAGACTTAATTGTTTCATTATTTACCAAAACAAATGGATTACGATCCTATTTATTAAGAGGAGTTTTAAAATCTAGAAGAGGAAAAATAAGAGCTTCATTGTTTCAGCCTCTCACTTTATTAGAAATAGAAGCGTTTCATAAAGACAAAGGTTCTTTAGAAAGAATTAAAGAAGCAAAAATAAAAACAACTTATAAAACATTACATACGAATTTTGTGAAAAGTTCCCTTGTGTTCTTTATTTCTGAAGTTCTTAAAAATTCTATACATGAAGAAGAGGCTAATGTAGATTTATTTGAATACTTAGAAACAGTATTGATATGGTTAGACGAACATGAAACTATAGGAAATTTTCATATAGTTTTTTTAATTAAACTCACACAATATTTAGGTTTTTATCCAGATATCCCTATTGCAAAAGCAAACTATTTTAATATGTTAGAAGGTGTTTTTCAGTCTAGCAGCAATAATGCATATTGTATTGATGGACAACATATAGCGCAGTTTAAGTTTTTTTTAGGTAAAACATTTGAAGCAAGTATGTATATAAAATTATCTAAGGCAATACGTAGAGATCTTCTTGCTATGCTATTAGTATATTTTGAGTTACATTTGCATGGTTTTAAAAAACCAAAATCACTATCTGTTTTAAACGAAATTTTTAATTAGTATAATGCGATTAATCACACTCCTTTTATTTACTTTATTTTTTGTGTTGTCTACCAATGCTCAAGAAATAACAGTATATAGTACATCTAATAACGAGCCTATTCCTAATGTAGCTATTTATAATATAGACAAGTCTAAAAGTACCATTACTGATTTTTATGGGGTTGCAGATATATCGATTTTTTTAGAAACAGAGATTTTATATTTTACACATGTTTCTCATCTACAAACTCATATTCTTAAGTCAAAAATATCAAAATCAAATTCCGTATATTTAATATTAGACGAAAATCAACTTTCTGAGGTAATTATTTCTGTTTCAAAATGGGAGCAAGAACAAAAAGATGTAACACAAAAGATAGTAAGTATTAACTCTGATGAAATAGCATTTGCTACACCACAAACATCCGCAGATCTATTACAAAGTAGTGGTCAGGTATTTATTCAAAAAAGTCAATTAGGAGGAGGTAGCCCTATTATTAGAGGTTTTTCTACCAATCGATTATTGCTGGCAATAGATGGGGTGCGTATGAATACTGCAATTTTTAGAGGTGGAAATGTACAAAATGTAATATCTATAGACCCTTTTACAGTAGATAGAACCGAAGTTATCTTAGGACCAGGATCTGTAGTTTATGGTAGTGACGCTGTAGGAGGAGTATTAAATTTTTATACCACACGACCTAAATTTGCTTTACATGATAAAGATTGGTTTAGTGGTAATGCACAGGCTAGATATGCAAGCGCTAGTAATGAAAAGACTGGGCATGTAGATTTTAATATAGGATTAGAAAAATGGGCTTTTTTTACCAGTGCAAGTTATACTGATTTTGATAACTTAAAAATGGGTAGTCATGGTCCCGAAGAATATCTAAGAAATGAATATGTGGAGGTTTTAAATGGAGAAGATTTTGTTATTCAAAATGATAATCCAAAAGAACAAGTTTTTACAGGATATGATCAGATTAACTTGTTACAAAAAATACGTTTCGCTCCAAATAAAGAATGGGATTTTGAAGCAAGCCTTATGTATAGTGAAACTTCAGATTATCCTCGTTATGATCGTTTAATAAGACGTAGAAAAGGAAATTTAAGATCTGCAGAATGGTTTTATGGTCCACAAAAATGGTTTATGAGTAACCTACAAGCATTACATAAATCAAAAAGTTTGTTTTATGATGAAATGAAGGTTACTGCAGCATACCAATATTTTGAAGAGAGCAGGAACGATCGAGATTTTAGAAGTACCGTTTTTTCCAAAACCAAAGAACAAGTAGATGCATATTCATTAAATTTAGATTTTGAAAAAAAGTATACCGAAAAAACAACACTGTATTATGGTCTAGAATATGTTTTAAACCAAGTAAATTCAAACGGCGCTGAGTTTGATACACAAACGAATATGACAGTAGATGCGCCATCCAGATATCCAGACGGAGCTACCTGGCAATCTATTGCTGGATATGCTAGTATTAGACATAAATTTAGTGACAAACTAAGGTTTCAAGGAGGATTACGATATAATAGAATTATTTTATATTCAGAATTTGATACTAAATTTTTTGATTTTCCATTTACTGAAGGGAATATAGATACAGAAGCAGTAACTAGTACCGCAGGATTAAGCTGGTTGCCTAATGATATAATACAATGGAAATTGAATTTTTCTACCGCTTTTAGAGCACCAAATATAGATGATGTAGGTAAAATTTTTGATTCAGAACCAGGGTCTGTAGTGGTGCCAAATCCAAATATAAAATCTGAAAATGCGTATAATGGGGAATTAGGAGTGCGACTTAATTTGGATACTAATTTTTCTTTAGATTTATCTACATATTATACACATTTAGATGATGCCTTGGTGCGTAGAGATTTTAATCTTAATGGGGAGACACAAATTGAGTATGGGGGGGAGTTAAGTAATGTACAGGCTATTCAAAATGCGGCTAATGCCAAAATATATGGTTTTGAAGCTGGACTGGAATATAAGTTTTCCGAAAACTTAAAATTAATCTCTAAATACACTTTTGTTGGTGGGGAAGAAGAGCTGGATAACGGATCGACAGCTCCAGCGAGACATGTGTCGCCACAATTTGGAACAACAAAAATAAGTTATATCCTGCCCAAATTATCGATAGATGTGTTTTCTGTATATAATGGTAGTTTGAGTTTTGAGAATCTCTCTCCGTCAGAACAAAGTAAAGATTATTTGTATGCAACAGACCAAAACGGAAATCCGTATTCCCCATCCTGGTATACACTTAATGTAAGGACGCAATACCAAATAACAGAAAAATTAAAAAGTATACTATCTGTAGAAAACATTACAGATCAACGATACAGACCATACTCTTCTGGTATAGCTGCGGCAGGAAGAAATTTTATAGTATCCTTAAAATATACACTTTAATTTATATTGAAAAGTTTAATTCTGTAAGGCTTACCAAGAAAACAAAATATACTTTTAGAAGCATAGTTTGTGAGTTTGCTCTAAGGGTATTAATTATAAAAGAAAAGATCTGAAAAACACATTATTTATATTTGATATCGATGGAACACTTACCGATAGTGTACCGATGTATTTGATTTCGGTTACCAGAGCTTTGCTGGCTATAGGTATTTTGGATATTGATACCGATTATAATAATTACAAGCATCATACCGATAGCTATGCATTGCGATATAACTATGAGCGTAATTTTAAAGAACCCTTTCACAATAATTTAATAGAAGATTTAGAAATTAATCTTATAGATCAAATGAATACGTTTGATCCTGTAAAAGAAATTGAAGGAGCAAAATCCTTAATTACTTTTTTGAGAGAAAAAAAAGTATCATTTTGTTTTGCTACAGGAGCATTACCAAAACCTGCAATGATGAAGTTAGATCAATGTAGTATATGGTATGATGAAAGGGTGCTAGCTACATCAAAAACACATGAATCCAGAGAGGGGTTTGTTTTGGATGCAATCGAAAAAGCTAAAAGGTTCTATAATAACCCTCATTTTGATAAAATTATTTCTGTAGGGGACGGTATTTGGGATCTAAAAACAGCACAGAACTTATCCATTGATTTTATAGGAATAGGAGATAAAAATAAAATAGCTCTTTTAGAAAATGGTGCTAAAAAATGGTTTTCAAATTTAGAAGAATTTAAAAAATCATTAATTTCTAATTAATACACCTTATTTCTTTTTTAGTTTTTCTATCAAATTAGTATCGAATTCTTTTTTTAGCGCAGTAATTTCTTTAACATTTGCGTTAGGTATAGCGATAGATAATACATAATGTTTTATTTTCCATCCATCTGGTGTTTTTTGTAAAACACCACTACCACGACATATGCCCATTTGCGTATCTAACAGCTCATCAAACCATGCTAAATCTGATTTATCTTCAGTAAAAATATTCCTTTCTAGCGTAGAAAAACTCCAAGCTTTTCCTTTATCAAAATAAGGTTTTGCAAATGCTTTAAAATCAGTATTGAGCCAGTTTTCTGTAGCATCAGTACCTATAAAAATGGCATCTTCTGTCATGAGACTAAAATAAGCATCAAAATTTGCATCACTAGCAGCTTTATGCCATTGTTCTAAAGTAGTATAGATTTCACTGTTTTGTTGTGCAAAAGTGAAATTAAATACTAATATAGATAGGGATAAAATTATTTTTTTCATCTATTTATAGTTTTATAAGCCATCAATGAAATACCTATTATGTGCCTTCATAAGCTCTTAGATAGTTTTCCTGTATCTTCTTTAGATTCTCTTAAAAGTTCTTTTTCAATGTTTTCAGGTATTGCTAATGATAATTCATTAAGCTGAATAACGAGGCTGTTATATGCTTTGATTAATCGGATGTTTGCATCCATTATTTTTTTAGGATCAGGATTTTCCCTTTTCCCCAGTTCTTTTAATATATTTGTTTCTGTAGACAAAACACTTAGGCGGGATTTTATGGTGTTTTTCCTTAACTCTTGGGGCAAAGTTTCTTTAAAAGTGCCAATTAATAAATCAACACTATCTGCATATTTGTTTATATAAAAAGGGTTTGCGTTATGCATAGTTTTTACTATACTTTTAACATTTTGAAAATCATGAAAATTTTCTAGACTTTTAATAGCCTCAGGAGAAAGCTGTAAAATTTCTATTTTGACCTTTTCTTTAGAAAGGCTATCCAGTTTAGAGATAGGTTTTTCTTCTTGTGAGTTGGTAGCGCTTTGGTTTTGACATCCAAAACAAAGTAATATAATTCCTAAAAAAAGAAACGTTCGCATTCTGTGTTTTTTTGTAAAGACTCAAAAATAGGGTATTTATGTCAAAAAAATAGCACTATTGTTCTCAAAAAAGAAGATATATATACTCGTGTTAGTAGATGAAGTAAAATTATAGTTAAGTTTTAAATCTTCCTTATAAGTTGTTTTTTCTTGAAACAATGATGAGTAAACTTTCTTCAAACAATCATTTATTCTCTGTTGTATAACGAATTCTAATTGAATCCTTATGAATTCTAGATAGGGGCTATCTAAAAAAAGAGCAAGGCTTACTTTTGGCGCAGATCTTATAATTAGATTTTAACACAAACTCACTTACCTAAATCTTATAGTATGAAAAATTTAAACCTTAAAAAAAGGATGTTTTCTAATGTACTAAAAAAGGTATTTCTTACTACCTTTTTATTTATTCTCTCTTTTTCTTCTTTTGCACAAGAAAAAAAAGAAATCGTTATAGGAACTGTAAACAGTTTCTCTCAAGCTTTTTTATCTAGTAAATCAAGTAATAACAGTTTTGATATCAAACTAACAGATAATAAAATATACAATCTTAAAATCAACGTTAAAAATAATACTGTAGACGGATATTTTGTAACTGGTAATATTTTAAATAACAAATCTAAAAATGCCAGAGCTATAGAACCTGTTTTTAGTTTTACAGAAAAGGATGGAAAAATATCTGGAGAGATTGTTTTTTATGATCAGAAAAAAGCATTTAAGATCTCCACAAATAATAATGGACAAGTATTAGCTAGTGATACGGATATCCATAGTATATTATGTGTAGATTTTGAACAAGAAAAAGAAATTACTAATAACGCTCCTGTTTCAGGAAGCGTCCAAAAGGCACAAATACAATTAGAGAGTCTTCCTGGGGCAGCTCATGTTATCTATCTTGATTTTGATGGAGAGGTAGTGTCTGGTACCCGTTGGGCAGGAGGTAGAACAATTAATGCACAACCTGCAGGTTTTAGTGATGAAAAAATTCTTGCTGTTTGGAGGATTATGGTAGATGATTTTAATCCTTTTAATATAAACGTTACTACCAGAAGAGATGTATTTGATGCTACTCCGAAAAGCCAAAGAATGATGGCTATATTTACACCAACAACTGATGCAGCTCCTGGATCCGGAGGAGTAGCATATCTAAACTCTTTTAGTTGGAATTCTGATGATCCATGTTGGGTATATAATCTAGGAACTAGGTCTGCAGGAGAAACAGGATCTCACGAAGTAGGGCATACTCTTGGATTGGCACATGATGGAACCAGATCAGGAACCACATATTATGCAGGACATGGGCAATGGAGTCCAATAATGGGATGGAGTGCCAATAAAACATTAGGACACTGGAGTAAAGGAGAATATGATAATGCTAACAATACTCAGGATGATTTAGCAATCATTTCAAACTCTAGAAATGGTTTTGGATATAAAAAAGACGATCATAGTAATACTATAAATGGAGCTACAGAATTAGTATCTGATAGTAATGGAAATGTGTCTAAAGCAGATAATGAAGGAATTATTGAAAAAACATCAGATAAAGATGTGTTCTCTTTTCAAACTTCAGGAGGGCAAGTAAACTTTTCTTTCGATCCAAATCCATATTATCCAAACTTAAACATTAAAGCAAGGCTATTAAATAGCAATGGAAGTGAAGTTGCATCTTCAGACCTGCAAGGCTTAAAAGCATCTATTGCCACAACTTTACAAAGCGGTACTTATTATATCGAAATAGATGGCGTAGGAGAAGGAAATCTATCTACAGGATATTCCGATTACTCTTCTTTAGGATTGTTTTCCATTTCAGGTAAATACCCTAAAGGAAATGTTACCGATACCCAGGCACCAAGTGTTCCTGCTAATGTAATTGCATCTAATGTTGAAGAAACCTCTTTATCTTTATCTTGGTCTGCTTCTACCGATAATGTAGGGGTAACAGGATATGATGTATATCAAGGAGATAGAATGATTACCAGCGTTAGTGGTACTTCGTATTCAGTTACAGGATTAACAGCCAATACGACCTATACTTTTAGAGTAAAAGCTAAAGATGCGGCAGGAAACGTTTCCGATTTTAGCAATACACTAACTGTTACTACAAAAGAAACCAGAGATACTCAGGCACCAAGTGTTCCTGCTAATGTAATTGCATCTAATGTTGAAGAAACCTCTTTATCTTTGTCTTGGTCTGCTTCTACCGATAATGTAGGGGTAACAGGATATGATGTATATCAAGGAGATAGAATGATTACCAGCGTTAGTGGTACTTCGTATTCAGTTACAGGATTAACAGCCAATACGACCTATACTTTTAGAGTAAAAGCTAAAGATGCGGCAGGAAACGTTTCCGATTTTAGCAATACACTAACTGTTACTACAAAAGAAACCAGAGATACTCAGGCACCAAGTGTTCCTGCTAATGTAATTGCATCTAATGTTGAAGAAACCTCTTTATCTTTGTCTTGGTCTGCTTCTACCGATAATGTAGGGGTAACAGGATATGATGTATATCAAGGAGATAGAATGATTACCAGCGTTAGTGGTACTTCGTATTCAGTTACAGGATTAACAGCCAATACGACCTATACTTTTAGAGTAAAAGCTAAAGATGCGGCAGGAAACGTTTCCGATTTTAGCAATACACTAACTGTTACTACAAAAGAAACCAGAGATACTCAGGCACCAAGTGTTCCTGCAAATGTAACTGCATCTAATGTTGAAGAAACCTCTTTATCTTTATCTTGGTCGGCTTCTACAGATAATGTAGCAGTAACAGGATATGATGTATATCAAGGAGATAGAATGATCACCAGCGTTAGCGGTATTTCATCTTCGGTTACAGGATTAACAGCCAATACGACCTATACTTTTAGAGTAAAAGCTAAAGATGCGGCAGGAAATGTTTCAGACTTCAGTACTGCATTAACGGTAACTACCAAAGAAGGAGGTACTACAGATATTTGTGAAGGAGTAGAGGTTTTTGTATCAGGTACTAGATATGCTGTTGGAGATCGAGTTGTGTATAAAAATTATGTATATGAAAGAACAATAAGAGGATGGAAAAACCTTGGAAAATGTGGGTCTAGTTTATGTGAAGGAATAGTAGAGTGGAGATCAGGAGTTCGTTATAATACAGGGAACAGAGTAGTATATAGAGGTAATCTGTGGGAGCGTGGCACTACAAGATGGACATTCATTAGCTCTTGCAACGGGCAAGCTAACAAAACCGATTTAATTACACCACCACAAAAAATTAGTGTGTATCCTAATCCTGTAAAAGAAAATATATTGAATATTGTGTTTGACCCATCTCAGGGAGCAACCTATAGTATCATTAATTTACTAGGAGAAACAGTAGCTAATGGTTATTTTAACTCTTCTATTAAAGTAGATCACTTGCAAACTGGAACATATATTTTAAAAGTTACTTCAGACAAAAAACAACATATTACCCGTTTTGTAAAACAATAAAAAAAGGGTAGTTTATAAAATTAAAAACAGCCATGGTTATCATAACCATGGCTGTTTTGTTTTTGGTGTAGAGTTTTTTAATTACAACTAGAATTTTTCTAATAGGCTTATGAGTTATAGCAGTAAGAGTATAAAACAAATACTTTCTTATATGCGTATTCCTGCTTACTCAATTTTTGATAAAAAAGTATTTGAGGATAGTCCCTAAGTAGTTCCGAGTTGATGAGATGAAGGCTCTAACTACCTGCTTAAATATTTCGAGCGGATAATTTATCAAACTTTCTAAAACCATTTGGTTGCGTCATAGAAATCGAATTGACGGTTTTTATGATACTTCTAAATATTAATCAATTTATCTTTTGTAGCAAAGGGTTAAATGCTTTAGAAGCAACTAATACTGGATCTCCGATTGTTATTGTTTGTATTTCATTTTCTTCGGCAATTATTTTTACAAAATTAGTGCCTATTAAAACAGTAACGATATATATAACATCTTCTTTTTTAATGTCGATAACCTCTCCTGTGAACTGAAATTTTCCACTTACCTTTTTTGTAGTGAATACTTCGATAGGATTTCCTTGCTGTATAATTTTTCCGTTTTCGATCATAAATACAGTATCTGACATCTTTATGACTTCACTTATATCATGACTTATTAAAAGGGTGGTTATATTAAATTTTTTGTGTACTTTAAGAATGTAATCTTGCAATTTTATACGCATTTTTTTGTCTAAAGCAGATAGAGGTTCGTCTAACATCAAGATTTCTGGTTTTCTTACTAATGCTCTTGCTAAGGCTACTCTTTGTTTTTGTCCGCCAGATAGGTTATTGGGTTTGCGGTTTTGTAAATCCTCTAATTCAATAATTTCAATTAACTCCTTTACAATTTGCTTATCCTGGTTTTTTTCTAATGCAAAAAGAAGATTTTCTTTTACCGTCATATTCGGAAACAAAGCATAATCCTGAAAAACAAAACCTATTTTTCGTTGTTGTGGTTTCAGGCAAATTCCTGTAGAGGTGTTTAGCCACGTTTTTTGATGTACAGTAATTGTTCCTGTATCTGCTTGGAGCAATCCAGCAATCATTCTTAGGATAGAGGTTTTGCCTGCTCCAGAGCTCCCATATAAGGTAACTAGTTTGCCTTGTTCGATTTGCATATTAATATCCAACAACATTTCTCCTGTAGCAGCAGATAATTTTTTTTGTAAAGCTATTTGTATCATTTCCAGAATCGTTTTAAATACCCGCCATTAATTAGGTATACTAGTAGTAAAATACTAAATGTAATCACAAACAAAATAATAGAATACCAATTTGCTGTAGTATAATTTAACGCTTCGACTTCATCATAAATAGCAATAGAAGCTACTTTTGTTTTTCCAGGGATGTTTCCGCCAATCATTAGTACCACCCCAAATTCTCCGATAGTATGCGCAAAAGCCAATACAATACCAGTAAGCAATGATGGCTTTATATTAGGTAATAGCACTTTAAAAAGAGTGGTAGTTTTGGATTTCCCTAATATATAAGAAGCCTCTATAATAGTCGAATTTAGGTTAGAAAACCCTGCTTGAATAGGGTGTACCATAAAAGGTAGGCTATAAAGTATAGAAGCAAATAAAACTCCTTCAAACGAAAATATTAGTCGTAGACCCATATAGGTGTCTAACCAGTTTCCGAAAGTATTAGCTGGGCTAAAGGCGATGAGTAAATAAAACCCTAAAACCGTTGGTGGTAAAACAAGCGGCATACTAACTAATGTTTCTAATATTGGTTTTATTTTTGATTTTGTATATGCCAACCAATATGCAATTGGTATGGAGATAACTAACAATAAACAGGTGGTTATTAATGCTAGTTTAAAAGTTAGTAGTAAAGGTTGCCAGTCTATCATTGCGATAACATTATTTCGGTAGTTTTAATCATAACAATAATTTTTTCATTTACCTCTAATTGTAAATGGTTGCTGGCGTCAAGAGTAAGGATTGCTATTATTTTTCCAATTTTGGTGTTGATTATTAATTTACAAAGTAGCTCTCCTTTTTCTATTTTAATAATCGTACCCATTACTTTGTTTTGGATACTTATATGGTGTTCTGATCCTTTACCTATAATTACTTCGGTTTCTTTAAAAAGGATAGTAATAGGTTCTCCTATTTTTAGATAGGTCGCAGTATCCGGAGTTTCGATTACGATGGTATTAAAAAACAATTCTTCTATTTGTATAGTAACCAAAGATAAACTTTGATTCGTTTTTATAGATGCTATTTTTCCTTTTAGAGTGTTCATGAATTAGTTTTATTTAACAGAATAGCCAAAGTTTACCAGAATTTTTTTTGCTGTAGCAGACTGTATAAAATTATAAAACTTTTCCGCGTCATTTTTTTGCATAGCCCTATTTTTAAGAACAACAATCCCTTGTGCTATTGGGGAATAATCATTTTTGTCGAGATCTATCCAGTTTCCTTTGTTTTTCATTTTGGGAGATAAAACAACAGATTTCGAGGTAAAACCAATTTCAGCCGATTTTGAAACAATAAATTGATTGGTTTGGGAGATGCTTTCACCAAATACTAATTTATGGTTTATAGAGCTATAAATCCCTTTGTTTTTTAATATTTCTACAGCTGCGATACCGTATGGAGCAGTTTTTGGGTTTGCAATCGCGATATGGTGTACATCTAAGTTTTTAAGTAGATGTAGAGCAGGCTTTATGCTGTCGATCATAGTCCATAGAACTAGCTTGCCGTAAGCATAAATTTTAGGTTTGTTCGTAGTAAAACCAGAGGTAAATAACTCTTCTGGATATTTCATGTCGGCAGAAACAAGGATATCAAAAGGAGCTCCTTTTTTTATTTGAGCAGTTAGTTTACCAGATGAACCTATAATTATTTCGCAATCAACACCTGTTTGTTTTGTGTAGGCTTTAGAAATCTCTTTTATAGCAAATTGCATATTTGCAGAGACAGCAATAGTCAGTTTTTTTTGATCCTTTTGTTTGCAAGAGATAACGAGTATTAAACATGTAAGAAGTTGAGGTATTATTCTTTTCATTAGATTATGTTTCTCTTTATTTTGTTTGGCTGGATAATGTATTAAAATAACTCAACAGTATACTATTAAGACTATAAATAATTATAACTATATGGATTTTCAACCCCTAGAGACTTGCCTCAAACATAAAATGTGTTTTCAGAAAGATATTCAGTGAGCTTTTTCCTCAAATTTTGGTTTCATTAACAATTTTTATGTATCCATTCTTTAAAATCAATATGCTCTAGTATAACTTCTGGAATAGGATTTACTTCTAATTGTTGTTTAAGATTTATAAAAGCAATTCGTTTTTCATTGGCTGTGTACTCGCTTGTTTTAGATAAAAATTTCAACAATTTTTTTTCATAGGAATCTATGTTTTTTTGTTTTTTCAAATGTTTTTTTACAATCTCTATTAAGTGTTTTAAAGTAAGGTTGTTACCTAGTTCATAATGCACTAGTAAATTAAGCCAATAGGTGTACGTGATTAAATCTTGTCGGTCTTTTTTGTTTTGGTTATTTAAGATATCATTAATCCATGTCAATGCTTTTTTGTTGTCTTTTTTTAAGAAATAGATATTGGCAAACTGAAAACGAAAAGAGAGCCAATAGCTATTAGGTACAAGAGTGTTGTGTAGTTCAATAAAATTTTGAATTTCGTTGATAACCTCGTGTGTGTGATGTAAGTCTTTTAAGTGTCTATGAATCTTAAGCTCTATATTATAAAGCCTTAATTTTTCTTTAATTATCGAAGCAGAAACTGTGGGGATTATAGATGCTTTTTGTTTTAAAAGTAATATTCGTACGTATGCTTCTTTATGCTGTTTTTTTAAAACAAGAAAACCAAGGAGATTGTTGTTTATAGAGAGATATATAGAGAAATATTCTTTTAGTAGTTCAGGGTTTTGTTCCCACTCTTTGATAAGATCTTCTAGCGTTTGTTTTGCTTTTTCAGGATGCTCTGCAAGTAATTGTTTTCTGTATTTGTGTAATGTTTTAAGTGTTCGGTTTTGTAAGGAAATACTTTTTTTATGAGATAAAGAAAATTGATTTGGATCTATATTCGCTAATAAAAGATCTATATATTCGTTGGTAGACTTTAAAGTTTTTTTTTGGTTTTTTATGATTTTTCTAAGAGTTTCGAAATCTTGTGGGTATTGTGCCTGATATACTTTTCTTTTCCAGTCTTGGATATGAAAAAGTAATATGTCTTGTTGAAAATTTTCAGCTTTCTTTTCAGCTCGTTGTAATTCGCTGTTGCATATAGTGTACTGTCCTTTATGATACAAAATTTCTACATTGCGAAGAATATCTGTGAGTTCTGCGTTTTTTGATATCTTAGAATGATAATTTCGTAACGACTGTAAGATTCGTTGTTTTAAGTAATTTTTTATAGTTGTTAATTGGGTGATAAACGCTTTGTCTTTAAACTGTTCTTTTATTTTAGCTTCATTATATTCCTTTTGTGACTCTATTGCATCAAAAAGGGCTAGGTATTCTGTTGCATCATTTCCTTGTGCAGTGATTTTGAAATATCGTTTTTCACTTTTGGTCAATGATTGGATTAAATAGAATAATTCTTCGTTTTTCTTCATTTTAGAAACCTATGTTTTTTCAAAAATATAGGTTTTTTGCTTCATAAGTTCATTTGCTTTAGAGATATTATGAATTAATAAATAGTAATGTCATATCAAAAACAATTTATTAGTTGGAGATATCTGGTGCTAACTTTGAAAAATAATAATAATTTTTAATAAAAGGAATGAATTTAATCTACTATTGAAAGTTAGTTTTCTCGAGGTCTGCCTCGAAAATGAAATATTTTTTTGAAAGTATACCCATGAGCTTGCTTTGAGATTGTTGATTTGTTACCTGAACAGGTGTGGGTACTACCGTAAAGGCAATGAAAAAAATGAATGTTGTCTATGAATTTTACAGGAAGAACCTGTAAAAGGTTTTATTTTTGTATCACAGATGGTTTTAATCCGCATTGTGGAGTTTAATTCTCCGAGGTTATTGATTTATGGAAAAAGATCTGGAATATTGGATTGAATTATGTTTAAGTTTTAATCCTTTAGTAAAACGTAGTAATAAAAGATAGGGTTTGTCTTATTTATCAATTTCAAATTATGATTACCATTATTGGCGAGTATATTAGAAACTATGTGGATTTTTCTGACAAAGAAATAGAGCTTTTTTATCAATACTTAACAAAACAAAAGCTTAAAAAGAAAGGATTTTTATTGGAAGAAGGTAAAATGTGTAAAGCCAGATATTTTATTGTTAAAGGCTGTCTTCGATCTTATTATATAGATGATAAAGGAGTGGAAAGAATTGTAGATTTTGCAATTGATAGATGGTGGTATACGAATTATAAAAGTTTAGTTAACCAAGAGCCTTCAGAAAATTTTATTCAGGCCATTGAAAATACAGAGTTATTAGTATTGCATGAGGATTCTTTTAATAAACTTTCTTTAGAACTTCCAAAAATAGATCGCTTATTTAGGTTAATAATGGAAAAAACTCATATTGCCTATATAAATAAGATGAAATATACCCGAAGTTTTACAGGAGAAGATCTCTATAAGAATTTTATAAAGGCTAACCCAAAGTTTTCACAAAGAGTTCCTCAGTATATGATTGCCTCTTATTTAGAGTTGTCTCCAGAATTTGTTAGTAAAATAAGAGCAAAAGATCGGTAATAAGCTTTTTGTTGAGTTTTTATCTTTATTATAAATTTATTCTGAGCTGCACGTTTATTTTCCCATTCCTGTAAAAATAAAATCAGAAATTTGCTTTTCTAATTCAAACGGATTTATTTTTGATTCGCTACCAGTATATTTATCATAGATCCATCGTAAAGAAGATAAAAATGAATAGGTGGCTATTTCAATATCCATTGATCTAAACTGTCCTTCTTCTATTCCTTTAGCTATTACATCTCGTATTTTGTTTTCATATACTTTTTTTCCTTCCGTAAATTCGGTTAGTTTAGGTTCTTTAAGGTTTCGCCATTCATTAACCAATAAAGCCATTTTATAAGGCTTTTTTGCGGTTAATTGAATGTGTGTAGAAATTATTAATTTTAATTTCTCTTCAGGAGAATACGAAGATTTTAATATGTTATTTAAGGAATCATGAAATTCATAAGAAATATCAAAAAGATAAAGCTCTAATAGCGCTTGTTTAGAATCTATATAATTATAAATATTAGCAGGCTCAAAATCTAATCTTTGTGCAATATCACGCATTGTGACTGCTTTAAAACCTTTTTCATGTATAAGTTTTAAAGACTCTTCAAAAAACTTTTCTTTTTTTGTAGTTTGCTTCATATAATGACGTTACCTGTATTTTGTTGAAGTCAAAAATACTGAAAATAATTTGGCGACAATTTATATTTGTATATATTTACATTAACAAATGTTAATATATAAATATATGCCGATATATCATAGCCTAGGAAAAATACCTCGGAAGAGACACACGACATTCAAAAAAAGTGATGGAACATTATATTACGAACAATTATTTGGGACCATAGGTTTTGATGGCATGTCTACTTTGTTATATCATCAACATAGGCCAACACAAGTAAAAGAAATAAAAAAACAATATAGCGTAGCTCCTAAAGTTGCTGTTGCAAATAATATTAAGTCTTATCGTTTTAGAGGATTTCAAGTGCCTCCAGAAGATGACTACTTAAAAAGTAGAAAGACAGTTTTAACCAATAGTGATTGTAATATTATTTTAGCTTCTCCTAAAAAATCCTTACGAGATTATTTCTATAAAAATACAGATGCAGACGAACTGATTTTTATTCATAAAGGTTCAGGAAAGTTAAGGACTTTTGTAGGTAATATAGATTTTTCGTACGGAGATTATTTATTGATTCCCAGGGGTATAATTTATCAAATTGATTTTGATACGGATGATAATAGGCTCTTTATTGTAGAG
Organism: Aquimarina muelleri DSM 19832; assembly: GCF_000430665.1. Classification (GTDB taxonomy): domain Bacteria; phylum Bacteroidota; class Bacteroidia; order Flavobacteriales; family Flavobacteriaceae; genus Aquimarina; species Aquimarina muelleri. Next base: position 124,923 of record NZ_AUML01000005.1, on the reverse strand, counting down.
TCATACAGGCCAATTTATACGCCAAAAAGATATCGAAATTGGTTTGGGCAATTATTAGAACATTCGCCATTTTGCGAAAGAGATATTAGAAGACCATCAGAACTGGAAACATTTGATGAAACTGGTGATTTTTTAATGAAAGTTAAAAAACAAGATGAAATTATAGAAATGGTATATGCAACTCATCCATTTGATGTAGTTGGGTATGATGGGTATAATTACCCATATGCTTTTTCTATTCATGATTTTGAGCCTATTACTGGACGTATACACCAACCACCACCAGTGCATCAAACTTTTGAAAGCGATGCATTTGTAATATGCTCTTTCGTTCCGAGATTATATGATTATCACCCAGATAGTATTCCAGCTCCTTATAATCACAGTAATATAGATAGCGATGAGGTATTATATTATGTAGACGGAGATTTTATGAGTAGAAATGATATAGATGCAGGTCATATATCATTGCATCCAGCAGGAATACCACATGGTCCCCATCCTGGTGCTACAGAGCGTAGCATAGGAGAAACTGTTACAGAAGAACTAGCCGTAATGGTAGATACTTTTAAGCCATTAAAAATTACAGAAGAGGCTATGAAAATAGCAGACGAAAGTTATCATAAATCTTGGTTAGAATAAAACAAAAATAGTACTTATAATAAGTCAGTTTAGAGTAATGTAATAAGCGGTCTTTTGTTTTAGCAATTGACATTCTTATGTAAATATGGTTTAAAAAGATAAAAAATGGCAATAGAAACAAAAAATCTAAAAGAGTTACAAAATACAGAATATAGCTTAAAAAAAATATTTACCGAAGCAGAAGATTTTCTTCCTTTATTAGGAACAGATTATATAGAGTTATATGTTGGTAATGCTAAACAAGCAGCTCATTATTATAAAACAGCTTTTGGTTTTCAGTCCGAAGCATATGCAGGGCTAGAAACAGGATTAAAGGATAGAGTGTCGTATGTGCTTAAACAAGATAAAATAAGATTGGTATTAACATCACCACTCGGTCAGGGAGGAGATATTAATAAACATATTGATGTTCATGGAGATGCTGTAAAAATAGTAGCGTTATGGGTAGAAGATGCAACAAAAGCCTATGAAGAAACTACTCGTAGAGGAGCAAAACCTTATATGGAACCAACTCGGGAAGAAGATGAGCATGGTCATGTAATTCGATCTGGAATTTATACGTACGGAGAAACAGTTCATATTTTTGTAGAAAGAAAAAACTACAATGGTGTCTTTTTGCCAGGGTATCAAAAATGGGAGTCTCATTATAATCCTGAACCTGTAGGATTAAAGTTTATAGATCATGTGGTTGGTAATGTAGGATGGAATGAAATGCAAACTTGGTGTGAATTTTATGGTAAAGTTATGGGGTTTGCTCAGATTGTATCCTTTGCAGATGATGATATTTCTACAGAATATACAGCATTAATGAGTAAGGTAATGAGTAACGGTAATGGTCGTGTTAAATTTCCTATCAATGAGCCCGCAAAAGGAAAGAAAAAATCTCAAATAGAAGAATATCTGGATTTTTATAATGGACCAGGGGTGCAGCATATAGCAATAGCAACAGATGATATTGTAGAAACCGTTTCTAAAATGAGAGAAAGAGGAGTAGAGTTTTTGTATGTTCCAGAAACTTACTATGATGATTTATTAGAAAGAGTAGGGGATATAGACGAAGATGTTGAAGTTCTTAAAAAGCATGGAATTTTAATAGATAGGGACGAAGAAGGATACTTGCTACAGTTATTTACGAAGAATATTTTGGATAGACCAACTATGTTTATCGAAATAATTCAAAGAAAAGGAGCGCAATCCTTTGGTGTTGGTAATTTTAAGGCGCTTTTTGAATCTATTGAAAGAGAACAAGCTAAAAGAGGAACCTTATAGTATTTTTAAATAACGAATATTATTATAAAAGACTGAATTCTAAGTTGAAAAATAAATAATTTAGCCTCTTGGAGTTTAGTAATTGATGTGTATTATCACCAAAACTTTAGAATTGAACTAAAAAACAAAAAGGCAGAATTTTCTATAAGAAAATTCTGCCTTTTTGTTAGAACTTATTTTATAATAGAGTATAGATTATTTGTTTTTAATAATATTACTTTCTAAAATTTGGCCATTGTCTAAATACTTTTTGATGATATGATGACCATTAGGTAGTGAGTTTATTAAATTTTCATTTAGGACTTCTTGATTATTTAATTTTTTAATTTCATAATCTCCACCATACATCATAGTATCAAATGTTATAACTTCTCCACCATTAAAAGAAGATGGCATAGGATAATTGCAATTTTGTGTATCTGTATTAGAGACTTGAGTAATTTTTATACTAGTAAGATAAGGGTGTCCGGTAGGTATTTGATGTATTCCATACGATTGTATAACCGAAGGGGTGGTTTGTCCACACCCCACAAATTCATAATCAAATCCTTTTTGAAAACGAAGAATAGTACTAGGAGGGGGAGTTCCTTGATGGCCACCAGCATATCCTCCTTCAAAAGCAAGATATAAAGCATCAATAGTGTTCATTTTTGTGTTTAAGAAACGATTTGGAACAGATTCATCTGCAATAAAGTTTTTCATGTAGGTATATTGACCTTGCGAAAAACCAGTTCTGCAGGTATTATAATATGCCATGATATTATTCATAGATGGATTGAATAAATTAAAGTTTACAGAAGTAGAACAAGTTGCGTTAGCTTGCCAACCTTGAGGTCTGATAGTGCAATTAGAGTTGTACATTGCACTTCCATTCATATATTTTCTGATAGATCTGTCAGGATTAGTATCCTGTATTCTATCTCCTAGGGTGCTCCATTGGGATCCATTATAATTTTCTTCTAGCCCACATTCTGCATCGTTGGCCTCTTCCAGTTGTCCTCCTACCATTTTCCATTGCGTGTGAGTATGGTAAAGTCCTAAATAATGCCCCATTTCATGTGCTAACGTATAATATTTAAAATCAATATTAGAAGGAGCAGAAGAGTTTAATACAGGAATTTGATCTTTACGGATAACAATAAATTTATCATATATATTAAACCCACTTCCAAAATTTGCCATTCTGGTAATACATATACCATTTGTACCTTGGCTTGTGGGAGATTGTCCATTAAACGTATCACTAATAAAAATATGAATAGCATCTGGGGTAGAGAGTGTGAAATGGGTATTTATGTTAGTGCTGTTAAAATTTAATAATGCGGGATTTGATATATTATCATATCCTTTATATTTAAAAAAAATGTTAGCTGGATTATAATTAATATTTAATGACCCTACAATGTCTAATGCTTTATTTTGTTGATCTGCTACAGGAACATTATTACTTATAAAATGAACTTTTACATTCAATACATATTGTGTATTAGTAAATACAGGGTTGCTTCCGACTTCTGCCCCGGATTTGTTTAAGTCACGTTTTGTAGGGGGAGGAGAGTGTGTTCCACATTGTTCTCCAAAAAAAGGCATTATTGTTTGAAATTCGGTAGGATTTTCATGTATCATCCCATCTTCTTGGGCAAAAATTAGGTGTATAGATGATAAAATTAAAAAGTAAACTAATTTAAGGCTATTTTTCATGTTTGTAATTTGTAATTTTTAGTTGTTTTCATTTCCTGACTTTTGTGATAGTTAGTTCTTGTTATAGTTTTTTGTTACCCTAAAAAAAAAGAAAAATAAAAACAGATCAGCCCTCAATGTAAAAACTCTCTTGAGTCGCATAGCTAATCAATAAAATGATTCTAATGACCTCTGTAGGGCGGTATAATTTATTTGGCGATGGCTAACAAGCAAGTCGATCTGTTTTTAGTTTCAAAAAACACAGTGAGATAGCTATTCTAATAATATCAAAAAATGAAGTAAAGGAGTTTTTAAGGAATATTATTTCCGTTTCTTAAGCCACCATAAAAAAATAATGAAAACTAAGCTTCCTATAATTAAAAACCATACCCATAAATAAGATGAAGTATTTATTGAGCCAGCATCTCCAATAAGGATAAGAGAAGACCAATAATAAGGGGAAGTTTCGCTAAGGCTATGATTTTTTAAGTACTCTAGCTTAGCTAAATGAAGAGCTTTTGATTTTGTATTTCCTTTTTTTAAATGTTTATAAAAGTTAGTAGTTATGTATTGTCCGGATTTATCATCCACATTCCATAGAGAGCAAATTACACTATTGGCACCAGTATAGAAAAAACCTCTTGCCAGACTCATTACCCCTTCTCCTTTATTAAGTGTTCCTTGAGCAGAGTTGCAGGCACTTAATACAACTAACTCAGCATTGTTTTTTGTAGTGTACAATTCGTTTAAACTCATTTTTTTATCCCCAAAAGCAACCCATGGTATAATTGAGTCCGTTGCATTAGCATGGGTAGAGAGATGAATTATTTTAGAATCGTGGGTATTTTGTAAAAACGTATCTTTTGTAGCATTGTTTTTGGTAAATAAATGACCAGAAAAAAAGTTTTCAGCATCGATTATTTCATTTTCACTTCTTTTTAGAGCTGTTAATTGATTGTCATAGGTAAAATATACAGGTGCAAAGCCAGTAAAATTAGTTGTAGAATTTCGAGAAATATTTTGATTCTCTTTTAGAAATGAAATAGAATAAGCATAGTTAATTTCTGCACTTGTGATTAAATAAGACTCTGAGGCAAGTTCTTTTTTTGAAATAATCAGTGCTTCAAAAGGAAAATTTTGCAGGTTATCATCGGGGATTATAGTAATTTTTTTATTGAATATATATTTTGAGGCATTATTAAATGGGAATAATTTTTGAAATAATAGAAAAGCCAATTCTTTATAACTTTCAAAATCTTTTTTGGTAATAAATGGAGATCTTATTTTTGATTTAAACTCTAATATATATTTGTTTAATAGTGATATATCTTCAAGTTCAAAAAAAGTTGTAGCCTCTTTTTCTATTAATAAACCATAACCATTTTCTTCATTAAGAATATATTCTATAATAAGTTGTTCCTTAGTGAGAGAGTTTTGAAGTTCTTTTAAAGAAGTTATTTTAGTAAGAGTTTTATAATTGTAATATTTTGGATAATCTACTTTTAAAGAGTCTATAAAATTATGGTATATTATTTTTGAATTAAATAAAATGTCATGAATAGAATCTTTCTTGCTAATTTCATTAAAAACATAAGCATCTTGTAGTTGGTATATATTATTTTTTAACTGCTCTTCTTTCTTGAGAATATCATTAGGTAGATTTGCATGTTTTTTTAGTTCTCTATCTTTAATATCTTTAAGAAGAAGTACTGCTTTGTTTTTTTCCATAAAATGGAAAGCTTTTTCAGGGTTATTTGTTAAAAAAGCAGTTTTTGTAGCATTTTGATATATTTTTGAAGCTTGTTTTTGCCAATATAATCTAGATTTTTGATCCTCAATTTCAAAACGTATATAATCTATTAAGCGTTCTGCAATATCGATATCTTTATATATGGTATTTAGCTCTTTCTTAGTTTTTTTGTGCATGTTTTTATATCCAATTAAAAACACATAGGCATCCAGAATATAGTTTTTGTATAGAGAGGATTCGAGTTCTATTTCGGGAACAGAAGCTATGGATGAGGTCTTGTCTAAATTAAGATATTTAGTAATAGATAGTTCTATACATTCTATAGCTTTTTCATAGTTTTTTGCTTTAAAATAGTAGATTCCTAAATTATGAAGAAATATGGCTTTAACCCAGTTAGAGTTAGAGTGTTTTAGTCCATTTGATAAATAAGAATATGCTTTTTCGAGATCATGTTTTAGGTATAAATTTCCGAGGTTATTATATATCCCTGTTTCAAAAAATTCATCACCTCTTATTTTTGCGATTTCTAGTGATTTAAGATAGTGTTTTTCAGACTTGTTTTTATCTCCCAAAAATTCTTGATCATATAGGTTGCCTAATATAAGGTGTATATCCTGAAGATAGATTTCATCAATAGTAGCTATTCGTTTAGAATTAAGAATATCAAGTAATATTTTTCGCCCTTTTTCAAGATTTAGTTTTCCATTAAGGCTTTCATAAATTTCTGCTATTTTTATAGAAGATTCTATTTCTCCTTTTGTATAAGAGCTTTCGAAATATGAGTTTTTTGCCATTTTATAATAGCTTAAAGCAGTGTAATAGTCTCCGTTTTCTTGGTGAATGACTCCTAATCTATAAGCAGCTCTACCTTGATATTTATCAATTTTATTTTGAAGGAGTACAGATTTATAATAATTTTCAGAAAGATCAAAAGATTTATTTTGGTAATGAAACAAACCCATATTACAAAGACTTCGTCTATAGGGTAAAGAATCTATATTTTTTTGGTCACGTATAGATTTTAAATTCAAATTCCCATAAAACAATGCATCTGTGTAGTTTTGATTTTGATAAAAATAGATAGAAATCACAAAGGTTAAATCCTTTATGTTTTTTTTAGCCGTTATGTGTAGTAGACTATCAATTTTCTTCTTTTTATAGGATAGAGAGGTTTCATATTCAAGGATAGAATCTAAGGCGTTAAAATCACGTTGCCCAAAGGTGAGGTTGTAAATGAATAAATGCACGCAAGAGATTAATATTATTAATCTCTTGCGTGCAAAAAGGATTCTAGTTCTTTTTGAAAAGAAATTATTGTTTTTAGAAATCTTTACAATCTCCATACCAGTCTAATGCAGTTTTATCTAATGCGTCTTTAGGTAGAGATTTAATTTTTGGACCCGGTCTACATCCTGAACAATAAGTAATATACCATATTTCTACTTCTTTACAGTTTGTGATTTCAACCCCTAAGAGCAGAAAGTTGTGTTCTGCATTTCGGATATTTTGTTTCTGTTCTTCGGTAATCCCTTCTCTATATTTTATAGTTAATTTTCCTTCGGTATCATATTCATTATCCGATTGTTTATTTATAATTTTAATGTCTTTAGGTAGATCTTTGATTTTGCTATTCTCTACTATACTTTCATTGTCTGTAGAACAGCTCGCAAGAATAAGAACTAAAAGAATCAATATTTTTTTCATATTTTATTTTGAATTTAATTACTAAATTAACTTATTTTTTTTACTGTAAAACCTCATTTATGTAAGATTTCATCAATTAGTTCAAAATACTTATTTTTGTTACCCTAAAAATATATATTTCTTACATTAGACTAGATGCAAAAAAGTAATTATTTTATTAAAGGTATTCTAGAGTCTGACGAAAAGATTGTTACTGAAATATACAATTTATTTTTCCATAAGGTACTATCTTTTGTGTACAAAAATAATGGGCAACGAGAAGATGCTGAAGATATTTTTCAAAAAGCATTACTGCAAATTTCTGCAAGAATTAAACTTAGAAAATTAGAGGTTATTAATAATTCATTCGAAGCGTACCTATTTACCGCATGCAAAAATCTGTGGCGTAGAGAATTAAATAAAAAACAAAAAAGGGTAACAAATCATGATGTGAAGGAACTAGTAAATGAAGAGTTAGATATGACATATGTTTTACTAGAACAGGAACGATGGGAATTATTTAGAGATAAATTAGAGCAGTTATCTGGTAACTGTAAACATGTATTAAACCTATTTCTTAAAAAAACCTCTTATGATCAAATTGTAAAGCAACTTGGGTATGCATCTGAAACGGTAGCTAGACAGCGAGTGTTTAAATGTAAAGCAAAGCTAATTGAAATGATCAAAGCAGATAAACGATTTAGAAATCTAAAATAAAATGGATATTAATCAGGAGAAATATCATAAACAAATAAGTGCTTACCTAAGGGATGAATTGTCGCCTGAAGAAAAAAAACTGTTTGAAAAATCTTTGACACAAAACCCTGAGTTATTACAAGAATTTAAGATTCATCAAGAGTTATTTGCACAGGTAGAAGGTAGTGAAGATATAGTTGTATCATGGGATTATGATAAAGAAGATGTTAGAGCTTTGACAACCTATTTTAGAAGTGAAGAAGCAGAGAAACTAAAAAAAACGATACAGAAGGCTAAGAATAATTATCAAGGCTATAAAAAACAGAGGGTTTGGAGAAAAAATATAATTTTACCATTACTTGTCGCGGCTTCGATAGCAGTATTTGTTTTAGTATATACGTTTAATAGTAAATCTTCGACTACAGAAATGTATGTAAAACATAGTGAATGGGAAGATTTGCCATCATTAACAAGTAGAGGGGGAGATAATAAATTAGCAGAAGGAGAGCGGCTTTTTGTAGATAAGAAGTATAAGGAAAGTTACGCAATATTTACGGCTCTCTCACAAAAAGAACAACAGCCTTCTGTATTAATATATTTAGGGCTCTGTGCTTTAGAATTGGATCAATTAGATAAAGCACTTCATTATTTCGAACTTCTAAAAAATACAGAAGCAATAGATAGCTCTAAAGCATATTGGTATCTGGCATTAACCTATCTAAAACAAAACGAAAAAGAGAAAGCAACAAATATATTACAAGAATTAGTTTCAGGAAACCACTATAAAAATACTGAAGCCAGAGAATTGCTGGATCAATTACAATAAACATTATCTTCTTTTTAAAAATTGAGTTAGACCTAAGTTAATCATGTCGAACCTATGCGTTAGATAAAAAATAACAGAAGCCTCGAATTAGCATTTTATAAATATTTTGGCTTAAGTCACTAAGCTTTTATTGCAACATAATTCATGCTTTGAATTTACCGTAATAAAATACTCTTTTTTATTTCTACTTCAGAATAAAAATGAACCGTAGCAAATGCTATGTTTAATTCTCCGAGGTTATTGATTCTAAATAATTTTTCGAGAACTCTAGTCTCAAGTTGCTTATTTCTTAAGTTTTATGATTAATTACGTAACGATTTTTTTTGTTTTTTATAAAAAAGATAAAGTTTTGGGTAACAGATTGGGAGGAAGAAGAACTATAGGGTGTATTATATAAACTAGCAATTGCAAGAGGTCTGATCAACCTTTAATAAATTCTTATTTAATGAAAGTCAAATAAGGGCGCGGAAACCGAAAAGCGAATGAGTAGGGTATGAACAAATTTTTTAAAATAATTAAAAATGAAAAGATTAAATATTTTACAGGTTTTTATAGCTGTATTTACATTAAGTATGGTGACAATTAGTTGTTCTCATGAAAAGGAGGATGTTATTGAACAAGAAGATAATCGTGCGCTAACTAAAGCGAATGAAGAAAATGCAGATTTCATATTTAATTCTATAAATAAAATTAAATATGAAACAACAAAAAATAATAAAGGAATAGAGCTTAATCAAGAAACATTAGATTATTATACTAAGTTGCTTGATTTACCAAAGGAATCTGTGAACTTAGAAATGGCAGAAGAAATTGTTAAAAAGGTAAAGCTAGTAATGGATAATGGAATTGAAGAGGTTCTTAAAGGGTCTGATTTTTCCAAGTATACTACACAAAAGATAGAGGTATTATTTTCAGGAGGGCTTATAAATGGAATTGAAGAAGAAAAAGAGTTTAACCTTATAAGTGCAGAAGAACAGAAATTACTTTTAACGCTTAATTCTATTATGATAAAATCATCAGAAGATATATTGGTGCAGAATAAAAGAAGAGGAGATTGTCTTCTTCAAGGGAGACCAGCTCCTTGTGCTGCAGTTGGAGCAATTGCAGGTGCAGTTTTAGGGTTTACTATTTGTAATTGGCCTTGTGCTGTTGGAGGAGCTATTATTGGAGGTATTTTTGGAGGGTTATCTGACAGTAAATAATAATTAAAACGTAGTATAGTAAAAAAAGCTGTTTTTACAAAACAGCTTTTTGTATTTAATATAATCATATAACATATGAAGAAAATTATTTTAGCACTTGTGTTTTTAATTATTATGAATGCATGTAAAGAGGAGAGTTTTATAAATGTTGATAGACTTAATTTAGATAAAAAAAAATCATATTTAATTTTTAGAGGAACTGATAGTAAAGAAGGGTTTATTGCAAAAGGTTTTAATGTGATTAATAATGACATTTCACATGTTGGTATTGCTATTTGTTTATTTAACAAATGGAGCGTTTATCATGTGTTTAGTTCTGTAAACGGAATCTCTGATTTAAATGAAGATAGTTTTCAAACCTTTTTTTCTATAGAGGATGGAGAAGTCAAGTATGCCGCGATTTATGAATTTTTAAATTTAAGTTTAGATGAGAATAAAATTTTAGTAGAAAAAATTAAAGAAATGCGTACGGATGATATAAAATTCGACAAATCATTTTCGTTAGATAATAAAAATAATCAGCTTTATTGCTCAGAGTTTGTGGTTGAGGTGTTGTCACATGTTAATAATTTAAAATTTAATTTTAAACCTCATAAGGTTAAACTAAGTGCTATAGAGGCGATATATTTAAATAAAGATTCTTTACAATATTACCCTGTAGATTTTTTCACAAAGGATCATAATTTTGCTTTGATCGAGGAATTTTGCTTTGATTGATTAAAATAATTGTAAAGCTAATAGGTTTTAAAGCTTTCAACACTATTGTTAGTACAATAACTGTAAACTATAGATCTATATTGAATTACTTCATAAACTGCAGTACAAATACTTCAGCTGAATCTTTTAATGCTAAAATAAAAGCCTTTAGAACCCAGTTAGAGGAGTCAAAATGTAGAATTCTTCCTTTATAGATTAACTCAAATATTTGCTTAAACACAACAATTGGTCTTGATCCATTATAGATGGATTATTTACGATAGTGCTAAGTGCTGTATAAACACATATAAACGCAAAAAAGTCCAACATTTCTGCTGGACTTTTGCTCCCCCTCTTGGGCTCGAACCAAGGACCCTTTGATTAACAGTCAAATGCTCTAACCAACTGAGCTAAGGAGGAATTTATTTTTTCTGCCAAAGAGTGTTTTTCTCTTTTGCGAGTGCAAATATATACTATTTTTTATATCTCAAAAAGTTTTTTTAGATTTTTTTTAGATTTTTTAAAGATAATAATCAAATGCTGTTTTATAAGAAATTATTACTAAATAATGACTGGGTTCTTAATCACTTGTATATGAGTTGTTAATTGGAAATAAAGTTTTCAATTAAGTATGATGATATAAAAATAAATCGGAACAACTATCTACAAATAATTATCCCGATTTTATTAGTTTAAACTAATTTAGAAGACTATTTTTTTATCCAAATATAGCTTTGTAAAGATCATTGCCGTTTGCAAAAAGAAGTAATGTAATAAGAATCATAAAACCTACAAGTTGTGCATACTCCATAAATTTGTCATTTGGCTTTCTCCCTGTAATAATTTCATATAGTAAAAACATTACATGACCACCATCTAATGCAGGGATAGGTAAAATGTTCATAAAAGCCAAAATAATAGAAATAAAAGCAGTTGTACTCCAAAAAGCACCCCAGTTCCATTGATCAGGGAATAATCCACCAATAGCACCAAATCCACCAACACCTTTGTAAGCTCCAGTTTTAGGGTTAAATATTTTTTTCATTTGCTTAACATAACTACTTAAAATAGATACTCCTTTGTTAATTCCTGCTGGGATAGATTCTAAAAAAGAGTATTCAATAGTTTCTACAGAAAGGAAACCTCTTTTTTCTAATTCTAGAAAATCTATATTTCTTATAACGCCTATTTTTCCATCTTCGCTGATTTTGGTAGTAACACTTTTTTCTTGTCCGTTAATACTTTTTACTAACAGAGAAACAGAGTTTCCTTTGTTTTGATCAACAATCGGTAGTATTTGATCCATATAGGTAACCTTTTGGTTATTTATTCCTATAATTTCATCTCCTTTTTGTAAATCAATTCCTGCATTATGGGATTCTTTAGGAACTTCTTGAATAATAAAAGGAAAACGAGGTTCTATGAATGAAGTTTTATCTTCAACATCTAAAAGCTTTGCAATAAAATCAACAGGAATATCTTTTGTAATGGTATTGCCATCTCTTACTATTGTTAATTGGTTACCATTTATGATTTCTATTGGTAATTTGCTAAACTCTTTTACGGGACTTCCATCGATTGCGGTTATATTATCTCCTGTCTGTATTCCAAGTTTTTCACCAATTTCAGTATTAGAAACATAAAACCCATCTTTTAAACTATCTGCTTTGATAAATTTATCACCATAGGTATAAGCGATCCCTGCATAAATGATAATTGCAAGAACAAAATTTACAGTAACGCCACCCAACATGATGATTAATCTTTGCCAAGCTGGCTTAGATCTAAACTCCCAAGGTTGTGGCGGTCCTGCCATTTGCTCTTTGTCCATGCTTTCGTCGATCATACCAGCAATTTTAACATATCCGCCTAATGGTAACCAACCGATACCATATACTGTTTCGCCTATTTTTTTCTTGAATAATGAAAATTTCACATCAAAAAATAGATAGAATTTTTCAACTCTGGTTTTAAAAATTTTAGCGGGAATAAAATGCCCTAGTTCATGTAAGACAATAAGTAAAGATAAACTTAATAATAGCTGTATAGCTTTTATAAAAAATGGACTCATGGGTCGTTATTCAAAATTAAATCACGCAAAAGTAACCTTTTAGAAGTGTATATGAAAAAAATCTAGTGTACAGTTCAGAATATTTAGGATTTTTTTAATGAAAACAACCCCTGTATAATAGATAATCCTTGTAATTTTGCAAACATATTAAATTTAGTATGCTTCAATTTTTTTCTAAATATAAATTTTTTGCAATTGTACTTTTTGCTCTATCTGCAATTATCATTTCTATAATATATTCTATTTTAAAGCCAAATAAAGTTTTACCAGTGTATGAACCCGATATGGTAAATACAGAACTAGTGGATAGTACTGTGCAATATATTCGTAAATATCATAAAATTGCAGATTTTAAATTAACAAATCAGAACGGAAAAGAGATAACGCAACAAGATTATGAAGATAAGATATATGTTGCAGATTTTTTCTTTACTACTTGTCAAACGATTTGTCCTATTATGACTGATCATATGAAAGAGATACAAGAACGATTACGTGAGGATAAAGATGTTTTATTGCTTTCTCATTCTGTTACTCCGCAAATAGATAGTGTAGCTCGTTTAAAAAAATATGCTATAGAAAAAGGAGTAGATGATACTAAATGGAACTTGGTAACCGGAGATAAAAAACAAATATATGATCTTGCACGCAAATCCTATTTAGCTGCAAAATCTGATGGAGATGGAGGCCCTTATGATATGGTACATACAGAAAATTTTATATTGGTGGATAAAAAGAAACATATTCGTGGATTTTATGATGGAACCAATCCAGAAGATATAGACAAGTTATTAGAGGATATAGATATTTTAAAGAAAGAAAATAAGTAAGAAATCTCTGATATAAATTTATTTTGAAACTTTAGCTTTTTCAATACAATTTTTTACATTACTTTTGCCTTGTTTAAAATCAATCTAAATAAATATTGAAGACTACAATAGCTACACTTAAAAGAGGTCAGCGTGCTATAATTAAGGAGGTTACTTCAGATATCATTCCGCTTAAATTACTAGAAATGGGTTGTTTGCCAGGAAATGAAGTTCAACTATTACAAATAGCTCCTTTTCAATGCCCGATGTATCTTAATATTAATGGTAGCCATCTTGCCATACGTAAAGAAGTTGCAGCTCAGATAGAAGTCGAAATTATTTAACAGCAATTTTTATATGGCAAAGCAAATTAAAGTTTCTCTTATAGGAAACCCAAATACCGGAAAAACATCTGTTTTTAATTTGCTTACTGGTCTGAATCAACAGGTCGGTAATTATCCAGGGATTACTGTCGAGAAAAAAGAAGGAGTATGTAAATTATCTCGTGGTGTTAAAGCCCATATATTGGATTTACCAGGTACATATAGTCTTAACGCTTCCTCACTAGATGAAAATGTAGTAATAGAATTATTACTTAATAAAAAAGACAAAGATTTTCCTGATGTAGCTATAGTAGTGAGTGATGTAGAAAATTTAAAACGAAATTTACTTCTTTTTACACAAATTAAAGATCTCGAAATACCAGCTATTTTAGTGATCAATATGGCAGATCGTATGAGTCGAAAAGGTATTTCGATAGATATACCCTTATTAGAAAAAAAACTCCATACCAAAATAGCTTTAGTAAGCGCACGTAAAAAAGAGGGGATAGAAGATCTTAAAAAACTAATAGAATCTTATACATTATTACCAAAGACATCTAATACTAATGCATTGTCTTTTGCTCCTGATTATTTTGACAGACTACAAAAGGCATTTCCTGATCAATCTTTATATAAACTTTGGTTGGTAATCACCCAAGATGTTAATTTTAGGAAGTTTAATAAACAAGATATATCTATAGCTCCGGATTTTAAGATTAAATCGGAAAGCGAACTTAAAAGATTACAACAAAAAGAAACCATAAAAAGATACCAATTTATAAATGGTGCGTTAAAGGAAGCATTGACTGTAGATGAGAGAGCCGCTACTGGAATGCGAGCTAAATTAGATAGGGTTTTAACGCATAAAGTATGGGGATATTTTATCTTTTTTGCGATACTATTATTAATATTTCAAGCAATTTATGATTGGTCTTCGTATCCTATGGACTTGATTGACGAGGCCTTTGCATGGTTAAGCGAATTTACAAGTTCAATATTGCCAGCAGGACCTTTAGTAGATCTTATTACCGAAGGAATTATTCCAGGATTAGGTGGGATTGTTATTTTTATCCCACAAATAGCATTTCTTTTTCTTTTTATTTCTATTCTCGAAGAGAGTGGCTATATGAGCAGAGTAGTTTTTTTGATGGATAGAGTAATGCGAAAGTTTGGACTAAGTGGTAAAAGTGTAGTTCCATTAGTATCAGGTACTGCTTGTGCTATTCCTGCAGTAATGGCAACAAGAAATATCGAAAACTGGAAAGAAAGATTGATAACTATACTTGTAGTGCCATTCACAACTTGTTCAGCAAGATTGCCAGTATATCTTATAATTATTTCGCTGGTTATCCCAGACGAAAAAATAGGATGGATTTTTGGTTACCAAAGTCTTACGTTAATGTTTTTATATTTTTTAGGGTTTGGTACAGCAGTTGGATCTGCTTGGATACTTAATAAAATTTTAAAAATTAAGAGTAAATCTTATTTCGTTATTGAAATGCCTGGATATAAAATCCCTTTATTTAAAAATGTAGCAATTAATGTAATTGAAAAAACAAAAGCTTTTGTCTTTGGAGCAGGGAAAATCATTTTAGCTATTTCGATTATACTATGGGTATTAGCGAGTTTTGGACCCAATGAAAATTTTAATAATGCAGAGAAGATCGTTACTGAGCGATACACGGATCTTGCGGAAGAGGAATTAAGTAATAAAATAGCATCTCATAAATTAGAATACTCTTTTATAGGATATGCAGGTAAAGCAATAGAACCGATTGTGGCTCCTTTGGGATATGATTGGAAAATAGGAATAGGGATTATAAGTTCATTTGCGGCAAGAGAAGTATTTGTAGGTACTTTAGCAACTATATATAGTGTTGGTAGTGATGAAGAAGAAACGATAAAAAATAGGATGGCAGCCGAGGTTAATCAAAAAACAGGAGAACCACTATTTAATTTAGCAAGTGGTCTCTCATTGCTATTATTTTATGCCTTTGCAATGCAATGTATGAGTACTTTGGCAATCGTAAAAAGAGAAACAAATACATGGAAGTGGCCAATGGCACAACTTGTTTTTATGAGTGTCCTTGCATACGGCATTGCGCTAATTGTATATCAAATTTTAAAATAAAAAATAAGTTTATATAGTTTTATACGACTTTATAATTCACAAAATAATAGGTGTAACAATAAAAAAAGAATAAATGAATATTCTAATACAAAATATACTGATAGCATTAATTTTTGCAATGGCAATAGGATTTTTGGTTAGAAAATTCTTTTGGAAACCATCTCTTTCTTCCGTAAAGAAAAAATCAACTAAATCTTGTGGTGATTCAGCAGGATGTGGATGCCATTAATTAATATGTTTTATTCTCTAAAAATATAACAGAGTTTATTTTTTAAACCATTTTAAAGGGCCGCTGCTAATTAAGTATACCCCGCAAAAAATCAAAATACAGCATAATAGTTTTGTAATGGTTAAGTCACCCTTGTATTGACTATCTACAACTAGATAGGATATTGTAGCAACAAGCAACATCGCCACTGCGGGTTGTACATAAATATAACTACTAGAAACGGTGGGTTTTACAAACTGTAACGCAAACATATTAAGTAAGTACGCCAAAAAAGTAGGGCCAATAACCACATAAAATAAAGAAACCCAGTTTGAAACGACAAAAGTTGTGAAATCGGTGTGGATTAATTTTTCTATACAAAAAGGGAACATGCTTATAAATCCAAATAAAAAAGTCCAAACAATTACTGTAATAGGCTTGTATTTTGACATAAGAGGCTTTACAATAACCAAATAAAAAGCAAATGCTAGTGCGTTTATACATACAAAAATATTTCCTAGCAGAGAGCCTGTTCCTAAGTCCGAATTCCCTAAATAAATTAATAAAACAGCTCCTGCACCACCTATAGATATTCCTGTAATACGTTGTGTGGTTAGCGCTTCTTTTAATAAAAAATAACTAATAATAACTGTAAAAATAGGCATTGCCGTAATAATAATAGCAGCATCTACAGGGGAGGTAAGGCTAAGTCCATTCATTGAAAAGAACTGATTTGTTGCCACCCCCAGAAAACCACATAAAGCTAATCTCGGAATATCCTTTCGATCTACTTTCTCTTTAACAAAAAGTTTAAGGATTAAAAATAATATACCAGCACCACTTATTCTAAGAAATACTAATGCAGAAGCTTCGATTTTGTTAGGCATTAATCCTTTGGCTACAAGGTAATTTGCTCCATAAATAATATTAACGCTCAATAAAGCTATATGAGCCTTTGCCTTGTTTGATATCATTCTCCAAAGTTAATGAAACTCTATTTTAAAAAGTTTGAAAAATGTATTTAAAATAGATAGTTGAGTTAATTTCATTCATTGTATAACGGGATCTGTTATCTTTTGAATAAGCTGAAAAAAGAGAACTCAATAATTTAAGTTTTTTAAATTATAATTTACTGTACAAGAAACTCTAGATAATATTCAGAAGAAAGAATAGGGGTTTCGACAGATGATGGATAAGGACTTACATCATAAAGATATATTATTTTAGACTCTAAACTTAATATTTTTCTTAATGGGCTGTTTTTAGTATTACTGTTGGCTTCAAAAACAATCTCTTTTTCTTCTAAAAAAGCGTTGTTCTCATACAGTTCAATTAATAAAGTAACTTTTCCTTCCCAAATGCAAGTAATATCAGATGGACATCGTGAATCTTCTGTAACTTTCATGAATTTTATACTTTTTTCATTAAACTCTAATGTGTTTCCTACTTTAAGCTTACAAAGAGTTTGAGGGCTTTTTACTTTTGTAGAATCTTGAGATAATACAGAAACAAAAGGGATAATAATTAAAAGGAATAATAATAATTTTTTCATAACCATTAGAGATAGATCTTAAAGATATATAAAAACAAGCTCAAATGTTTCATTAAGGATTAAATTGCTAAATTTTCATTCTATATTTGATCTCCAAAGATATGCAACAATACGATTATATAATTTTAGGTTCTGGTGCTTCTGGTTTAATGCTAGCGTACCACTTGGTGTCAGATTGTTTTTTTGATAAAAAGCAGATTTTATTAATAGATAAAGATGTGAAAAATCAAAATGATCGTACTTGGTGTTTTTGGGAAAAGGATATAGGAATATGGGAAGAAATCATAAGTAAGAAATGGAATACTATTTATTTTGGAAGTGAAGATTTTTCTAAACAAATAGAGATTTCGCCATATCAATATAAGTTAATTAGAAGTAAAGATTTTTACGATTTTATATTAGATATTTTAAATAAAAAATCTAATATAACTATCATTCAGGAAAATGTTATATCGTTAATCGATGAAAATAATAAGGTTGTTGTAAAGACAAATACCCAAACCTATTTAGGAAAAAAAGTTTTTAATAGCATTATGTTTTCTTCTAATTATAAAAAGCAGAAGCAATACCCTGTTTTGAATCAACATTTTGTTGGGTGGTTTGTAAAAACAGAAACACCTGTTTTTGATAGTAAAATAGCCACTTTTATGGACTTCACAGTAGCTCAAAAAGGAAATACAAGATTTATGTATGTACTCCCATTTTCAGAAACAGAAGCTTTATTTGAGTACACTTTGTTTTCTGAAGACCTTCTGGAAAAGCAGGAATATGAGGAAGAGATTAAAAATTATTTGCAAGAAAAAGGAATCGCAAATTATAAAATCACAGAAAAAGAACAAGGATGTATCCCTATGACCTGCTATGATTTTAAAAAACAGAATTCAAAAAATGTACTATACATTGGTACTGCAGGTGGATGGACAAAACCAAGTACGGGATATACATTTAATATAACATCAAAAAAAACACAAAAATTAATTCCATTTTTAAAAATAAATACAGACCTGTCGAAATTTGAAACTAAAACAAGATTTTGGTATTATGATTTACTCTTTATAGATGTATTATTTAAAGAAAATCAAATAGGAACTACCTTGTTTTCAAAATTATTTGCAAGAAACAAAAGCTCAAAAATTTTAAAATTTCTAGACGAAGAAACTACTATTATAGAAGAGATTAAAATTACGACAAGTTTGCCTGCAGGTAGGTTTTTAAAAGCACTTAAGAGTAGACTCTTTGTAAATTAATTACAAGGTTTAATTAATCCCTCTTTCTTTTTTGATTTGATCATATGCCTTTTGTACTTCTTTAAATTTTGCTTCTGCTCCTTTTATATGGATTTGATCCATATGTTGTACCTTATCAGGATGGTATTTTTTTGCCATAGTTCTAAAAGCTTTTTTTACATCAGCATCTGTGGCGGTTTTGTCAATTTCTAAAATCTTATAAGCATGATCTCCAGTTTTAAAAAACATAGCTTTAATACTTTCAAAATCTTTGAAATTTATTCTTAAAAATCCTGCTATTTTTTGGATTTCTTCAGCTTCAGAAACACTTACTGATCCGTCTGCATTTGCAATGCCAAATAAAAAATGAAGAATTTGTAATCTCGAAGGATATCTAGTATGTTGTGTGATATATAGACATATATGTTGAGCAGAAACCTCTCTGCTTTTTATAATTTCATTAAATGTTCTAAAAGTTGCATTAGCACGTTCTTTACCATAAGAACTTACAAAATAACGTCGCACATAATCTAATTCTGTTTGATTAATTTTTCCGTCAGCTTTAATTACAATCGAAGATAACGACAATAAATTAAGTTCAAAATCAGCAGGGGTGACTTCTGTTTCTTGTGTAAATACTTTTTTAAAACCACCGCTGTTTTTGCTTGTTGCAGAGTCGATTAAACTACCCAATATAAACCCTAAAACTGCTCCTGGAAATCTAAAAAATATATATCCTATTACAGCAGTAAACCATTTAATCATTGAAAACTATTTTTTTTTGGGCTGTAAAGATAAACTATTTAGGCTAAGTTCTAAAAAGGATATATTTTACGCTTTGTTCTTTTAGATTTTAACCCTATTTAACAAATCGCATCAATTTAAATCTTCAAGGTTTTAGGTTACCTTGAAGGTTTGTGTCGAAAGCATTTTTTGATTAAACAATCAACTTCAGGTACCAAAACGGATGGTAATCGATTAAATAACTAGTAGTTCAGTTGTTTTGTAGAACAAAGCTACTATTTATTAAAAGATACTTTTTTGTTCTTTACAAGAAATTAGTATTTATTATTCTGGATCTATTACAATTTGGAGGTAATAAAACGCTTAATTTTTGATATAAATGCAAAAAGACTGTACGACTACTTGTCAGGTATCCTTATGTGGTACATAATTTGTAGATTTGCATCTAATTGTAATAGAAGATGAAGCAATATAATTGGGTAATCAAAACCAAAGTATGTATTGGTTATTTATACTTACAATTAAAGAATTAGTAGAATATTAATAGATGAAAAAATAAAAAATATGTACCCAGCAGATTTAGTTAAACCAATGCGCGAAGATCTTACAAGTATTGGCTTTGAAGAATTACATACAGAAGAAGCTGTTGAAGCAGCAATAGCAAAAGAAGGAACTACATTAGTGGTTGTAAACTCGGTATGCGGTTGCGCAGCAGCAAATGCTCGTCCTGGAGCAAAGTCTTCATTAAATAATAGTAAAAAACCAGATAATTTAGTAACAGTTTTTGCAGGTGTAGATAAAGAAGCAACAGATAAAGCAAGAGGTTTTATGGTGCCATTTCCTCCATCTTCACCTTCTATGGCGCTGTTTAGAAACGGGGAACTTGTACATATGTTAGAACGCCATCATATCGAAGGTCGTCCTGCAGAAATGATAGCAGAAAATCTTAAAGATGCATATAACGAATACTGTTAGAAAATTTAAAGGGTGTTTTGGTTTTTAAAACACCCTTTTTTATACAATAATAGTTTAACACATATCGCAAGGAGGATTGTTGTTTTCGTTTCCATTACAACTACAGCCTGTTTCCCTCTCTATCCGAAAACCAGCATTAACCTGTTTTAATATTTCTTTGTTCAATAATTGAACACCATTAATGTTTAAAATTGTTTTTGTCATAATATATTGTTTTAAGAATTTGATAGCGTTAATATATGATTTTTTTTCAAGATTGTTAAATGAAATGACTTATATGTTATTGATAATTAGCGAAATAATGATTTGTAGTGAGTTAATTATTGTGTTTATGGGAAACTTTTTAACGATATGATATAGTGTTTTTAAGCATTTTAATTTAGTGCATTAAACTATTGGTCAACTAAAAATAATGTAAGACCTTGCGCTAGATTCACATAAGTTAAATTTTTTTAATTAGAAATAATGGGAGCAATAAAAAAGATACTTAGCTATCCGCTTTCTGTAGTTTTTTATTTATTTTTTGGACTAACACTAGT
The DNA here is from genome assembly GCF_000430665.1 of Aquimarina muelleri DSM 19832. GTDB lineage: Bacteria > Bacteroidota > Bacteroidia > Flavobacteriales > Flavobacteriaceae > Aquimarina > Aquimarina muelleri. Next base: position 103,901 of record NZ_AUML01000005.1, on the reverse strand, counting down.
AGTTTTTCAACCATTACAATGGTTAGGAGTAAAATTAGGGGGAGCTAAATTGCATAGAGGAGTAGTAAATATTATGAATCTATGTTTGTTGCGATGCTTACACCTTCTAGGTGTAACATTTAGCTTTAAAAAGCCCTATAAATTACCAAAAAAACAATCCTTAATAATAGTATCCAACCATCAAAGTATGTTTGATATTCCTTTAATATCTTGGTTTTTACGTAAACATAAGCCAAAGTTTATTTCTAAGATTGAGCTAGGTAAAGGAATCCCAAGTATATCCTTTAATTTAAAATACGGAGGAAATGTTCTTATAGATAGAAAAAATCCAAAACAATCTATACCTGCACTATCCAAATTTGGAAAATTTATTTCGGATAATAGTTTTTCGGCAGTGATTTTTCCAGAAGGTACTCGAAGTAGAAATGGAGAACCAAAAGAATTTGCTCCAACTGGTTTAAAAATATTATTTAAAAATGCTCCAAATGCATTAGTAGTACCAATAACTATAAATAATAGTTGGAAATTAGTAAGATTTGGTAATTTTCCTATGGGAATAGGTATACATTTAACATTAGAGGTTCAAGAGCCTTTATTAATTGATAAAGAACCAGAAATATTATTGAAAAAAATACAAGAAAGGATTACTTTAGCAATCAGAACGTAACATCAATTATAATGGCTTTAGACAATATAAGATTAGAGGTAATGCAATTGCTGGAAAAGAAGGTAGATTCTTTTATAGATAAATTCTTGATTCCGGTAGATAAAATATGGCAACCAACCGATTTTTTGCCAGATTCTCAAAATGAAGATACTTTTTTTGATGAGGTTAAAGAGTTAAGAGAATTAGCAAAAGAACTTCCATATGATTTTTGGGTAGTTTTAGTAGGAGACACAATAACGGAAGAAGCATTGCCTACCTATGAATCTTGGTTAATGGATGTAGAAGGAATAAACCAACAAGAAGGCGGAAATGCATGGTCAAGATGGACTCGCTACTGGAGTGGAGAAGAAAATCGTCATGGAGATGTATTAAATAAATATTTGTATTTATCAGGTAGAGTAAACATGATTGAGGTAGAAAGAACCACACAGCATTTAATTAGTGATGGTTTTGATATAGGGACAGATAGAGACCCATATAAAAACTTTGTATATACTAGTTTTCAAGAATTAGCTACCTATATTTCTCATAATAGAGTAGCAAAACTAGCAAAAGAGTACTCTAACAAGTCTTTATCCAAGATGTGTAAGATTATAGCAGGAGATGAGATGCGTCATCATAACGCATATAGTGAGTTTGTTAGAAGTATTTTTGAAGTAGATCCAAGCCAGATGATGATTGCATTTAGTGATATGATGAAAAAGAAGATTGTCATGCCAGCACATTTTCTTAGAGAATCAGGACAGGCTGCGGGTAGTGCTTTCGAAGATTTTTCATGGTCGGCGCAACGAATAGGAGTATACACCTCACAAGATTATATCGATATTATGCAACGTCTTATTGATAGATGGGAGATTGATAAAATAATGGATCTTACTGATGAGGCAGAAAGAGCACGTGATTATTTAATGAAATTACCTTCTAGAATGCAACGTATTAGTGAAAGGTTGGTTATTCCGGAAGATATTTTTGAATTTAAATGGGTACAACCAGCAATGGTGAAGTAATACGTTTTCGGTGACTGAAGATCAGATTATATCTAAAACTATACTTTTTGTAAAAGATAAACTCTCTGGAGCCGAAGGAGGTCATGATTGGTTTCATATCCAGAGAGTATTTAAAAATGCCTTGTTAATTTCTGAAGGAGAAAAAGTAAATCTTTTTATAGTTTCTTTAGGAGCTTTATTACATGATATTGCAGATTCTAAATTTCATGAAGGAGATGAAACTATAGGACCTAAAGTGGCAACAGAATTTTTGAATACTCTAAAAATTAGTAACGATGTTATTGAGCACGTAATTAAGATTATTGAAAACATTTCATTTAAAGGAGGGAATACGGATCAAAAATTTAAATCTCCAGAATTAGATGTTATACAAGATGCAGACCGATTAGATGCTATTGGTGCTATTGGTGTTGCAAGATGTTTTAACTACGGTGGATTTAAAAACAGAGCATTATATGATCCAGAGATTGCTCCTAACCTTAGTATGAGTAAGGAAGAGTATAAATCTTCAAAAGCACCAACAATAAATCACTTCTACGAAAAATTATTACTTCTTAAAGACAGAATGAATACCCAAACTGGTAAAGAACTAGCAGAAAAACGTCATGTGTTTATGGAACAGTTCTTAGAACAGTTCTATAAAGAATGGGAAGGAAAACTGTAGTTTGCTATATTTTATACCATTTATGATTTGAATTTACTGGAATGAAATGTTCTTTTTATACCTCAATTTCAGAATAAATACAAACCGTAGCCCATCTATACTTAATACCAGATCGAGTCTGGCATAAGCTTTTCTTCTTCACTGAAACAAAAAAAATATTAATTTTCTTTTCCAGTAAATTCAAACAACAACTAGTGTTATTATGCTATTTTATAAAAAGCATTTTCATAAAAAATTAGATACCCAGAAGGGATAGATCTAAAAAATACTACAAAATAAATTTATTAGAAACCAAGATAACGAATATTATACGATATATAGGATTATGTGTTTTGGGGGAAATAAAAAATACTATACCTATCATGAAATCAATTCAAAAGAGAAATACGATAAAAACATATTACTCAATATAGAAACAGAATAAAAGCATCCCAGTATACAGGGGTTTGTTTTAACGGAAAAACGTGATGTGTAGAGTTGTCTAACAAAGTACTTTCGAAAAGTAAATTTATAGTTAGAAACGAAAGAATATAAATGAAAATATACATGCAGATATGTTTAATCATATTTCTTTTTTCTTGTTCAAATAAAAAACAGGAAAAGGAGATACAAAGTAACAAAAAGCCAGAGGTGAATACTGCAAAAAAGGCTCAGGTAATTCTAAATAATAGAGTCGACTATGCCGATTTTATACCAGAAGGATATGCTATAGTTGATCAAAATATTGTATTTGGAGATTTTAATGGAGATGGTTTGAAAGATTTTGTGGCAATTATTGCAGATGGGGATTTAAATGATTTTGATGATGATAACTATCCAGGGGATGTTAGAATTATAATATACGAAGGCACCGAGGAAGAAACGTATGTTAAAAGAGCCCAAAGTGGTAATATGACTTACGCATTTATATACGAAGAAGGAGATTATATAAAAATAATAAAATCTAATGTTATTAGTATTACCCACCAGTCGATGCGATCTGACTATGAATTAAAATTTAGATTTGAAACAAACTACGATACCTATATGTTGATAGGTACAGAATATTCTAATTACGGCAATGCGTATTTAGAAGGAGCGGGAGATTTTAGTACAAATTATTTAAACAAAACCAGAACGATAAAAAGGAGAACCTTTAATCCAGAACAAGAAACCATAATATATCTTCCTGAAGAAAAAATAAAATTAAAAGAAGATATACGTACAATAAACCAAGTAGATGGGAGTAGTATCGATGCTCTTATTTGTTGTGGGTGAAAAAGGATACTATAAGTCTCTATATAATATGATAGAGTCAAAATAAACAAGCCTTTTTGAAGAGGCTTGTTTAAGATAGGTATATTTGTATTATGTCTATTGTTTTTCTAAATTGACTTATTTTGTTGGCTTTAATTTATAGGAGATGTTAAATCCGAAAAATATTTTAGAATCAGAATCTCCTGGTCTTGTTCTTCCTTTGTCTAGAATACCTTTTAATGACAACATTGCGAAAAGACTTGTGTTTATTCTTTTAAAACTGTATCCAATAGTTTGTGTTATTCCATAATTTAGATAAGTGTAGCTATTTGAATAATCTTCATAAATATTGTGCTTAGGTATTTCTAGTACTCCATCAGATTTTAAGGTGGTTAGTCCAAGATATGGTTCTAATCCGGTAAAAACTTTTTTGGTTTTAAAAGGATAGAGTATGATGTCAAATACGGTATACATTCCTACATCACTATTATGCCCTTTAATCCCAGTTAATAGTTTATTCGTTTCAGACTGGTAACTGTACTGAAAAGCTAAGCCAGCAAAACCTTCAAAATGCTTTAAATTAAAAATTTCTTTTTTACCTTTTGCGATAAAACCAATACCTCCACCAAATAACTCATAAGAACCTAATAATTCTATCCTACTATTGGTCCAAAAATGTTTTGAATTTTGATCTTGCCCATAGGATTCAATTTGAATCAAGAATAGTATTGAGAGTATAATTATATTTTTTTTCATAATTCTTTTAGTTTAAAATAAATGAAATTCCTTTATCAAAACTTTTAATTGTATTGTTGTTATGGGATGTTTTGTCAAGTCTAACATGGTCAAACGATAAGCCTATATAATCTCTGCTTTCAATTTTTTTATTGAAAGCATCGAACATCGTATTCATAGTTACTCCTTCAAGATCCCCCATTGTGCTATATAATTTGATATTTAGTGTGTCATTTATATTATGATATTCGTTTTCTAAGTCAAGTAAATACGCTTCTGCCCAAAATAAACTTGGACTCACTGCAATTATGTTATCAAAAACACTAGGGTAATCTTGTTGAAATAATTGATATAAAGCAAAATATGCTCCTAATGAATGCCCAGCTAAAGTGGTTTTAGAAGATTTAATCGAAAGATTCTTTTCAATGAAAGGCAAAAGTTCATTATTGAGGAATCGTATATAGTTTTTTGCTCCTCCAGAATTTGATAGAAAGTCATCTGCTGGATATGAATAATCAGTATTTCTTCTATTTTTATTTTTATATCCAATGCCGATAAGTATAATATCAGAAGGATATTTTGACTTTACGATTTCTGCCAACTCATTGAAATATAAATCACCATCTAGCAAGTAAATTGTTTGATACTCCAGAGATAAATCATAATTTTTTGGGTATAATATTTGAAGATTATATTCATTACCTGTATAAGAAGAATCAATAGAGTGAGACACTGAGTTTTCAATAGCTAACATCTCTTCTTTTTGACATCCCGAAATTATTATAAACAGGATAATCAGGTAGCATAGTTTGCCAAACATTTTTTTCATATAAATTATATTTATAGATTAATTTTTGGCAAAAATGGCAACAACTCTGTAAAGAACTACCAGTAAAAAGAAAGTTGTTTTGAATGGACGTCTATTTGTTTTGAATAGGCTTTAAGTTTTGTATTGTCTCATTGAAAACCTGAAATTTATTGCGAGCTACAGGGATACTTTGTTCAATATTAGAGAAAAATAGTTGATAATTACGAGCTGTTCCTTTAGAGGATTTAATATTCCGACAATTAACTATATAAGATCTATGGATACGAATGATGGTAGGATAGTTTCGTAATTCGTTTCCTATGGCTTGTAGAGAAGCCCTATGGATATGCTTATTTATTTGATTGTTTTGTTCTAAGTAAATCTCGACATAGTTGCCATCAGATTTAATAAATAATAAATGTTCTACATTAAACTGAATAATTTCTGTTTTATTATCAGAAGGAATAGAAATGGCTGTAGTATCATTTTTTTGTAGTTGAAGTATTTTTTGTAATTTTTTATTGTGTTGTTCAACCTGTTTTAGATTTTCTTTTAAAATGATAATATAATTAATCCAAACCACTACTGTCGATGGTATTATTCCAATGATTATAGCCCAAATAGTCAAATTAAAAAAAAGATCAACAGATAAAATTGTGGAATCATCTGTTGAAACAAGTATTAAAAAGCTAAAATTGAATAGAATAATTACGAAAATTAATAAAGATATTAGTCCTAATTCTTTTGATATAGTCCAAGTTTCCTTTACCGTTTCAGGAATGATTAATTTTGGTAATATTTCAAAAATTAAAATAATACTAGAAAAAGTAATTAAGCTAAAAATAAGAGATAAAGCTATTTTAGAGACGGTTAAAGACTCTTGAATTATTTTTTCATCAGAGGTTAAATAGCTTGTAATAGCAACAAGTAGACCTACCAATACTGCAATGACTACATTTCTTTTTGTGGAAAATAGAAAAGGGTATGGTTTTGATAATAGTCTAATCATATTTGTTTATTAGAATTTTGTTTGACATTATACATTACGACTAGTTAAAGACCATAAACTTTATTACAAATCTAGATAATTTTCATTCTTTTCAAAGTTTTTTTGGCGTACAATAACTAGGATTATATCCATAGTTATATAAATTAATTTTTTTCATAAATAATTAATTTACAATTATTTAACGCATTAATTACGGTTTAAAAGTAAAAATTTTGTTGGAAGAATTCCTACTTAATTAGGAAATATTCCAAATAAAGGAACTAATTTTGTAATAGAGTAGGTCAGGTTTTAGGTTTAATGGTAAAAACAGTCTGTGATGAAAAACAAGAATTATGAATATGATATTGCGCTTTCTTTTGCAGGAGAGAACAGAGCGTATGTAGAGGAAGTGGCAAATAGTTTGAAAACAAGAGGTGTTAAGGTGTTTTATGATCTATTTGAAGAAACAAATTTATGGGGAAAGAATTTGTATGAGTATTTGTCAGAAATTTATCAAAATAGAGCCAGATATACTGTGCTTTTTATTTCAGGGTTTTATAACCAAAAGTTATGGACAAATCATGAGCGAGCCTCTATGCAGGCAAGAGCTTTTCAAGAAAGTAGAGAATATATATTACCCGCCAGATTTGATGATACAGAAATACCAGGGGTACTTAAAACGATAGGATATATTAGTCTTAAAGATAGAACACCAGATGAGTTTGCAAGTTTGATAGAAAAGAAACTTAAAAAAGATACTACTTTTTTAGAAAGCAAATTGGCAACACTTTCTACTTTAATTAACCCAAAACCTTTTCTCTTTACCGTTAAAGTGGTAAATGAACAGGAAGAGGCAATAAAAAATGCTAAAATTGTACTGGTAGCAAATAATGCAACATATTTGGAAGGGTTTTCGGATGAAAAGGGTTTGGCACACTTTATAATTAGAACCCGTAAATTATATACCGTACTTATTGCACATCCCGAAAATCTGGGAGTACTATTCGAAAATGTAAATCCTAAAGAAGATATAAAAGTAACTATAGAAAAAAGTATAGGTTCTAGCTCTATTATACTAAATAAATCGGGTGAGATACCAGGAATTTCAGGAAGAATAAAACCAATTTTAAAAAGTAATAATGCTATAGCATTATATGCAGATAATATTGCTGTCGAAGGAGGAAAGCATCAACCATATGACTTTGAGTTAAATAAATCTATAAGCGTAGAAGATAATGGAGGAAATATTTTACATTTAACCTTTCGATTTTTTAAAGGAAGGATCGCTTTAATAGATTATTATAAAAATAAACCCTCTTAGATTATGAAAAGAATACTTGTCTTTTTAAGTTTTATTTTGTTCTTAGCCTGCAAAGAACAGCCGCAAAAAACTATAGAAACTCCTATAGTAGAATCTCCTAAAGAAGAAGTGCAAAATCCAAAAGAGAATTTTGGGATTGTGATTCATGGTGGAGCTGGTACTATTTTAAAAGAAAATATGACCGCAGAAAAAGAGGCAGCATATAATGCAAAACTTGAAGAGGCTATTAGAGTTGGGCATACTATTCTTAAAAATGGAGGAACTAGTTTGGAAGCTGTAGAAAAAACTATAAATGTATTAGAAAATTCTCCTTTGTTTAATGCAGGTAAAGGAGCTGTTTTTACCAGTGAAGGTACAAATGAGTTAGATGCTTCTATTATGGATGGAAGCACCTTAAATGCTGGGGCAATTGCTGGAGTAAAAACAGTTAAAAATCCAATTAATTTGGCAAGAGAAGTAATGTTGAATTCTCCTCATGTATTATTATCAGGCGGTGGAGCAGAATTATTTGCAAAAGAAAGAGGTTTGGAAATAGTAGACCCTTCTTATTTTTATACCGAAGATCGAATGAAAGCATTAGAAAAAGTAAAAGAAAAAATAAAGAATCAGGAAGCGAATAAAACAACTGCTTTTTATGATCCCTTTATAAAGGACTCAAAATTTGGGACAGTAGGTTGTGCTGCCTTGGATACACATGGAAATTTAGCTGCAGGTACCTCTACAGGAGGAATGACCAACAAAAAATGGAACCGCATAGGAGATTCTCCAATTATTGGCGCAGGAACCTATGCAAATAATGTAACTTGTGCAGTCTCCAGTACTGGATGGGGAGAATATTTTATAAGAGCAATGGTAGCTCATGATATTTCAGCTTTGATGGAGTACAAAGGTCTTTCTTTAAAAGAAGCAGCTGAAGAGGTAATACAGAAAAAACTTACAAATCTTGGAGGTACTGGCGGGATAGTAGCAATTGATAATAAAGGTAATGTAACTATGGAGTTTAATACTGCAGGCATGTACCGCGCTACAATGAATGCTAAAGGAGAACTTACTGTAGGTATTTATGAAAAGTAATAAAATTTTGTGACTTGGCCTTGAGGAAAATATAAAAGTATGAGGATTTTCCTTTGTTTTTTTAAATACTCATTTAAAAACAGATTGCCAGAGAATTGATTCGAAAACAAAATATATTTTTAGGAGCAAGCTTCTTAAGTTTGCTCCTTTATGGATTAAGTTCTTATTTATAATTTCTATCCACGTTGTAATTATTTATAAATAGGATTTTTTTTGCTATTATTAATGGTGAGTAAGGTTGTAAGAAATAAAATTTCTTTAATAGGAATTTATGCTTATTTGTAGTTTTAATCTATGTAATTTTGTATACGTAAAAAAACTAACTATTATTTTGTGAGTTAAAAAATACTTTTAAAGTTTCTGGGATATCTCTTCATTATTTTTAAAACAGCTTTTAGGGAAAGGCATATTTAAATTAACGGTTTACAGGGGGAGTGTGACTCAAAATTTATCTTACTTTTATGGTAGTAACTAAAAACTGACCTATATGCGATTATCACGAATTCTGTACCTGCTGCTTTTTGTAACAGTTGTATTTTCTTGTAAGAAAAAAGACGCTCAATCTATAGCGGATGCCAATGCCTCAGAATTAACCAAATATCAGGAATATATATCCGATGTTTCTTCAGGAGTGATTTCGGTTACCGATAATGTATATGTAGTATTACAAACTCCGATAGAAGGATGGAATGATAATCAAGAACTATCTAAAGATATACTTAGCGTATCTCCCAAAGTAAAAGGTAAAGTAATAGCAGTAAATAACCGTACGATCTCTTTTCAGCCAGAAGAAGGGTTTGAAGAAGATACTGCATATATTTTTACATTAGATTTAGAGAGTTTGGTTAAAGACCTTAAAGAGGATGTAGATGAAGAATTTGTTTTCGTGGTGAAAACATTAAAACAACAATTTTCGGTACTTACCGATAATTTACAATCCTATAGTAAAGATTGGCAATATATAGATGGTACGTTAACTTCTAGCGATCAAATGAAATTTGATACAGCAAAACAATTAATTACCGCTACCCAGAATGGAAAAAAAATAACCGTAAAGTTTGGAGAATCTTTAGAGAATAGCCGTCAGTTTAGTTATAGAATAGATAGTATTCAACGATTTGAAGACGATTCTGAAATAGAAATCACATGGTCAGGAAAATCTGTTGGAATCGATACCGAAGGGTCTTCTGTATTATCCATACCAGGTAAAAATAATTTTTCTATAATTAGTGTTTCTGTTGCAAATGCAGATCAACAATATGTAGAAATTAATTTTTCAGATCCACTTAAAAAAAATCAAAACTTTAATGGGTTGGTTACTATCTCTGGAGAATCCAATTTAAAATATACCGTAAACGGAAATGTATTAAAAGTATATCCCAAACAAGAATTAAAAGGAACTCTGGACGTGACCGTTTTTGAGGGGATACAAAGTACCGATAATTATAAACTTAAGAACACATACACAGAAAACATATCTTTTCAGCAACCTAATCCTGAAATTAGGTTATTGCAAAGCGGAGTGATTTTACCCACTTCGGATAACTTAAAATTTAATTTTGAAGCGATTAATCTTCGTGCAGTAGAGGTACAGATAGTAAAAGTATTCGAAAATAATGTTCTTCAGTTTTTACAAAATAATAACCTGAATGGTTCTGGTGATTTAAGAAGTGTAGCAAGACCAGTAGCAAAAAAACTAATTAATCTTCAGGAAAACTCCTCTCTAAACCTTAGTAAATGGAATGCTTTTGCAATAGATCTAAAAGAACTTATAAATCCAGATCCAGGAGCAATATATAGAGTAGAACTTAATTACCGTAAAGCATATTCATTATATAAATGCGATGGGCAATTATTAGAAAATGCGCCAATAAAGGAACTTGCCGAGAACTATGATGAAGAAGAAGAATCTAGTTTTTGGGATAGTTCTCAATATTATTATGACGATTACTATGATTATGATTGGCAAGAAAGAGAAAACCCATGTAGTACTTCTTATTTCAGAGATAAAAAGATAAGTGCAAACATTTTAGCCTCTAATTTGGGAGTAACCGTTAAAAAAGGATTAAATAATGCCTATATGGTTACCGTTAATGATATTGTAACCACCAATCCAGTATCTGGTGCAAAAATAACCTTCTATAATTATCAACAACAAGAGGTAGGAGTAGCTACTACAGATGCAGAAGGTATTACGGGGTTTGATGCAGATCACCCTGCATATTTTGCAATTGCAAAGTTAGGGAAACAACAAACGTATGTAAAATTAAACGATGGTAACGCATTGTCAGTTAGTAAATTTGATGTATCGGGGGTACAATTACAAAAAGGGATTAAAGGATTTATATATGGAGAAAGAGGAGTTTGGAGACCAGGAGACACCTTGTTTTTGTCTTTTATGTTAAATGATAATGCCAATAAATTACCACAAGGACATCCTGTAAAATTTGAATTAAGAGACCCTTACGGAAAAGTAACCCATCAAGAAACTAGCACCAGCGGTACAAACAATTTTTATAAGTTTGTCGTAAACACTTCAGAAGAAGCTCCTACTGGTAACTGGCAAGCCAAAGTAAATGTTGGAGGAGCTAGCTTTAGCAAAACACTTAAGGTAGAAACTATAAAACCAAATCGTCTTAAAATCAAAACTACTTTTGAGGATGAGGTGTTAAGTAGCAATAAAAACATACAAGGAAATTTAGAAGCTTTATGGTTGCACGGCGCCATAGCAAAAAACTTAAAAGCAGATATTAATGTTCGATTTAATGCGGGACAAACCAGTTTCAAAACTTTTCCAGGATATGTTTTTGATGATCCAACCCGTAAATTTGGCACAGAAGAGCAAGAAGTATTTGAAGGGAAATTATCTGGAGAAGGAAAGGCTAACTTTACCTTAAAACCACAATTAACAAATAAAGCTGCTGGAATATTAAAAGCATCTTTTATTACTAAAGTCTATGAAAATGGAGGAGATTTTAGTACAGATGTAGTTAGTAAAGAATACTCACCTTATGATACTTACGTAGGTATAAACGTACCAAAAGGAGATAAGGCTCGAGGAATGTTGCTTACCGATACACAACATAACTTTGAAGTAGCATCTGTAGATGAAAAAGGAATCCCTAAAGCTGTAAAAGGCCTAGAAGTATATATATATAAAGTAGATTGGAGATGGTGGTGGGATAGTACAGAGGATAATTTGTCTTCCTACAATAAAGGATCCTATCATAATGAGGTTTTTAAAACCAATGTTACTACAGATAATAGTGGTAAAGCAAGTTTTAAATTTGAATTAAAATATCCAGAGTGGGGTAGATACTTAGTTAGAGTAGTAGATCCAAATGGAGGTCATGCTACTGGAAAAATACTATATATAGATTGGCCAGGATGGGCAGGTAAATCTCGTAAAAATGATCCTTCTGCAGCAACCATGTTATTGTTTTCTACAGATAAAAACACCTATAATGTAGGAGAAAAAGCTAAAGTAACATTTCCTTCCAGCGAAGGTGGAAGAGCATTAGTAACCGTAGAAAATGGAACTGAAGTATTATCCTCGCAGTGGGTAATCCCTCAAAAAGGAGAAACCAAATTCGAATTGCCAATTGATAATTTGTATACCCCTAATGTGTATATTCATATTACATTATTACAACCACATTCTACAACCTTAAATGATTTACCAATACGATTATATGGTGTGGTTCCTATTTCTGTAGAAGATCCAACTACCAAAGTACAACCAAAGCTAACGATGCCAGATGTTTTACAACCAGAAGAAACAATTACCCTTAAGGTTGGAGAAAACAATGGCAAACCAATGACCTATTCTATAGCAATCGTAGACGAAGGATTATTAGATCTTACCCGATTTAAAACCCCAAATCCATGGAGCAGTTTTTATGCTCGTGAGGCATTAGGAGTAAAAACATGGGATGTTTATGACGATGTAATAGGAGCGTATGGAGGAAGTATTAATCAGGTATTTAGTATTGGAGGAGATGCAGAAGCTGGTGGCAGTAAATCTAAAAAAGCAAACCGATTTAAACCAATGGTAATTTTTGAAGGGCCTTTTGCCCTTAAAAAAGGAGAAACACGTGCTCATACCATTAAAATCCCTAAATATGTTGGATCTGTGCGTACGATGATTGTAGCCTCAGATGCAGAACAGGGAGCGTATGGTAGTGCCGAAAAAACAACCCCTGTTCGTAAACCATTAATGGTATTAACTTCTATTCCGCGTAAAATTACCCCAAAAGAAAAGGTAACCATTCCGGTAACAGTATTTGCGATGGAGAATAAAGTTAAAAATGTAAAAGTTACTTTAAAACCAAACAAAGGATTTGTGGTAATAGGAGAAACAGAAAAAAACCTTTCTTTTCCGCAACCAGATGAAAAGATGGTGTATTTTGATATAGAGGTATTAGAAGGAGCTTCTATTACAGATATAGAAGTAGTAGCAAGTGGTGGTGGAGAAAAAGCGTCTTATAAAGTTCCAATTAATATTGTAAACCCAAACCCGATGACTACCGAGATAACCTCAGTTATTTTGGAGCCAAATAGCACACAAGAGATTAGTTTTGTAGCTTTTGGTATAGATGGTAGTAATAGTGCAACGATAGAAATGTCTTCTTTGCCACCTATGAATTTTGAAAGCAGACTAAGTTATTTAATTCAGTATCCACATGGATGTCTAGAACAAACTACTTCTGCGGCGTTTCCACAATTATATCTGGGAGATGTCTTTAATTTATCTTCAGAAAAAAAACAAAAAATACAGAAAAATATAGAAGCAGCTATTTATAAGTTAAAACGATTTATACAGCCTGCAGGAGGCATGTCGTATTGGCCAGGGTACAGTAATCCAAATGATTGGAGTACTACATACGCAGGTCACTTTTTGATAGAAGCCAATAAACAGGGGTATGTTTTGCCAATTGGGTTTAAAAGTAGTTGGATTAATTATCAACAACAACAAGCTAAACGATGGAGAAGTGGTAATAATGATCTGGCACAGGCATATCGATTATATACATTAGCTCTAGCAGGTAGTCCTGATCTATCCTCTATGAACCGTTTGCGAGAAACATCTAACCTCTCTAACGATGCTAAATTAAGATTAGCCGCAGGATATGGATTGATTGGACAAGCAAATGCAGCTAGTCAATTATTAAATTCAGCAAATATAGATTTTAAAACCAGCAGAGATAGATCGTACACATATGGTTCTGCAAATCGTAATCGAGCAATGGCTCTCGAAACTTTGGTAGCCTTAGATCAAAAAGCAAAAGCCCAAAAAATAGCGGTAGAGTTGGCAAAAGAATTATCTTCTAAAAATTGGATGAGTACGCAAACCACATCTTACGCATTATTAGCGATGGCAAAATATGCAGTATATGTAGGAGGCAAAGGAGTACAAGTAAGTTATGTTTTAAACGGAAAATCAAATAATGCGAATACCGATAAAACATTAGCAACCTCTGGGGAATTGGCTATACTAAAAGACAATAAATTGGTGCTTAAAAATAGTAAAGACAATACCATTTTTGTGCAAATTGCTACTAGCGGAATATTACCAGTTGGAGAAGAAAAAATAATACAAAATAACTTTAAGGCAATCGTAGATTATAAAACCAAAGATGGTAATATAATTAATCCAATATTGTTAACACAGGGTACAGATTTTGTAGCACAAGTAACCATAACAAATACCACAGGATCTAAAGTAAAAGATATTGCTTTAACAGAGGTTTTTCCATCAGGGTGGGAGATAGTAAATACTCGTTTTACAGACTTTGGATCTTTTAGAGATAATATCGTAACGCATACCGATATAAGAGACGATCGTGTAAATTTCTACTTTGATTTAAAACCAAACGAGAGTAAAACCATGACTATTTTATTAAATGCATCTTATTTAGGGAAATATTATCTGCCAGGTATACAATGCGAAGCCATGTATGATAATGATTATATAGTAAGAGGCCAAGGAAAATGGGTAGAAGTGGTGAAATAGTTTTAGTTGGTGAACGAAGGATTCGATGAGTATTTGAGTATAGAAAGTTGCGAATTTTTTTTGACACAAGATGCTTAGTATTGTGTAGCAGATACATACAGAATATATTATAACTAGGGCTACAAGGATATCGATACCGATTAAAACCTAAATATTAAATTGTTGAAGTATAAATAAAATTGGAATGGAGAACTATTGTACTATATATTCACACGAACTTTATTTTGAAAGAATAATACCAGAGATACAGAAAGTATTTCCGAAAGGGGAAATATCTACCTCTGTACAAGACGAAAGAAAAACAATACAAGTGTCTATTAAAGAAGGACTTTTTAAACCTAAAAAAGAATTTCAAATTTCTTATAGAGAAAGAATAACCCCTTCCTATAAAATTTTGGAAATAGACTCTCCACTCACTCAAAATTTATCAGGAATGGCAGGTTTTGTAAATTCTTTACCAAATACAAATGAAAAAGTAAAAGAATTATTGCTTCAAAAAATACAAACGCTTAACAGTGAGCTTCCGATCCTGTCAAAAGGAGATTTGGATGAAGAATTAAAAGTGCTAACCAAAAATATTTGCCAATCTTTTGACGGAATAGTATTTGCTCAACCAAATATTAATATTAGTAAATCAGATACGCAACACTTTTTAAACAAAGACTTAAATCTTATTTTAGATACGAACGGAAATTGCGAAATCGAAAATCTAGAAGTAAAAATCGATTCGATATATTTTGATGGAGATCAAAAAGAATTGACGGAAGATCAAAAAAATCGAAAATCTAGAAGTGAATCCATTATAAAAGAGTATCAGGTTAAGTTAAATACAAATCTTCCTTGTATAGAGTCTGAAAATGATACAATAATTCGAACTTCTAAAGAAATTGCAGAAAGGATAACCCTGTTAGCAACAACAAACATGGTAGCATTTAATCATATAAGTGCAGAACAAGCAATAGAATACTTGAAAAAGTATGATCTTTTAGAAAAAGCAACTCAAAAAGAACTATCTTTTTTGGATAACCCTACAGAAGAAGCTAAAAGTCACGAAACCTGGAAATGCGAATGTATATGGGTTTTATCATGGGCATTAGAAATTATTGAAGATCTTGGTTCACCAAATAATTTAGCAGATTTAAATAAAATAGCATCCGATAGATATCCTATTGGTAAAGATAAAGATCCTAATCTATTTATAAACAGCATAAGTGCCACAAGATCAAAATCCGAAATACTAGATGCTAATGACTTGTATTATCGATTAGATTGGGCTTGTGTAGATGCAAGAATAAACGAGACTACCACAGAAAACATGCACCCGGGTGTTGTTTATGAAAGACATTATGCGCTTAATTGGCTTGTAGGGTATATGAATCAAGATTGGGATAATGTTTCATGTGACACCTAAAATTATAGCTATAATATTTATAAAAGAGTAATGTATAGTTTTATACATATACAATGATTTTAGAGCAAGCAATTTTATATATTAAACCAGAGCAATCAGCAAGCATTTGAAAAAGCTTTTAAAGAAGCACAAAAAAAATCATTTGCTCTATGCAAGGATATCTAAAACATGATGTGTTAAAATGTATAGAAGAAGATAATAAATACTTACTTCTGGTAGAATGGGAAACAATAGAAGACCATAAAATAGGCTTTCGAAAATCAGAATCGTATCAAAAATGGAAAGAATTATTACATCATTTTTATGATCCTTTCCCTATAGTACAGCATTATAAATCAGTATTAGCAGGATAGAGAAATATTTTTAACCTAATCATAAACCTAACTTATTGATTTTTTTAGTACCATTGTCAAAACAGCAAAAAAGATAATGAATACCATGTTTTATAAGTTTATATTTAGTATTTTCCTTTTAGGAAGCATATATGCATGTAAGCAGCAACCTGTTTCTATAAGTAAGGTTTCTGCAAAGCAACAAAAAATAGATTCTACAGCAATTACTAATAAAGATATAGATTCGTTTATAACACCGTTTCGAAATCATTTAAATAAAACATTAGATGCGACCCTTTGTATTGCTACCGATAATTTCACGAAAAACGATGCAGAGTTAGAAAGTACGTTGGGTAATCTTATGGCAGATATTTCGTTGCAACAAGTACAACCAGTGTTTCAAAAAAGATATAATAAAGAAATAGATTTTGTGCTTTTAAATCATGGTGGTATGCGAGCACCGATACTTAAAGGCGAGGTAACTGCAAGAACAGCTTTTGAGTTAATGCCTTTTGAAAATGAACTGGTAGTAACCGAGCTATCCTATCAAAAAGCCATAGAATTAGTTTCATATCTGGCAAAAAGACAACAAGCCCATCCTGTTTCGAATATACAATTAAGTATCGTAAAAAGCACTAATAAAGTAAAAGAGGTAACTGTTAATGGCCATCCTATAGAAGACGGAAAAAGTTATTTAGTACTTACAACAGATTATTTGCAAGAAGGAGGGGATAATATGAATTTCTTTGAAAATCCCATGCAATTATATAAAACAGATTACAAGCTTAGAAATGCTTTGATTGATTATTTTAAATCTGTAGATACCTTAAAAGTACAATTGGATAAAAGGATACAATATGCAAAATAGAAGAAGGTTTATACAACAAGTAGCATCGGCAACTACTTTTGTTAGTCTGGGAGGGTTAAGTTTAGCATCTTGCAGTAGGCCAATATCCAAAAAAATCACAGTATTACATACTAATGATGTACACAGCCAGATAGATCCATTACCCAATAATCATTATAAATATCCGGGTTTGGGAGGGTTTGCCAGAAGAGCATCTATAATAGAGCAGGTTCGGACACAAAATCCAAATACTGTTTTGTTGGATGCAGGAGACATATTTCAAGGCACTCCTTACTTTAATTATTATGGAGGAGAAATTGAGTTTAAACTCATGTCAAAACTTAAGTATGATTTAGCAACTATAGGGAATCATGACTTTGATAATGGTATAGATGGATTATTAAGTCAATTACCAAATGCAACCTTTAATTTTGTGTCTGCTAATTATGATTTCACAAATACGGTTCTTAACGATTTTGTAAAGCCTTATAAAGTATTGGTTAAAGACGGAATTCGTATTGGGGTTTTTGGGTTAGGAGTGGAACTAGAAGGTTTAGTAAACAAAAACTTATATAAAGAAACGTTATATCTGAATCCTATAGAAATAGCACAGGATATGTCGAGGGTTTTAAAAGAAGAAGAACACTGTGATATTATTATTTGTCTTTCTCATATAGGATATGATTATAAAACCAATCCAGATAAAGTCTCAGATTTACATTTAGCTAAAAAAACAAAAGATATAGATCTTATTATAGGAGGTCATACACATACCTTATTGCCAGAGCCTACAGTTGTAGATAACTCTATTGGACAAAAAGTACTAATTAATCAATGTGGTAAAAGTGGAATCTATATGGGGCAAATTGATTTTTATTTGGATAGTACAGGAAATAAAACTGCAGAAGGAAGATCTGTAGAAGTATAATTTCTTACCTCTCTAAATGCTAAAAAACTATATACGAAAACACCCTAAACGTTTTATCCTTTTTGGATTAGTATCTATATGGTATTACTTTTCATTACCAACCCCTTTATTTAAAGACCCTACTGCTACGGTAATAGAAACCAGAGCAGGAGAATTACTAGGAGCTAAAATAGCAAAAGACGGGCAATGGCGTTTTCCTGAAACCGATAGTGTTCCAAAAAAATTTGAACAATGTATTATTGCTTTTGAAGATCAGCAATTTTACCGTCATTTTGGGTTTAATCCTGTAGCAATGGGAGAAGCAATTCTACAAAACATAAAAGCTGGTAAAGTAGTTCGAGGTGGAAGCACCATCACGCAACAAGTTATTCGATTAGCCCGAAAAGGAGAAAAGAGAACCTATTTTGAAAAACTCAAAGAACTAATTCTTGCGACTCGTTTAGAGTTTGGAGCCTCTAAAGAAAACATTTTGAAACTATATGCTTCTCATGCACCTTTCGGAGGAAATGTGGTAGGTGTTGATATGGCTTCATGGCGATATTTTGGATTACCAGCATATCAATTATCTTGGGCAGAAAGTGCAACATTAGCAGTATTACCAAATGCACCGTCATTAATATACCCGGGTAAAAATCAAAATAGTTTACTACAAAAAAGAAATCGTTTATTGCAAACCCTTTTGCAAGAACATACCATCGATTCTTTAACATATGAACTCTCTATAGAAGAAAAATTGCCTCGAAAACCATATTTTTTACCACAAACTGCACCTCATTTATTAGAAAGAATAACAAA
The DNA here is from genome assembly GCF_000430665.1 of Aquimarina muelleri DSM 19832. GTDB lineage: Bacteria > Bacteroidota > Bacteroidia > Flavobacteriales > Flavobacteriaceae > Aquimarina > Aquimarina muelleri. Next base: position 85,075 of record NZ_AUML01000005.1, on the reverse strand, counting down.
AGAAAAGGAGGGGAAGCGAGTGCAAACAACAATAGATCTTACATTACAAAAACAAGTTAATAAAGTAGTACATAAACATTATGAAATTTTAAAACAGAATGAAGTGCATAATATGGCAGTTCTGGTTTTGGATGTTACTACCAGAGAAGTCCTAAGTTATGTAGGAAATACTCCAACAGATAAAGCTCACCAAAAAGATGTAGATATTATTCAAGCCGCTCGTAGTACAGGAAGTGTATTAAAACCATTATTATATGCTGCGATGATGGATAAGGGAGAGTTGCTGCCAGAGCAATTAGTTGTTGATGTTCCAACCGTAATTTCGGGATATAGCCCTATGAATTATGATGAGGGATATAGTGGTGTTGCTCCTGCAAATAGAGCATTGGCAAGATCTCTTAATATTCCTGCAGTCCGTTTATTGCAGCAATATGGTTTACAGAGATTTAGAGATGAAATTAGTGCTTTTAAAATAAGGGATTTAAAATATAGTGCAGATCATTATGGATTATCTTTAATTGTTGGTGGTGCAGAAGGTAACCTTTGGGATTTATGTAAAACCTATGCAGGTTTTGCAGGTACCTTAAATCATTATCAAGATACGTCTAGTGAGTATTTCACTCAGGAGTTTACAGATCCAGTTGTCTTAGCAAATCAAAAAGTTTCTTTTGGCGAAAAAACAGAACAAAAACCAGTATATGGAGCTGGGAGTATTTGGCTAACTTTTGAAGCGATGAAAGAAGTTAATAGGCCAGAAGGAGACGAAGCATGGGAGTTTTATGACTCTTCTAAAGAAATTGCCTGGAAAACAGGAACAAGCTTTGGTAATAGAGATGCTTGGGCGATAGGAGCCAGTAAAGAATATGTAGTTGGTGTATGGATAGGCAATGCTGATGGAGAAGGACGTCCAGAGCTTACAGGGGTAAACTCTGCAGCACCTGTACTATTTGACGTTTTTAATCTAGTACCTAATTCTAAGTGGTTTCCTATGCCTTATGATGATCTGGCACAAGTAAAAGTATGTGAAAAAAGTGGTTACATTGCAAGTGCTAACTGCCCAGTTAAACAATCCTATATTCCTTTAGCAGGAAGCCGAACGAAACCTTGTTCGCTTCATCAATTAATACATTTAGATCCTACAAGGCAATACCGAGTAAATTCTTCTTGCGAGGATGTAGCAAATATTATTCACGAATCGTGGTTTGTATTACCCCCATTACAAGAATACTTTTTTAAAACAAATAATGCGGATTATCAAACCTTACCAGCATACAGATCAGATTGTATAAAGGAATCTCAGGAGCGAATGGATTTTATATTTCCAAAAGCAAATAGTAGTGTATATCTTCCTAAAGGGTTTGATGGTAAAACGAATGAAGTTATTCTTAAAATTGCACATACCGACCCTGAGACAAGAGTATTTTGGTATATTGATGATGAATTTGTAGGTACTACAAAACAATTTCATGAAATGCCGGTTTCTCCAAAAATTGGAATACATAATATCACTGTTTTAGACGAAAAAGGAAATGAATTAAAAAGGAAGATAGAAATTAAAGAATGATTCCTTTTTAGTGCAATAATTGACTAGTATAAGTAGTGGTAATTTATATAAAACATCAAGGTTAATAAAAACACAAAATATCGCAATATTATGTTAAAATAAAAATATTGTTAAATATTAAACAGTAATCTTATTATCTTAGAATCAGTATTTTATAAACTAACTCAAGGCTAATTAACGTAGTACACAAAATTAAATCTTAAAACCAATGAAAAATCAAATTTTGTTGCTTGTCATAGCGATATGTTCAAGCATAGGGGTCTATTCTCAAATAGGCCAAGGAGGAGAACCCTCATTCTCAAATGAAAATATTTCAAAATCTAGTCTAACTTCCACAGTAAAATTACCAAAATTAGATATAGCAAAACTACTTAAAGAAGATCAACTAGAGTCAAGTAAAGATGTGCCAATGCGTTTTGCATATCCACATCATACAAACCTAAACCCTGATAACTCTGGGAAATGGTATACCAATGCACAAGGAGATCGATATTGGCTGATAGAAATTGAATCTACAGGAGCATTATCTCTTAATCTTACTTTTTCTAGTTTTAAAATTCCAGAAGGTGGTAAGTTATTTGTTTACAATAAAGATAGATCTGATGTTAGAGGAGCATTTACCTCTGCAAATAATAAAAGTTCAAATAGATTAGGTTTAGCCCCTATAAAAGGAGATAAAATAATTGTAGAATATTTCCAACCTGCTCAGGTAAAACAATTACCAGATTTAAATATCTCGACAGTTGCTCATGATTATAGAGGTATAATGAGTATGGCAAAAGCTTTTGGAAGTTCAGGGTCTTGTAATAATAATGTAGTTTGTGCAGAAGGAGACCCATGGAGAGATCAAATTAGATCGGTAGCATTAGTAATTTTAGGAAACGGAACCAGATGGTGTTCAGGATCTTTAATAAACAATGCAGCAAATAACGGGACTCCATATTTTTTGACAGCAAATCATTGTACTGTTAATCAAACTGTAACCAATTGGGTATTTGTTTTTAACTATGAGTCTCCAGGGTGTAGCAATAACTCTGATGGATCTACAGCTCAGTCTATCTCTGGTTCTCAAATGATGGATAGTGGTTCAGGCTCGGATTATGCGTTATTAAAACTATCTTCTACACCACCTTCAGCATATAATGTATATTATTCTGGATGGGATGCTACAGGAAATATTCCTACAAAAACTACAGGTATTCACCACCCAGCTGGAGATGTTAAAAAAATATCATTTGATAATGATCCTTCTACAATTTCTGGATATTTGGGAGGTTCAGGAACCACACATTGGCAAGTTACGGATTGGAACGACGGTACTACTGAAGGAGGATCTTCTGGTTCTGCTCTTTTTGATCAAAATAAAAGAATTATAGGACAATTACATGGCGGATATGCTGCTTGTGGTAACGATAGAGGAGATTGGTATGGACGCTTATCAGTAACCTATCCAAATATTTGTCAATGGCTTGCTCCAGGGTGTTCTACTAAAGTAGTCAATGGATATAACCCTGGCAATGGAAGTGGAGATACACAAGCTCCTTCTACGCCATCTGGATTGGGAGCTTCTAATGTAGGAGCTACTTCGTTGTCTTTATCATGGGCTACCTCTACAGATAATATAGGAGTAACAGGGTATGATGTATATCAAGGTAATACAATTATTACTTTTGCAACGGGAACCTCTGTTACTATTACTGGATTAACTGCTAATACAGCATATCAGTTTAGAGTAAAAGCTAAAGATGCAGCAGGTAATACTTCAGGATTTAGTAATACCGTTAATGTAACTACTACTACCGCAGGAGTTACCTATTGTGCCGCTAATGGAAATAATACCTCAGATGAGTATATTAGTAGAGTTCAGCTAGGTTCTATTGATAAAACTTCTACTGCAGGAAGCGGAGGATATAGCGATTTTACGGCTGTAACAACAAATCTAGCCAAAGGATCCTCAAATACAATTACGGTTACACCTACTTGGACCGGTAGAAAATATAACGAAGCGTATCGAGTATGGATAGATTACAATCAAGATGGAGATTTTACAGATGCAGGAGAGCAGGTTTGGTCGCAATCAGCAACTCAAAATACTAGCGTGAGTGGTAATTTTACAGTGCCATCCTCTGCTGCTAATGGAGCTACAAGAATGCGTGTTAGTATGAGATATAATTCCCTTCCTTCTGCTTGTGGATCGTTTAATTATGGAGAAGTAGAGGATTATACCGTGGTTATCGGAGGATCTTCTCTTCTTGAAGAAAAAAATCCATTCTCTTCGGATAAGAATATAAAGGTTACTCTATATCCTAATCCTGTTAATGATGTACTAAATATATCATTTCAGACAAAATCGGATAGCATAACCTATTCCGTAGTAGATTTACTAGGAAAAACAGTAATAACCGTTACTGGTAAAATGAAATCTACGGTAGATGTAGGAAATCTAAAACAAGGAATTTATTTTCTGAAGTTTACAGATGGAATAAATCAATATACAAAACGTTTTGTAAAACGTTAATAACAACCTGTTATTTAGGGTAGTTTATAGAGTACTAAAAAAGAGTGGATATCTAGATATCCACTCTTTTTAATTAAAGTGTATCGTAATGAGAACCTTTTTACTGTCCCCAAGAATGTGTCTCTCTAGGATTAACCTTTTTGATCTAACCATAGGGGCTAATTTTGCTAGGCTATCTGCATCTTTTTTTGTTTTGCGAACAATTTCATATTCATACCTTTTTTTTAATCGATAAAATATTGTAGCATAAGTATGGCGCTCCCACTTTTTTCGTCTATATAATCAAAAACCTGAAAACCATCTTTCATTAATTTTTCTTTTTATCTGTTTTACAGAAACGTTTTGATCAATTACGGCAGTAACTGTAGAATTTAGTTCTCTGTTGTTTTTTTATTGAGGTCGTTTTTGGTAGTAAAGAATAGCTGCTAAACAAAGTATGCAGATGCTTTTACTTACCATGATAAATAAGGTTTTTTACTTAATTGAGAGTTGTAGTATTTAGATTCTCCTGTTATTTCTTTACCTAACCAATTTGGTTTTAAAAAAGATTCATTTTCATCGTTTAATTCAATTTCTGCAACAAACAAACCTGTGTTTTCTCCAAAAAACTCATCTACTTCAAACGTATGATTTCCTAAAGGGATTTCGTAGCGAACCTTTTCAATACTACCTTTTTCGCATAACGATAAAAGTTGTTCAGCTTCGGGAATACTAATTTCTTTTTCCCACTCAAAACGGGATGCGCCAGTGGCATTTCCTTTTCCTTTAACGGTTATAAAACCTTGTTCTCCCTTTATTCGTATTCGTACAGTTCGCTCTGGATCCGTATTTAAAAACCCTTGTACAATTCGAATACTTTTTTTAGCTTCATTTTTAAACTCTTCCGAAGTGATTAGGAATTTACGTTCTATTTCAATCATAGTTTATGATTATTTGTTTCTCTAATTTGGTTAAAAATTATTTTCCTTAGCTATTTCCTTTATCTCATCCGATAAGATTTGGGTTTTTTCGAAGTCAGTATTTGCTATATAAATCATTGCAGCAGCTATTGTCTCAGGAAAGATAGAACGATATTTTTTTAAAGAACCTATCAGAATAGGGTTTATAATTTTCATGACTTGTTTAAAAAAATATTCACCTGCTCTTTTTTCTTCTCTTTTTCCTCCAATAAGGGATGGTTGCATGATATGAGTTTTAAGAATTCCTAGAGCAAGAACACTTTCTTCCATTTCTTCTTTAATACGATTATAAAAAATAGTGCTTTTTGTATTTGCACCAAGTGCAGAGATCACAATAAATGTAGAGATATTATTTTCTTTACAAAGTTTGGCAGCTGTTACAGGGATTCCGTAATCTATTTTACGATATAAATCTTTATCTGGAGTTTTGGTATTTGTGGTACCGATACAGCAAAATACATGATCCCCCATAAAATTAGCCTTATAATTTTCTAACTGTAGCATATCTATAAGGTACTCTTGTATTTTTGGATGGGAAAAGCCAACACTATTTCTAGAAAAAATCTTAATAATATCGTATCGGCTATCTGTAAGCAATTTTTGTAATAAAACCCCTCCTGTTACCCCTGTTGCACCAAGTATAATAGCTGTTTTCATGGTTGTATTATTTTTTATTCATTTTAGTGTAGGTGAAAAAAATTTGTAAAGATTACTTATGATTATTAGATGCTCTAAATATATTATAATTTGAATCATCAATATGACTTATTTTTGTAATGTGGAAGCGATATTGGCAAATAGAAAAATTATTCATGTAGATATGGATGCATTTTATGCATCTGTTGAGCAAATGGATGATCCAGATCTTCGTGGTAAACCATTGGCAGTAGGAGGAGGAGGGAAACGAGGAGTGGTTAGCGCAGCTAGTTATGAAGCTCGTGTGTTTGGAGTGCGATCTGCTATGCCAGGTTTTAAAGCCAGAAAACTTTGCCCGGATCTTATTTTTGTTAGACCTAGGTTTGATCGATATAAAGAGATCTCCTCTCAAATTAGAAAAATATTTTTTGAGTTTACAGATTTAGTAGAACCGTTGTCTCTGGATGAAGCATACTTGGATGTTACCGAGAATAAAAAAGGAAACCCAAGCGCGAGCTTGATTGCTAAAGAAATACGGCAACGTATTTTTGATGAAGTTGGTTTAACAGCTTCTGCGGGGATATCTATTAATAAGTTTGTCGCAAAAGTCGCCAGTGATTATAATAAGCCTAACGGGCAAAAAACAGTAAATCCAGAAGAGGTAATTGATTTTTTGGAAGGATTGGATGTTAAAAAATTCTATGGAGTAGGTAAAGTTACACAAGCAAAAATGTATCAAATGGGGATTTACACTGGTAAAGACTTAAAATCTAAATCTGAAGAATTTCTAATCCAAAACTTTGGCAAATCTGGAGGGCATTACTATCGTATTGTACGAGGTATTCATCTTAGTGAAGTAAAACCTAATCGAGAACGAAAATCTTTGGCAGCAGAGCGAACTTTTAATGAAAACATAGCCTCAGAGATTTATATGCTGGAACGACTAGAAAGCATTGCCGAAGAGCTTCAAAAACGTTTAAAAAACAATAAAGTTTCTGGACGAACAGTAACGCTAAAGATTCGATATAGCGATTTTACCTTACAAACCCGAAGTAAAACATTACCTTATTTTGTAAACGATGCAGCTATTTTGCTAGAAACTGCAAAAGAATTACTATATCAGGATAAGATGAAAGATTCTGTGCGGTTACTAGGGATCTCTCTCTCTAACCTAAATACAGGAAAAAAAGAAACAAAGAAAAAAGAAGAAGTGGAGATTATCCAGCTTAGATTTGATTTTTGAAAGAAGTTTATTTTCATCAGCCTAATAAAAAAGGTTTAACAAATATTAATATACTCAAAGACTCACATCCTACAGAAATACCGTTGCTAAAACTTTCAAATCCCACACAAAATATCGGCAGCTTGTTTTAAAGTGTCTTCTGTTTTAGCAAAGCAAAATCGCAATACCTTATCGTCTTGTTGGTCAAGGTTAAAAACAGATACAGGAATCGAAGCTATCTTGTGTTCTATAGTTAATCTCTCGGCAAATGCAATATCACTTTCTTGTGTAATAGCAGAATACCCCAGTAATTGAAAATAGGTTCCAGAAGCAGGAGTTACAATAAAACGAGAATCTTTAAGTAAGGATAAAAATAAATCTCTTTTTTCTTGATAAAATTGTGGCAAAGAAAGATAATTTTCAGGAGTTTTTAAATATTCGGCTAGGGCATATTGCATTGGGTGACTACATGAAAAGACATTAAACTGATGTACTTTCCTAAACTCAGCCATTAAATCTGCTGGAGCCAGGCAATATCCCATTTTCCAACCTGTAGTGTGAAATGTTTTTCCAAAAGAAGCGGTAATAAAAGCACGTTCTGCTAATCCTGGAAATAAAGCTGCACTTTGATGTTTTTGACCATCAAAAATAATATGCTCGTATACTTCGTCACTAAGCAAGATTATATTAGTTCCTTTAAGTAGTTTTTCTAATTGAAGCATATCTTGTTTAGATAAAATACTTCCACTAGGGTTATGAGGGGTGTTTATGATCACCATTTTAGTTTTAGAGGTAATTTTGGAAGCTACTTCTTTCCAATCTACAGTAAAATTAGGCGCAGATAATTGTACAGGAACGACTGTTCCGCCAAATAACTGTATAGAAGGTTCATAACAATCATAAGCTGGTTTAAAAATAAGGACTTCATCTCCTGGATTTATAAAAGCCGAAATAATAGTAAATATTGCTTGTGTAGCACCAGCAGTTACAGTGACTTCAGATTCAGGATGATAATTACTTCCATACAGAGTATTGGTTTTTTGAACAATAATCTCTCTTAAAGACATAAGCCCTGGCATGGGAGCATATTGATTGTATCCTGTGTGCATTGCCTTTGAGACTAGATCGATAAGTTTTGGATTTGCCTCAAAATTAGGAAACCCCTGAGATAAATTTAAAGCATTATGTTTAGAAGAAAGTTGGCTCATTACAGTAAAAATGGTTGTGCCAACTTCTGGAAGTTTAGAAGATATAGGTTGCATATATTTAAAATTAACACAATTGTTAAAACAATTTAATTTTTGTTTAAAGTTAGTTTTATATTTTGAATGATTTAGAAAGGAACTCTAAACAAAGTTTTTTCTCTTTTTTATATTCATTATAAATAGCAGAATAAACCCCCTTTAAAACTTGGCTAAAAGACTAGTGAGCCCTATTTTTGTTTTCCAATTAACTAAACATTTTTATATAATGGGTGGATTGATAAAATCTTCAATAGCGAGAAAAGTTGCCATGGCACTATCGGGACTTTTCTTAGTGTTTTTCTTATTACAACATTTTACTATCAATTTAACATCAATTTTTAGCGCAGAAATATTTAATGAACTGTCACACTTTATGGGTACTAACCCATTAGTTCAGTTTGCATTACAACCTGTACTTATTTTTGGAGTAGTTTTTCATTTTGTAATGGGGTTTGTGTTAGAAATTAAGAACAGAAATGCCAGAGCTGTTAATTATGCAAAATATAACGGAGGAGCTAACGCCTCTTGGATGTCCAGAAATATGATTTATTCTGGGTTAGTGGTACTTGCATTTTTAGGACTGCACTTTTACGATTTTTGGATTCCAGAAATGGTACATAAATATGTAGAGTTTGCACCAGAAGACGCCATGCGATATTATCCTGAGTTATTGCATAAATTCGAAAGTCCTATACGCACAGGGATATATGTTATTTCGTTTGTATTTTTAGCATTGCATTTATGGCATGGATTTGCATCGTCTTTTCAGTCTGTTGGATTTAATAACAAATATTCGATAGCGGCAACCAAGTTTGCTAAAGCATTTTCAATTATAATTCCATTAGGATTTATAATTGTTTCTTTAGTACTTCATTTTACTCATTAAAAACACCACTATTATGTCAATTTTAGATTCTAAAATACCTGAAGGTCCACTGGCAGATAAGTGGACAAAACATAAAAACACTATAAACCTGGTTAACCCTGCAAACAAACGTAATATTGATGTTATCGTTGTAGGTACTGGTTTAGCAGGCGGAAGTGCTGCAGCAACTTTAGCAGAGCTAGGATATAACGTAAAAACATTTTGCTATTCAGATTCTCCTCGTCGTGCACATTCTATAGCGGCACAAGGAGGAATTAATGCGGCAAAAAATTATCAAGGAGATGGAGATTCTAGCTACCGATTATTTTACGATACGGTAAAAGGAGGGGATTATAGATCTCGTGAGGCTAATGTATATCGATTAGCTGAGGTTTCTGGTAATATTATAGATCAATGTGTAGCACAAGGAGTTCCTTTTGCTCGTGAATATGGAGGTTTATTAGATAACCGTTCTTTTGGAGGAGTTTTGGTATCCAGAACATTCTACGCTAAAGGACAAACAGGACAACAATTACTTTTAGGAGCATATTCTGCCATGAATCGCCAGATAAATAGAGGTAAGATACAAGCATTTAACCGTCACGAAATGTTAGATTTGGTAAAGGTAGATGGTAAAGCTAGAGGGATTATTGCACGTAACTTAGTTACAGGAGAGATAGAAAGACATTCAGCACATGCGGTGGTATTAGCATCTGGAGGGTATGGTAACGTATTCTTTTTAAGTACCAATGCTATGGGAAGTAATGTTATGGCTGCATGGAGAGCGCATCGTAGAGGAGCATTTTTTGCAAACCCTTGTTATACGCAGATTCATCCAACTTGTATACCAGTATCAGGAGATCATCAGTCTAAACTAACATTAATGTCTGAGTCTTTACGTAATGATGGCCGTATTTGGGTTCCTAAAAGAATTGAAGATTCAGAAGCAATACGTGCAGGTAAATTAAAACCAACACAATTAGCTGAAGAAGAAAGAGATTATTACTTAGAGCGTCGTTATCCTGCTTTTGGTAATTTAGTGCCACGTGATGTAGCATCCAGAGCAGCAAAAGAAAGATGTGATGCTGGTTTTGGTGTAAATAAAACAGGGGAAGCAGTATATTTAGATTTTGCTTCAGCGATACAACGTTACGGAAAAGAAAAGGCTTTAACTTCTGGGATACACAATCCAACAGCAGATCAGATTCGAGAATTAGGAGAAAAAGTGATTGAAGATAAATATGGAAACCTTTTTCAGATGTATGAAAAAATTGTAGATGAGAATCCATATAAAACACCAATGATGATTTATCCTGCAGTTCATTATACTATGGGAGGTCTTTGGGTGGATTATAATCTACAAACAACAATCCCAGGTTGTTATGCGGCGGGAGAAGCAAACTTTTCGGATCACGGTGCAAATAGATTAGGAGCATCTGCATTAATGCAAGGATTGGCAGATGGATACTTTGTTTTGCCATATACAATAGGAGATTATTTATCTCATGATATTCGTACTGGAAAAATCCCTACAGATACACCAGAATTTGATCAGGCAGAGAAAGAGGTTACAGATCGTATAGCAAAGCTAATGAGTGGATCTGGAGAGAATTCTGTGGATTATTACCATAAAAAATTAGGTAAAATCATGTGGAATAAATGTGGGATGTCTCGTAATGAGAAAGGATTAAGAGAAGCAATCGAAGAAATTGCAGTTTTACGTGAGGATTTCTGGAAAAATGTAAAAGTACCAGGAACAGCAAATAGTATGAATCCTGAATTAGAAAAAGCAGGAAGAGTAGCAGATTTCTTAGAATTAGGAGAGTTGTTTGCAAAAGATGCATTAGATCGTAGAGAATCTTGTGGAGGGCACTTTAGAGAAGAATCTGTAGAGCAGTCTGGTGAGCAAGAAGGAGAAGCATTGCGAGACGACGAAAACTTTAAATATGTTTCTGCTTGGGAGTATATGGGAGAACCAAAGGATGCTAAATTGCATAAAGAAGATTTAGTCTTCGATAATATTGAATTAAAAACACGTTCTTATAAATAAAAGCTATGAATCTTACACTAAAAATATGGCGTCAGAGTGATGCCAAGTCACAAGGAAAGATAGTAGACTATCAAGTAAAAGGAATTGAAGGAGACATGTCTTTTTTAGAAATGTTAGACGTGTTAAACGAGCAATTGATTAACAAAGGTGAAGATCCTGTAGTATTTGATCACGATTGTAGAGAAGGGATCTGCGGTGCCTGTTCATTACAGATTAATGGAGAACCTCATGGGCCAGATCGGTTAGTAACGACTTGTCAATTACATATGCGTATGTTTAAAGACGGAGATACTATTTATATCGAACCATTTAGAGCAAAAGCATTTCCAGTAATAAAGGATTTAATGGTAGATCGTAGTTCTTTTGATAGAATACAACATGCAGGAGGGTATATTTCGGTAAATACATCTGGTAATACTATTGATGCTAATGCAATACCTGTAAATAAAGATGATGCAGATAGTGCTTTTGAAGCAGCTACCTGTATTGGATGTGGTGCCTGCGTAGCAGCATGTAAAAATGCTTCTGCAATGTTATTTACTTCTGCAAAAGTATCTCAATTTGCTCTTTTACCACAAGGTAAAATAGAAGCTACAGATCGGGTATTAGCAATGGTAAATCAAATGGATGAAGAAGGTTTTGGTAACTGTACCAATACTGGCGCTTGCGAAATTGAATGCCCTAAAGGGATTTCTTTAGAAAATATTGCGCGTATGAATCGTGAGTATTTAAAAGCAAGTTTAAAAGGGTAAAAAAATCTTTTTATTGAATATGAAAAAATCCAAATCTTAGTAAGGTTTGGATTTTTTTATGGTAACATAATACGTAGTTATAATATTAATGAATAATACCATTTATAATTTGAATTTACCGTAATAAAATGTTTTTTCCGCCTCAGTATCAGAATAAAAATAAACCGTAGCCCTGCTATGCTTAATACCAGATCGAGTCTAGCATAAGCTTTTCTTCTTCACTGAAACAAAAAAAATATTAATTTTCTTTTCCAGTAAACTCAAACTACAAATGGTATAAGAGATAGTAGAGTATTTTTTCAATTTCTAATAGAAGGATTCATTTCTAGAGGCTTTTAAAACTTATTTTATTGTGTTGCGGTAATTTCATTGTTCAACGTGTCGACTTTTTTCTCTAGGTACTCTTTTATCTCAAAACTTTTTTTGATAATTATAGCATCATTAAGAACAAATGGTTTTGGCATCATATTTTTATCTCTTTCAGGTATTGAAAAATGCTCGTTTTTAAGCAAATCATAAGAGGATTCATATACTATAAATTGAGGCAGAGAGTCTTTATGAAACTGCATTTGTAATTCTAGAGGCTGGTTTTTAGTAACATAATAAGTGAGCAAGTTTTGACTCCATCTTTTAGAGAATGCATTATAGATTTTAGTATTAGAATGCTTAAAATCTTTTGTGGTTTCTCCATTAGCTTTTAAAGAATCAAAATTAAATAAAGTCTTCGTATAAACATCTATTCTGTTTATATCTCGCTGTGGAGCTATACATAGATCTATATATCTTTGATTGCCAATAATAGTATCTTTACCAACCTCTAGTTTTGGTTGTGGTATATTTTTAACTGATGCTTGATTAGTATATGTAAATGATTTACGATACTTGCTGTATAAAGTGTTTGCATTATAAGCTTCTGCGATATTTTCTTCTGGATTGATATAGTTTTCACTCCAAGAATCTAAAGTTTGATCATAGGTAGCCCAAACTGCTTTATTTTGATCTGTATCCAATATGTATACTAGGCTATTAGGCTTTTGTCTTTCTTCTGTAAAATCTGACTTTGTATGTGCTACAATAAGAAAAACAAAACTTAAAAGAAGTGCAAGATTTCCAATTAATTTTTTTCGTTTATAAAATCCAAATACAGGAAGTAAAGCACCAAATAATAGAACCGTTAGAATAGAAGAAACAAATAGAATTTTTAAACCTAATGCAACAGGAAAAGAAACAATAAAAGGAGATAGAATAAAAACGGAGGGAGTTCCTAGTAAAACCATCAAAAAAGGATTGGGTCTTTTTTGTTGAATAAGGACAAATAAGGAGATTAAACCAAAAAATACAATAATTATAAAATAGCTAGCTCCTTTTAAGTATAAAGCTGCCAAAGAGCAGATAGTAATCCATATAAATAATGGAGCTATTAATAAATTGGCTTGGTTTTTAATTTTATTAAATTTGGCATAGACTTTAAAGCAAATAGCAATTGATAGTAGTATAAAAACAATAATATAGTGATAGCCGTTATATGTAAAACCATGTTGAATTTCACTATATTGAGGGTAAATGATAGTAAGCAATTGCCATGCGCAAAAAGTTAAAATTCCTGCAAGAATAATACATAGTAAAAATAGACCAAAACCTTTTATAACTTCTTTAAAATCGATTCTATAAGAAAATTTACCATAAAAGATTAATCCTATAAATAAAATAACGGATAAAATTAACAAGCTAAATATCCAACTAAATGGATATTTTATAAGGTTAAAAATAGGAGTGTTAAAATAAATATAATCTTGGTCTGATTTAAGATTGGTTAAATCTGTTTCAGAAAAATAAGATAATAGAGGTATTAGATAACTGCCTTGATGTTGTAGCGTGTTTAAATCCAAATTTTGCCACGTATCATTTGCGGTATGATAATCAAAATGGTCATCTATAAATGCAAAGTTGAACCCATCGATATTACCCTGTTCTCTTAATACAGTAAGATCGGTATCATTAGGTAGCATTTTGTATATGCTATATGCTAAAGAATTTGTTACAGGGTATTGTACACCAGCTTTAGAAAACTCATCGATCATTTTTTCATTCTTTCCATTGGTTTCTATTAACATGTATGAATCTCCTCCGCTCCCTCTAGCTTCAAAATTAAGTGCGAGCCCAATATTTTTAGCCCATGGATGTTTTTTTATAAAGTAATCCGCTCCGTTAAGCCCTAATTCTTCTCCATCTGTAATGCATATTATAATATCATTTTTGGGTACTTTATTTGTGGCAACATACGCTCTTATTCCTTCCAGAATTGTTGCTACACCGCTACCTGCATCACTTGCGCCATAAGATGAGTGAGGCGAACTATCATAATGAGACATTAATAATAGTGATTTTGTAGTATTGCTTCCTTTAATTTTTGCAATAATATTTTGTGGATTGCTTATTATACCATTGTTAGAAATAGAAACTCCTTTTTGAACTAAAGGCTGCAATCCTATTTTTATTAACTCTTCTACGATATATGACTTAACATCTTCATGAGACTCACTTCCTAAATAGTGACAACTCTTAGATATATTTTTTACATGTTCTAAAGCGCGAAGAGTAGAAAACTCTTGTTTAGATGTTTCAAGATCTGTAATTCGTTGCGGTTTACTACTGTAAAAAGTATACGCTAAAATGACAATAAGGAGAAGAAATGTAAGTAAAGAGGGGAACTTTCGCATATTTCTGTAGTGAGATTTAGGTTAAAGGTAAGAAATAAGCTACAAATATTTAATAAATACTACCATAATAATAATGAATTACTTTTTTCTGACCATTAAAAATGACAAGTATAAAGATATGAAAATATGGTTTTAGTTATAGCCAAGCTATAGATTTATTGTGTAAATCATTGTAAATCACTATATTTAAGATTCACTAAATCATAAAACATATGGGAATCATTAGTTTTCAAGGCGCTCGTTCTAAAACAAAGAAGCTAGACGAGACACAGATAAAAGTTTCAGATTACATGACAAAGGGCTTGATAACATTTGGTCCAGATCAGTCTGTGATGGAAGTTATTGAAACTTTGATAAAACATAAAATATCAGGAGGACCAGTAGTGGATGTAAACAATCGATTATTGGGTATTATTTCTGAAGGAGACTGTATAAAACAATTAAATGAAAGTAGGTATTATAATATGCCTATAGAAGATGCTAGAGTTGAAAATTTTATGGTGAAAGATGTAGAAACTATAGATGGTAATTTAAATATTTTTGATGCTGTAAACAAGTTTTTACAAACAAAAAGAAGGCGTTTTCCAATTTTGGAAGATGGTAAATTAATAGGCCAAATTAGTCAGAGAGATATTATGAAAGCTGCATTAGAGATGGATGGACAAAACTGGTGGGATAGATAGCTTAAAATAGATTTGGTAAAAGAAATAGCTAGCAAAAAAAGTATATTACTTTTTTTGCTAGCTATTTCTTTTTACTAAGGCGTAAAACTCA
Source organism: Aquimarina muelleri DSM 19832 (assembly GCF_000430665.1). Classification (GTDB taxonomy): domain Bacteria; phylum Bacteroidota; class Bacteroidia; order Flavobacteriales; family Flavobacteriaceae; genus Aquimarina; species Aquimarina muelleri. Next base: position 69,771 of record NZ_AUML01000005.1, on the reverse strand, counting down.
TTTTCGAGAGGTAAGTAGCCTTGATCATAAACAAAATAATAAATGTTTCCTGTTTTTGTAGTGTAAATGCTGGTAAAATACTGAAAATCAAATCCTTTTGTGATTAGTTTCGACTTCGTTATTTTGGTTTTATCATTTGGATTTAGCTCTTCTAGAATCCGATAGTTTTTACGTAATAGATTATTAATATTACGAATCAGGTTTTTGCTATCCTTATTAAGTTGATTATTATATGCATTACGGCAATAATCACTACAAAATTTTTTATCGGCTCTTCCTATAATTTTATCTCCACAAACAGGACAATCTTTTTGCATACTAAATTATTGCTTTTTGTAATTAAATTGAACTTCTTCACTAGATCCATCTTTATCATCGATAACTAAATAAACATTGATTTCAGAATCACTAATTCTTTCGAAGGTAAGCTCATCAAAGTAAACTTTATCTTTTTCTACTTTTACAAGTTTAAAATCTACGGTTTCTTCCTTTTTTTCCCATCCTTTAAAATCACCATTAAAGTGCTTTAATTGCATCAATAAAGTAGAGTCGATTTGTGTTATTCCTCCAAGTTCATAAAATTTAACGGTATCGTTTACTACCAATTTAAATGAAAACATCATAGAATTACCCAAAGGATCACTCCAAATTTCTTCGGTTATTCCTCCAAAAGCTTCCCCACGCCAGTATCCACTAATCCAAGAAAGATCTTCTAAAGTAGCATTAGGAGAAATCATATCGTCTGTAAACTTTAAAACATTAGACTCAGTACTCTGTGCAAAAGAGCTACATATAGCTCCTAGTACTATACATATAATTATAGATTTTTGTTTCATTCCTATGGGATTAAAGTAAGCAAGATACAAATTATGCTGCTGCTAGATATTAAAAGAAAATATTCTGTGCAATTCTAAAAGTATTAGCATGTGCTTCAATAATAGTTTTTATATCAGGAGAATACCCTCCGCCCATTGAGCACATAACAGGAATATTAAGATCCTTACAGGTTTGTAGTACAAATCTATCTCGTTCTGCACAGCCATCAATTGTACAAGCTAATTTTCCTAGTTTATCTGTAGCAAGAATATCTACACCAGATAAATAATAGATAAAATCTGGTTTTTGATCTTGTGTAAGTTTTGGTAGTGTTTCTTTTAGAATAGTTAAGTATTCCTGATTTTCGGTTTGGTTGGGTAATGCAATATCCAGATCCGATATTTCTTTCTTAAAAGGGTAATTATTTGCTCCATGCATTGAAAAAGTAAACACATTGCCTTCCTTTTCAAAAATTTCGGCAGTACCATTACCTTGGTGTACATCCAGATCTACAATTAATATTTTTTTTGCTAGATCCCTCTGTAAAAGGTAGCGAGCTCCTATTGCCTGATCGTTTAACAGGCAAAATGCTTCTCCATGATTCGTATATGCATGATGTGTGCCTCCGGCAATATTCATGGCAATCCCATGTTTTAGAGCATATTTTGAGGCTTTTATAGTACCATCTGCAATAATAACTTCTCGATCAATGAGTTCTTTAGATAATGGAAATCCTATTTTTCTGGCCGCTTTTGGGTCTAAAGATAGATTTAAAAGACTTTTGTAGTAGGATTCTGTATGTACTGCCAAAATAGGAGCAGCGTCCGGGATTTTAGGTTTAAAAAAGTTTTCTTCTATACAAGTACCTTCATGCAGTAATTGTTTTGGTAATAGTTCGTACTTAAGCATCGGAAAACGATGCTTTTCTGGTAAAGGATGTGTATAGATTGGATGGTATGCTATTTTGAGCATGTCTTACTCTTTAAAACGATATAATAGATAGAGTTCCTTTTTTATCATAATAACTGTAATAGGTGCTATTATTGTATAAAAAACAGGATTAAAATATACCTGTGATAAAGCCGCCACCAAACCCTAGGGCGAAACTTTCTTCTTAAGAAATCTCTGTTGTTCTCTTCAATACGATATTATATTGATCTTTTACTTTATATGTTGAGATATCTATATTGAAATTAGAAATTTATTATTTAACTCACTACAGCACCAGGATTAACCCCATTCTCATCTGGATTTAAGAATACCAATTTACCTTCTGGAGTTTCGGTCATCAAGATCATACCTTCGCTTTCTACGCCTCGTAATGCTCTTGGAGCTAGATTGACTAATACTGTTACTTTTTTACCTACAACTTCTTCTGGAGAAAAATGTTCTGCAATACCAGAAACGATGGTTCTAACATTAATTCCCGTATCTACCTTAAGTACTAATAACTTTTTTGCTTTAGGCATTTTTTCAGCTTCTATGATAGTTCCTATTCGGATATCCATTTTAGAAAAATCTTCAAAAGAGGTAGTGTCTTTTTGTGGCTCTATGGTTTTGTTTTCGGCTTCGTTGGCTTTTTTAGTAGCTTCCAATTTATCTAGTTGTGTTTGTATTTCGGTATCTTCTATTTTAGAGAATAATAATTCGCCTTTTTCGATTTTATGTCCTGCTGGTAATAGGACTTCTTTTATTACAATGTCATTCCATGTAGATTCTACGTCAAGATTAGAATGGGAGAGAATAGATTTTAATTTATTACTGGTAAACGGTAAAAAAGGTTCTGATAAAGTTGCTAATGCCGATGCGATTTGCAATGCAATATACATTATGGTTTTAGTACGCTCTTCATCGGTTTTAATTAATTTCCAAGGCTCTGCATCTGCTAGGTATTTATTTCCTAATCGAGCAACATTTAGTAACTCTTGACTTGCTTCTCTAAATCGGTATCTTTCTATAGAACTTGAAATTACTGCAGGATATGCTTTAAGTTCGGCTAATGTTTGTAAATCTACTTCAGATAAAGCGTCTGGAGTTGGTACAATACCATCGTAGTATTTATTAGTTAAAACTACTACGCGATTAATAAAGTTACCAAATATAGCAACTAGTTCATTATTGTTTCTTGCTTGAAAGTCTTTCCAAGTAAAATCATTGTCTTTAGTTTCAGGAGCATTTGCCGTTAATGCATAACGCAAAACATCTTGTTGGTTAGGAAATTCTTCTAAGTATTCGTGTAACCATACCGCCCAGTTTTTGGAGGTAGATAATTTATTGCCTTCTAAATTTAAGAATTCGTTAGCAGGTACATTTTCTGGTAATATGTAACTACCTTCTGCTTTTAACATACTAGGAAAAATAATACAGTGAAAAACAATATTGTCTTTACCAATAAAATGCACCAATTTGGTGTCTTTATCTTTCCAGTATGGCTCCCAGTCTTTTCCTTCTCTGGCTGCCCATTCTTTGGTAGAGGAGATGTATCCTATAGGTGCATCAAACCAAACATATAGTACCTTACCTTCTGCACCATCTACTGGCACAGGAATCCCCCAATCTAAATCACGGGTTACGGCACGAGGACGAAGCCCATCATCGATCCAGGATTTTATTTGTCCGTATACATTGGTTTTCCAATCTTTTTTATGTCCTACTAGTACCCATTCTTTTAAAAAATCTTCATACTGATCCAGAGGTAAAAACCAGTGTTTTGTTTCTTTTAGTATTGGTTTTGCTCCAGAAATGGTTGATTTTGGGTTAATCAGATCGGTTGCATTAAGCGAGCTTCCACATTTTTCGCACTGATCTCCATATGCTTCTTCATGACCACATTTTGGACAGGTGCCAGTTACAAATCGATCTGCAAGAAATTGCTCTGCTTCTGGATCATATAGTTGTTCTGAAGTTTCTTCGATAAATTTACCATCTTCATATAATTTCTTAAAAAATTCGGAAGCGGTTTCATGATGAATAGGAGCAGAGGTTCTTGAATAATTATCAAAAGATATTCCGAAATCTTGAAAAGATTTTTTGATTATAGAGTGGTATTTATCGATAATTACCTGTGGCGAAACTCCTTCTTTTTTTGCACGCATTGGGATTGCAGCACCATGCTCATCACTACCACATATAAAAGCAACATCATTGCCCGTCATTCTTAAATATCGAGAATAAATATCTGCGGGGACATAAACCCCTGCTAAATGACCTATATGAATTGGACCATTTGTATATGGTAAAGCTGCTGTAATAGTGTATCTTCCCTTTGTGCTCATAATGCTAAAAAATAAGGCACAAAGGTAATAATAAGAATTCAGACTATCAGAACCCAGAGACAAGACTTTTGTGTATTAATCTTACGTTCTCTATTTTGTAATAAACACTATAAAATAGATCTTAATACTCCTTGAAAAAAATCACTTTTTTCAAGGAGTATCTATTAATAAGATTTGTCTTTTTATTTTTAATCCACATTGTGGAGTTTAATTCTATGAGACTTGCCTCGAAGACAATATGTGTTTTAGTAAATGTATATACTATAGCATGCTTTAAGGGTGCTAATTTTATACATTAAGAAATCAAAATAGACCTACTATAGTTGCCTTTATTGGTTTCGATTCTATATATATATGGGCCTGTACTTAATCGCGTATTCGCAGATTGTTTTACATCGATAATAAGCTCTCCTTCCATTACAACTTCATTTCGTAAAGTAGCTACTTTTTGTCCTATCACATTATATAAAGCAATATCCATATGTGTAGTCTCTGGAGTTGCAATATTTATATACGTTTGGTTATCGCTATAGGTAACAATATGTGTAATTCCATCTCCATCAGTTGGGATGTTAGGGTTTGTGCCAGAACAATTAAAGCCCAGATCTAAAGATTCATAAGACCCTCCTAATAATACTTTACCGACTGTAGTTTCATCAACACATAACCATTCTTTCATAACAGTTGCATATACTTGTCTAAAATCGGTAGTGTTAAATACGTTACCGCCCCTAGTTAAGTTAGATAAGTCTGGATGTTCTCCAACAAAACCGTTGCCATTAAGTGCGGTTCCAAAAAACATAGTTGGTGCGGCAGTACCGTGATCGGTTCCTAAAGATCCATTTTCTTTAAATCTTCTGCCAAATTCAGACATAGTCATAGTAAGTACTTTGTCATCCCAACCTGCAGCAGTAAGATCTTTATAAAAAGTACTTATTGCTTCAGAGAAAGAGTTAAGTAATTCCTGATGTCTTTGTGTTTGGTTATTATGTGTATCAAATCCTCCTAAAGTTACTAGATATACTTTTGTTCCTAGCCCTCCTTTAATTAATCTGGAGATAATACTTAGTTGTCTACCCAGACTATCATCTAGATACCCTGCAAAATCTGTTGGTCCGGATTTATCATAAGCTGCACTAATTACATCTGCATAGGTAAATGTGGTATTGGTAACTTCTCTTAGGTGTCTTACTTTGTCATTATAGGTGCACTCTCCAAGACCTTCAGTGTTATAAGAAGTTCCGTTTTGTGCAATTTGTAATAATCTTTTAGGATCGGAAACAGCAAAAGAAAAATCATTTTCTGGTCCTTTAAAAATCAGGTTTCCAATACTTCCTATCTGTATGGACGGAGGACTAGCAGGGGGATTAAAAACATAATCTGGATAAATATCCTGAAAATATCTTCCCATAAAACCAGTTCTGTCTTCTTCTACCAGATTAGTATTAGCATAGATATCTGATCCTTTAAAGTGAGATAATGAGGAGTCTTCATATCCAACGCCATGTACAATTTTCATTTGTCCATCTCCCCAAACACTTTCGAGTTTATTCATTGGTTTAGGCATTGCATACTCATCACTAAGAGAAATAAACTCGCTTGGAGGTATTTTTATCAAAGGTCTTGCATTGGCATAAATATCGTAATCGTATACTGGGATTATCGTATTAAAACCATCATTTCCACCACTTAACCTGCAAAGAATTAATATGTTATCATTTTCGGCTTGACTAAGTGCTATGGATAGGGGTGATGGTCTTGAAACAGAGAGGGGTGTATTTGCAAGCATCATGGTGCCTCCTCCTACTAGACCTAATGCTTGTAGAAAAGATCTTCGATTCCATTTTACATGATCCTCGGTATTACAAGAACCTTTTTTGTTGGATTGTATAGTATAGGGTTTATTAGTATCGGACATTGGATTTTATTTAAGTTGGAATTCAGGGATTTCTGCAATGTAATTTAGTAAAGCAGCAAATTGTTGTGGTATTTCTGGATATCCTAGTGTCCATGTTCCGTCTTCAAAATAATTTTCGGGTATACCATCAATTTTAAATACTCCTAAAGCTTCTGCGAAAATAACGGGATCTGTTATTCCTCTTGGGAAAAAATATAAAAGAATAGTTTTTACTACAAGGGTAACATCGTCTGTAGTAACGACTAAATTTCCATCCCCTGGCTCACCAATAGGCATTCCTATCAAAAAATCTTTAAATTGATCTTGATTGTGGCTCCAAGCTTTGGAAAGAATATAGCGAATACTCTCCCAGCGCCCAATTAGTAAGTCGGGACTGATCCAATCTTCGTCTCCTTGCCAACCTTCAACATCAATAGGGCTTAATACATCTTGCCCTAAAATTCGTACGGTGTTTCTATAAAAATCCATAAGATCAACATCTGCAGGTAGGGCAAACCCAATTTCATTAAAAAAACTAATGTTTAAATCACAAGGACTTTTAATGATTGTACCTATGGCTTCTATATTAAAAAAATGTTCACTTTTAAAAAGTTGTCGAAGTACGGTAGCAATATTATAATTATTAGCTATAAAAGTTTGTACCATTTCTGCAACGATAGTATCATTACAAGTTGGACTTACAAAATACCTATATAACTTTGCACAAATAAAAGTAGCAACCTGTGTTTCTCTTTGTAGAAATAAAATATTGATTACATCATCATACGTCCAATTTCCAACTTGCCCAAAAATATTTTTAGAATCATTACTAAATTTGCTTGGATCAAAAACAATATCTCCCCAAGATATATTATTTGTGTTTACATATCCTGTTAGAGCTTTTGCGGTTTCTTGTATATCACTTTCTGTATAGCTATTGTCTACACCAAGAGTAAATAATTCATACAGTTCTCTCGCATAATTTTCATTAGGTCTGTCTTTTATGTTTTCATCACCGTTAAGGTACACTAACATTGCATTGCATATACCAATATCGTATACAAAATCTCTAAAATTACCTAGAGCATGTATTTGTAAAAGGTTGTAATATTGAGATTGATATGCGGGGCTTTGATAGGTGTTATCTTCGGTCACAAAGTGATTACTCCAGAATAAAGTAAGACGTTCTCTTACTTTATTTTGTAATAAATCTGTTATCATTTGCTTTTTACCTTCTTGTCGATACTCAAAGGTCTCTAAAGGAGCATTATCGAACTGATCTCTGTTCCAGAGCCCCCAAGAGGGAGGCGGTGTAATGTTTAATGCAAGAGCATCATCTATAAGTTGATCAACTAAGGCAGATGGATTGTTTTGAGCTAACGCAGCTAATACCTCGGTTTTAGATGCTCCAAAAGCAATCCTACGATATAAGTGATTTATCTTACTTACATTCCATGGATTTTCTGGAGATGGAACATATTCTGTTAAGGAAGCTAGATTACAAGAAGTATCTGACATCATCATAGGCAATTAAGTTTAAAATAGAGTAGAAGGGACAAAATTGTGTACAATATAATAGATTATAACGAAAGTCTTTGTTAATTCGTGTCTGAAAATTTAAAATTTAAAATATGGCTACTCCTGATTTTGTTAAAAAAGAAGATAAAATTGCTATTGTTTCTACTGCCAGAAAGGTTGATTTTAAAGAGATAAACGATGCTATTCATATTCTTAAATCTTGGGGTTTAGAACCAGTTATAGGTTCAACAATAGGTAAAGAAAATAATCAATTTGCTGGATCTGATCAGGAACGAGCATATGATTTTCAAAAGATGTTGGAAGATAAAGAGATTAAAGCTATTTGGTGTGCCAGAGGAGGGTATGGTACTGTTAGAATTATAGATAAAGTCGATTTTTCTACATTTATAAAAACCCCTAAATGGATTATTGGGTATTCTGATATTACGGTCTTACATTCTCATATTCATAATTTTGGAATAGCTACTATACATGCTCCTATGCCAATAGATATACATAAAAGTACTATTCCATCCATTAATTCATTAAAAAAAACTTTGTTTGGCAAAAAAATGAAATATAGTGTGCCTTCTTCTAAAAAAAATATCCAAGGTAAATGCAAAGGGCAATTAGTAGGGGGCAATTTATCTATACTATATTCTTTGTGTGGTTCTGCTTCTTCGATAGATACTTCGGGTAAAATTTTATGTATAGAAGACCTGGATGAATATCTTTATCATATAGATCGGATGCTACAAAATTTGAAACGTAATGGGTATTTTGATAAATTATCAGGATTGATTGTAGGAGGAATGACCAAGATGCATGATAATAATATTCCGTTTGGTAAAAAATATAAAAGAATTATTTTGGATATTGTAAAAGAATATGACTTTCCTGTAGCGTTTAATTTTCCTATGGGGCATTTGGAAGATAATAGAGCATTGATGCTTGGTGCAGAAGTGTCTTTGCAAATAGATAAAACGGAAGTGGTTTTAGAGTATATATAACTATGGCAGAACATAATGTACTTGGTAAAAAAGGAGAAAAACTAGCTATAGATTTTTTAGTAGACAAAGGATATGACATTCTAGAAAAGAATTATCGTTATTTAAAGTCCGAAATAGATATAATTGCTCAAAAAGATGCGATTGTAGTAGCAGTAGAGGTTAAAACCAGAAGCACACCAGAATTTGGAAATCCTCAGGATTTTGTAAAACCCAAACAAATTCAATCTTTGGTAAAAGCTATTAATAATTATGTTGTAGATAAGGATTTGGATGTAGAAGTGCGTTTTGATATCATTGCCATTATAAAAAATAAATCAGGAACTAGGATTGAACATTTGGAGGATGCTTTTTATCATTTTTAAGTTTTGATTGAGGTATTATACGATTTACGAATAAAAATCTCGCATATAATCGCATTCTTTTTCTACTATATTTTCTTCATAAAATGAAACAATAGCTATGACTATTCTTTAATTTGATTCATCAATCTAGCGAAAAACCTTTGCAATTATTTATACGCAATTCTCATCCGTAAATCGTATTATATATTAATCTGTGCTAATTTCCTGTCGTTTCGCTTTTAATAATGTAAAGACTTTATAGAGTAAAATAATCTCTAGCAAAATAGTAGGAGTAAGAAGAACTAACCCAACTACTGCCAGAAATATAGTAACCATACAGCTGTAGGTAATAATTTCAAAAATACCAGTTGTAGTTGCAACCCCTCCTAACCCTTTTTGTAGTCGCAATACCGATATACCAAATAAGATTCCTATTACACCGTATGTTACCGCCTCTGCTCCAAGAACAAATTGGTAGTTAAAGTTGTTTATAAAAAGGGATAAAATATCGTAGATATAAAATACTACACAAATAAAAATAAAAAGGAATGCTGTAATACGTAATAAATAGTTTTTGAAAATTTTTCCCGTTAAGATAAACCCTCTTATAAATAAAATAATCGAAGTAAGAACCGCTAATTTTAAAATAATGTAGATAGCAGTGTTAGCTATCATTTCATCTTCATAGTATCTAAAGTAGTCTACGGCAAACTCTGCAAACCCTAAAATAAAATATACAATTCCGCTAATCCACGCAATAGATAGTTGTCGTATTAAAAAACTAATTTCTTTACTATCATCGATATCTAACAAAAGTAACTTTTTAAACTCTTTGGTAACCAAAGAATCTTCAGATTTAATTTTTTCAAGATCATAATCCAGAGCCGATAAAATGGTTTTTATAGTATAACTTCTTGGGGTTACTTCGCCTGCTTCGATGCGTTGTATGGTTCGAACACTAATATTACATTGTTCTACCAACTCTTCTTGTGTTAGTCCTTTGGATTTTCTAAGTTCAGAAATTTTCTGACCTAATTCTGGCTGTTTCATAATGGGATTAATTTTCATTTTCTTCAGCAATATTAGTTTTCAGAGAATAGTTTTCAAATTTTTCGGTTTGTATTTCCCCCGACATTTACCCGACAAACCTATAAAATAAAGGGGTTTTAGAACCTCACAAGTATTGAAAATCTGTGAGGTCTAAAGTAATAATTTTAATATTAAGCTGTAATGTTTGTTTTTTGATCTGTGAAAAGAAAAAATATCAAAATGCGGAATAGTGGTAATAAAAAGCAATACATCAGTATTGGAAATAAAAACAAAGTATCCTCTTAATAAAGGAATCATTACAGAAATCTTTGTTTTCACACTTTTAATAAATGTATTTTCCAGATTTTTGTTTTAAGTTTTCTAATAACTGAAATTAAAATAGTATCATAAAATGAACTACAAATCAAAAATCGTAATTATTTTCTTCATTATTTTTGCTCCAATATTTGGGATTTCTCAGGTAAGAATTGGGGATTTCTCACATCATAAAAATAGATTTAAGAAATTAAACATCAAAGATTTAAAAAGGTTTACAAACACCCAAACTACATTTGTTCTGCCTGATTTTTTTCCTAAATCATCTTATGAAAATATTCTTAGTAAAGTTTGGGATATAACTCCTTATAAAGTAGTTTATGAAGATGATTTTACGGGAGATGATTTAGAAATTGATAATGCTTTGGCTCGATTCGAGATTTTGGAGGTTGAGATAACTACCAAATCAGGGATGAGAAGATCGTTTAGTTATTCCTCAATAGATTTTGGCGTTATTGATAAAATAAAAAAGAAAAAGAAAAAAAATGTTTGGAGTATATCAAGAGTGGGTTCAATTTACTTTACACCGAGTGTCAAAATTCGACAACAGATAGGGTTTCCTGGTAGAGCAGGTAAAATTAAAGGTAATTTTATCAATTTTAGATTGGGATATTTAAAGAATTATCTACAATTATTAAATAAAAATTTGAAGAATGAAAAGCCTATTGATATCTATTATGACTATGCATTTCCTGAGCTAAAGAATCTTAAAAATCATACGTTGTATATAGATTCTAATCTGTTATATGGGTACGATGGCTTTTTTGGATTAGAAAAAAAGAGCCCCAGAATAGAAAATTTAATGCAAGATTATTCTTTTAAATATGAAGTAGTAGAAAGCGAAACACTACAAGAAAAAATCTTTAATGAAGATAAAGATTTTTATTATTTAATGTGGAATCAGATAAATCATAATAAAATTATAAATATTGTAAACGGAAGAACTGGAGATTTAGTTTATCAAGAGCACACCACCATGTCTGTTAATATAAAGCCTAAGGATTTTAAAAAAATTAGCTCCAAAATAAGTAAATTGAAGTAGTCGTTATATTTTTTAAAAGGCTGGATTCTAACTTAAAAATAAAGAATTCAGCCTCTTTTTTTTATATGTTGAAAATTACCCGATTCTGTATTTTTTGAAGTTGTAGTATTTGTTTTCTTATTACATGACAAAAATTTATGCGATATAGAGATGAGCTGATTTGTCATTCCGTTACAGAACGGAATCCACTCATTGATAACTCTATGGCAAAATGGATTTCAGCTTTTAGTTTATCCTGAACTTGTTGAAGGGCTAGAATGACAAAACAACAACAAATACACCTGTAGTTTTTTAATTGTCAATCATTTATCTAAAATCATAGATTTTTTGTGATGTACAAAGGGTAATGTTAAAAAAAAATTAAAATCTTGGATTGTAGGATTGGTAATTTAATTTCAATTCTTCTTGTAATAGTTTAATGATTTTTTCTGCTATATCTTCCTTAAAAGTTTCTATAAGGCAAAATTTATCTGTATGCCTTTCGTTAAAAATGTGTATTTCAAAACGCTGTATGGTTTGTGATGCATCTGGTGTAGCTATGCTTACCCATGCAAACTTATACCTTCCTTTAAATGTGAGTTTACTTACATCGGTTTTATTTGTTAAATCCACGTTTTTTTTGCGAATCAGTTTTCCAAAAATAAATTTAGCCTGATATAGTTTATGATCCTTGATATAGATCCCTTTTTTTGCTGTTAATTTGTAAAAAAAGATACTACTGAGAAAAAGAAATATAGAAAACAAGAGTAATCCGTGATACCATTTAATCAAAATAGATCCTTTTTGAATAAATAATCCCAAAATCAATAGTATAGCACTTAAAAAAGATATGATTGTTGGGATTAAAAATGCGATAAATAGTAAAATCAAAATAATTTTTTGATGAAGGTAAAAACCTGTACCTATAATAATTTTTTTCATTTTTAGTAATATTATTAAATTAAAATGCTACTGCATTATCTCCACAGGGAACTCAAAGTATATTTTTTTATCTAGTACGGTAAGTATTCTATCCATATTTTTATTTTCTTCATCATTAGGGTCATAATAAGAAAACTCTTCTTTAAAATACCCCCGTATGGTATCTTTTCCTGTTCGTTTGGGTTTCCAATAAAATGCCACTGTTTTTTTATAGTCTGTGGTATCGATAGGTTTTTGTAATACGATCTTAGGATTGGGATGTTCTTTTAAACTTTGTACCTCTATAACAGGGATACCCTGTTTTTCGCCCGGATCTTTTGCTCGGTTAGAAAAATCGGGAACAAAATTTGCTTGGGTATAGTCCTTTGGTAAAACAACGCTAACCGTGGTTTTTTCCTTATCTTCTTCATTAAAAGCAGAATCCTCGGTTTGAAAAAATGCATAGATAGAATCTGTTAGCTGTAATTTGTTTTTATCAAAATGGTATTGTATGCTTACCCCTTCGGTTAAGGTATCGCCTGTAGGCAGTGTCACCCACATTTGATTTACATGCTCTTTACCATCAATGATTTTATACTCTTTGGTAAAATGGTGGTTACCATCTTTATCATAGTTTTTCCATAGACCGATTCTTTGGTCATTATCATTTAAAACTCCTTTTTGACCCATATTACCATTAGTATAGAAATCTTCGTAATAAGTAAAATCATTATTTAAAAAAAACTTTTTGAATTTGATATCATTTTTATCGTCATTTCGATAATAATATACTGTGTCTTTATAGTTTCCCTTAGTAAGATATGTTTTATAATAAACTCTTCCTGAAGGGAAATATGATATTTTTTCTCCATTTTCTATCGAATCCTTATCTATATAATAGGTTTCTTTTATACTACCGTTATCGTAATATTTTACAACTTTAGTAAGCTTGTCTTTACAACCTAGTAATATGATTAGTACAAATAGATATAATAATGTTTTAGGCATTAGTGGTATTTTTTGGTTAGTTTTACTTCTATACGTACAGAACTATTACTACGATTAACATGGTATGCAGAATCTTTTTGTGCCTGTTTATAGCCCACAACATCTTTATTAAATCCACTAACATGTTGGTTAGAATTTCCTTTGTAAAAGTTTAGTCTTTAGTAACCTCCACAGCAAACTCAAAGTATATTTTTTTATCTAGTACGGTAAGTATTCTATCCATATTTTTGTTTTCTTCATCATTAGGGTCATAATAAGAAAATTCTTCTTTAAAATAGCCCCGTATGGTATCTTTTCCTGTTCGTTTGGGTTTCCAGTAAAATGCCACTGTTTTTTTATAGTCTGTGGTATCGATAGGATTTTGTAATACGGTCTTAGGGTTGGGGTGTTCTTTTAAACTTTGTATCTCTATAGCATGGATACCCTCTTTTTCGTCCGGATCTTTTGCTCGGTTAGAAAAATCGGGAACAAAATTTGCTTGGGTATAGTCCTTTGGTAAAACAACGCTAACTTTAGTCTTTTCCTTATCTTCTTCATTAAAAGCAGAATCTTCGGTTTGAAAAAATGCATAGATAGAATCTGTTAGTTGTAGTTTGTTTTTATCAAAATGGTATTGTATACTTACCCCTTCGGTTAAGGTATCGCCTGTAGGCAGTGTCACCCACATCTGGTTGGTGTATTCTATACCATCAATGATCTTATACTCTTTGGTAAAATGGTGGTTACCATCTTTATCATAGTTTTTCCAAACACCAACTTTTTGGTTATCAATATTTAGTGTGCCAGTTCGTTTCGTTACACCTTTATGATGATAATCTTCATAATAGATTAAGTGATCATTTAAGAAAAATTTTTTAATTTCGAGTTCTTTCTTATCATTATCATGATAATAATAGATAGTATCTTTAAGTTTTCCATCTGTGTACACAGTAGAATAAGAGACTCTTCCTGATGGATAATAAAAAATTACTTCTCCTTGTTTTACGGAACCCTTATTAATATGGTGAACTTCCTTTATTTTACCATTATCATGATATGTTACAACTTTAGTAAGTTTTTCTTTACAACCAATTAATACGATTAGTATAAATAGATATAATATTTTTTTAAGCATTAGTGGTATTTCTTGGTTAGTTTTACTTCTATTTTTACAGAGGTGTTAGATCGGTTTACATGATAGGCAGAATCTTTTTGCGCTTTTTTATAGCTCACAATGTCTTTGTTAAACCCGCTAAAATGTTGGTTAGAAACTCCTTTGTAAAAGTTTAGTCTTTAGTAACCTCCACAGCAAACTCAAAGTATATTTTTTTAGTGTATGATGTTATGATACTATCTTGATCTTTGTCTAATTGTATAGGTTTACTTTCATCTACAAGAGTAAGTTTGTCTTTAAAATACCCTCGTATGGTATCTTTTCCTATCCGCTTGGGTTTCCAATAAAATGCCACTGTTTTTTTATAGTCTGTGGTATCGATAGGTTTTTGTAATACTGCCATGGGATTGGGATGTTCTTTTAAACTTTGTACCTCTATAACAGGGATACCCTGTTTTTCGTCTGGATCTTTTGCTCGGTTAGAAAAATCGGGAACAAAATTTGCTTGGGTATAGTCCTTTGGTAAAACAACGCTAACCGTGGTTTTTTCTTGATCTTCTAAAACAAAAGAAGATACGTCGGTTTGAAAAAATGCATAGATAGAATCTGTTAGTTGTAGTTTGTTTTTGTCAAAATGGTATTGTATACTTACCCCTTCTGTTAAGGTATCGCCTATGGGTAAGGTAATCCACATCTGGTTGGTGTATTCTATATCATCAATGATTTTATACTCTTTGGTAAAATAATGGTTACCATCTTTATCATAATTTTTCCAAAAGCCAAAACGTTGATTATTTTTATTTAAAAAGCCTTTCTTTTTTAGCAAACCATTTTTATGAAAATCTTCATAATAGGTAGAACCATTTTCGAATAATAGCTTTTTGATTTTTAGCCCATTTGATTCGTCATCATTATAATAATATATAGTGTCTAAATTTTTTCCATCAGTATACTTTGATACAAAGGAAATTTTTTCACTAGGAAAATAAGCTATTTCTTTTCCTTGTCTAATAGAATCCTTATCAATATAGTATATGTATTTTATATTACCATTGTCATAATATGTCACGACTTTAGTAAGTTTTTCTTTACACCCTATTAGTAACACTGTTATAAATAGGTATAATATTTTTTTAGGCATTAGTGGTATTTCTTGGTTAGTTTTACTTCTATTTTTACAGAGGTATTAGATCGGTTTACATGATATGCCGAGTCTTTTTGCGCTTTTTTATAGCCTTTTATGTCTTTGTTAAACCCGCTAAAATGTTGGTTAGAATCTCCTTTATAAAAGTTCACATCCAATCTATGTGTAGTAGTGTCCTCAATCTCTTTTATATTAATTTCTTTTACTACTTCTTGTTTGGAACTTCTTTTCTCTTCCCCCCTAAAAGAATCGTCAATTTTTATATAATGGTCAAGCATGGATTTAAAATCGTATACAATGGCGTAAACAGATTCCATAACATTTTTAGAATACTGCCTAAAAGGGCCGCCAAATTTTTGTACTCCCGGGTCGCCCCACATATCGTCTGCTCCGTTTCGTTTTCTATCACTTTTTATACCATCCATCCCTGGATTATTACCCCACCAAGGCTCAAAAGCTGCATTGTTGGTTAGTTTATTATGCCAGCTTTGCCCTTGGGTGGTAGTCCTTTTAGTATCTTTGTATAGATCCTCCCATTTGCAAAAAGTACTGTTCCATTTATAAAATTTTCTGGAGCCTTTTGGATATTCGCAAAGTTGCCCATTCTCGGTACCTGGGTAGCCAGGACCACCATATTTAAAAATGTTCTGTTTTTGTTTGTGCTCTATAACAATCTCTCCTTTAATTACGCCTCCACTGTTACTCACATGGCGATAGGATGCGCCTTTGATCTCTGTATCGCTGTTATAACTACTATTAAAGATAAGGCTGTTAGATAGTATGCGCATACGATTGTTTATGGATTTTGCTACTGCCTCTTCCATGTTATCGCAATCGGGATCATTCATAATAGGATTTGCAATTTCCTGTAAAGATTTTTGAATCTTGTTTTTAATTTCATTAGACATACTGGTAGTCATCTTGTTTTAGGTTTTAAAGTTTTTTTGGATTTGTTGGTTGCAGTTATATGAAGAACGTATGGAGTATGTTTGCGATAAGAGTGCCTTACAAATATATCTGATTTTTATAACCATACAAAGTTATTTATTACAACATAGTGTAGTGCAGGGATACAATGGTAAATCCCCTGCGTATAAAGATAGAACAGGGGATTTGGATTTTAATCCTCCGAGGCTAGCCTCGAAAACAAAATATATTTTCAAAAGCATACCTCGTTATCTTGCTCCAAGGGTATTGATTTTTCTGTGTTTTTTTTATACAGAAGAGTTTTGGTTTACAGATATTCTATACAGGTTTTTTTTTGCTTCTTCGTTTCTATAGATAAGCCCTGCAGCATCTTCTATTTTTCTTAATAGATCATACAAACTGTTAAGGTGTATAATTCTGGACTCTGTGGTAATGGTACGGTTTCCTTTTAGGTTTTCTTGTGTTGTGTTGGCATCTCGCAAAGCTGTGGATAAGGGTTCTGCCTGATCCAGTAAAGTGACAGGAGTACCCGTAGCTACCAATTCTGCACGATGGGTATGGATGGTATGCGATAGGCTTTCCATAAATTGAATAAGCCTTGGTTGCGAACCAAAAATTTCTCCAAAACGATTAACTCCAAACTGTTGTTGTATTGCAGGGTGGTCTATAAAGGATTTTTTTACCCAGTATTTTAGGTCTTCCATATAGGTTTTGCAATTATCCATCTCTTTGTTTACCATACCTGTCTGTACCTTTAGCTGTGTTTTGCTAAAAGTGTCCCCACCTTCTATAAAGGCATCGGTTACTTTTTGTTTTACTGTGTTGATAAAAGTAGTAGGAAATTCTGCTGGATCAAAGGTGGTAAATTGGTTAATGTCATTTTCTAGATATCCAATAATGGTATCTGCTGTTTCTAGTAGAATAGCATCGCTTATTCCATACTTTCGTTGCATCATAAATGATAGTTTTTAAAAATGAATACTTTGTATACAAGGATTGCAGAACGAATAGGTAGGATATTATGGTGTTCTATGCCTTTTGAGAGGGTATAACTGTATTAAAGATAAAATATTGTTGTAGTAGTTAATTTTTTTTTACAGAGTATTAAAACTTGCTATGGAAGATCCAAAGTTATTGTGGATGATTCTGGATCTCTAGTGGAACATCAAAAGTTACTGTGGATGATTCTGGGGTTCTAGTGGATCATCAAAAGTTACTGTGGATGATTCTGGGGCTCTAGTGGAGTATCAAAAGTTACTGTGGATGATTCTGGGGTTCTAGTGGAGTATCAAAAGTTATTGTGGATGATTCTGGGGTTCTAGTGGAGTATCCAAAGTTACTGTGGATGATTCTGGGGTTCTAGTGGAGTATCCAAAGTTATTGTGGATGATTCTGGAAGGGATATACATCAACTTCAGGCTTCTGACCTCTGTCCTCGGGCTTCTGACTCAAAAGCACCTCGATAGCACCTGCTGAGCTTGCCGAAGTGCAATTTTTTTACGCTAACCCTTCGAGAACCTCAGGGCATCGCTCGATGAGACAAGAGAACTCAAACACCCGACTCCCAGGTTTCGTCTCCCGACCTCTAACTTCTAACTTCCGTTCTCTGCCTTCGCAGCAAAAGGTTGCAATACATGCAATGCTTTATCTATGGATGCAATATTTTCAAAAGTTAGTAATAATCGCAAACCGTTTCGTGTATTTTTTTCCTTCATTTTACAAACTGCTGGATTTTGCTGTACAAATTGTAGTACTTTGCTAAACGTAGGGCTTTGGTAAAAACCAGACTGTTGGTCACTAATAAAATAGCCGATTAGCTTATTTTGTTTTAGGATTACTTTTTCTAACCCGATAGAAGTGGCAATCCATTTTATTCTAACCGAGTTTAATAAATCTGCAGCAGGATCTGGCAATTCTCCAAAACGGTCTACTAATCGCTTTTGATATGCTTGTAGTTCTTCTTCTTTTTTGATGGAATTAAGTTCGGTATACAGATTTAATCTTTCGGTTATATTATTGATATAATCATCGGGGAAAAGCAATTCGAAATCGGTGTCGATTTGCGTATCTTTTAAGTATACTTTTTCTTTTTTATCGTCTTTATATAATTCTGCAAATTCATTTTCTTTAAGCTCTTCGATAGCTTCGGATAATATTTTTTGATAGGTTTCAAAACCAATTTCGTTAATAAACCCGCTTTGTTCTCCCCCCAATAAATCTCCTGCTCCTCTAATTTCGAGATCTTTCATAGCAATATTTAAACCGCTGCCCAGATCAGAGAATTGCTCTAATGCGGTAATACGTTTTCTGGCATCTTCGGTCATTGCAGAATAAGGCGGAGTGATAAAGTAACAAAAAGCTTTTTTGTTGCTACGACCTACACGTCCTCGCATTTGATGCAGATCAGACACCCCAAAATTGTTTGCATTATTAATAAAAATAGTATTGGCATTAGGTACATCTAATCCACTTTCGATAATGGTAGTAGAAACCAGAACATCAAACTCTCCATTCATAAAGGAAAGCATAAGGCTTTCTAGTTTTTTGCCTTCCATTTGCCCGTGACCAATACCTATTTTTGCATCGGGCACTAATCGTTGTACCATACCTGCTACCTCTTTGATGTTTTCAATTCTATTATGAATAAAAAATACCTGTCCGCCACGCTGTATCTCGTAACTTACGGCATCCCGAATGGTTTCTTCATTAAATCGTATTACATTGGTTTCGATAGGATATCGATTGGGTGGGGGAGTGGTAATGGTAGATAAATCCCGGGCAGCCATTAAACTAAACTGTAATGTTCTTGGTATAGGCGTTGCTGTTAGAGTTAAGGTATCTACATTTTCTTTTATAGTTTTTAGTTTATCTTTTACCGATACTCCAAATTTTTGTTCTTCATCTATAATCAGTAGCCCAAGATCTTTAAATTGTACATTTTTGTTTACCAATTGGTGGGTGCCTATAATAATGTCTACTTTTCCTGCAGCCAGACCTTCGAGAGTTTCTTTTTTTTGTTTTGCAGAGCGAAAACGATTTAAATAATCTACCGTTACCGGAAAATCCTTAAGCCGCTCTCTAAATGTTTTTGCATGCTGAAATGCAAGAATGGTAGTAGGAACCAAAATAGCTACTTGTTTGCCATTATCTACTGCTTTAAATGCGGCACGAATAGCTACTTCGGTTTTACCAAATCCAACATCCCCGCAGATAAGTCTATCCATTGGGCGTTCACTCTCCATATCTGCTTTTACAGCTTCTGTTGCAGTGCTTTGATCTGGAGTATCTTCGTATATAAACGAGGCTTCTAGCTCGTGTTGCATATAACTATCGGGATGGTACTGAAATCCTTTTTGTAACCTTCGCTTTGCGTATAATTGTATAAGGTTAAAGGCAATATGTTTAACTCTGGATTTTGTTTTTTCTTTAAGAGTTTTCCAAGCTTTAGAGCCTAGTTTGTATACCTGTGGGGGTTTGCCGTCTTTGCCATTGTATTTGGTAATTTTATGAAGCGAATGAATGCTTAGATACAGTACATCCCTTTCTCCATAAATTAGTTTTATAGCTTCTTGTTTTTTACCATCTACATCGATTTTTTGTAATCCTCCAAATTTACCAATACCATGATCGATATGCGTTACATAATCTCCTACCTCTAGATTGGTAAGTTCTTTTAAAGTAATCGCTTGTTTTTTGGCGTACCCGTTTTTAAGATGAAACTTGTGATATCGTTCGAATATTTGATGGTCGGTATAACAAGCTATTTTAAGATCATGGTCTGTAAATCCTTGAAAAGCAGAAAACACTACTGTTTCATATTGTTTTACATCCAGATCGGCATCATCAAAAATATCATGAAAACGTTTTGCCTGTTGCTCGCTTACACAAAAGATATAATTTTTATAACCAGCTTCTTGATTTTCATTTAGATTTTGAATTAATAAATCAAATTGTTTATTAAAAGAAGGCTGTGGTTTTATGTCAAATTTTATAGCATAATCTGCTTTGGTTAAAGGGTGATTGCTTATTTCTATTAAAGTGAAACCCAATAACTGTTTATTTAAATCTTGCGAAGTAGCAAAAAGTTCTGCAGGAGTAGCATGTTTTATATCTTTGGATAGTGTTTGAAAAGCTTCTTGCGCTTTTTCGAAATTTTTATCAATTCTTGCCGAAATCAAATCCATGTCCTTAGCAAGGATGATAGTGTCTGGGGATATATATTTTAAAAAGCTTTCTCGGGTTTCTTGTATCGCTTTGTTTTCAACATTAGGGATAATAGATATTTTTTTGATCTGGTCGGTAGA
This sequence comes from Aquimarina muelleri DSM 19832, assembly GCF_000430665.1. Lineage (GTDB taxonomy): Bacteria > Bacteroidota > Bacteroidia > Flavobacteriales > Flavobacteriaceae > Aquimarina > Aquimarina muelleri. Next base: position 49,131 of record NZ_AUML01000005.1, on the reverse strand, counting down.
TAGTTGTGTTTCTACATCAAAAGTTCTAATACTGTCTACTTCGTTACCAAAAAATTCGATTCGGTAGGGTTCGTCATTACTAAAAGAAAAAACATCTACAATTCCACCACGAACCGAAAACTCTCCTGGTTCGGTTACAAAATCTACTCTTTTAAATCGGTATTCAAATAATACTTCATTTACAAAATCCAGAGAAAGAGTGTCGTTGAGATTAATTTTTAGAGTGTTTTTTTCTAACTCTTTTCGGGTTACTACCTTTTCAAACAAAGCATCTGGATAGGTAATAATTAGTGCTGGCTTTTTTCTGGAATTGATTCGGTTTAGTACCTCGGCTCTTAAAAGCACATTGGCATTATCGGTTTCTTCGATTTGGTATGGTCGGCGATAACTGCCAGGGTAAAAAAGTACATTTTTATCGCCAAGTAACTGCTCTAGATCATTAAGATGATAAGCGGCTTCTTCTTTGTCATTAAAAATACAGAGAAAGGGCTTTTCGGCTTGTTTAAAACTGTTTTCAATAACAAAGGATAGTGACGAGCCAATACTTCCTTGCAGATGTATTTTTGTTTCGGGCTGGGCAATAGCTTTTTGCAGTTTCTGTAGTGGTAGAGACTGTATAAAAGTTTGCGAGATTATAGATGCACTCACGTAGCAGATTTTGAAGCAAATATACTACTCTTTATATTTTATACATAATTCTTAAAATGGGATTAACACCATTTACACTTTGAATTTACTGTAATAAAAAAATAGTCCATTTTCTTCTACAGTAAATTCAAAGTGCCACTGGCATAAAACGATTTTTTTTTGATAATTAACTTTTTATCTTTTTTAATCCACATTGTGGAGTTTAATTCTAAAGGAGGCTTGCCTCGAAAACAAAATATATTTTCGGAAACATACCTCATAAGCCTGCTCCGAGGTTATTGATTAAGTTTCTTAAAAGGGTTTGTATCTTTATTCTTATATGCATGTATTGTAGTGAGTAGAATTAAAAGTATACTTCCCGCCAGAGCGGTAATTGCAATAGATTGATAGGTGTCTTTATGGCGAATATAAATTGCTACTAGTGCCCAGATGCCTACCAAAACAAATTCTCTCATGTTTCTTTTTATAAGTATGCTTATATTAATACCTATTGCGGCAATGATTAAGACAATGGCCCATGTTTCTGAAGAAATACCAAAACCAGACCAGTTTATTTTTACAAGATACGTAGCTATATTAGCTATAGTTGCTACAGAAATCCAACCAGAGTACAGGCAAATTGGCCACCAAACAAATGCAATTATGGAGATTGGGGCATCCCATCGTTCCATATTTGTTTTTAAAATTATTTGGATTAAAGAAAACAAAATCCCGATCATTAGTAGGACTGATAATCCCGTATAATCATAAGTAAAAGCAAGTACCCACAAGGAGTTTAACAAATTGGCTATAAAAAACCAGTACCCGGTTTTAGTAACAAAGTCACTATCTTTTTTACTAAAGAAAACTCGCCGTATCTGAAAAATCACATAGGCAAAAAGACTTAAAAAGATAATTCCCCATATCGAAAATGCATAGCCTGCAGGAGTAAATAGGGTATTGTATTGTCTGCTAACTTCACCTATGGTAATATCGTTAAAATAACGTGCTTGGGATACGTAATTTATTACTATCACCAGTAGCACGGATAATAAGTTTACTATGGTTAATTTTTTATTCATCACACATGATTTTTATGCAAAATAGAAGAATTGACAAAAAAAGAGTGCTCCAAATGCAACAAACCTTAATTGTTTTGTATCAATACTCTAAGCAATTGGTTAAAATCTTCTTCAGAATTATATACATTAGGAGAAACCCGCATGGCTTTTCCTCGAAAAGAGACAAAAATATTTTCTTGTTGTAATCTTGTTTTTAGATTTTCTAAGTTTATGTTTTCGGGCAAGTATACGCCAAAAAGGTGGTGTGCTCTAAAATTATCTTCTTCGATAAAACATCCTAGATCTTTAAGCTCTTGTACTGCCTTTGCAGATATAGTTTTGCAGTATTGTTGTATCGCTGCAGGGGTCCATTCTATCAATTGTTCTATTGCTTTAATGAGCATAGGGGTTAATATAAAATTACTGGATTCTCCCACAGAGTATCGTGCAGCTTTTTCCTGAAAACGATCTTCGTATTTGGTTAATCCAGTAAAATCTTCGCTATTATAGCGATTCATCCAGTTATGTTCTATAGGAGTGCCGTTATTAAAAGCATCACTGTAATATGCCATACCTATAGAGTAGGGGCCCATCATCCATTTATATCCTCCACAAATTAATGCGTCTGGTTCTATTTCTTTAATAGAAAACGGTAAAGCACCCACGCTTTGCGTACCATCAATAACCAAATAGCTATTCATAGTTTTGGTTTTTGCTCGTATAGCTTTTAGGTCAAATAAAGTACCATCTGCCCAGTGTACATTACACATTGCTACTACTGCTGTTTTTTTAGAGATTGCGTTTAAGATGTTTTGATTCCATTTTGCTCCACGATCCTTAAAATCTTTTGGCGGTTTTATAACGGTTATAGAAACTTTGTGTTTTTTAGCTACTTCTTGCCATGCATATACATTGCTAGGAAACTGCTCGTCGACTAATATAATCTCTTCTCCTTTTTGAAAAGGGATGTTGTTGGCAGCGTTTGCAACGCCATAGGATGCTGAGGGTATGATTGCCATGTTTTTATAATCGGGCGCATCTACCAAAGTTGCAAAACGTTGTTTTAGTATTTCTTTTTGAGTAAAAAAATCTTCAGGGGTGATTTTATAAGGTTGACCCTTTTGAGCAACAGTTTTTAATCCAACGTTGGTTACGGATTTTAACTGCGGAGACATGTAAGCTCCGTTTAAATAGGTACTGCCTTCAGAAAGATCAAATAGGTGTTTTTGTTGTTGTATGTATATTTTTTTTGTCATGTGCTTAGCATTTTTATGTTAAATCGAATTTAAAAATAGTACTGTTTTAAGCTTCAGAAATATCAATATTCAAATATTTTTTATCAGGATACCCCATTTGTTATCAGATTTTTTTGATTTTGATTTTTTTAATCCACATTGTGGAGTTTAATTCTTTTGAGGCTTGCCTCCGTTTTTATTTTAAATAGATTTTTTATAAATGTATATATTCAGAGGGGTGAGTAGGTTTTTTTACAGGTTAAAAATTTCTTAATTAAGATATGTAAAAGAAATTTTATTAAAAAAACATGTTTTTTTTATTCGGTGTCGGAAAATGAAACTAACATGTATTAATATTGCAGTGTCAAAAGGGTAACAAAATCATTAGATAAAACATATATGTATATGAAGATGTTTAAAAATAGTATAAATCATCAGTCAAACAACAGTTATTATTTTTTAGACACCCTCAAAAAAAATCCATTTTTTATTCCTGACCAGGGTAGGACTATGTCAAGATAAAATTTGGATGCTATTAGATAAGGTTACCCCCTTTACGTTCACGCGTAAGCTGATTTTTTTGTGATTCTTAAAATCTTCCCATGCATAGGTATGGGAGGGTTTTTTGGATTTAGATATGCGATTAATGAAAATGAGTTACTACCAAAACCCCATTTTAAATAATTGATGTATATTTTGGAAATGATAGGCATAAAAAAAGCGAGTCCATTTTTTTGATCTCGCTTTTTATTGTTTTTGTACTCTTTTACGTGAGTAGAGCGTTATATTTTGCCAACTCATTATTACCTGTGTATAGCATAGCTACAAGAAGCAGGTAACTCTTTTAAAAAATTAATAAAAGGTTTAATGTTTAGTTGTAGTGTAAAGGTGTATGTAGTTTTCATATCTCATATTTTTAAATTAACAATCATTGTTTTGATTTATATTAACAATTGCTGTGCCAAAAAAACAACATAAAACATAAGTTGTTGTTAATTAAGGTGTTACATATTTATAAAGAACAGAATAAGGTACTAGTGTATACTGTTGTAAAGTGTTTTTGTGATAAATATATAAGGGATAATAGCTATAAACTTGATGCTTTTTGAAATAAAAAAAGACTAAGAATCGTTTTTGTTAAAAAAGGCTATTTTAAATTTTAAAAGGCATATAGTTTAGTTATATTTGCAGCCAAATTAAATAAAGTATACAATGTCAATATCTGATTTGTTTGATAGTGGATTTCAGAAAAGAAACCAAGACCATTTTGCAGCAATTGTAAGAGTAGCAATGAGTGATGGAGTGATTACTGATGAAGAGAAAGCTTTTTTAGATAGATTAGCCAGAAAATTGGAGATTTCTGAAAACGATTATAAAGAGATTTTAAAAGACTATAAGACACACCCTATAAACCCGCCTACGAGTTATGATAATAGATTAGAGAGGTTGTATGATTTGGCTAGAATGGTTTATGCAGATCATATTAAAGGAGAGGATCAAGTCATCTTATTAGAAAAATTAAGTATTGGTTTAGGGTTTAAATCAGAAAATGCAAAATACGTTGTAGATAAAGCATTAAACTTAGTAGATCAAGGAGTAGATGGAGATACTTTTGCAGACGAAATTAAAAATATGAATAGATAATATTTTATTGTCTTATAATAGTAAATAAAAGGCTACCTAATCGGTAGCCTTTTTTGCTATCTGTTTTGTGATTTTATAAATCAATTCTTCCTGCTCAAAAGGTTTAGGTATAAAATCATCCATTCCTGATCGGATGCATTTGTCTCTAGTGATATCGTTAGATTTTCCAGAAAATCCAATAATTGGTATTTCTGATATAAATTTATCTCCATAATTATTTCTAATTATCTTTGTTGTTTGATAACCATCAATTTTAGAAATATTAAGATCCATTAAAATTAGGTCGTATTTTCTGCGTTCTATATATTTTATTGCTTCTTCGCCATTAATAGCAATGTCTACAAAAAAGGTACCCTGAGAAATCAAGATCTTCATGATTAGATACTGTGTTATCTCTTCGTCTTCAACTACCAAAATCCTAAATTTAGTTGTGCTTTTAGGGAGTGTGTATTTTTTCTTTTTACGTTTAGGGGTTGCTTTTGTTATTTCAAATTTAAAAGGAAGTTTTATATTAAAAGAGGTTCCTTTTTCTGGAGCACTATTTACTTTGATTTCACCATTTAGGAGGTCGACTAAGTTTTTTACAATTGCAAGTCCGAGCCCAGTTCCAGAGACTCGTTTATCTGTGTTAAAACGAGTAAATCTTTCAAAAAGATAAGGGATGTTTTCTTCGAGAATACCAATTCCTGTATCTTCAATTTTAAAGTTGAGACTTAGTTTGTTTGTTCGTTGGTAATTTTTGGTAACAGAAAAAACAATTTTACCTTCTTCGGTAAATTTAAAGGCATTTGTAAGAATGTTGTTTAGGATTTGATATATTCTGGTACTATCTCCTATAAGGTATTCTTGTATGTTAGGATCAATATTGGTTTCAAAGATGATTTGTTTTTCTTCGGTTATTTTAGAATAAGATTCTTTAAAACCATTCATTAAATTATAAAAAGAAAAACGTTCCTCTACCACTTTTAGTTTACCAGATTCTATCTTTGAAAGATCAATCATGTCATCTATAAGTGCGTTAAGATGTTGACTTTCTCGTTTAATAATTCTAGCAAGTTCTTCTTGTTCAAATGTTAATTTTGTTTTTTCAAGCACTTCTACAAATCCAAGAATACTTGTTAAAGGAGTTCTTATTTCATGATTTATATTAGCGATAAAACTGTTTTTAAATTCTTCTTTTTCTAATAAGTATTTGTTCTTCAGCTCTAATTCACGAGCTAGTAAAATAGACTCGTTTTTTTGCTGTGCAATTTGATTTAAGTCTCTGTATTTTGTTGTATAATCAAAAAGAATAATAACAACTTCTTGCTCTTCTAGGGTAAAAGTAATGTCGCAGATTTTTTCAACTTTACCATCTTCTATGTGTATACAAGGAAAATTTAATGTTTTTTTTTCGAAAAGATTATTTTCTTCAAAATTTCTTAAAACCTCAAAAAAGGGATGCACTTCAAAAATTAAAGAGCCTTTTGACCAATCAAAAATATTTTTGTCAGTTTTTTTTATAAAACCACCATTATCAAGGTTAATGACCTGTATTTGGGGGTTAAATTGTAAGTGGTTGTTAGGATGTATTGTCATACTCACTTAGTTATTTCTTTTGCTAGATCAGAAAAGAAATCCTGAACATTTTTATTAGTTTTTGCACTTGCTAAACAATCAAAATAAATGTTTTGAGAGGTAAGATGATTACTAATTTCTTTTTCATTTACCAAGTCTAGCTTATTGCCTAATATTTTGGCAGGTACTTTAGTGTAATTTTCTTTAAGATATTCTAGATCTTGATTAAGTGTGCGGTAGGTTTCTGGTCGGGTTACATCAAAAACATAAATAAAAGCATGTGAGCCAAGAAGATAAGATTTTCTGGTGTCTTCAATACTGTTAGAATGTCCTTCTGTATCCCAAATTATCATAGATAATTCTCTGCCATCTGGCAATTGTACTGTTTTCTTTTTGATTTGTACTCCAAGGGTTACTTTGTATTCTTCAGAAAACTCGTTGTCAATAAAACGCCTGAATAACGATGTTTTTCCAACACCAAAGTGTCCTAAAAGCACTACTTTTTTAGACAATTTCATCTGCAAAATATTTTTTTAATTTTTTAGTAAAAAGGATGCTATCTTTTAAATCTTTACTCGAAATATTGTTCTTAGCAAAATCTATAATTTGATCTTCTAAAACTTCTTTAAACATCATGTTATAGGCTCCGGATATTACTGCAGCAACATAGTAAGAGTAAAAATTTTGAATATGTATAGTGTATAATTCATACTCTATAAGTTCTAGGTTTTGATCTCCTCCATGAAAGGCATCTTCGACAAAGCTTTTTATCGCTGTAAGCATTCCTGCAATCATTTCTTTATCTATAGTGTCTTCTGATAATGGGCTATAATCAGCAAGTAGTATACCAGAATTTTTTTCGATTACAAACATTTGAATAAGTCTGGGTTTTGCATAATCATTTATAGCTAAATCTCCATCGCTGACCCCTTGAGCTTTAGCTTTGGTTCGTCGAAACCATTTTTTAAATGAAAATGCTTTTTTAGTTTTTCTACTAATATTTTCACTTAGTAATTTCATTTCATGGGCAATATATTTCTTAATCATCTTACCAATGATAGGAAATAAAGCTTCTACTACAGCGTCTTGAGAGTTTTTAATTTCTTCTCGTAAAGCTTCAGTAATAGTAGGCCCCAAAGTTTTAGGGATTTCTAAAACAAATTGTTGTAATTTGTCATCAATAATTGGATCGACTTTGTGTGAAAGTTCTTTTTTTTGATGTACAATTTTTGTTAAATCTTCAATTTTTTGAGCAATGGAATCGGCAAACTCATGTTCTTCTGTAAAAAGAAGTTCTTTAAGAATTTTAAGTTTATCCTGCTCTTCCATAATTTTGGATAGATTGGATTATTTTTGGTTGATTTTTTCGCCTAGGTTGATAAGAAGGTCGCTTAACATTTTTTTATCCACTTTTTTAGTGTCCAACATCTCAACTTTATCTGCCAAATTATCTTCTAATTCGGTAATCCTAATATTTATATCGGTACTTAAATTATCGATTGCTTGATTTAATTCTTTACGAGTATCTTCGATAAAATCTTCGAGCTCTTTCTTTTTTGAAGATATATCTTTTTTTACTTTTTCAAATTCTGAATTATAAGCAGCAATATTTTCTCCAAAAATTAGATTTTTTATTGCTTCTATTTTTGAAGAAGGATCATCAGAAACTTTTTCTTCAATAGCTTTATTTTCTTTAGCCATTATGGATGGTTTATTTAGATTCTTAATTTCTAACTTACGTAAAATTAACATAAAAACGTTAAAAACATGGCAATTATGACCGATAATATTACTTCTGGGTCGCTAAAACCTTACTTTTTTATTAATTAGTGCCTTATGGTTGGTTTTAAAATCTTTGAGGAGTATATATATAAGTGATTTTATAAATAATAATTATTGCTTTATTTAGAACTATAATAAAAAAAAGTTACATGGTGTTTGGCTTTATTTCATAAAGGATTCTACTTTTTCAACCATATTTTTGTTTCCACAAATAAATGGGGTACGTTCATGTAGTTCTGTTGGTTTTATATCCATAATTCTTTGGTAACCATCACTGGCTTTTCCTCCTGCTTGCTCTGTAATGAATGCCATTGGGTTACATTCATATAATAAACGAAGTTTCCCGTTAGGAGATTTAGATGTATTTGGATACATGTATATCCCACCTTTAATCATATTACGATGAATATCACTTACTAACGACCCAATATATCTGGATGTATAAGGGCGATCGTCTTTTTCTTCTTGGCAGTATTTGATATAGTTTTTTATTCCTTGGGGAAAATGAATATAGTTTCCTTCATTAACAGAGTATATAGAGCCATCTTTAGGGAATTTCATATTTGGATGAGATAAATAATATGTTCCTAATGCTGGATTTAGTGTAAATCCATTGACACCATTTCCTGTGGTGTAAACAAGCATGGTAGATGTTCCATAAATAATATAACCAGCTGCTACTTGTAGGTTTCCTGGTTGCAGAAAATCTTCTAAAGTAACGGGTGTCCCTGTAGGAGTAACTCTACGATATATAGAAAAAATAGTCCCTACAGACACATTAACATCAATGTTGGAGCTGCCGTCTAACGGATCCATTAAAACTACATAATTATTGCGATGATCATTTTTTTGACCTTTTATAGTAATAAAATCATCATTTTCTTCTGAGGCTATACCACACACAATTTCTCTATTTGTAAGTGTATTGATAAAGGTCTCATTTGCTAAAACATCTAGTTTCTGCTGGTCTTCACCCTGTATGTTAGTCTCTCCTATAGTGCCTGTAATATCTACTAATCCTGCTTTGTTTACCTGGTGATTTACCATTTTAGCAGCTAATCGAATAGAGTTGATCAAACGAGAAAGTTCTCCGCTTGCATACGGAAAATCATTTTGATTCTCAATAATGAATTCTCCTAAGGTTTGATTTTGTCTTGTCATTTATAGTGAGTTTTGCTTGGTGCAAAAGTATTATTTTTTAATAGACTATAACGTTTTCGTTAGGCCAATTATTAATTTTTTTAAGCAAACAAACACAAAAACATTATAAAGATAGAGTAATAAAATGATCTTATTTTTAATACAATTTTATAGTTTTGATAAATTTTATTTTTATGAGTTATGTAATTAGAAGTGCCAAGGAGGAAGATATGATTCAAGTATTGGGCTTAATTAGAGAGTTGGCAATTTTTGAAAAAGAACCAGACGCTGTTAAGATTAGCATAAAAGATCTTATTGATGAGGGTTTTGGAGATCATCCGCTTTTTCATTGTTTTGTTGCAGAGATAGAAGATGAAATTGTGGGGATGGCATTAGTGTATTATCGTTTTTCTACATGGAAAGGGCGTTCGGTTCATCTAGAAGATCTTGTTGTTAAAGAGTCTATGAGAGGAACAGGTGTTGGTAGTGCTTTATACACTGAGGTGTTAAAATATGCAAAAAATGAAGGTGTAAAAAGAGTAGAATGGGTAGTTTTGGATTGGAATACTCCAGCTATAAAATTTTATGAAAAAAGTGGAGCAAAACTTTTAAAGGATTGGTGCTTAGTACAGATGGATGAAGAAGGGATTCATAAATTTGTATCTGATTTATAATGTTTTTTAAACTGCCTAACGAGTATTATTAAAATAAAATTGATGAGGGTTTTTAAATTTGGAGGTGCGTCTGTAAAAGATGCAGATGGGGTAAGAAATGTTATTAAGGTTCTTGATAAAACCGGATTTTCTGATCTAGTCATTGTAGTATCAGCGATGGGTAAAACTACAAATGCATTAGAAAATGTCGTGGAAGTATATCTAAAAAAGGACAATGGGTTTAAAAAAGAAATCCAAAATATTGAAGAGTATCATAATCAGATTGTAGAAGATCTTTTTGAGAATAAACAACATCCAGTTTTTGAGAAAATTAAAAGTTTATTTCTTGATATGAAAACATTATTAGGGAGAAATAAATCTACACAACATGATTTTATTTATGATCAAATAGTATGTTATGGCGAATTGGTTTCTACAACTATCATAAGTGAGTATTTAAATCATAGAGGATACACAAATGATTGGTTAGACGCTAGAGATTTCATAAAGACAGATAGCGTCTACAGAGATACAGAAGTAAACTGGAGTACTACTCAACAAAATATTGCTCAAAAAACTAATAAAAAAGGACTAAGCATAACTCAAGGGTTTATAGGTTCTGATAACAACAATTTTACTACTACTTTAGGTAGAGAGGGAAGTGATTATACTGCAGGGATTTTTGCATATTGTTTAAATGCAGATAGTGTGAGTATATGGAAAGATGTTCCAGGAGTCCTTAATGCAGATCCAAGAGTTTTTAATACTACTCAATTATTATCCCATATTTCTTATGAAGAGGCAATAGAGTTGGCTTTTTATGGCGCTTCGGTAATTCACCCCAAAACGATTCAGCCACTACAACGTAAAGAAATACCATTATATGTTAAATCATTTCTTAATCCAGAAGGTTTAGGAACATCTGTAAAAAAAGGGCAACCATTAGATCCTCATTTGCCATGTTATATCGTAAAGAAGAATCAAATTTTATTATCGCTATCTTCTTTAGATTTTTCGTTTATTGTAGAAGATAATATGAGTCAAATTTTTAGTCTTTTTCATGAGTATCAAATAAAAGTAGGACTTATTCAAAACTCTGCTATTAGTTTTTCGGTATGTTTGGAAGATAAATTTATTCATTTTGATGAACTTTTAGTAAAACTTAAAGCAAAATTTAGAGTTACTTACAATACAAATGTATCTTTATTTACTATTAGACATTTTACAGATGAAGCGATTATGTCTTTAGAAAAAGATAAAGATATTTTGTTGAAACAAATTACTAGAGAGACTTATCAAATGGTTTCGAGATAATAAGAAAACCTATTCAATGAATTTGCTATATTTGTAAGCTAGAACAAATAATAATTAATGCCCATAATCACAGCAAGAGAAGTAGCCAAAGGGCTAAAATTAGATAAACTTGGTTTTATCGGCACCTTTATTGGTTGGATTATCATTAAAGCAACAAGAATCTCCAAAGTTAATCGAGAGTATGATAAAATAAGTCATCTCGAAGGATTAGAATATATTAATAAAGCTTTGGATTCCTATGGAGTTACTTTTGAAATTCCTGAAGAAGATTTTAAAAGATTGCCAAAAGAAGGAGCATTTATTACCATATCTAATCATCCATTAGGTGGCCTTGATGGTGGGTTATTACTAAAATTGATGCTGGAGCATAGATCAGATTATAAAGTTATCGCTAATTTTTTGTTGCATAACTTTAAACCTCTGCGGCCATATATGATGCCTGTAAATCCTTTTGAGAATAGAAAAGAAGTTAAATCCAGTCATAATGGAATTAAAAATGCTATTCTGCATCTAAGGGAAGGAAAACCATTGGGTATTTTCCCTGCGGGAGAAGTTTCTACATTAAAAGAAGGAAAGAATTATGTGGATAGACCATGGACGCCAAGTGCCATGCGATTAGTGCAAAAAGCAAAAGTCCCTGTTATACCTATATATTTTCACGCACGCAATAGTAGACTTTTTTATAAAATGGCATCAATTAGTGGATTACTAAGGACTGCTAAGTTACCAAGTGAGCTTTTTTTGCAAGAAAAGAGAATTATTAAAGTTAGGATAGGAAATCCTGTTTCTGTAAAAGATCAGCTAGAGTATGCTAACCTTGAGGACTTTACAACTTTTATGAGAAAGAAAACGTATATGTTGGCTAATCCTTTTGAGAAAAAAACATTAAGAGAATCTATTCCTCAGAATTTAAAGTTGCCAAAAGCCTCAAAATCTCCCAAAAAAATTGCAGTAAAAGGCAGTATTAATTTAATAGAATCTGAATTAGAATACTGTAGAGAAAATGATAGAAGGTTATTAGTTAGTAAAAATTATGAAGTTTTTCTTGCTAAAAGAACAGATGTTCCAAATGTTGTACATGAGATAGGTAGATTAAGAGAAATTACTTTTAGGGAAATAGGAGAGGGAACAAATAACTCTATAGATCTGGATTCTTTTGATGATTACTACCATCATATGTTTTTATGGGATAATGATGCTAATAAATTAGTAGGAGCTTACCGTATGGGTATGGGGTCAGAAATATATAGTAGTCGTGGTATTGATGGATTTTATTTGCAGGATTTATTTAGGTTTGAACCAGAGCTATATAAAATGATGAGTGAATCTATAGAAATGGGAAGAGCTTTTATTATTAAGGAATACCAACAAAGGCCTATGCCGTTGTTTTTACTTTGGAAAGGAATTGTACATTGTACTTTGCGTTTTCCAGAGCATAAGTATTTGATTGGTGGAGTAAGTATAAGTAATAAGTTCAGTAATTTTTCAAAGTCTTTAATGATAGAGTTCATGAGATCTCATTATTATGATCCTTATGTAGCACAATATGTAAGGCCTAAAAAAGAATTTAAAGTAAAATTAAAAGATGCTGATAAAGATTTTGTTTTTGATGAGAGTAAAAGTGATTTAAATAAGTTTGATAAAATTATAGATGAGGTGGAACCAGGTAGTTTACGTATTCCTGTTTTAATCAAAAAATATATTAAACAAAATGCCAAAGTAGTAGCGTTTAATGTAGATCCATTGTTTAACAATGCTGTAGATGGTTTAATGTATATACGTATTGCAGATCTTCCAGAAAGTACAGTAAAACCTGTGATGGAAGAGTTTCAAGAAGAATTGGAGCAAAAATATTTTAAAAGCAGCGATAAATAAAATAATAGATCATACTCTACAATGAATAATATAAAGACCTCAAGCTGTAAAACCTTTGAGGTCTTTATGTTTATGTAGTTATCACAAAAATAGTATTTAGTATTTTTCCTCTATAAAGTTTTTACAGTATTCTCTAATCTGATTTCTGGTTTTTGTAAATGTAGCAGGATTTTCTTTTTTGTAATAACTATTGCTTTTGGATTTACTCCATGCGTTTTGGCTCCTGCTGTGGTGTTTTTGTGATTATATTATTATTTCACTTCTTCGTTCTAAAATGGTGTTGTCATACCAGATATTGTTTAATTTTCCTATTTTTTCACGATATCCTATTTCTCTAAATCCTAAAGATTTATGTAGAGCAATACTTGCTTTGTTATCACTAAAAATACTTGCTTGTAAAGACCAGAATCCAGCTTTTTCACTTTCATTAATTAATTTTTCCAAAAGTATTTTTCCTATCCCTAGGTTTCTGTGTTTTGTGGAAATATAAATGCTTATTTCAGCTACGCCTTTATAAGTATTTCTTTTGGAGGTAGGAGATAATGCAGTCCACCCTATTATTGTATTGTCGTTAACAGCTTTAATTCTACAAGTTTTTATATGTAAAGCGTTCCAGTCGTTCCAAGTAGGTATTTGCGTTTCAAAAGTCGCTATTCCTGTTGCAATACCTTCTTTATAAATTTGAGAAACTGCGATCCAATCTTGTTTTGTAAAAGGAGCTGTTTTAATGGTAAAACCAGATGTTGTAGACATGTATTGAGCTATTTTTTTTAACAACATCCACTTCCTGGAGCACAAGAATTAGATTCGACAGTGTTGGTTTCAGGAACACCACATATTTCTTTTGCTTTACAATCGGTAGGGTTTACAGTAAGTTTTATTACTAATTTATTTTCTTTAATTTCAAAATCTATTACGTGCAATTGAGAGGTGTGGAACATAGCATTTCCATATTCTATTTTAACAACAGCATCCATTTCATAAGATTTCATTTGCCCGACTTTTTTTAATATTGCCAAAGCTTTATATGAAGTCATATAGTTTTCTTTGCCTAATTCAGTTGGGCTTTCCCAAAGTTGAATAACTGTTTCTTTCCAAGAATCAGTTCCTGCACCACAATCTACAGAGTCTATAGTTGTGTGCTTTATTTCGGTGATATGGTAATTGGTGCCAACCAACATACCCGGAGCATATTCAAATAATAAAGATTTGTCTTGATGTTCTTCTAGTAACGATATAAAATTGGATGTATTCATAGTTGTAGTTTTTAAATGTGTTTAACAACAATTTGTTTTAGTGGTATTAAAAAATGAGTTTAAATTCTTTTGTAGCACGTTCCATCTGTCTACATCAATACAATAGCACATACTCTTGCCTTCAACTTCTCCTTTTAGTAATCCAATGCTTTTTAGTTCTTTAAGGTGTTGAGATATCGTTGCTTGTGCTAAGCCTATTTCTTCTACTAAATCATTACAAATACAAGTGTTTTGTTTACTTATATATTGAAGAATAGCTATGCGAGCAGGATGGCCAAGTATTTTAAAAAACTGTGCTAGTTCGTTTTGTTGTTGATCAAATATTTGTGTTTTAGTTACTCCCATAATTCAATATTATAATATCGCAATATTACGATAATAAAATGAAATAAAAAAGCCAAAATTATAATTTTGGCTTTTTTATGTATGTTAGAACCAAGGTTTTTTACCAACTTGGTAGGTTTGGTAAAACTCTTCGTCAGTTTTTGTTAGGTACATGATACCTTCTATAAGGCCTATAATTGATGGTATAAACATGGTTAATGCACCAATACCAATACATACTAGAGGAATCGAAATTAAAGATATTCCTAATAAAATAAATCCTTCTTTTTGATACCCCAAAATAAACTTGTGAACTCCTAGACTCCCTAAAAAGATTGCTAAAATACCAGCAATAACTTTTTTATTATCTGTAGAATTAACAATTTCTTTTGCTTCATTTGTAAAATCACTGGCAGCTTCTTTTGCTTCATTAGCAAATTCATTAGCCGTTTCTGCTGCTTGATCTACTCCTTTTTTTATATCGTCTCCCAAATTATTGTTTTCTTCACTCATAGTATTTGTTATGATTTATTAGTTTGGCGAAAATTACGAAAAATATCAATCTAAATTCATAAGGTATGTAAGAATATTTACTTATATGTAAGAAGGTTATCGTATCAGGTATTAAGATAAGTTATATTTATTGTTATATTTGGTAATACTAACTAACTAATAAAATAATTTATATGGATTGGTATTTAAAAACTTTAAAGAATTATACAGGATTTTCTGGCAGAGCCAGACGTAAAGAGTATTGGATGTTCTTTTTGTTCAATATGATTATCATGTATGGATTGATCATTTTAGGAGGTATTCTGGATATTGGGTTATTGGCAACACTTGGAGGGTTGTATGCTCTTGTGGTATTAATACCAAGTATTGCAGTTGCTGTGCGCAGAATGCATGATGTGGATAAGGATTGGTGGTATATGCTAATCCCTTTTTATAATATTATCCTTGCATTTACAGAAGGTACAAAAGGAGATAATCAATATGGTAGTGACCCTAAAGCCAATGATTAAAAAATAAACTGATCTTCTCTTCATTAAGGGTTTTATTTTCCAAGGCTTGGGTTTCGAAAATAAATTATATTTTCGGAAGCATATCTCAGGAGTTTACCCCGAGGTTGTGGATTTAGATTATAAATAGAAAAAGTTGGTTTTTTACCAACTTTTTCTATTTATAAAAATACTTGGTTGTTGGTTCTCAAAGTTCGATTTCCATTCTATCTGGAGCTATAATTTATTTCAATTTTCCCATATTTACTATAATGGTTCTTCCTTTATTTTTTTAAAAGATCTAGAAATTTCATCAGGATTTCTACTCTAAAATTTAGAATAAATTCTTTTTTTGATAAGTAAAAAATGATCTTATTTGTGCACTACATCAAAGTGCAAATGGTATTATATATGGAGTAAATCTATTTCTCGTTGTAAGTTTTCTTTTGCTTGTACTTCAAATTTATTATAAAAATGACTGGTTTTAAAAATAGTTGGCATATTTATAAAATGATGGAGGACTTTTATTCTTCCTTTATTATATACAAAATCTGGATAGTATTTATACTCCTTTCTTACATTTTTATAATACTCTTCGTAGGTTTTCCAATCATTTCCTAGTATAGATAAATCGGCATCTGTAAAATAGTTTATATCACTATTTTTAGAAATATTATGCCCTTTGGTTGCTATAATAATTTTAGAACAGAGTGTGATATCCTTCTTTTCAATTTTTAGTGTATTTAGTATTTTTTCTGCTTTTTTAGCACTTTGTTCTTCATTATCTTGTTTAAGCACATTATATATGTAATCATGATAGAATAAAGCAAAAAGGGCTATATCCCAATTTTTTATTCTGGTCTTTATTTCTAGCAAATTATGATAAAGGTTCTCTAGATGATAGAGATTGTGATAGTATCGATTTTTTTTACTGTGTTGTTTGTTAATATCGCTCCATAGAGATTCAGTATATTCTGAATCTTGAGTATAACCAGACAGTAATTTTATAAATATAGATTTTAACAAAATTTTTCTTTGATTTTATCTACTATAGTTTGTGCTAATTTTTCTTTAGATTCAATAGTCCAGCCAGCCACATGTGGGCTTAAAATTACATTATCCATTTTAAGGAGTTTTTTAAATTCTTTTGGAACATCTTTTTCTGAATTGAATAAATTTTCAAAAGATGCTTTTTCATATTCTAAGACGTCCAAACCTGCACCTAAAATCTTACCATTTTCCAGAGCTTCAACCAAGTCTACCGTTATTACGCTTTTTCCTCGAGCAGTATTGATCAACCAAAATGGTTTCTTAAACTGGTTAATGAATTTTTTATTGATCATACCTATAGTTTCAGGAGTTTGAGGTGTATGAAGGCTTAGAATATCGGTTTTTTCAAAAAACTCTTCTAATTCTACTTGAGTGGCATCACTATTTTCTACATCTTCACGAATATCATAACAGAGAACTTCAACGGCAAAACCCCGTAGTTTTTTTGCAAAAGCTCTGCCCATATTACCATACCCAATAATGCCAACTGTTTTTCCATCTAATTCGATACCTCGATGTTCTTCACGCAACCATCTCCCATCCCGAATGCTTTTATCAGCAATATTTATTTTATTAAATAGAGATAGAATCATTCCTAAGGCATGTTCTCCAACTGCATTGCGATTTCCTTCTGGGGCATTAAATAGCTGGATTTCTTTTTTTTTAGCATATTCAAGATCAATATTCTCCAGACCAGCCCCTACACGTCCAATAAATTTTAGGTTTTTGGCTTTGTCTAAAAATGTTTTATCAATTGCAAACCGACTTCGAATAACTACTCCATCATAGTTTTTAATTTTAGATTCAACTTCTTCTTTGCTAGAGGTATAATCTTCTTCATTTTTAAACCCTGCCAGTTCGAGTTGATTTAATAGTAAAGGGTGATTAGAGTCTAGGTGTAATATTTTCATAAAATCTATATTGATTTTCAAAATTAAGTATTAAAAATCGTATTTGCATGACTGTTACTTACGATTTTAATCCAGAGCTTTGTTTTTTTAATAGTTTTTATAGATCTATATATTGGGCAACTGTTCGCTCATTTTGTATCTCGCCAGTGTGTTTAGCGCTTAGTTTTTCAAAGAGTAACACATGAACTTCTTCGTTATTTTTGGTAGAAGGGCTATGTTCTACTCCTTTTGGTACTACAATTATTTCACCAGACTGAACAGTAACAGTTTTATCTCTAAATTTCATGTATAAGGTTCCTTTTATTACGTGAAATAGTTCATCTTCATCTTCGTGCGAATGCCATATAAAATCCCCACTTAATTTGGCAAGATATATCTGGTTATCATCTACCGTAGCAATACGATGAGGATGCCATTGCTTATCAAATTTTGAGAATTTTTCATGGATGTTAATTGCTTTCATAACTATATCTGTTTTTATAAAAACAAAATACTTATTTCATCTGTGATTCTGGCAGGTCTTAACGTTTCTTTATATAAGAAATTAGGTCATGATAATTTTAAAAATTTATGGTAACGTATTACGGATTAATTTGTTTTTTGCATTTTGCAAAAAAAATCTAGAGTCTTATCAGAATATTCTCTTAAATAATAATCTCTGATATCTATGCTTTTTACTAATTCATTATTTTTTCTGAATAGCTTTTTTCTGTTATAACGATTTAATACCTCGTATGGGATCTTAAGAATAAATGATGGTATTTTATATTGAAGTTTAAAGAGGTCTAATTTTAAAATTTTTTTTACGGTTTTTTCGTTTGCTGTATAATAATGATCTGTTTTTTCATTCCCTTCGATACCCATAATAGTGTATGTATTGAACACATCTTTAATTAGGTTATTAATTTGATTATAGGTATATTCCTTATAGTGCCAAGGGTTCCTGGCAATGGATTTTATGGCATTTGGAGTGGTTAAAAACGCTGTTCCACCGGGTTTTAAAACCCTTTTTATTTCTTCAATAAAGAGTTTATCATTTTTAATATGCTCAATAATTTGAAATAAAATTATAATATCAAAACTATTATCTGAAATAAAGGATAGAGGAGGTGCTTTTTTGTGAAAAACAGTAGTGTTAGGGAACTTTTTTTTAATGTAATATGTTGAATATTTCGATTTATCGATAAGCGTTAATTGTTTTGCTTTTTTATGATACATAGCTACTCCGTATCCTTCTCCACAACCAATTTCAAGAACATTTCCTTGTATCTTATCCAGCACTAATTCGTATGCTTTGCGTGTTCTTTGATACAAAGGATTGTCTGAATATATTTTGGAAGAAGTAATTTCAGTAGAAAAAAAATACATATATTTAAGTTCGCGAATTAATAAGGCCAGTTTATAGTATACCAATTCTGAAATTTAACTTCAAATTTTTTGAATTGAATCGATAACCTATTGGATTCTTTGGGATGATTAAGTCTAAACTGTTCAATCATCTGAGAATACATATTTTTAAGCCGCACTGCATGTTTTACATTTATAATTGGGTAGGGAGGGTCAAAAGAGGTCATCCATTGTAATTCTTCCCAAATATTTTGCATAGCAATTTGGCAAATTTTACTTCCTTTATCAGGATTACCAACTCTATAATATAGCTTTCCTAAGGCATATGCATATTGTCGAAATGGAATAGTTTCGTCTGGAAAAATTGAAATACAAGTATCTAATACTTTAATTGCTTTGTTTGTTTTGCCTTCTTCTAATAATGCTTGAGCCAGAAAATAGTAATTTCTTCTTAAAATTTCTTGAGTATATGTTCTGTTTTCATCATCAATAAATATAGAAGGGTCATTTAGGTTTTCGAATATATTAGATTTAATAAAAATAGGATACATGGTTTTTGTATCTACAATTTTTGGGTTTAAAGAAAGATCTGAACGTTTTACAGGAGCTAGTAAGTCTACTAAACCACGTTGTATAGTATACCTCTGTAATCCTATATAGTGATTTGTGTTTCCATTTATGGCAAAACAAATTGGTCTTTCTAAAATATTTTGTTGCACTAGGTTTAATAAAACAAGATCATTAATGGCATAAAAATCTTTTGAAAACTTCCAGGTAATACGATCTGTATAATTTAGTTTTAATTCCTTTGGGTTATATAGGTTTTGAATGATTCTGGAGGTATCGATAGCAACTGAAAATACATCAGAGGGGATATAATGAATTTTCTTCCCATTCCATAATACACTAGTTTTATCATTATTTAAAAAATCGAATAAAAGCTTTAGCTCTACTGGTTGCTCTACCTCTTTTTTTAGAGGTAGAAGTTGTTGACTATTGTTGTAGAGGTTTTCAGGTAAGCTTATCGATATTGGATTTGAGGAATTTACTTTTCGTTTTAATTTTTCGATATACCAATCTAATGTTAATTGATCAAAGTTGATTACTCGAATATCTGTTCTGTATTCTTCTACTTCTTGCAAGTACCATAACGGAAATGTCATATTATCTCCATTAGTTATTAGGATAGCATTAGTTGGGCAGGAATCTAGATATGATTTTGCAAAATCATAAGCAAAATTATCCTTAGATCGATTGTGATCATCCCAGCCTTTTGCAAAAAGATGAATTGGCACAAGTAAACCAATACATATACCAACAACAAGCAATCGTTTTTTTTCTGAAACAATAAATCGAAATAGATTAAATACAGTAAGTACAGATAATCCTACCCATAATGCAAAAATAATAAATGAGCCCATAAAAATGTAGTCACGTTCTCGTATTAGAATACTAGAAGGAGTCGGATTTATGTATATCGTAATTCCGATACCAAAGGTTAAAAAAAACAATAATGTAGTTAGTAAGTAAGGATAGTTTTTGCGTAAAGTAAATAATCCAATAATTCCAAAAAGAAAGGGTAGGAAATAATAATTATCATTACTTAAATCATTATGATATCTATTGGGAATATTCTTTTGGCTGCCAATTCTGGAAGAATCAAAAAAATCTATTCCGCTACTCCAGTTTCCATTTAAAATATTTCCTGTGCCTTTGATATCATTTTGTCTTCCGATAAAATTCCAAAACAAATACCTTAAATTAAGCCATGATATTTGATAGGTTATAAAAAAATTAAAATTTTCTGAAAAAGTAGGAGTTTTAATATGTTGAATTTCATCTTGAACAGGATAAGAAATAGTTTTACCTTTAATAGGAACCCAACTATTATACCCATTAATATTTGAAGCTCCTTTATGATACATTCTGGGAAAAAATATGCTAAATTCTCTTGCATAATTAGGTTTGCTAAAATCCCCGTTGTCTATTGTGGTGTATTTTTTCTTTTTTATGTTGTATTTAATAATTGAGGATCCATCTGTAAAAGGAGTAGTCTTATCTAAAGGAGCATTGTATAGATGTCCTCTAACTAAGGGGACTTCACCTAGTCCGAATTGTTCTGCTCTAATGTATTGTAATAATTGATTGCTGGTTGAAGAACCATTAGAGGTTGGAGTATAGGTGTTGGCTCTAATTATAGACGCGGTATAAGAACTCATACCAATACCAAAAAACACAATCATTAATAACAAACGGTGTAGAACAACTTTTTTTTGTTTGTGGCTATACCAAATAGCAATTCCAAAACAGATTGCTAGAAAACAGATAAGTAATATAGGTCCAGAATTTACAGGAAAATCAAAGTCATTTACCAGAGAGATGTCTATTTTGTTTGCAATGCTTAAGAATCCTTGAATAAAAACACTATAAATAGTAAAAAAAAGTAAGCATCCAATAACTAATGAGATACATATATTTTTGAAGGTAAATCTAAATTTTTTGTAGATGTATAAAACAGAAAGCGGGATAACGATTGAAATATTAATTAAATGAACTCCTACCGAAACACCAATAAGTAAAGCTATAAAAAAAAGTAAACGAACTTCTTTTTTAGGATTATTGGCTTTTTCCCATAATATCATGTTGTATAGTATAACTAAAAGAAGAAAAAAGGAAAGAGTATAGACTTCACTTTCTGTAGATGCAATCCAAAAACTATGAATAAAAGCTAAAGTAAGTGCTGCAATAGCACCACATACAATAGACAACCAATTTTGTGTATTCTTTGTGTATGTTTTGTTTATAATTTTATTAGCGATATGTATTGTTATAAAATACAAAAGTAAAACCGTTAGCGCTCCAAATAGAGAGGAGATTAAATTGGTTACATATGCCGACATAGATACTGGAAAAAAAGACAAAATAAATTTACAAAGTAGCATGTAAAATGGTGCGCCAGGAGGATGAGTAACCTGTAGCTTATAGTTGGATGCTATAAATTCAGCACTATCCCAAAAAGTAATAGTTCTAGGAGAACAAAAAGCATAAATAATAAATACAAATAGGAAGAGTAACCAACCAATGCCTTGCTCTGTTTTTTTCATCGAATAATAGATCAGTTCTAATGCAAGATAGAAGAATTATTTCTAATAAATTAATAGTATAGAGGTCAGGTAATCTTTTTTTTAGATAAATAAACCGAAAGAGGTTTGGATTTGGAAATGGATAAATTTTATTATTGTTAATATTTTGTTATATTTAATAGTATCTTTATCTATCAAATTTTTAATACCCAAACCTATGAGAAAATTTTTACTTTTTTTAATGTGTGTTTTGTTTTTAACGACCTATACTTCTTTATATTCACAAACTCTAAACGAAACTTTAGGAACAGGATCTGGAGTAAATATTACTACTGGTGATTATAACACCATGTATGGAGATAGTACCGGGTCAAATCTTAGTAGTGGATTAAGAACAACATTTGTAGGTTTTGGAGCAGGTAGAGATAATACTACATCAGAAAGTACATTTATTGGATATTACGCTGGTCACAAAAATACTACTGGATTTGACAATACATTTATAGGGCATGAAGCTGGTAGACTTAATTTAACTGCAGGAGATAATACCTTTGTAGGAACCGAATCAGGAGAGAATACGACTACTGGGTATGACAATACTTTTGTGGGTGAGGAATCTGGAACAAATAACACCACAGGATATGAAAATGTTTTCATAGGCGAAGATGCTGGTTTTAGTAATACTACTGGGTATAGAAATACGTTTGTTGGTAATGAAGCGGGAATATCTTCGGGAACAGGATATCGTAACACAGGTGTTGGAGATGAAGCATTATCTGATGTTAGTGAAGGACATCATAATTCAGCATTTGGAGATTCTGCAGGGATAGATGTAAATAGAGGTATTTATAATACATTTGTAGGGGCTGCATCTGGTGTGGCGACAGAACATGCAGATTACAATACTTTTGTAGGTGCGCGATCAGGTTGGGATAATAACAGAACCAATTCTACTTCTAATGCCAACAGAAACACCTATGTTGGTTTTGAAACTGGATTTTCTAATCGTGAAGGAGAAGACAATGTAGGTATGGGAGCATATTCTGATTTTGATAATACCGTAAGATCACGATGTACTTTTATTGGTGCGGATAATACACCAAGTAATAATGATGTCATAATGCTAGGATATAGTGTCTTTAATGATGGTCAATATTCTATTGGTATAGGAAATGATGTTGATATACGAAGTACAGGTGCTATTGCAGTAGGCTATTTGGCAGATATGAATAATAATACTTCTGCCAACTCTATACTGATTGGTAGACAAGGATCTATAGATCAAAGCAGGGCAATAGGTATTGGTTACCTTACAGATGTTGATAATACTGAGGCGATTGCAATTGGAGCTAGTTCTGTAGCGCAAAATAACGGAGCTATAGTTATTGGTACAGGGGCGTCTTCTACAGATCCAGGAGGAACAGATCCTGTTAATAATATCGCTATAGGATATAACTCAAATGTAAGTGGAACAAATGCGATAGCGATAGGAAATGCAGCTACAGCAGTAAATGATAATACGATGGTATTAGGAGGAGCAACGAATTCACTTAGCGTGGGAATAGGAACAGATACACCTAATGCTAATGCTTCATTAGAGTTATCAGGATCTAATAAAGGTTTGCAAATGAATCGGTTAACTAATGCTCAGAAAACTGCTCTAGAAGGGGGATTAACTCCTACAGATGAAGGGTTATTGATATATGATACAGAAGATAAGACAGTATATACTTGGGATGGTACACAATGGCTTAATACATCTTCTTTAAACACAGATGCCCAAGAGTTATCTCTCACAACCAATACTTTAGGGATTTCTGGAGGTACAGCAACGATTGATCTTTCTACATATTTGGATAATACAGATGCCCAAGAGTTATCTCTTACAACCAATACTTTAGGGATCTCTGGAGGTACAGCAACGATTGATCTTTCTGCATATTTGGATAATACAGATAATCAAGAGTTATCTTTGGCAGGTAGTATGTTAAGTATTTCTGGAGGGTCAAATACAATTGATTTATCGACATTTATAAGTTCTGATAACCAAAATCTTACATCTGCTACTTTAAATGGAGCAAATCTTACCATTGCAATAGAAGGAGGTACTGCCGTTTCTGTTGACCTTTCTCCAATTGTTTCTTCATTACAATCAAACTTAAATGATGCTCAAGATGAAGTCGTTGCATTGCAAACGCAAATAACAGATATACTATCAAGGTTGGATGCCGTAGAAAGCTGTGCTTGTGATAATGAAGAGACCAAAAATAGTGGTCCCATACTATATCAAAATATACCAAACCCGTTTAATAGCACATCTTCAATTAAATATTATCTTCCTACAGGAATTACTAATGCCTCAATTGTTTTTAGTAACTCAATAGGTCAAATAATATCTAAAATAGCATTAAATGAAACAGGTACCAAAGAAGTGAATATTAATAGTGATGGATTAGCATCAGGAACTTATTTTTATACAATGTATATTGGAAGTAAAAAAATAAGTACTAAGAAGATGGTAATTAAAAATTAAGAATTGTAGATACCATTAAAAAAGCTTCACTATGATTGTGAAGCTTTTTACTTTTAATCCTTATGAAAACGGATACTATAGATTTCTTCAATATAATTTTGATTCTACTATCTTTTATACTTACTTATTTCTTTTGAGAAAAAATATAGCATTATAAAAACAAAGTACTTATTTCATCTGTAATTCTGGCAGGTCTTAAGGATTCTTTATATAAAAGGCACCAACTGGTTTTTGCAGAAACTAATACTTTTTGGGTAGTAGTATTTATAATTTTGGTATGACGTTCACTTTTAACTCCTCGATAGTTATCCACCCAGGTTTGCAGGGTGATCTTTTCATTTTCAAAGGTGGGATGGTGGTATTCTATAAAATGATTAAGAACTACCCAAACATAAGTATTTTGTATAGCTTTATCGGTTTTAGATTCCCAATGTTTTTTTGCTATATCTTGTACCCATTGTAGATATACTACGTTGTTTACATGTTCCATATCATCAATTGCTGATTTTGGTACAGCAAGATGATATTCAAAAACTTCGGGTTTCATGATTTTTTGTTTTATTAAAAAAAGATAGCTTAATTGGTTGATTTTAAGTGATATTTAATGAATTATTTATATATAAAGCTTGATTATCTAAATAATTTATTAAAAAAGTTAAAAATATTTTCTGTAAGTAAAATTAATAATAAATTTAAAATTATTAACCATTAAAATATAATTACATGAAAACGAATCTTTCAAAGATAAAAGGAGCAAATGTGCTTTCTAGAGAAAATCAAAGTAAAATTAAAGGACAAGGAGGAGTAGATCTTTCGTTATGTGGTTGTTCTTGCAGCGGGGCAGTTACTGGTCCTGCATACTGTCATAAATACATAGCTTGTCCACAAGTACATACTTGTTAAAAAGTTTCGAGTAAATCTAGAAAAAATTCTTTGGTATTTATTTTTGGGTTGAACTAGTTAGAAAAATATAAAGCTTTTTTTGATTGTGTTCGACCCAATTGTGGGAGATTTTTTTGTTAAAACCCTAAAATAACCTTTGCAATATAGAAAAATAAAAAAATTCCAAAAATATCATTACTGGTTGTGATAAAAGGACCTGTTGCAATAGCTGGATCAATACCTTTTTTATCTAAAATTATAGGAACAAAAGTTCCTATTAAAGCAGCTACAATAATAACGCTCATTAATGCAGTTGCAATTGTTAAGCTAAAAGCAAGTTCATAGTCCATTATAAAACCAAAGATGATGATAAGTAAAGCTAATGCAGTTCCATTAATCAAACTAAGACTAACCTCTTTTAACAATCGTTTCAATAAACTACCTTTTACTACATTGTTTGCTAATCCCTGTACGATAATAGCAGAAGATTGTACTCCTACATTACCAGCCATTGCAGCAATTAATGGGGTATAAAAAAACAAATCTCTAATTCTAGGATTTGCCATAACATCTTCAAAACCTTGCATGATAAAAACACTACCTAATCCTCCAAAAAGCCCTAGTATCAACCAAGGTAGACGAGCTCTGGTAAGCTCCCAGATATTATCATCTGCTTCAACATCTTGAGATATACCAGCAGCTAATTGATAATCTTTTTCAGCTTCATCTTTTATAAAATCTACAATGTCATCAATGGTTACACGCCCAACCAAAACCCCTTCTAGGTCTACTACAGGAATAGCCTCGAGATCATATTTTTGCATAATACGAGCTACTTCTTCTCCTTCTGTATTAACATCTACATGGTCTACTTTTGGTATGTATATTTCACTTATATGGGTTTTTGTAGAGGCAGTTAATAAATCTTTTAAAGATAATCGTCCTTTTAGTTTTCCCTCTTTATCTACTACATATATAGAGTGTACTCGTGTAACATTTTCTGCTTGCATTCTCATTTCACGTACACAACCAGCAACAGTCCAAGTTTCTTTTACTTTCACTAATTCTTTAGCCATTAAGCCACCAGCAGTATCCTCATCATACAAAAGTAGTTCTTTTATATCTTCGGCATGTTGTTCATCTTCTATCTCTGCAATTACTTGTTCTGCAAGGTCATTTGGTAACTCTGCAATAATATCTGCAGCATCATCGGTATCCATTTCCTCGAGCTCTTCAGCAATTTCTTTTGCTGAAAGATTTTCAAGAATACGTTCTCGAAAATCATCTTCTAACTCCATTAGTGCTTCAGAAGTTTTTTCGCTGTCCAGTAGTTTGATAAGATAAGTAGCTTCTGGTAAACTAAGTTCACCTAAAACTTCCGCAACATCGGCAAAATGAATTTCATTAAGTATATCTCGCAGATGTACGTCCTCTTTTGTAATAATGAGGTCTTTTACCTGTTGGATAAGTTCATCAGAAATTTGAAATTGCATATGTTTATTTATTAAGAGATCCCTTGCCTAGGCGGAACAAAGATAGCCAAACAATTTGATTGCACTTTATGGTTATGTTATTTTAAATATATAAGTAATTCAATATTACAGTAGAATACCTAGTTGTTTTTTTTTGAAGAATAATAGTTATATAAATTATATTTTTTATGTAATATATTTAAGTCAAAATCTGAATTACTCGATTGGTGCATTTTGTACAACTAATGTTAGCTCGATGAACTCCTCTACAGATAACTGTTCGGGGCGTTTAGATAAAATATCTAACTCTCTAATTTCTTCTGTTAATTGAAAAATTTTAAGGCTATTCCTTAGGGTTTTACGTCGTTGTCCAAAAGAGGTTTTTACAACCTTGAAAAATAATTTTTCATCACAAGGAAGTGAATATTCTTTTTTTCTAATTAATCGTAGAACGCCACTTTCTACTTTTGGTGGCGGATTAAAAACATCTGGGGGAACAGTAAATAAATATTCAGCAGTATAAAATGCTTGTGCGAGAACAGAAAGAATACCGTATGTTTTACTACCAGCTTTTTCACAAATGCGTTGTGCAACTTCTTTTTGGAACATACCAGTAAATTCTGGAATACGATCTTTGTTTTCTAAGGTTTTAAAAACAATTTGGGTAGAGATATTGTACGGAAAATTGCCTGTGATAGCAAATTGTTCTCCAGGAAAAAGCATAGATAGATCAAACTTTAAAAAATCTGCTTCTACTACTTTAAACTTAGTATGTCCTTTTAAAATTTCATGATGCTCGAGATGAAAATTAGTGTTGAGGTATTCTATAGATTCGCTATCGAGATCCATAGCAATTACATCTAGGTCTTTTTGAAGTATGTATTTTGTAAGCACTCCCATTCCTGGGCCAATTTCAATAACATTTCGATAACTATTTAAAGTAAGAGTGTCTCCAATTTTTTTAGCGATACTTTCATCCTTCAAAAAATGTTGACCAAGGTGTTTTTTTGCTTTTACCTCGGTTTTTTCAGAAGAACGTGTATGGTTAGGAGTGTATTTTTTTTTTGGTTTAGCCATTATGTTCGCTTACAATTTCTAATTCTGTTCTAAAAGCTACAAATTTACCAGCAAAACGATTTGATTTTGCTCTAAGAATATCTGCATCTTCATCATAGTATTTTTGTAAGGTTTTTTTACTGGTAGTGGTATATTGCACAGAGTAGGTGATGCCACCCATTTCTTCTTCGACTAGTACTTTTGTCATCAAAGCTTTGCTGAATTTTCCTGTAGAAAGCATATCAGGAATATGCTCGTCTTTCATCCAGTTTAACCATTCATAATGAATAGTCTCTTCAATATTTATAGTAACATTATAGATGTACATTGTAGTTTGTATTTTTAATGATAATAATAAGTTTTTACCTAAAATTACTAACAGACAAATGTAGTGAACTAAGACTTATAAATTATCACGAGTTATACTCTAGTTTATTGCATCTCCTCTAAGCGTTCTATATTTTTTTCTAGCTTCTACAAAGTAGATACTATCTGCATGATTAAAAATGATTTTCTCATACAGTTCTTTAGCTTTTTCTGGCTCTCCAAGTTTGTTTACGTATAATTCTGCCAACCAGTAGTATGCGTCGTCGGCAAGAATATCATTATTATAAAACTCAATAATTTTTAGATAGTTAACTTTCGCTTTTTCGAATAATTTTTCTTTTTCAAATAATTTTGCCTGACATAAAAAAGCTTCGTCTTCAATTTTTTCGCCTCTGTGTTGTGTTAAGATGGTTTCATACATTGCAATAGCTTCCTGATTTTTATTTTGAAAAGCTAATAAATCTGCTTTGGCAAAAATTTTTAAAGCAGTTTGGGTAGAATCCTCAAGAGAGTTGTCGCTAATAATAAGACTTAACTCCATAGCATCATTAGCTATTAATTGCGAAGTAGACGATTTTAAGACATTTAATTGTGTTTGTGCCCAAGCAAAATCCCCTTTATAGTAGCTGGTTTTAGCAACTTTAAATCTGGCATCCTGAGCCAAAAAATTATTTTTTAAAGCGTTTTGTACTTGTGTATAATAAATAAGTGCCTGATTAAATTTTTGGTCTAGTATTAGGATATCGGCTATCTCCATTTTTATTCTGGAAGACTGAAATCTGGAAAGCTTTTCTCTTTCTAAAATATCTTTTAAAAAATCAATAGCTTCTTGTTTTTTATCTTGATTAAATGCCATGAAATGCGAATAATCTATCTGTAATCCTATTGTTTCTCTGGATTTTCCATATTCTTCAAATACAGTATTGTATTGTTCTACAATGGTTTTATATTCTTTTTTAGTGGCAGTATCAACTTTTGCTTTCAAGATAATTTTATGAGCAGTAAGTTTCATGTCTTTAGAAGCAGTGGTCTCCAAAATATAATTTAGTATTTCTGTAGCGGATTTAATATCTTTTTCAGCAATAGCAATTCTAGCTAGATCTATAATGCCTTCTGGACCTTCATTCTTACGTTTATAAATTGCTTTTTCTTGTGTAAAAGCTTTCTTAAACTCCTTTTGCTGTACAAAAAGCCAACTTAGCATTTCGTTATACAAGATATCTGGATTTTGCTGAAGTTTTTTTATGAGTAATTTTTTTAAAATAACATTAGCTTCACTCATAGAATCTTCTGTTATATAATCCTCAAAATTTCGTTGTACAATATTTATATAATTGTGCTCTATTTTTAGTAAATCAAGATAGCTTTCAAACATTTTTTCAAGTTTGCCTTGTTCTCCATAAATTTTGGCAAGTTGTACGTTAAAGTTAGTTCCTGGATTATCTCTCATCCCTTTTTCATAAATCAAAGCAGCATCATCTAAAAGACTGTATTTTTCAAAATTTTTAGCAAGAGAATATGCATGATTAGTACTACTATTGCTATATGCTTCTATAGCTTTATTGTAATAAGATCGTGCCTCCTCTTTTTCCCCCTGAAGATCATAGTGATGCCCTAATTCAACTAAAATTTGTGCATTATTAGGACTTCTTTCCATCGTTTTTTTCAAAACACTTTCAGCTTCATCAAACTGTTCTAATTGCTGATAAGATTCTACAAGTCCTAGTAAATAATTAATACGATTAGGATTTTTGGTATATAATTTTTTATACACAGTAAGAGCTTTTTCATATTGTCCTTGCTCTATATAATTTTTTGCCAATTGCTCCGACTGCGCAACTGTCGATAAAGTAAATAATAAGGAGATGTACAAAAATATAAGGCGCATTTTATAAGTTTTTTTGTAAATATAGCAAAATGCTTCTTAGTAGTATATTATGAATATCCTTTATTTGTAGAGGGTTATCATCTTTTTTCGGTTTTTTTATTCGTTATAAGAAGTTTAATACACATTGTGCAGTTTAATTCTCCGAGGTTATTGATTTTTTTAGACTAGTCTAAAAAATTAAAAATAATTTTAATATTCAAACCAATTGTATGAGTTGTCATATTCAAGCAAGATGGCCACAAAATAATACGAATTTAAATTACAATGGAGATCGTTATGTATATTTTAGGCAAGATTATGGTAAAGATAGATTGCAGCTATTGGCGAATATAAAGAATAAACGAATATATATTTATAACTAAGTCCTGTTATGTAATATTTCGTATAGCAGGACTTAGTTTATATAGTCTTTTCTTAATCTATATATTCAAAACCACAATAAGGGACTAGTACATCAGGTATTTTGATGCCTTTTGGAGTTTGGTAGTTTTCTAGAATACCAGCAAGAACTCTTGGTAATGCTAATGAACTGCCATTTAATGTATGTACTAATTGGTTTTTTCCATTGGCATCTTTAAAACGTAATTTTAAACGATTAGCCTGATATGATTCAAAATTAGATACAGAACTAATTTCTAACCAACGATCTTGTGCGGTAGAAAAAACTTCAAAATCAAATGTTAACGCTGAGGTAAACCCTATGTCACCACCACAAAGACGTAAAATACGGAAGGGTAGTTGTAACTCTCTAAGAATATCTTTTACATGTTCTACCATACCGTCTAATGCTTTGTACGAGTTTTCTGGTTTTTCTATGCGCACAATTTCTACTTTATCAAATTGATGCAAACGATTTAATCCACGCACATGAGCGCCATAAGAACCAGCTTCGCGTCTAAAACATGGGGTGTATCCTGTACAGCAAATAGGTAATTCACTCTCAGTAACTAATTCATCTCTAAACATATTGGTTACAGGAACCTCTGCGGTTGGGATTAGGTATAAATCATCTCCTGTAACATGGTACATTTGTCCTTCTTTATCTGGTAATTGTCCAGTGCCATAGCCAGAGATTTCATTGACTAAATACGGTACTTGAAACTCTTTATATCCAGCAGCAGTATTTTTATCTAAAAAATAATTAATTAAAGCACGTTGTAATCGAGCGCCCTTACCTTTGTACACAGGAAAACCAGCACCAGTTATTTTTACCCCTAATTCAAAATCTATAATATCATATTTTTTAGCAAGTTCCCAATGCGGTAAAGCTCCTTCTTGCAATGTTGGGATTTCTCCTTCTTTATAAATTTCTTCATTATCGTCATCACTTTGCCCATTTGACACAGAGTCATTTGGGATATTTGGAATAGTATATAGCGTTTGAACTAATTTTTCTTGTATATCGTTTAGCTCTGTAGATAATTGTTTGGAGTTTTCTTTAAGTTGAGCTGTTTTTTCTTTTAAAAGATTTGCTTTTTGTTGCTCCCCATTTTTAAATAAAATACCTATTTCTTTAGAGAATTTATTAGAATCTGCTAGAATATTATCTAATTTAGCTTGGGTGGCACGACGGTTTTCATCTAGGGTAATAACCTCTTCTAAAACCGGAGCGGCATCAAAATTTCGTTTAGCCAAAGCCGTAATATAAGCCTCTTTGTTTGCTAGGATGTTTTGTACTACTAACATGATATCTTTTTTGGGCGATTGCCAGGCTATCCGCTATATCTTTTTTAAATTATGTACTTCGAAAAACTCAGTACGCCATTAAAAAAAGGATGTCGCTTCTATCCCTATCGCAATGAAAGAGTAAAATTAAATAAATTTAAGGGTATCTATGGTATAGTTAGATAGTGAATTTTAAGAAAATTACTCAAAAACAATATATATTTTCACAAGCACATCTTGTAAGCCTGTTCTAAGGTTGCTGATTAACTCTATATCTAGTATTTTTGTTTTTTTTAAAACAGTAAAATTGGCAACAGTAGCACAAAATATATTTCTTACCAAAAAAGAGAAGCTTCGATGTATGAATTGTGGCAAAAGTATTCGAAAAGGAAAATCTTTTGTAGCAGAAAGTGAAAATCATAAAGGAACCTGTTTTAGTTGTTCTCCATTTATAGGGTATGTGATGTTGCCTCCTGGAAATGCTGCTATGACCAGACGTTCTAAAAAACACTCTACACTTTGCGGGGTAGTATTGGCATGGAACCAGCGTAGAAAACGCTATGAGCGCCAAGGGCAATTGGTAGAAGAAATCGCGATAGAAAAAGCACGATTAGAATGTGAAAAAGATCAGGCGATACGAGATGATAAAAATAAAAAAGCAGCCGTAATTCGAGAGATAAAGGATCAAGAATATAAGGTTGCATTTGCCAAAGCTATTAGACAACGATACCCCAATTGTCCTGCCAAAAGAGAGGAGGATATAGCAAAACATGCTTGTGAAAAATATAGTGGTAGAGTAGGGCGTACAGCCGATGCTAAACAATTTGATGCTAAAATGATTGATCTTGCTGTAGAAGCACATATACGACATGCAGAAACAGACTATGATAATCGATTTGGACAAGGAAAAGGTAAAAAAGAAATTCGATCCGAGGTACGATATGATATAAATCATGTACTGCGACAATGGAAAGGGTAAATTACATAATTTTGTGTATGGCAAAAAAAGGAAAAGAAAAAAACACCCAAAATAAGGCTAAGCATACTAAACTTATGAATCGAAAGAAGAATAAGTTACGAAAAGAAAAAGAATTGAGGGCAGAACGATTAAAAGCGATTATAAAAAAAGCTTCTGATGCTGTAAATAAGGAAAATGATTCTGCTTAATTTTTAAATGTTATTTTAATGGGATTTCTATACTAATAACAGTGCCTCTTGTAACAGCAGAATCTATATGTATATTTCCTGACAAATGGTTTAATCGATTTTTTATGTTTTTAAAACCAATACCTTCCACTGTTTTATGAATTTCAAAACCCACGCCATCATCTTCAAAAAGTAATTGGATAGAATCTTTATGGTGATTGAGGTAAATATCTACATTTTTGGCTTTCGCATGTTTTAAACAATTAGTCAATAGCTCTTGTATGATTTTAAATAACTCCTCTGTAAATGATGGATTAATTTGGTCTATTAGGTCTTCAGGATGTGGGTGAAATGATATGTTTTGATCGCTTCCGTTTTTTACATTATGAATGTATTCTTTTACTAATGTCGAAATAGAATTTTTTTGAAATTTTTTTGGAATAAGATTGTGCGAAAAATCTCTTACTTGATTGTAAGTTTCATCTATCTGTTTAATGATGTTAATTTGCTGGTCATTAATTTTTTCGGTATTAGATAGTTGTAGTTTTATGCTAGCAAGGTTTCCACCAACACTATCATGTAGCTCTTGTGCTAAGCGCTGTCGTTCATTATCCTGTCCTTCCATAGTAGCTTTAATCAAATTTAACTCCTGATCTTTCATTAGCCCATATACTTTTTGAGTATTTACTTCTTCTTGAGATTTGTTAAGCGCGATTTGAGTTTTTAGTTTTTGAAAATAGACAAACAGTAATCCGATTATAGGAATTAAGATAATAAGAAAACCAATCAAAAAAGCCTTCTTGATAGTTTGTTCTTTTTTAATTTCGCTTTCTTTTAGTAATTGCTCTTCTTTAAGAGATAGTATTTCTTTTTCTTTTTGAAGAGTTTGGTATTTTACTTCTATCTCTTTTGTAATTTTTTGATTTTGTTTTCTTATTATTTGATTAGAGACATCTATATATTGCGTCATTAAGCTATAAGCATTTTTATAATTTTTGCGCTCAACATAAAGGTTTTTAAGCATTTGTATAACCTTTTTTTGTGATTCTAATCTATTCCATTGTACAGCATTAACATAGGCGGTGTTTAATATTATTTCTGCCGATTCATATTCTCCTAATTTATGATAAGTTCTTCCTACGTGATAAACTATTTCTATATATAAATCATAAAATTGATTGTCTTTAGCTTCTTTCATGATTGGTATTAAATAATTTATGGCTTCGATATTTCGATCATGAAAAGCTTCTATTCTCCCTAGGTTTAGTTGTATTTCTATTCGAGTTTTGTTAAAAGTATTTTTAGGAATATTGTTTAGAGCATCTAGATAATAAAATTTAGCCTCATTATCATTTTGTTGTTCAAAATAGGTGTCTCCTAAGGTTTTTTTGGCAAGTATTATGGTTTCTTCGTCTTTGGATTCTTTTATGCAAGATTTTAAAATAGGAAAAACCAAATCATATTGCTTTTGTTTTAAATATACAATCCCTAGTCCTAGTTGATGTTTATAATGCATTATTTGCATTTTTGAAATAGGGGAATTAGAAATACCTTCTATAAAATATTTCATAGCCTCGTCGTAGAGCCCGTTTTTAAGTTTACCAGAGCCTATAATGTAGTTAGCTTTAGAAAGGTATGCTTGCTTATCGGATATTTTTTCTTTTAGAGTAGTCGTTTTTAAAAGGTTTCCATAATAAATTATAGAATCGGTATTGCCTGCTAATAGATGTATTCTACCTATTTTTTCGACAAGCTGTAATGTGGTAAGAGTATTAGAGCTTTTTTTAAGTTCCAGATACAATTTTGGATCTACAGTGTTAGGAATTGTTCCAAAGGAAGAAAAAATAGTTATTTCTTTTTTGTTTTGACTATAAGCCGAAATCGATAGTACTATAATAACACTATATATTATTTTAATTAAGTGTCGATACATTTTAATCGTTTTGATTAGATTGAAGTGGTGTTTAAAAATAAATAGATATCTAAAAAAAGAATGATTGATACTAGTTGTATTTTAGAACCCATGAATTGGTTGTAAAATAATTCCATTTGGTGTTAGCAATATCCACTTCTGGATCAATCAATGTTTTATATTTTTTACCATTTACGGATACTTTACTAGTTACATAAACAGATATATCTTTACCTTTTGTAGCATATTCTTTTTTGAGTTTTTGTGCAAATTGCCATATTCCATCTGGTCTTGAGGATACTAAGCGTAATTGTTTTTTAGAGAGATATTCGCTTTTATTTACTACTTGTCGTTTTCCTTCGGGATCATTTTTATCGACTATAAAAAAACTAGTATTACCAGATCTTCCTCTTAGCATCATGCGCCAGCTTAATCGGTGTCCTTCCTCAGTCCACAAGACATCTCCTGGGATAAACCAATGGCGAATAGGGAGCGATATTTGTATAATAAGCCATAATGCAAGTACAGGTAGTAAAATTTTGCGATACGTAGGGATGATTACCTCATTGGCAGTATAAAATTTCTTTTTCTTCATAAAAATGTGATGTATCTTTTCTTTAGAAAAGAAAAACACACTAAAAGCTAGTGATAAATAAGGGAATATTCCTATTTGAAAAATAATAGAATTAAAAAGATGGAAAAATATACTGATATAAAAAGCCAATAACCTGGTCCTTTTCCATAATAAAAGCGGGATAATTAAAAGGTCAAATAAAATTCCAAAATAAGCAATATATATATGAGTCCAGTGTTCTTGAAGAGCACTACCTATAATGGGATAATGAGCCCTGCCAGCCATTAGGTTTTTTGCAACAGTATAATCTAGCCAGTCTGGGTATAATTTGGCAACAGATGCATAGGTGTAGACGATCCAAAGCTGGGCAATGATAAGCAATATACACCATCTTGGCATGGATATTTTTTGAAGCAATGGGTTTCTTTTTACATCTATAGAAAAATAACTCCCTGCTGGTAATGTAGTCATTATTATACAGAGCAGTAATAGTAGATAGTAATGGTTATTGTAAGATGATTTTTGCATAAAATACACTCCTGCCCATAGTATTGTATATCCAATCATACTCCATCGATATTTAAAACCGATCATAACTAAAATCCCAAAAACGCCCATTACTGCAAAGTAATAATACATACCGTTACCAGGTAAAGGTTGTAAAAAATCTAAACCAATAAAATTAAACGTAAATTTTGGTTCTACAAGAGTACGAGTAACCCAGCCAGTAAAAATAGCTCCTATAGCTTCTGCAGCAATTAAAAACCCAAAAATAACTCTGAATACTATAAGGGCGCTGTTATCTATATGCGAGAACAACCAACGATTAATCATACTAATGTATTTATGTAATCACGAGAAAAATCTTCGTCTTTTTGCATGGCTTCTTGTAATTCTTCTAAAGAGTTAAACTTTTTTTGGTCTCGAATTCTTTTTAGCATTTGAATTTGGATTTTTTTGTCATACAAGTTAAAGGTGGCGTCAAAAAAATGGGTTTCTATGGTTTGGTGTGTTCCATGAACAGTGGGATTAGTGCCAATATTCATCATGCCAAAACAAGTTTTATTATCGATAGTAGATTTTACTATATATACTCCATTTTTTGGGATAAGTTTATATTCTTCTTTAATATGTAGGTTGGCTGTAGGATAATTTAGTGTACGGCCAATTTTTTTTCCTTTTTCTATGGTACCAGTTAGCATAAATTCATATCCTAAATAACTGTTGGCTTTGGTGATATCTCCCTCTAATAATGCCTCTCTTATTTTGGTAGAACTTACTGCTACATCATCAATGTCTTGTTTAGAAATTTCTTCGACAGTAAAACTGTTTTTTATACCATAAGATGCAAGGTCGGTTATGTTAGAATTACGATTACGACCAAAACGATGATCATACCCTATAATAATATGTTTTGTATTAAGTAGATTTACTAAAATTTTTTGGACATATTCTCCTGCAGTGAGTCGAGAAAACTCTTTAGTAAAAGGATGGATAACAACACTCGAAAGTTTAGTTTTTTCTAAAATTTGAATACGTTCTTCAATAGTATTGATAAGCTTTATATCAGAGTCCTGTTGTAATACCATTCTGGGATGCGGAAAAAATGTTAGAATAACAGATTCTAATCCATTTCTTTCTGCGCTTTCTATAAGACGATCGATTATTTTTTTGTGACCAATATGTACACCATCAAAAGTACCTACTGTAACTACAGAGGGTATTTGATTATCATATGTTTTGGCATCTGTATAGCGTTTCATCTATTCTGTTTTGATGTTTTTTTCATTGTCAGATTCAATTTGCCATTGACTAGTGTGATTGACATTAATTTGATTATTAAAGTTTCTTTTAACGAAGCAAAAATTTAAAGTAATTGTAAAAATAAAAAATAGTTATGACACGTTTCTTTATTTTCCGTTAAAGGTATTCATCGTATTTGTTATTCCTGCTGTAGCAAAAGATTGAATTAGCGAGATTCCTTTTGGTAATCGCTCTATCATAGCGGATTCTTCTTCTTTAGTCCATTCTCCTAATACATAATCTACCTGTCTTCCTTTTCCGAACTCATCTCCGACTCCAAATCTAAATCTAGAATATTGTGAGGTTTGTAATTGTGCCTCTATATCTTTAAGTCCATTATGCCCTCCAGCGCTTCCTTTAGGTTTAAGACGTATTACTCCAAAAGAAAGATTGATGTCGTCTGTGATGACCAAAAGGTTTTCTACAGGGATTTTTTCTTTTTCTAGCCAATATCGCACCGCTTTTCCGCTAAGGTTCATATACGTATTGGGTTTTAGTAGTATAATGGTTCTTCCCTTATACTTATATACCGCTGCGTCTCCAAGTTTTTTGGTTTCAAAAGATAGGTCTTCTTCTTTGGCTAAGTAATCCAAAATCTTAAAGCCAATATTATGGCGTGTATTTTGGTATTTGGGGCCGATATTACCAAGACCGGCAACAAGAAATTTTTTCATAAGATCTTCTTGGGTTTCTTTTGTTTTTTGTTTTAAAAATAATTTTTTAATTATCGAAAACATGTTTTTGTTTTTTGCGTAAAGGATAGGAGCGGCGTCTTTTTTATTGTGCTCATGGCTTGTAGAAGAGGGCAATAAAAAAGATACAGCGATAGCCTGACCTCGATTATGAAATCGGGGGATACGATCTTAAATTTTTTATAAAAATAAAAAAAGCACTCTGAAAACAAATCAGAATGCTCTTATATTATATTAAATCTGAAAAATTAAGCTTCTGCTGCAGGAGCTTCAGTTGTTTCAGTTTCTTCCTCATCCTCATCATCTGCAACTGCAGTACGAGATGTTTTGATCATACAGATAACGGTATTATCTGGATGAAGTATTGTGTAATCTTCACTAGCTACATCGGTAACATATAACTTGTTTCCAATTTTTAAGTTAGTGATATCTCCTTCTATAAAATCAGGAAGGTTAGAAGAAAGACCTTTTACTTTAATACGTCTTAAGTTAAAACGTAAGACCCCACCAGCACGAACTCCACGAGAGTTTCCTGTTGTTTTAAAAGGGATATTCATAGTAATTGGTTTATCGTCAAAAATTTCAATAAAATCGATATGTAAAATTTTATCGGTTACAGGGTGAAACTGAATATCCTGTAATATTGCGTTTATTTTTGTACCATTATCCAACGCTATTACCACGGTATGAACGTCTGGAGTGTACACTAAATTTTTGAAAGCAATTTCTGGCGCTGCAAAGTGTACAATAGTGTCTCCACCGTAAATAACACAAGGTACCTGTCCAGCATTACGTAAGGCTTTTGTTGCTTTTTTGCCTACGCTTTCTCTTTGAGATGCATTGATTGTTAATGATTTCATTTTTAAGTATTTATTAATTATTGATTTACATTATAAAGTTAGAGCTGATAGACTGATTGTTATGAACACGGCTCATAACATCTGCAAATAAGTTAGCACAGCTTACCACTCTGATTTTATCACTTTTTTGTTTTAGAGGAATAGAGTCTGTAACGATTAATTCTTCTAATTTTGACTTTTCTAGTTTTTCATATGCGTTACCAGATAGGATAGGGTGGGTACATATTGCTCTAACACTTTTAGCACCTCTTTCCATCATCAAATCTGCGGCTTTGGTTAATGTTCCTGCAGTATCTACCATATCATCAACCAGAACTACATTTTTTCCGGTAACATCACCTATTAATTCCATATGCGAAATTATATTTGCTTTTTCTCTTTGCTTATAACATATTACAACATCGCTCATTAGGGCTTTAGAATATGCATACGCCCTTTTAGAGCCTCCCATATCTGGAGAAGCAATGGTAAGGTCGGTTAGGTTTAAGGATTGTACATATGGCAAAAATATAGTGGAAGCGAATAAATGATCTACTGGTTTTTCAAAAAATCCTTGAATTTGATCTGCATGTAAATCCATTGTTATAATCCTTGTTGCTCCTGCGGTTTCTAGCATTTTGGCAATCAACTTGGCTGCAATCGGGACTCTTGGTTTATCTTTTCGGTCTTGTCGAGCCCAACCGTAATAAGGTAATACTGCTGTGATATGTCTTGCAGATGCTCTTTTTGCAGCATCTAGCATTAGTAACATTTCCATTAAATGATCTGAGCTTGGGTGTGTAGATCCAATAATAAAAACTCTGGAGCCTCTAACAGATTCCTCAAAGGAAGGTTGAAATTCACCATCACTATAGGTAGACGTAATGATTTTACCCAATTTAGCGCCATAGGCTGCTACTATTTTTTCGGCAAGTTCTGTACTTTGGCTGCATGCAAAAAATTTTGCTTCTGTAACTCCGGGTTGCATAGGGTAAAATGTTGTTTTGTAATGAGTTAAAACTTGTTTTTTAAAAACAAGGTGCAAATTTAAAAATTTATTTCAACTCTATCACTTATTTTATTAGTTATTTAGTGAGAACAAACAAATATTTTATTAATTTTGTCGTCCCAATATGCTCAAGTGGCGGAATTGGTAGACGCGCTGGATTCAAAATCCAGTGACTTCGGTCGTGTGGGTTCGATTCCCACCTTGAGTACCAGACGGGATAACTCCTTATTTTTAGGTGTTATCCCGTTTTTATTTTTATCAAAATTATTTGATAATGAAGGGATTATACCAAATAATGAATTAATTCGCTGGGTTCGATAACAGTCATTTTCATAATCAAATAGAATTCCTTCAGGAAAAACCATATGCTGTACAGCTTTTTTTGTCTCTAAATCTCCTAAGTTCCATAATTCCTGTAAGTTACAAGAAAGTTGTAATGCTAAATTAATAGATTTTTCAAGGTTCGATAAATTAAAGGTGTTTTTAGTATTGTATACTTGAATCGTATTTAATTCCTGCTTTAACTTTGCTTCAAATTTGTGGAATTGCTCATCGGTAATTTCACGAAATACAAATCTTTCCTCTAGTACTTCAAGTTTTTTTTCTATTTCTTTGCTTTTCTTTTGTTGGATATCATATTCTTTTAATTGTTCCTCATGTTCTTTTATAAAAACATATTTCATAATCTCTTTCATAGGAGCGATGTACTTTTTGTCTTTAATCTGGATCTGACGTAAAACCTCTTCGAATTTTTGGTGCATTACTTTAGCACTTCTATTTTCTTTGCTTCCAATCCGATTGTTTTTATAGTAGTAGAGGTTTTTACGTTTTACTAGATATCCAGTATATTTTGTACCACAGGAAACTGCTGTAATAAATTGTTTTAAGGGTAGGTTTTCATCATCCTTAGTGTACTTCTTCCCATTTTGGTATAGGAGATCATTTATTTTCGCAAATTCCCTTCTGGAGATTAAGGGCTCATGTTTTCCTAAAATGGGTTCATCAAGTAGATTATGGACAATTACCCCACAGTAAAAAGGGTTTCTAAAATAATCACTTAATTTTTTTGATCTGATTTTTAATCCTTTTCTCTGTAGTCTTTCAGCAATTTCACGATAGGTCATATCTTTATGTAATTTCCATTGAAAGGCAAGCTTTAGTAGTTTTCCATCTTCGTTAATAACAATATTGGGGGCTTTTCCTTTTCCTGGATTAAGATTAGTGTATCCAAAAGGAAGGGTATTAATCCAATATCCTTTGGAAAGTTTGGATTTCATTCCTGTGATAATTTTGTTTCTACTGTTCATATTGGAAATATGACTATTCATGTGAAATAGATTTTCACAAACGATACTGCTTATATCGTTGCTAAAATCTATAGGTTGGCTTACCGATAGAATGTTAATGCCTTTGGTCTTGAGTTCTTCGCTTAGCCCTATACTACTACCCCCTGTTCTTGAAAAACGATCATAGGCATATACTAGGATAAATGATATCTTATTATTTTTGTTCTTTACATAACGTAACATCTTTTGAAACTCTATACGATCATCTCTTTTTGCAGATTCGTATGTTCCTCCAAAATAGGATATTACCTGAAGCCCGTTTTTATGAGCATAATCTTCACAGTATGTCTTTTGAGTTTCTAGACTGGCATTATTCATGGCTTGTTCTTTAGTAGATACCCGAGTGTATATAACAGCCCTATTAGTTTGTACTATTTTTTGATTTTTTGATTTGTTTCCAAACTTTTGAAATACCCTTAAATTTTCCATATTTTTTACTTTCCCTTTGTAATGTGGTTAAACATTATTTTACAAAATTCTTCCATTGTAAGAATGATATGTTCTGCTTCCTTATCAGATACATTTTCGAAACCTGTAAACGTTCTTAGACGTTTAGGAGTCATTTTTTTGATTTTTCGGAATTGTTTAAGCCGTTGTTCTTTCGAATCAACACGATCTTTATTCACTAACATAGGTGTTAATGGTTTTAAGGTCGTGAAAATCCGATTGTAGCGTCGGTCAGAACACGTGTAAGATTAATAATACTGCGGTTTGTAGCGACCGTCTGTCTTATTTTTTAAGAAACAAAATCAACACATCATATAGAGGGTTTCTTGCTACTTATCCTACAAACTTAAAAAAAAACCGTTACATTTTTCAAAAAATATCAAAGTATTGATATATATGTTCAATTAAATATAATTCATTATGATTTTTATACCTTCTTTCATTGTTGTTCATAATTAGACGATGATATATGTTTAAAGATTATCTCACAGAATTGCTCCATCATGAGAATTGTTTTTTCTGCTTCATCATCAGTTAAGGATTCAAATCCTGAGAATGACCGCAGACGATCTGGGGTCATTTTTTTACTTTTGGCTAATTTTTTGATTATTTGACAAAAATCAGCACGATCTGGCTTCATTAACATAGGCGTTAATGTTTTTCAGGTCGTATTAGTCTGATTTCATTGTCAGTGGTAATACGCGATTAGTTATTTTTCAACTTTATAGGTTGCGTGATCTATGGGTAGGCTAAGAAAAATGCACAAATCTCTTTTGTTGGAGTAGTAGTGTTATTTTCTTAATACAAGGACTAAATTAATACTTTAAAACAGAAAAAATAAAAAATCACAAAGAAAAATGAGATTTATGATAATATTTAATTTGCTTTTATAGTATAGGTGCGTGTTTTTCAATTTTGAAAATACTTAAAAACTCCTTGATAAGGACACATTAATTTAATTCTACATTTCTATAATCTAATTTTTTTTAATATGGCAGTTATAGTTTTATAGTCATAATTAGTAATATGACTAATATACGGGATAACCATATTGTAATTAAGGATTTAATATATTGTTTATCAGTTGTTTGTATTCAATAATTAACAACTTTAACTGTTTTCATAGACTTTATGTTCATTTTCATTAAAAAGACAGTAAGAATATAGATAGAAAAACTTCAATTTTCTTTTAAAAAAGGTGCAAAATAACCATTAAAATATAGAAAAATAAATTATTTATTTCTTAAATAAGGTGGTAGTTTTATTTGAAAATCAGATGATTAATATTAGTTTTTTCACTAGTAACACTTTAAATCTTAAGGCGATGAATTTTAAAACATGTGTATTCTCAATTTCTTTGTTATTTTTAACCACAGCAATAATTTCCTCCTGTACCAAGGCGAGCATTGAGGATGAAATCGGCATTGATAATGAAAAAGATATACCTATTTACAAAACCAGCAAAGACGAGTTGGAAGAACGTTAAATATTACTTGATAGCACTTCTATTTTGTACCATTGGATTCACTCCACTTACACATACATTTTTATCAAAGAAGATAGATCGTTCCTATTCCATTGCAGATACAGAATTGCATGAAGGGCTTAACATATTAGATGACACTTATGAAATAGAAATTACTAACGGTAAGATCACTTGCTTCAGAGCATATGATTCTATAATTATAAATCGCGTCTTTGGTTGGAGTAACTGGAGGCGCTTTTTATTAGGTGGTTCGCCGTATTTTTGTTTATTCTTTTTGACATTGTTTTGTGCTTGGATCTATAGTTACAAAGATCGTGAAAATCCTCTGTTTCAAAAAACAGTAATCGTAGTGCTATGCTTCTTTGGTTTAGTATCGGTATGGTTTACCATCTATTCACTTTATCCTAAACCAGACATTCCTTACTCATTCTATTACATTTTACTATTCTTAGGCTCATTACTTATTAATACGAGTGTTTTCTTTTTCATTAGATGGGCACGTAAAAGACATTTTTCAGTATTAGAATTAACAAGTAAAATTCAACATTTAACTTATTTAATATCTTATCGAATATATGGTCGTTATATTCAGACGAAAGATAAAAAAGAATATCTTGTTGAAACACTTAACGAGTATAATAGCTTAAAAGCAGATACCGTAGAAAAATGAACAGAAGAGAAGCTAAACAAATCAATCAAAATATTCATGATTCTGGATTTATATCAAAGAAGGTATTTACGTTTTTGGAGCAAGAGATTGATAAAAGATTAGAGGAAGAATTGAAGACAGAAAAAATCAAAGTAAAACAACAAATATCTTCTCTTTTTAACGATAATTATTTGGAGGCGTCAGCATTTTTCAAACACTCACTAAAACTTAGCTATTAAGAAATTTTTCTAATGCTTCTTTGCTAGAGGCAACATCAAATAGGCGTTTAGCAACTTCTCTATCAATTATTTTCTTAATTCGAGGGTCTTGCAAAGCAAGCTCTGTATACTGGGATAAAAATCGATATACTTCGTCAAGTTGCTTTTTCACAGGATGTTTATCGTCCAGTTTATTAACAAAAAAAGGTTCTAATGTTTTTTTCTGAAGATCACTCAAGCTTTCTCTGTTAATAGCCATCCTCAGCGCATTCCCTTTCATACCTATAGGTTCACCGAGTTCGTCATAAGACAAACCGCTTGTTTCTTTATATGATTTTAGTTTTTGGTAAAACCCCATTCATGATTTTTTTAAAAAAAGTCTTGTAATATTTTGTTTATACGCACAATTGTTCTAATTTAGCGAACAATTGTGCGAATCTTGTTTTTAAGATAAGCAAATGTAATTAAAAATGGGCAATTTAGATAGATTGATAAAATTAGAATATCCCTTATCTATTTATAGAGTTCATAAATATCATCGTCATAACATAATACGGATTTCCGTATTGCCAATTAACAGGCACGTTTGAAGATTTCCCCAATCGCTTTTCGAGTGTCATTTTATTGTTGTATAACAAAATATGAAAAGATGGACGAGTACGAAAGAGACTTATTAAAGGCAAAAAACAGGAGACGTAAAGTAACTCATTATCTACGCAAGCATAAACAATCGCTTAATATTAGACATATGGAAAAACTACTTGGTTTCCGTAAAGGTAGAATTCAAAAGTTTGCTTCCGATCTCGGTAAGTTAACAGATTGTGAAATAACCATACTCTATGGACATTTAAAAAAAATAACTCGATTTTAAACCCCTCAAAATAAAATGAAAGCCAAAAAATATTACAAACACCAGAAAGAAT
Source organism: Aquimarina muelleri DSM 19832 (assembly GCF_000430665.1). GTDB lineage: Bacteria > Bacteroidota > Bacteroidia > Flavobacteriales > Flavobacteriaceae > Aquimarina > Aquimarina muelleri. Next base: position 4,407 of record NZ_AUML01000005.1, on the reverse strand, counting down.
TTATTTCTAGCATAGTAATGCACTTTCATATAGACATAAACGATTTTAAAGATTGTATTCAAGCAGGAAAATGTTATGAATGCTTGTTATACCAATGGAGTATTCGATTGTATAAAAAAGGAGTACCTGTAGAGGAGGCAATACAGATCATTTACAGGACTAGAATTTTTGTACTTAGAGATAAAGCATATAACAGACAGCTTCGTAAAGCAATGTATTACTAATGCTGGATAGTGATTCTAAATACAACCAATTATCTAAAGAAGATCAGATCTTGGTACAGCAAAAGATAGTAGAACTAAGTCGTATACTTTCCGCAGAAGAAGTCATTGCAGAAGTGCTAAAAAATATAAATCCTGTTGTAGAAGTAAAAAAGGAAAAAGGCATTATAATCATTGGCAAGGGTACTTATGATCGTATTATGACAATGGTTAAAAAAATAAATTTAAAGAAATATTGGAATGCTAAAAACAAGCCATAAAACGGGAATTACATTTGAGTTGAGTTTGTGTTTTTCCTAGCAAGGATACTGGGTATGGGAGGTAGCTCGTAAGTAAGAACTTTTAAATAGTACAAAAAAGCTTTGCGCTTGGGGAAGTGTTTTGTTTTTGTATGGAAAGCTTATTTAATTCCATCGGTTACCAAAGTACCCAGATGTCTTTGTAAAAAAATAAACTCTTAAAACCAAAAACAACTAATGCGAATACTTTTACCAAACCATTTTAATAAACCTCTGTTCTTTTTCTTGCAGCTTTTTATTTCCATTAGCTGTTTTGGGCAATCCCCAGAAAAGAATCTGGAAGCGGTGTTTTTAAAAGAAGTAATCCGCTTTGAAGGCATTACCTATGCTGGCGACAGGGTTTTTGGGATTTACCCGAATCGGGAAACTGCAAATCAGGTGGTACAAAGCTATATGTCGCGTAACAAAAACTCCAAATACGAGCTTACCTATAAATCCATCCATCCCTCTTTTATAGAAACCGCTAAAGGAGAAGATGTTTTTGCACGATTTACCCAGATCTGCCCCAAAGGATATAAGCTACTTACCAAAGAAGAATATAACGCTATCACAATTATGGCTAAAGATAAAACCGATGCAGCCGTATGGTACTATATGAAAACCAAAAAAGAAAAAGAAGAAAATGCCAGAAACCATGTAAAAAGTCTTTTTGCTACCTATAAAAAATATGTAATGCAGTAAACTCTTAATCCCTATTGACTACCAAAATGATAACATACCAAGATACCATCATCCAGAACGTTTTTAAACAATTAAACGGCTTAGAAAAAATAGAGATATACGATATCCTCTTAAAAATAGAAACCATGCTTATGGATTTTAAAAGCCCGATACAGTATGAGGAAATTAAAAAACAGATAGAAAACACCTCTATAAAAACAAATATCAGCGCAGTAGATGACTATCGCTATGGGTATTGTTATTTGCATGACCATTGCCAGTATATCAAAATATACAAGATCAAAACCTTATTGCCCAATTTTATGGGTGGAGAGCAGATCTATTTTATCACGCCTTGGCAATTACGGCTACTGGACTATACCAAAGATAACCTGCAAATGACCTTTACAGAATCCCATCTGGAAGCTATAGTCCTTGATTTTTTGAAAAAACATTCCCCAAAAAGTAAGAATCCCGTAACTGGTCGTTTACGGTTCTTAGAGTTGTTAGATCAAATCGACCCCGATTAATTTTGTGTACCGCCCCCAACCCCGAAACCAAATGTACCTAAGAACCCCTACTTATGCTTTTTTTTAGAAAAAATACCACGGTGTCGGAAAATGAAACTTTTAAGCTCTATTATTGCATTATAAATTAAGGTTTCACGACATAATCATACATAAAAAACCAACTTTTATGAAAAATATAAGCACAACCAAAAATCCAAAAGGGGGTTTTTCCCCCTCCCAAAACATAGCAATAATACGGGCTAACCATAATTTCACCCCAAAAAACAAAGCTATTTGTTAAAATTTATAGGAAATGAACATGCAAGCATTAGAACCCTTAATTTTATAACTGAAGAAATGACAATTTAAAAACTTCTTCTTTTTTATATAAACTGTCATACGGATTCATCATAGAGTGTTCTTGCTCTATATACAAGCAGTCGCTTGGTTAGGTTTCCTTACAGGTTTATTTAGTAAAGTAGAATTTTATATAGGATTATATGAGCTTAAAACCTTGTTGTGCAATACGTACTGATATATTGTAAATAAAAACATAGAATATCCAAATAAAACCACTCCATGATAGAACCAAAAACATCCCTTAGAATAAACGGAGAACCTCTTTTTAACTTCGAGCAAGTAACCCTAGAACAATCCATTAACGACCATCATTCTTTTTCGATTACGGTAGACTATGATAGTATAGAAACGGTAGGGGCATATACCTTAGATGCCTCCAAAGAATGGCTTGGCAAATCGGTGGTCATCAATTTTAACGATACCGAGTTTATTGGCATTGTTACCGATGTGAACCTTTGCCATGAACATGGTTATGATGGTAAACTGGTGGTTAGTGGCTACTCCAAAACCATTGCTTTAGAAAACAGCCCCCATATGCGCTCCTGGCAGGACACCAATTTAAGATCCATATTAACCGATACCATTAATGCTGTAGACATACCAGCACAGGTATCCCCTGTGTATAGTTCTCGTATAGAATATCAAACCCAGTACAGGGAAAGCCATTTTAAGTTTATACAACGTATGGCAAAACAATATAACGAATGGTTGTATTATGATGGGGTACAATTGGTTTTTGGGAAACCCACACTACCAAACCCTATCGCTATAGAATATGGTGCAGATATGGATAGTATTAATATTTCTATAAAAACTATTGCCAGTAGTGGTACAAATTTTAGCTATAACGCTTTAGAAGACACCAAAAACGAATCCAAAACGTTAGGACAAGTAGCAGGATTAAACGAACTGGGGACGCATGCTTTTGAGACTTCTAAATCTCTTTTTAATGTAGATACCAAAGGCTATTCCACTACCAGAGTACAAGATAAAAGTGAGATAGATACCATTGTTAAAAACAAACAGGCAAGTGCCGTTGCCACAGCAAGTGTGCTTAGTGGCACCAGTACCAAACAAGGATTAACCATAGGTTCTGTAATTAAAGTAACTGCTGCACAAAAAGGCATTGGAGCTTTTGATATCAAAAACTATGGGGAGTATATTATCACAAAAATCACACACGACGCAACAGGATCGAGCGAGTACACCAATAGTTTTGAGGCGATATCCTCGGGCATCCAAATACTACCAGAACCAGAAGTAGATTTTCCAGAAGCGCATCCCCAAATAGCAACGGTAGTATCTAACGAAGACCCAAAACAAAAAGGACGGGTACAAGTACAGTTTCAATGGCAAATCGCAGAGATGAAAACCTCTTGGATACGGGTAATGACCCCCGATGCAGGAAGCAGTACCCACCATGCACAAAACAGGGGGCATGTATTTATCCCAGAGGTAGGTGATCAGGTAATGGTAGGATTTCGATACAACGATCCTAACCGCCCTTTTGTACTAGGTAGCCTTTTTAACGGATCTACTGGCGCAGGAGGAAAAGACCAAAACAACTATAAAAGTATCATTACCCGAAGCGGGCATACCATAGAGTTTAACGATACTAATAATAGCGAGAGTATAACGATAAAAGATAAAAACAATAATAGTATCCATATCGATACCCATGGCAACAATATCACGATTTCTGCTAATGATACCATAACGCTAAAAGCAAAAAACATCCATCTGGATGCCGAAGAAAATATTACCGCTACCTCAGGAAAAATGACAGAAGTGCATGCAGGCGAAAATGTGATGGTTAATGCAGGCGAAAATATAGAATTATCTGCCAGCGAAGACCTTATAGAACAAGCCACCAATAAGGAAGTTAATCTTACAGAAAAAAAGACAGTTATTGCTAGTGAAATAGAAGAAACTGCCGATAAGATTCGGTTGGATAGTAGCAAAGAAAATCTGGAGTTAGCCTCTGGTAAAGAGATAGATCTACAAAGTGGCGAAAAAGTAAGGTTATTTTAATACTACGATATGTTTTGGTCCACCAAAAAAAAAGCACCTAAAAAAATAAGAACCATAGGGCAAGCCTTGCAAGAAGATAAAGTCCCTGTATGGCAAAATAAGTATATACTCGAGATAGAAACACAAGTGCATACGCCTGATCTAAAAATTAAAGATACGATCCGTAACCCATTAGATGTGGTAACCACTCTGGTATACGATTGTAGCATAGCATTCTATAAACAAGATACGGGTAATTATTTAGTACTAATAGATAAGGTGTATAAAAACAAAAAAGACCAGACAACGCTTACGGTTATAGAAGAATTATCCCAGATTATAGGACGG
>NZ_AUML01000004.1 GCF_000430665.1 Aquimarina muelleri DSM 19832 | reverse complement strand
AAAAATCCTCTTGATCAAAAGATCAAGAGGATTAAGTACTCCAAACGGGACAGATATCGAACTTTTTACCAGAAGATTGTGATCTAATTCTTCAATATTCTATCGTATTAAAAAATGCTTGTTTTCTATGAAAAACCATAGAAAACAAGCATTTTTTTTCTTCATTTATTCATCAAACATCATCCAAATGAAAACTTATTTTAATCATCACGATATTCATACCAATCACATTTTTGACTTTGAAACGGATTGTTTTTTTCACGATCCCATAGAATATAAAAAAAGTAAACTAGAAAAATACTTTCTTAACTGATCCAAAAACTGAAATTCAAAATAATATCCTCAGCGCAGTTAGAGGTATTTAAAAGTTATATACATCTAAAACTTGGTTTGAATCTTCGAAAAATTATACATATCTAAAAACATAACTTTGCGGTTTTGTAGTAAACCTATTAATCATGCCTTAATACATGACATACTACCAAGGATGAAACAAATTTTTGATCAAGTAGAGAATAACTTCGTTTATAAACTCTTATTTCTTACAATTTGTATAAAATTGCTGAGATAATATATTTGGATGCTAAAAATATTTTCAGTGAGATGTTCCTGCAGTATTAGCTTTTTTACTTGCAAGGGAATTAGTTCCCTTGCAAGTAAAAAAAAACTAATTAGTAGTAGTAACTGAAGCTACTATTTTTGGTTTTTGAGGCCCTGTTTCTGTTCTGTCAAGATAATATGCCAAAAAAGTAATGGAACTATCTGCCGGAGGAGCATCATTAGAAAAGAAACTAAAAGTTATATTTCCTGAATACTCAGCAGGAACTGAAGATTTTATTCCGAAACTGCCATTAGGGTCTGAAACTTTTGTTTTGTCTAATGTAATAACTGGGTTTGGACCTGTAGGATTATCAGAAGAAAAACTGATATATGTACCTATAGGAATATTTTTGCAGTTTAACTCAAAGCTCATCTCTCTTGCTGTATCACCTTGATTATACGCAAAAGTAGTTTTCCAACGTAATTCAGGTATTGGTGGTGGAGTTGGATTGTTTATGGTCACCTTTGTCCAGCCAACGTTAATATTATTAGCTACATATTTCTCAAAATCAGTAACTCCAGTAAAATCCGGAGTTTTTCCAGATGGAACAACAACACCTATGAGATTATAGGCAGTTCCGCTATCTCTGCTGGGTGGTGTCCATAAATAAGGATTTTGACCTACTAAAATAGAACCTTCACTTTGACCAAGAACAGCATTGAAATAGGAGTTTGCCGAAGTTTTTAGCATATTATCAGCCCATTTTCTTGGGGTATTCAGATCCGTATCTTTTGCGTAATACATATACATATCACCCTTTTGTATCCCTGTAACGAGATCTTTACCTCTCATGTATATGTAGTTTTGCTTAGTCGCCTCTAAATCAGTATTTACATTTTCATCATAATTCCCGATAAAAAAAGATACTGGATCCTCAGCTTTTTCAGTACCGAATGGTATTACATCGGGTGAGTTTGATAAATCCCCAGTACGAGGAGTTGTTCCGTCATCACTTAAAGACACACGGATTAAAATATTTTGTGTTATTGCGTTTTCCATAATAAAGGAGTATTTGTTAAAATTTTATTTCCAATCATAATTATTTTGCCCCACAACAATGAGTCTTTGCGGACCACTACGTACATCTGAGTTTAATTGGGCATGCATATCTGTAAGCTGCTCTAAATATTGTTCATGATGAGGTCTTAATACTTCTCCTTTTTGCTTATTTAAGCCTCGCATTAAGATTGCAAATACCTCATCGGCAGACGGCATTCCCAGTTCGGCTGGAGATTTTGCTAGTGTATAAAGTTCCGAAGTGATATGAGTTGGATACGCAGCTTGTATAGATACCTTAGCCTTTGATAAATCTTTAACCCCAGCTGGTGCCTGTAGGTTAAAATAGATGTCACTTACATAATTAGCAGGAACATCCGCGACAATACCAGTGGTAAAGCTTGGTCCTGTTGAAACAACAGTAGGATCTAAATTAATAGGAGGTATTGGACCAGGTGCCCCTGCAGAAAAGGAAACAGTTGAGCCTATTGGTACGTTCTCACAAATAATAGTAAATTGAATTTTTGCTGCTTCAGTTCCTTGTTCATAATACATTTTTGCTCCTGTAAGGGTAACTACATTAGCATTTTGAACCGATATATTACGCCATGCAATTCCTCCACTTTTTGCTACCCATCCGGCAAAATCACTTATCTGTAAAGTATCAGGTATGGCGTTATCATATCCAGGAGAGGGTACTTGAGCTATCATACAATAATGGTCTGCAGTAATATTATCAGGCACCCATATTAATGGCTCGCTCATAACTCCTACCGCTCCCGCTTCTGTTACCAATGAAACAGGTTTTCTTGAAGGAGTTTGAGTTAGTTCAGTCCACTTATTTGGATAAGAAAGTACAGAAGCAGGTGTCCAAAATAAGTGCGGTCGGGAATCTCCACTGTCATCTATTTTAGACGACGAAAAATTCTTTCCTCGCAAATAAATATAGTTTGTTTGCTGTGCTTGAAGTGTTTTACCTACGTCCTTGTCATAATTATTTTTGAAAAAAGTTTGAGGATCTGACACAGGCTCGGTTCCATAAGGGATAATGTCTGGAGAGCTACTTAATGCTCCCGGTCTGGGGATATTATTTGTCTGTCCAAGGGCAGATCGCATAAAAATTCCATTGTAAGTTGACATAATGTTTGTTTTTAATTAATAGTTAAAAATTCAAAGTTCTTTTAATTAGTTGCAGGTGAGTATGCCCATATATCTTTATTTGTCCCTTCGCTATTGGTTCCCCCTCCAATACACCATAAAGAGTTTTGGTATTCAAGACCAGAAGCTCCTTTGATATTGGAGATTCCTGATCTGGCACTCCAGCGTTTTGAGTTATTCATCATATTCAAATCATTAATTCCTTTTCCATCCTTTCCTATTCCTCCACTCAAATACAAACCGTTGCTTAATGCAGCAACTGCGGGATAATATCTAGCTTGCCAGTTTACTCTTAAAAGGCTCCACTGTTTACCGTTAGTACTATACCACACATCATTTGTTGGGGTTCCATTTTTCTCATCTCCTCCTGTTAGACCTCCTAGTATGTATGCTTCATTATTGTATACCGTAATACCAAATGCCCCACGACCTTTCTCGAAAGCCTGTTCGGTTTCATTAACCCATGTTTTACCGTCTATACTACTCCAAACATCTTTAAGGCAATTGCCTGTAGCGTCAATTCCTCCTACTATAAAAATTTTATCGGCACCAGGTAATACAAAGCATCCAAAGCTTCTGCGTGCAGGCCATGCGGCAGTTCCAGTTTCTTGTGCCCATGTTATTCCGTCTTCAGAACTCCAAACATCATTTAGACAATTTGCTCCACCAGGTATTTGCCCGCCCATTAACCACATCTTGTTTTTAAAAATTATTCCAGCACTATAGCTACGCGGTTGCCAGGCAGTTGCGTTGGTAGCTGGCAACCAGCTTACCCCATCAAAAGAATAGTACACTGAATTCATAAGATTACTGGCCATTGCCCACATATTGTTTTTATATTTTAATACCAATGGGGGCTCAGAAAACTGAAATGGAGCATTTGAGGTAGCTTTATACCATCCTAAGGGCAACGGGAGCAGTTGTAAGCTTGTCATTTCGCTTCCTAAAGCATTTTGTGCAATTAGGGAGTAAGCTATTCCTGTATTGGGTACTATTGTTAGTCTACCATCAGCCAAATTATTCTGTTCTACTTTATGAATGGTACCATATTGTATTGATGCCGATACAGCAGATTTAACATCCCACGAAAGCTCAATAGATTCTCCTAAACGAGCTCCATAATCTGGTGTAGCTTTAAAATTGGTAATACTAACAGGGTTAATAGTTATGGGAACTGTTTTTACGGATGTTTGGTTTCCTTTATTAGTTGCTGTGATAATAAATGTAGTATTCTCCCAAATTTGTACGTCTTTAGTGCCTTCCGCAGATAAGTCATTATAGTTACCTGGTGATATAGCTATAGTATCTGCATATTTTACATCCCATAAAAGGGTAATAGTATCCCCTGCGTTTACCATTTTTTCATTTGAGTCGAAGTTTACAATTTCAGGAGGACTTATTTGTATCGTAACTTGTTTGGATATATTGGGACCTTCGCCGTAGGCAGTTAGGGTATAGGTAGTAGTGATACCTGGGGTAACATCTACAGAATCATTTACTTTAATGGAAGAAAAATCTCCGGGTAAAAGAGTTACTCTAGCCGCTGCATTAGTAGCCCATGATAGTTTGCTAATAGCACCAGAATTTATTTCTACCGGATTGGCGGAATAAAGCGTAATATCTAAATCGCTAGCGATTTTAGTCACTTGCTTTTCCAAAGTAGGGAAATCATTTCCTGCATTTTCGGTAATAGTTAATAAAGCTGTGCCTTTTGCTTCATTTACGGTAATCCCTTGTAATTGAAATGTAATACTTTCTCCTGCCTTAAGCCCTGTTACCGGTGCAATAGGGCTTGACCTGAAAGTAGCATCAGAAAAGTTCTGAAAATCCCATTTTGTGGGTTGAAATGAAACAGGGGTAATGGATGAAGGGTCGCTAGTAAGTGCATTTGCATCCGTTTCGTCTACATTTACGGGTAATGCTATTTCAAAGCCCGCTAAATCAATATCGCTATCAGTGGTATTACTTACTCCAATGGTAAGTACAGCTTTTGACGGGTTGCTTGCATCACGCGTATAATATACCTGGGCAGGCATAACGCTATATTCCAGCTTTATTTTATTTTCGTCAGAAACACTCATTATTTTTTAGTATTATTTTTTATTGCATTTGATAATTTTAACCAGCCGTCTTTCAATACATAGTTATTACCAAAACGAGCTTTTGTATTGGCTTGTCCTATGTCTGTTATTTCTTCCCAAGTGGTTACTCCGGTATGTTGTATCCAGGACCATTTGCCTACTATTTCTGATGGGAGCGGCATAGATAGTTTAGCAGGATCTGTAATTAAAGGGCCTGTACGGAAAGTAACGTTCATGTTGGTTAGCGCATCCTCTACCAAAGGCCCTGGAAGTACATTTAGTTGTACTGGCAAGATGCCTGTTATGGCATTCATATCTCCTCTAGGATCAACCACAATAAACACTTCTTTATCGAGATCCGTTAGGGATAACGATACCGGAATATCTGTTATATAGTCAGACTTTGTTTTGTCTGGTTTTAATAAACTATTGAAAGATGAAAAATCATCGAAGAAATATCCGATTGTTCCATCTTGAGGGTCTTGTAAACAACCTATTTGAACAGGAAAAGGTACTTTTTCATAATCGCCTGTTACATTAAGAGTAGAATTGAGCCAGCTTTGATTATATGTTAAACCATCCCTCAAGGTATATTGCATTTTGGTACGTACTAATGCCAGAGGTCGCCCAATAAAAACCGAAATAAGTTCGTTTTGCCTTCCTCCAAGTGGCTCTACCGTCCAAAGAGTCTCATCGATAATAGACAAGAAATCATTAAAGGCTGCAGCATTATTAGTTTGTTGTAGCAACTTATCCACAAAGTTGAGCATATACTTATTCTCGATAGACTCACTTAGTGGAGCACCAACAGGTACATTTATACCTGGTGATGTATCCCAACGTAACGTTTCATTATTAAAATCTCCTGTAAGTAATAGTTCCCCCATTAAGTCTCCCGTAGGGGTGTATAATGAAAGTCCTTTGTCTAAATGGTTAGGCAATAACCATCCTGCTATTGGGTTTACTGTTTGGTTTTCTTGTAGCGTATCGGGTTTGCCGTCACCACTCAATAAATTAAAATCAAATCTAGCACTTTGTGTAACTCTCGGAGGTAATTGTACTAGATTGGGGTCATTAGAGGTAGTAACTCCAGTACCTAAAACCGGATGATAATTTGCAGGATCTTGACCTACTGCGGCTATTGGGTTAAATACTTGCCCGAAATCATCTATTATCCAAAGTTTGCTGATTTGGAAATGCCCAGCACGGATGGGATAAAATCCTGTAGCTTGATCAGGTACAGGAGATTGTTCTGTCATTTCATCGGTAAGGCGTGCAATATTCTCTGGCGGGGTATTTAATTGATCCGGGGTAAGAGATAATAGCATCTCATTTAGTCCGCTGATACTTTGTGAAAGAAAATCCCAATTACTTACCGTATTTAGAAAGCTTTTCAAACCTGGAAAGCTACCTGTGTCTTCAAAATATTTTTCAAGCTGAGCTTGCATGGCAAAAGTGCTTTTTGGGGTAATAATTGTACTACCGCTTAGCGTAACTCCCGAACCTGACACAGAAGTATTGCTGTTCCAGTCATACTCTAATGTTTCAGCATTAAATGTCCAATTTTTAAGCACATCGGAAGGGGTGGTGGATGAAGGAATCCATTTTATTTCCCACGACATATATAACGGAGACCATGGAGCTGCCCATAGCTGTACTGATATTTTTGAAGGAATAATACCTATAAAACCTGAAGCATCTGTTACTGCTTGTTTATCGAGTCCGTATATATCAGCATTCCAAGCCGATGTTTGCTGTGTGGCTACAATATCTGTATAGGAATCTGTAAAGTCGATTGAAAGTAGTTTGCATGCTTCTTTTGCTATTGTTTCAGCATTAATAGTGTCAAAAAAGTAATCCTCACCGTTTAATCCAACTGTTTCTTTGGGTACCAGATCGAGGGGTATATTTATGGTTGATAGTGTAACATCTGATGCAGTAACTGGCTGTTCATCTTGCTCTGGTAGAGCCACTTTTAAACCAGTAATATTTTGACCTGTAAAGCGGGTGAATAAGGCCCCATTTGAATCAAATCTACCGTCTTCACCATGTCGATACGACCTGTGTGCACCATATACCAGTACTACCGGGTCATTAGCTTCATGGTATCGGTTTCCTGTATTGCTTTTTAATGTCTGTGAATCAGGAAGGTCTTTCTTTATATCAATTTTAAGTTTATCTATTTGATTAGCAAGTGCATCTACATCTTGTTTTAGTTGAGTAACTGCTGACTCATTTGTAGGTAATATATTTTGCAGACTAGTTTGTATAGTAGCCCATTGTTCTTTGGTAACTCCTTGTGGCGGAGTTCCCCAAAATGTACCTGCTTTTCCTGTTTTCCACCAATTGCCAAAAAGGTTTTGGCGGGTCATTTTTAGTAAATGCGTTTTTGTATTGTATATGACTTCTTTTTGGTTAAGTGCTATCAATTGTTGGAGTTTTTCAGAACTTATATCTGGAGTTTCAGGCTTTTTAGTGTCTTCTATATACCAATAAGTTTCGGCATCGTGATTGGCAAACCATGCTTTAAAAACCGCTCTGTAAAGCTCATATTGTCCCCCTTGAGTTTCATATTTATCTAATAGATTATAGTTAAAAGCTTCTAAGAGTTCAGCCGCTGCTTCTGCTGCTTCCTCTGTTTCTCCTCCTTGTATCAATTCATACTTTACCAGTGCTGACAAGGCATCTATAGCGGTATTTGCTATCGCTATCTTGGGTTGCTCATTGGCAGGCATGCCCGGGTCGTATTGTGGTACACCACTTTGCAGTTTACCGTTTTTACCTAACCAGTTTACTTTGTATATCATACCATGACACAATGTGCGGGAAGGATATAGATCTTTTATTTTATCTGGGTCAACCATTATGCCATTGGTCGTTGCCCAAGTTATCCAATTGTTTACGGCACGCTGTAAATCGTTGGTATTACCTATCGTCCATTTTAGGTTGTCCATTAAAACTAACCACTCATCAAGGGTAGTAAAACTGTTCAAAGGATCGTTTTCGGCTTCACTGTACCATCCTGCAACCGAGTAGGTAACCTCCTGAGAGGTGTCTATTATATCGCTCATGTCATCACGAAATGAAAATACTCCATTTATGTTAGAGGTAAAGGCTGCAAAAGCAGGATTACCAGGTCCAATGGCTTGTAAAAACTTTTGTTGTGTAAGTCCTGCTTCTCCTTGCCATTCGCTTCCTGTTATTGTTTTTCCTAGTTTGGTAACCGTAGGTGTATTTTGTGAAGGATCTAGAAAAAGGTTTAAACCATCGCTAGGATTTATATAATCACTTTGCAATACCCACGTTTTGGTTTTGCCTCCATAATAGCGAATTATAAGCCATCGATTTGGTGCCATAGGATAATCGATATTGCCTAATTCGTCTTGTTTTCCATGGGTTAACCCATCTGGTAATGCCCAATGTAGTGTAACACCAATTTCAGGTTTAGTGCCTTGAAACATATTAGGTCGAACACCTTCAAACTTGTTGGTGTTATTGTATTTATAGACATTACAGGCCCAAGGTAAATTGAGAGATGGCGATGTTACCACAAGTGCCTCTAAATCTACGGGAACCATTAGCGATGGGCTGTCCCATAAAAACTTCGCAGTGTTATTGGCTTTTTCTTTTGTCATAGTATCATGCAATTGGTGGTGGTTTTAATAATCGATACAGTCTTTTGGGTTAGGTGTTGTTGGAGTATACCCACTTAAAAACTGTTGTTGCTCAGCTGATTTTATAAGTTGTAGCCCCATATCGGCAGGAGATAAATCGCCACTACTGCTTAGAGCATCGTGTTTTTTTAGTATAGCAATAAGATTGGTTTTAGTTCCGTTTATATCTATGACACCTTTATCACCACTACGGTAGGCAATTTTGGCTTTATTTTCTGGTGCTATACCTCCTACGGGTTGCCCCACAGGTTGACCGACATGATACCCCATATAGCGAGGTATTAAGAAGCCTGAATTCTTTTCCTTACTATCAGTTATACAACCAAATGATAGTCCTTCTTTAGGTTCGTTAAACGCTATCATTTTAGGCATTTTTGCATATAGACAAAGCATTACATCGGGGGCAAGGCGCTCCATGCGCAATGCAGGTATTTTATTAGTAGGTATTGCTTTATTGTTCGTATCGATAGTATAATCTTCATACGCTAGAATCTCTAGCCCTGGCCATCCAGATATAAGCTGCGACCGTATTAATAGTCCAGAAACAGCTAAATCAGTTGTTACTGTTTCGGGCATTTCAGCTTTTGCTATTTTACGACGTACCATTTGCATAGCTCCTTGTACATTTTGTTGCAGTTGAGTGTACACGGCTTCTATCTGTGCTGTATCACGTGAGGAGTGTGAACCAATGCTTAATGCGCCATCCAGCATACTATTGGTCCAGTTAGGATCTACATAAAAAAAACGCAGGGATTCTTTAGGTAGCATACCACTATTAGGTACTAAGTGTTCAAAAGGAACCCCATATAGTAGCGATAGTTTTCCTAACCAGTTTTCTAGGTTTTCGGGCAAGGTGCTTTCATTAAAGTTTGTAGTGACGTGTAAACTGTGTACTGTTTTGGTATTACCTTTTAAGGCTGAAATATATTGTGCGTTGCTGGGCAAGTTCTTTTTCATGATATTCTTTTTTCTATCCTTAAAATCGGTCTTAATAATTATGTTTTTCTTTTAATATTTCCTTCATTTTATGAGCGATATTAGAACCATGTTTTAATAGTTCCACAACCTGTTGTTGATTAAGTAAGCCCGGTAATCCTGCTATCCGGTTTTCTGTCCCTGTTGGATCTGCTTTTTTTACAAGGGGTTGTTTTATGTTATCTTGAGGGCAAACTTTTTGGACAAAGCTTGTGGTTAGGAAATCACGAATCATATAACTGATAGCCTTTTTATTGGGAGCTTTATTACCTAGCAAATTGATATTGGTTTCAAAAGCTCCTTTAAGACGATTATAGGCTTTTTGTTGTTCTAGTTGCAGATTTTGACCTACTTTTTGTTCTTTACGCCATTTCATCAATCCAACTGCAAAATCAGAATCCGATAATGCCAGTAGCCTCCCTATTTGCCATGCAACTGCATATGAAACATCAAATAAGCCCGTGGTTTTGTCATATATCATTCCTGTTTCGGCACTAAAAAAGGGCTCTAGGTTTGCATTGTTTAACTTTACGGGAATACAAGGTCCACGATACCATGCTGCTGTATGTTCACCACCTCGAGTATCGTAGTTTAATGCCACATAGCCATCGTGAAAGGCTGCTGCTACTAGTTTTTCTTCTTCACTTTCTGTTTGTTCCGGTTTGTTTTGTAAGCGTAAAGAGCAGTTATCTAGATTTTGCGCTAAGTTGCCAAAGGTTTCTCCTTTCGCAGGCAATACAGTAAAACTCCAAGTAGCCAATACTGCCATTCGTACTTTTTTATACGTATCTGGTATGGCGGTGCCACCATGCAGGTATTCGCTAAATCCTTCTAATGAAACCAGACAGGCTATATATGAAGTATTCTCATTTTTATCAGTTACTGGAAAGCGGTTACCTACTACTACTGAAAACCAGCCATCTTCGATATCGCCCCTAAGTTCTTTATTTGCCATATCTACTTCACGACAATGTGCTAAATACCGTAGTTCATCTTTAGCCGGTACTATGTCGTTGAAAGTATCAGTGGATACATCTACTATAAGGCATTGAAGGGCTTTTTGCTCATCGGTTACATCTTTAACATCGGGGGGTAGAATACTGTCATCATCCGGAGTAAGCAATTTCGCTACCGTTGAGTTTTGTGCTTTGCTTACTTCTTCTTCAGTAAAAAGCAACACTGCAAGCCAAGGTGTTGGTGGGCCAGTTTGCTGTTTGTCATCTATAGTGCGCTCCCAGGGCAAAGTGCGTTTGGTAAGCACTATATGTGGTAAATTGTTCTCATAATGCCCCTGTTTATTGGCAGGAGGAAAGATAGAGTATACCATTGAAGGATCAAGAGTAAAACGGGGACCGTCTACCAAAAACTGTTGTTGTTTATTGTAGGTTTCATTAAGTGATTTTTTGTTCCAAACTACTTGTTGTTCTGTTTCAATAGTATAGGTAGCTGAAGTTAGTGGAGGTAAGCAATAATCGTATAATTGCATTTGTGGATCCTCTTTTCCGTCTACTGTGCTTTTTATAAGAAATTCAGAGTTTTTCATTTGTTTATTTATTGTGCTATTGTTATTACAGTACCTTTTTGCGCAGGTGCATTTATGCTAGGAACTGGGGGTTGTAATACGACATCTTTCCATTGGTTTTTTACATTATCTATTTCTTCTGTTAGTCCTAAGACACCCGAAATCATGGTGTCATAATCTGTTGAAGTTGCGTATATAAGTGTATAAGGTCCTGTACTACTGGATATATCAAAAAGTAAGGCTGTTTCATACAGTCCGTCTATTACAGCAGAGACGATAACCTCTTTATAATCAATAATTCCGTTATTTAGGAATCCTATTTTTACTATTGGCGACTTGGCGGTGCAGGCTACATGATTATCTTTATTTTTAATCAATACGACTACGGTTTTTAAACCTTGCGGCAAAAGGGTTTCAATACCTGCAAAGTAGGTCTGATTATCCCCTTTAGTCATTACATTTGATAGTACCATATCCAACCCGTTTACCAATCCGTAACCTTGTGTATACCTACCTTTTTTTGCACGTATAGGGCTATCTGGCATTGCTATTGCCCCTACACCTGTGAGTGCATTAGGGTTTACCAATGTAAGTTCAGACGTAACGTGCCAACCATATGCATAGGGCAAGCGGAGTTTTGAAGTACTTAATCCAGTTAAAATCAGTTGTGAAACATACTGTGGCAATTCTGTTGTTTTATTCAATATTTTAGTTCCTTTCAGTTGATTATGATCATCGAACCATGCTCCAAATACCTTTGTATCACCATTAACAGTAAGAGTTGATGTGGATATGGGATCAATGTCTATAAGGATAGATACACCAGGGTTGATGTTAAAGTGTTGTTGTGCTGGGTTTTCATCAGTAGTAAGCTCCACACCTTGTTTTACAGCATTTTCTTTCCACCCATTGGTAAGTGATATATCGTAAAAACTCCCTTTGGAAGGTTGGGTATCTTTAACATCGGTAAGTGAAGCCGAGAAGAACACTGGTGATGGTAAGGGAGGGCGCGCATATTGGGTAGCTATACCACGTAGTTTTGCAGGTTGTGGTGTAGCTGTCACTGTTTTAAGCATTGGCTGTATTGTTGTTGTTTTCAGGCTTAAAGTCGAAGCACCCAAAGCTTCTACACTATTAACTAATGCTATACTGCCTAGTTCCCCCAACATAGGGGGCGACTGGAATGTAAATGAAGCATATGCAGCCATTTGGTCTAATCTACCCTCAACAGTTACGTTTATACCTGCACTTAGAACAGCATTAAGAATTGCTTTACGCTTTATAACGATGGTTGTATTCATAACCGTATTTTCTATTACTTCCAAAGCATTTATATCGGTATGTGCAGCTGCTGTTGGGTGGAGTTCAGGATTATTGGCAAGTGGTAATGTCCGGAATGCCCACCAAACATAATCAAGATTTGAAAGCGGGAACATAGGAGGACCACCTGTTGGCAATTTGTCATCTGTAGATTTTAGGGCTACAGAAAAACCTACCAATGCATTCGGTATTATTTTGGCTCCAATCTCCGTTTTACCATTATTAACTGCTCCCCACATAGATTCGGGAATACCATTTAGACCTTCGGTTATGTTCCATTTATCGAAATCGGTATACGGGCTCCCATCCTGCTTCATTGTGAATTTGAGGGTAGATATTTGCCCTTCTGTTCCGAATACTACGGAACCCATTGGACGAATCCCGAATTTTACATCACTCGTTATAACTTGATCTGAACCAGTAATTGTAATTTTATTAATTGGTATAACAGTAGTTACTTCAAAAGAAAATCCGGTATTACCTATTTGCCATAGGGTCGGACTGGTTTTGCTAATGATAGGATCAATGTTTGGTAACTCTTTCAGCAGACCTTTTAACTGTTTTATATGAGTAACCTGTTGTACAGGTAAATTCGATTCTGCCTTACTTACTGTAGTAACCAAACCTTTTGTTTGGTTTTGAGGTTGTTGTTGTGGAGGTGCGGGAGGAGCTTTTTCATCGGGCAAGAAGCCTGAATTAAAGTCTGTCCAATCAATAATTGTAGTAGTATTTGGGCTGGTACCTGATGCACCAAAGCTTACTGTAAATGATATTACCCACCAATGTATTGTAGCTTTACCTGCCATTTCAGGCCCCCACAAATGGATATTAGCTCCTAATTCTACTTTAAAAGTAGTAGTCCAAATTACTTTTACTGTGTAGGACGCTCCTACACTTATACCTATACTAATATCATAATGGAAAGGATTCCACATAATAAGAAAGTCAGCATACGCAGTGAACCATGCTTTAAGGTTACCGTCTTTGAATACAGCTTCTAATGAGCCGCCTGCCATTACAGCTGAACCTGTAAGGGCAAAGTATGCTCCACCTTTAATACTTATAGTATTGTCTACCTTCCAACTAAAGCCCAATCGGGGTTCGTCAGGAAAGTAAGCAGGCTTTTTAAAGGCAGGATGATATCCTCCCAGTGTAAATACAAACTCCCCAGCGCTGGCACCCGGTTGTGGTTGGTTTTTAAACCAAACGTAAAAGGCTAATCCACCAGTAAGTTTACAGTTGGGATCAATAACATAAGAAGCGGATGTAAGTACGGCTTCAATAGCCAGTAAACCTGATGATGCTTTATATGTGACTTTAAATGCCATTTCTGCACCTACATAGGTATGTCCTTTTTTTGGTAGTTTTAGACCTGAAATCCCTACTAAGGCTATTTCAAAATCATCGCCAAAAATCACCATTAATACCGCTTTTGATTGTATGAGCTCAAAAGAAGCTACATTGAGCCCTGCGGCTAACCAATATGACCCTAATTTTGGCGGTACTATTGTGGTGCCTAATGCTTTTAGAGCTTCTTCGTTGGTAGGAGGCTTGCCATCTGTTCCTCCCAATGCCGAAGGAGAATCAATACCCGCTACGAATGGGAAGTTTTCTATTTGATTCGCAGGTGGTATATTAATGGTACGGTTGTATCCGAATCCACCTGATAATCCATTGATGAAGAAATAAGGAGGTCCACCAATAGGCGCATTGAGGTAAGCAAAAATGAACAATGACGGATGGCTGTCTATCAATGCGTAAGCTCCAAAGGCTCCCACTCCAAAAGTGGATGTTTGTATATGGGCTTGTCCTGTATACTGAATATAACCTGCTGAATCGTCTTTCAAAAAGCCTCCACCAATTGATACAGCTCCTGCGTTGTAGGATATGTCAAGCCCTGCAAGGTCTAAGGTATATTTATCGAATGCAGTTGGATTGGAGATGGGTATTCCAATGTCCAATTCTACTAAATTCATCATCAATCCTGCTAATGAAACCTCGCCATCAAACAAGAAGTCAAGGCGTTTAGGGTCCACATCACCTTTCCACCCGATACCTATTTTACGGCACTGCAAGGGTCCGAAGGCACGCATTATGGAGATCCATATTTTGTCGGTTGGAATGTCGTTTGCATCATATAACTGGAGCTCGAAATTTTTTGAGTTAACCACATATGAAGCTGATATTGAAAACGATGGGTTTATAGGATCTGTTGTTCCTTTATTACCACCAGATGCAACTAAGTTTTGTGCTACCGGATTTGTGTTATCACTTTGGCTGTCAAAACCTGGTCCTAAGGGAACTCCTAAATGATATAGCATTATACCGCCACCAAAATCAGTTTTAAGCCCGTCAATATCTAAGGATACATATGCACGCGGTTGTACGGATTGGATACTTACTCCCTTGGTATTGATAAGTGGTTTTTGGTCGTTTGCACCTGCAAAGTCAAGCCCAATACTTATTAATTCAAATTTAGGAAGGAATGAAAGTGATTTAGTGTCGGTGTCTTGAGTGATAAAATATACTGCCATACCAGGTTCACTATCCAGTCCAGTCCAATTATTGTCTTTGGTTTGGTTTCCAAAATATTTACCTAGTTGTAGCAGTAGTTTAGCACCATCCGTATTTAGTGTGTTGGTAACTTCTATATCGGTAATTTGTATTAGAATACCATAACGTTTGTTGGTGTTTTCCGTTTCACTCTGTACAAATATTCCGCCAGTTTTTATAGGTACCACACATGTACCATCCAATATATTTAGCGCCGAGAATATAAGTTTGGTTACGATATCTAGCGGTTTGGAAAGATCGAAAGCTGTTTTTAGATTACTTAGATAGTAATTATTGTCTTGCTTAGTTAGCAATCCCCAATCGGTTAATACCTTTCCTGGGATGCCTTCTATACTACCAATAGTGGTTTTGTCGAGCCAGTTTTTTATGGATGTGATTGAAAGAGCAGTATTGGCTACAAATGGCACTAGGAATTCTACTCCAAAATTTATTATCCATTGCGCTACCGTTACATCTGTTCTTCCTGCAATTTGTAATTGAGGGGTAGGCAATAGTTCTACAGATAGTGTACCCTTTTCAGTTGAAACAGTTACAGGATAAAAATTAAGGTTAGGACCTTGTATGCTTTCCAAATCGCCTGTTAACCCAAATTCTAAAATGGGTTGTGGGGCATTCGGTATATTATACGCACTAAAGTTAGCGCCGACTGTAATGTTTATTTCGTATTTTAATTTAGGATTAAGATAATCTGGCATTACAACACCTACTCCAGTATTGCTTAGTCCAATTGAAATCCATTCGTAACTTGCAACAGGTTCTAACCATAATCCAAATACGATTTCACCAGCCATTTCTTTCAGGCCTATCAACACAGCTGCTTTTGCGCCTACATTAGTAAATGTATGTTCGTACTGTAATAGTTTATTGTTGCTTATAATGCTAAAACCTTCCAGTTTTAGTATATCGGTTACAAAGGTATTTATTCTTGGAAGGGTTTTAATAATGTTTGTCTCTGTAAATTGACCTAATGGATCTTTATAAATAGCATCAAAGAAATCGTATAGCGCTTGTCCATTAGTAATCCCTGTAAGAATAGAGATACTTTCAATAAATGGTTTTAGTCCTGAAGTGGGATTTTTAGTAATATACTCATTGTACGCTCCAAAAAGTTTGTCGCCAATTATTTTTAATAATGCCCCAACTGTTTCGCCGCTTATGAATTGGTTAAGTCCATCAAATGGCAGTAATTTAAATACCGTTGTATTTGCTTTTGCATTAAGAGTAAAAGCTTGTTTTTCATAGATGGTAGTTATACCCAGTGTATTGCTATTACCAATGTCGTAGGTCATATTTATGCTCCCGTCAATAGCAAGTCCATTGGAGGTGCCAAAACCAATACCTGTACCTAAATTTATGATTGGTGCTCCCGAAGGTAATTCAGGCATGAAGGTTCCTTGAAGATTTGCTCCTTCATCTTCATTAGCATATAATATGAACGATACGCCCCAAGGTAAACCTGTAAGTTGTACACCGTCTTTTTTACTGTCATGTTCGTAAGAACTTAGTT
Organism: Aquimarina muelleri DSM 19832; assembly: GCF_000430665.1. GTDB lineage: Bacteria > Bacteroidota > Bacteroidia > Flavobacteriales > Flavobacteriaceae > Aquimarina > Aquimarina muelleri. The sequence goes on along the minus strand of NZ_AUML01000004.1, from coordinate 200,520 downwards.
TAATGTCATGGTTTTCAATACCAGCGGCATCTGTAATGGCATATAGCAGCTTACCTAAAGTACCCAGTGATATCCCTCCATAACCATTGCCTAATACTGCTGGACTCATTAGCCAATCAACAGGATGCATTAATATGCCGGTTAAAGGTTTTATAAGTTCTATGCCTTCGACATCCGAAGTTAGACCTAGTACTTTAAAAATATTCTTAACTGCTGGTGTGTTTGGTACTACAAAATCGTTCAGGTATTTTGTGCTGAATGAACTTAACAGAGTAATTGGTACTTGTGTCCCAATTTGTTTTAAGTAAGCTGTAGTATCGCTAGGAAAAGGCCATAATGGTAAAGGCTCAAATGCTTGAGGGAATGTACCAGGCAAGCCTTGCAGGTAAAAACCGTAAATATTGCTTAACTCACCATCTTTAAAGCTGGGAGCATATTGGAAAGCCAGTGCGGATGATAACGTTTTTGATCCAACTGCTACATTATTGGTAATACTAAATGATTTTGTATTGATAATTGTACTCGCAAATAGTTGTATCTCATTACCAATTGTAATGGTTTTGTCTTTTGGTATTTGTATGGTAACAATAGTTCCACTGGTATCAACACTGAAGTAATTATTGGTTGACGGGATGACTTTGGTGAGTGCAGTTACCAGATGTTTTACCAAATCACCATCGTTAAAAAGCTTTGAAACACTTGTTTGCAGATAATTAACAGGGGTATTTATAAATGTCAGCCAGTTGTTAAACTGTGGTATGAAATAGTCATTATAGTCTTTTGTTAGTGATAAGGATTCAAGTAAGTACTGTATTCCTTGCCATGTTTCTGGTAAGTCAAAATTTTGATATCCCATTAGCTGTGCCAATGATTGTATCAGCCTCGAGCATTCTTGGTTGGTTTCCAATACCTTTAATGTTTTAGTAAAGAAATATCCACCAGGGTTTGCTAATACAGATGCCCATGCTCCTGGGTTAAATGAATATACTTTGGTTACAGTATCTTTATCCAGTAACTCTAGTAATGTAAGTATATTCAAAAAGGCTTGTAGTTGATCAAACTGTCCTGCATTTATAGTATCAGACAGTTTGCCCATTAGCGCATTTATTAATGAGTTGAACACTTCGATACCTTGTTCACATGTAAATTGTGGTTTGCCTTCAATCTGAACTATTTCAATAGTGGTAGGCTCTTGCCCTGCTTCCCATTTACTATCTAAAAACCTAAAAATAGGTAGTAATATTAAACTACCTTTTTTCAGTTGTAAAACACCTCCTATTTGTACTTTGCCAATGGTGATTTCTCCCAATTCGAACAGGGGGTTGCTTTCAGAAGGGTTTTGCATACAGTTTACCAACGAAATATTGGGATAATTGTTCGCTGCAGTTTTTGTGCTTCCATCCAATATAAAACCAGGTACATCAGCCCGTAGCAAGGTGGTTAGTTGCACCGAATGAGCCTCGTTTGTAGCAAAGTTACGTTGTACTCCAAAACCTGTTTGCTCATCTTGTTTCCAGGTAAGCACATCTATATTAAATACATCTGGCAGGTTGAATAACCAAGGGTCAGTCATGCTACCCGAAGGTATTATGGTTGGTTCAACAGGTACAGTATTGGTCATTGCCCAACCGATCATACGCATTAGTGGTTCCATGTATTTACTATCGACATAGAGTTTACTAAGTTGTGTTTTAATATTAGTCCAAGGGTTTTCGAAATTAGTTATGGTGAGTACAGGCCAGTCATCTGGCAATACCAATCCAACTGGGATGGGGAAGTTATAATTGGGATGTTCTTTACCGTCGATAATTTCAGGTAAGTTGGGTAACATACCTAATAGTGTGGTAAGTGTTATCCCCATACGTCCGCCATTTTCAAGCATGAGTAAACCAATTCCGTTTACAATGGCAGGAGTAAATTGTTTCAATTGTTCAGCACTCCATCCATCTGCACCAAATACCAAATTACCTAGTTCTATTTTGCCTGAAGTGGCATCAAGTTCTAGGCTTTCAATACCTGCTTCTACAAAAAAATTTTGGGTATTACGCCATCCACCTTGTACGTATATATCATTTGCTGCAATTAAAACCCCACCTATCGCAGGTGTTTGAAGTTTTTCATCGTTGTTGGCTTTAATTAGTAATTTTCCGGTAAGGGCTTGCATCCATGATGCATCCCAAGTACCGCTACCATCAGGTTGTGGTAGTTTCATTATCATCATTTCCGCCCCAAGATCAAACGAGGCGGATATAGCTTTATAGGTAAGTGGAATTGTAAAATCAAAAGATAAACCTAAGTCATTAGTTGATTTTATTGTAGTTGTAGGTTGCCACATGCCTAGATTAAGGGTAGCTGAACCTACTTTTAATATAGGAATTTGCCAAGGAGAACTATTGGTTCCTTTACCTGTAATAATAGTGCTATCACTACCCATTAGGGTGGCAAAGTCAGGTACTATGTATTGGAACAATGGATTGTTAGCATCATTATTAGTAGTAAGACATCGAGAATAATATGCTCCAATGGCGGCAAACGGATTTTTAATTAATAAATCCAACTGATCCGCAGAAAGTAACATTTTGTCTTTCAACGGCCAATCGCCAGTATAAGCTTTGGGTGGATCTATACCTAACACTGCAGTAAGAGCCTTCGCATATTTATTGTTTTCGCCAAAGAAGCTATTTATAGCATTACTTACTATTGGACCTATTGATTCTTCAATAGTTTTGGTACTAAAATTGGCAAGATCTATTAGAGGCCATGAGCCTATCGCAGTTTGTACGCCATATAATCTAAAATTAGGACTGGGTATTTCGCTGGTCGCTGTTTCAATATCGTATACAAAACCTACATTCATCTTGTCAATACTAAAAGGAGATGGATTTTCAGCATCTTCGATATGGTCTCCAAAAGTATCTGTTACAGCAAATAAAGGTTTTGTTTTATCAGTATTGGCGGCCGATGCAAGAATACTGTATTGAGGGAAGAATGTTATCTTGTTTTCTTGCGTCTGAGTAGCCGTAGATAATGGTATTGTGTAGCAAAGTATTTCGGCATTGGCTATTAGTGAAACTCCAAACTCAGGAATTGTGTCTATTGGAGTAATGGGAGATGATATGATACTAAAACCTGGGTATACGTTTATTTTATTATCTGTAGTTTTTTGCGTAGCAAAGCTTAAGTCTATATCAATATTAAACCCCCCTTCTGTATTAATATTTAACAAGTTAGACGTGAATGGTGAAAGCCTTGTACCATTTCCAATTATATATGATGTCCCATCAGTACTATCTTTACCTTTAAACAAGCAATACCAATCGTTTAACCAGGCTTTAAGCAAATCATTATTACTCATAATGTTTTGCAACCAGTTGGTAAATATGATGGTAACTTCTTCTGGTTTTTTCACTATACTATCCCAATCTATACCTGGTACTGGTCCCAGTAGACCTAATAATTCCATTACCGATTGTATCATTTTTCCTGCTGTGGCTGCAGGACCATCAAGTTTAGAAAGTTGTCCCCCTAAAACTGTAAGCGCTAATGTGATATTTTCTTGTACAGATGCATTCGCAATAAGATCGAATAAAGAACGGTTTGAACCTTGTTTTTCACCTGGTAATTTAAGGTTTAGAAAAGTAAGATCCAGTGATGGTATTTTACCATCGGTAAAATAGATTTGACTACCTGCCTTAAATCCATCGAACGATAGGCTGGCATTACCATTACCAGTGTTAAACGCACCATCTGAGCCAGTAATATCTATACCAGTTTCAACAGGATACCCGTTTTGACCTAAAATAAACTGAAAACTGTCATTAACATCTTTAGGTAGTAGTAATAATGGAAAATATGCGTAAGGCAAAAGCGTAAAGCTATCATACTTCCAGGTATAAAGAGTACCAAAGCCCATTTCTGTTGATTGCCCTTCAACAGGTTTAGTAGTTACTAAATAAACTCCTGTTGATTCAGCACCTCCGGTCTCGTTAGAGAAGGGATTTAATATAGGGTACCAAATACGATTTTCTATATGTTCCGGAGTACCTAATGCACTACCTGAAGAATCGCTCATTAATACGCTTACAAGTGAAAATAGTTCAGGTTTGCTAGGTACAGCACTTAGATATTTCCATGGATCTGCAAACCATTCTCCATTAAAAATATATTCTTCATTTTTTTTTATAAAAAGCCCTATAAGCTCTCCTATTTGGAGTGCAATAGGATTCATTTCATCCTGTGTTATTAAATCAGTCATATCTTGTTGAAGGCTTTACAGAACCTTTTGAATTTTACGTAATACGTTTTATAAAAATTAAAATCTGGATCAATAATGGGTATTTTTCAAATCCCCTATGTCTTTTATTCTTTGTTCCAGTAAAGGCTCAACTTCAAAGGATACACTTATCCTATTAGTTAATTCTCTTTCGTAATACATCAACTCTCCTAATACTGTATAAAATATAGTTAACTTGTTATCCGCATTTTATTTCTTATTGTTATCTCTAAATCTGATAATTCTAAAAAACAAGAGACGCTTAATCCTTAGTTTAAATATTGATAGGATAGTTTCTCAAACATTTATATTTAATTGGATACATAATTCAACTTATTATTAAATAATTAGTTATGTTATTAGGGGTACTTTTTTATGAATGCTATTCTACTAATGAAATTTGATATTGCAGATCTATTGTCCATTACCTACAGTATTTTAGGTCTCCGTTATTTCTGTTACTTGACCAATATTTTTGGAGTAGGCATTTTCTATAATACTTCCCTACTTTGGTATCTTATAATCATTTTAATTTTTAATTGAAAACTTAAATTAAAATAATCACTAAACAATATTAACTCATTTTGTACGAATAAAATATTTCATGATATTTCACTAATCCCTTAGAGGGTTCTGTCGCATTATCTCGAAGAGAATATAATTTTGAAAGAAGCTTAAAGATTAAGCAGCCAGTGAACAAAACGTTTTAAACGTTGAGGTTTTAGAGTTCTATATCTGTCCTTTTCTAATAATGTGTATGATTTCTATTCCTGCGAGTGTTCTTTGTGCTGATTCGAATTCTTTAAATACTGTAGTAATAGTGATTCTTCTTTTTATGTTACGATGATCCTGTTCTACGATGTTATTTAGATATTTGACTCGTCGAATCTTTATCTTTTTTGATGTCATATTCCTTTTGTTCCAAGTCTGTATCCCAGCCGTATTTGCTCCACTCTTATCAATATTAATAATGCGAGGTTTTCCGTTGTTGCCAATAGCTTTATTCAAGAACTTTTGAGCAGAACCTTTCATTCTACGTTTTGTTAATAGGAAATCTACAGTGTTTCCTTGTTTATCAACCGCTCTGTATAAATATCTGTCTTTACCTGCTACTTTGATATACGTTTTATCTAGTCTCCAACTATCTGTTACTTGCCGTTTACGAGTATTCATATTGTGCTCTATATCTTTAGAAAACTTAAACACCCAACGCTGAATTGTGGAATGATAGACTTTGACACCTCTAATAGACATCAACTCTTCTATATCACAGTAACTTAAACTAAATCGAAATTTAAAATATACCGCTTGTTGAATAATGATATGAGGATATCGATGGTGTTTGTACATGGAACTAATTTAGAAATCTCAAACTTATACGATTTACGAATAAAAATCTCGCATATAATCGCATTCTTTTTCTACTATATTTTCTTCATAAAATGAAACAATAGCTATGACTATTCTTTAATTTGATTCATCAATCTAGCGAAAAACCTTTGCAATTATTTATACGCAATTCTCATCCGTAAATCGTATTAAGTATATTTTAAAGAGTGAAATTAATGCGATAGAACCACATGAGGAACAATTAAAAAATATGATATCCAACAAAAGAAGAGCAAAGAAATACAAAAGAAACTTGAAGTACTAGAGTAAAGATTTATGTTTCGTAAAATCTCAGATAAGTAATTTCATAAATTTGAAGCAAAGTTAAAGCAGGAATTAAATACGATTCAAGTATACAATGCTAAAAACACCTTTAATTTATCGAACCTTGAAAAATCTATTAATTTAGCATTACAACTTTCTTGTAACTTACAGGAATTATGGAACTTAGGAGATTTAGAGACAAAAAAAGCTGTACAGCATATGGTTTTTCCTGAAGGAATTCTATTTGATTATGAAAATGACTGTTATCGAACCCAGCGAATTAATTCATTATTTGGTATAATCCCTTCATTATCAAATAATTTTGATAAAAATAAAAACGGGATAACACCTAAAAATAAGGAGTTATCCCGTCTGGTACTGAAGGCGGGACTTGAACCCGCACGGCCTAATGGCCATTGGATTTTAAGTCCAACGTGTCTACCAATTCCACCACTTCAGCTTGGTATATTTTTTTTCTCAGAGCGAAAAACGGGATTCGAACCCGCGACCTCCACCTTGGCAAGGTGGCGCTCTACCAACTGAGCTATTTTCGCATACTATAGAAAACAGCTTTTAGAGATAAAAACGTTTTGTTACGTTCAAAGGTCTTCTGCCAAAACTCCGAGAAGCTATTTTTTGTTATGTTTAATGAACTTCGCAATTCGTGATTGCGGATGCAAATTTAATACAATTCTACTAATACCAAAGTATTTTTCAAAAAAAGAATAAAAAAAATTACACCTGTGAGGCTTTCTTCCTGGTTAACATACGTTTAATCTCATTAAGTTTCATCAATGCTTCTACCGGAGTAAGCGTATCTATGTCAATTCCCAGTATTTCTTCTTTAATTTCTTCTAACAAGGGGTCGTTTAAATTAAAAAAACTTAATTGTAGTTCCTCTTCCTCCTGCACTTCCTTAATTTTATCGGTAAGCTCTTCGCTACTATGAGATTTTTCTAGCTTTTTAAGCATCTTATTTGCCCTGTGCAATACTTGCTGAGGCATTCCTGCCATTTTTGCTACATGAATCCCAAAACTATGCTCACTGCCACCAGGAACTAGTTTACGTAAGAAAAGTACCGTATCTTTCAACTCTTTAATAGATACATTATAATTTTTAATCCGACCAAAGGTTTCACACATTTCATTTAATTCGTGATAGTGTGTTGCGAATAGTGTTTTTGGTCTTGCAGGATATTCGTGTAAAAATTCACTAATTGCCCATGCAATAGATATACCATCATATGTACTCGTTCCTCTACCTATTTCATCCAACAACACTAAACTACGATCGGATATATTATTAAGAATACTGGCTGTTTCATTCATTTCTACCATAAAGGTAGATTCGCCCATAGAAATGTTATCACTAGCCCCTACTCTGGTAAATATTTTATCAACTATCCCTATTCTTGCTTCTTCTGCCGGAACAAAACACCCCATTTGTGCTAATAATACAATTAAAGCCGTTTGCCTTAATATTGCCGATTTACCACTCATATTTGGACCGGTAATCATAATTATTTGTTGTGTATCTCTATCTAATCTTACATCATTAGCAATATATTGTTCTCCTGGAGGAAGTTGTTTTTCTATTACAGGATGGCGACCATTCTTTATCTCAAGATCATAAGATTCATCTATTAAAGGTCGTACATATTGGTTTTCTGTAGCTAATTGCGCAAAAGAGCATAAACAATCTAATTGTCCGATCAAAGTGGCATTAAGCTGTACTGGTTTTATATACTCATGCATCCAAATTACTAAATCTGCAAATAGTTGTTGCTCCAGAGCCAGAATTTTTTCTTCTGCTCCAAGAATTTTACTTTCATACTCTTTAAGCTCTTCGGTAATATAACGCTCTGCACTTACCAAAGTTTGTTTACGGATCCAAGTATCCGGAACCTTGTCTTTATGTGTATTGCGAACCTCTATATAATACCCGAATACATTGTTGGATGCTATTTTTAGAGAAGTAATCCCTGTATTTTTTGTTTCTCTTTCCAGCATTTTATCCAGATAATCCTTTCCTGAAAAAGCAATAGATCGCAACTCATCTAATTCCTCCAGATACCCGGCAGCAATAGTATTTCCTTTTGCTATATTTACCGGAGCTTCTTCGTTTAAAGTTTGTTTAATTTTATTACGAAGTAACTCACAATCGTTAAGCGTATCTCCTATTACTTTTAAAGCATCATTATCACTATTAGATGCTTGCGCTTTTATAGGAATAATAGCTTCTAAAGAATTTTTAAGCTGAACAACCTCTCTTGGGCTCACTTTTGCCGTAGCTACTTTAGAAATTAATCGTTCTACATCGCCTATTTGTTTAATTTGATGTTGGATTTTTTGATGTAATGTGACGTTATCTAAAAAAAACTGTACAACTTCATGTCGTTTTGTAATAGTAGAAATATTTTTAAGAGGTAACGCTAACCACCTTTTTAAAGTACGACCTCCCATTGGAGAAATCGTTTTATCTATAATATCTAAAAGAGTTACTGCATTAGCTGCATTAGCATGGTATAATTCAAGATTTCGGATCGTAAAACGATCCATCCAAATATATTGATCTTCGGCAATACGCTGGATTGTGCTTATGTGTTGTAATTTATGATGCTGTGTTTCATTAAGATAATGCAAGATTACTCCTGCTGCAATAATACCTTCTTGCAAATGATCTATTCCAAAACCTTTTAGTGTTTTTGTGCCAAAATGTTTATTTACAGTTTCGTCTGCATAATCTGTTTTAAAAACCCAGTCTTCTAAAAAAAATGTGTGAAAATCGTGACCAAAGTCCTCCTGAAAATGTTTCTTTTTGGGCTTAGAAATAAGTACTTCGCTAGGATTAAAATTTTGTAACAGCTTATCCATATGTGCAGCATCTCCTTGCGCTGTTAAAAACTCTCCTGTAGAAACATCTAAAAAAGCAATTCCTACTTCTTTTTTTCCATAATGTAATGCACACAAAAAATTATTGGTTTTACTCTGTAAAACCTCATCATTAAGAGCTACTCCAGGGGTAACCAATTCTGTCACTCCTCTTTTTACTATAGTTTTGGTTTGCTTTGGATCTTCTAATTGGTCACAAATAGCGACACGCTCTCCTGCTTTAACTAATTTTGGTAAATAAGTATTTAAAGAATGGTGTGGAAATCCTGCTAAAGCAGTTTCATTCTCGCTTCCACTTCCTCTTTTGGTTAAAACTATATTTAAAATAGCTGATGCCTTAATCGCATCTTTTCCAAAAGTTTCATAAAAATCTCCTACTCTAAACAATAATAATGCATCAGGATACTTTGCTTTAATAGCATTGTATTGTTTCATTAATGGAGTTACCTTTTTACCGTCTTTTGCTGCCAATGAAGTATAGTTTTATGAATCCCGCTAAAGTAGTTATTCTACTATCTTTTTTAAAATATCATACTTAGTAGTTATTCATTTTTATTCACAATCCCGTTTCAATCACAAAATCAAAGAATGATCTAAGGAATAAATGATATTTTTGCAGTAATGAAGAACAACAGAAAACTAAAAAACAGCGAACTCGATCGCAAAACTGTAGACGAGTTTAAAGCATCCAAAAAAACGCCATTAATTATTATTTTAGATAATATTAGAAGTTTAAATAATATTGGATCTGTGTTTAGAACCGCAGATGCTTTTTTAATTGAAAAAATATACTTGTGCGGTATTACTGCGACTCCACCTCATAAAGATATTCAAAAAACTGCACTGGGTGCTACTGATACAGTAAACTGGGAACATAAGAAAGATACTTTAGAATTAATACTTGATCTTAAATCTCAACATGTAAAAATCCTCTCTGTAGAGCAAGCAGAAAACACAACCATGTTACATGATTTTATACCAGAGTCTAATCAAAAATATGCAATCATTTTTGGTAATGAAGTAAAAGGTGTACAGCAACAGGTAGTTTCAGAAAGCGATACAGTTATTGAAATCCCTCAATATGGCAGCAAACATTCTTTAAACATCTCTGTAAGCGTTGGTATTGTAACTTGGGATCTATTTAGCAAACTTTAAAAAAACAAATACAAGAATTTATCTTATTCACTTTCTTAAAGATATCATACCAGCTAACAAATAAACCATTACTACAAAACACAAGAGCAACTAGGGGGTAAATACATTTTGTTCGTCATAGTTTATAGACACTATTGTTTTAATTAGCAACCAATTTAAAACTATGAAAACTCAAAAAACCAGAAATTACAGCGCTAAATTCATTTTTTATACACCTGAACAACAAGCAGGCAAAGGATGTTTTTAAAAGACTTAAATTGATTTTTCTACACACAAAATCTTAATTTTTTAAAATCTAACTTATGAAATCAAGGAAAAGTATATTCCTTTTTATTCCTGTTTTGTTATTTTCGATATTCGTAAACGCTCAAAACAATTATGACAGAGAGAATATAAAAAATCAAACTAACTTACAGGCTCTACAAAAGATTATTAACAAATCTAATAGCCAAGATAAAATCTACAAAGCGATAGCTTTTAATCAAAAAATCTCATTAACAAAAACTACTGCAGACGGGCATCTAGGTGTTTTTTATTCTTTTAATGAAAACGGAGACCCTGTTTATGCTTACGACGACAATGTTGACGCGGCTACTTCTGGGCGCACAGATAAAATATGGACAGGAGGATCATCTGGATTAAACTTAACAGGAGCAGGGATTCAAATAGGAGTATGGGAAAGCGGAAGAGCCAGTACCACACATCAAGAACTTAAAGGACGTGTTTCTTCTGGAGATGGAGCTTTACCTACAAACCATGGAACACATACTGGAGGCACCCTAATTGGTAAAGGTGTTGATCCGGCAGCCAGAGGAATGGCCTCTGAGGCTACTATAAAAGGCTATACCGCATCGGGAATGGTTGCAGAAGCGGCCTCATTTGCTGCAGCTGGAGGCATTTTAGCTAATAATTCAAACTCCCCAATAGGTTCAAACGGTGTATATGACGCAAATGCCCGAGATATGGATGAGGTAACCTACAATGCACCTTTCTACTTACACTGCAAATCAGCTGGAAATAATGGTGGCCCATATAATTCAGTATACGGAAATCAGCTAGCCAAAAACCTTTTTGTTGTAGCCAATTCAAACGATGTTCTTAACTACACAGGACCATCCTCGGTGACAATGGCTTCTTCAAGTTCTTATGGACCATCTAATGACTGGAGAATCAAACCAGATATTACTAATAATGGTGTCGGAGTATATTCTTCAGATGCTATTAGCGACACAAGCTATAGTACTAAAACAGGTACCTCAATGTCGACTCCCGCAACAACAGGTACTATTGCCCTTCTACAACAACATTATAAAAATATTAATGGAACATACATGAGAGCCGCTACAGCAAAAGCATTGATTATAGACACCGCAGACGAAGTAGGAGCAAATGATGGACCAGATTTTAGAAGTGGATGGGGTCTAGTTAATGCCGAAAGAGCCGCACAAGTAATCACTAATAACGGAAACACATCTGCTATAGAAGAATTAGTCCTTAACAATGGAGGCACTTACACTAAAACCTTTACTTCTGATGGTGTAACTCCGCTAGCTATAACAATAGCATGGAATGACCCTGCAGGCCCAACCAACACTGGTAACAACCCTATATTGGTTAATGATTTAGACATGAGAGTTACAGGAAACAATAATACTTACTCGCCTTGGGTAATGGTTCCTAATGGCAACTTTAATAACTATACTGACGCCGCTCAAAAAGGAGATAACTACAGGGATAATGTAGAAAAAATAGATGCCGTTCTTGCTGCAGGAACCTATACCGTAACAGTAACTCACAAAGGGGCTTTAACGAACGGAGCTCAGGACTTTTCCTTAGTCATAAATGGTATTATAGGTGTTCCCGACACTCAAGCACCAAGTAAACCAACCAATCTAATCGCTTCAAATACTGGGGCTACATCTACAAATTTATCTTGGGTTGCTTCTACTGATAATGTGAGAGTATCAGAATATAAGATATTTGAAGGAACAACTACTATAGGAACCTCTTCTACTACTAATTTTAATGTAACTGGACTTAGTGCAAATACCACATATAGTTTTACTGTAAAAGCAAAAGATGCAGCAGGAAACTTATCAGAAAACAGTAATATCGTTAATGTGATTACAACCTCTACTCCTGCGTGTACTGGAATCAACAGTTTTCCTTACTCCGAAAGTTTTGAATCTAACCTTGGAGCATGGATCAATACTTCTGGAGATGACATAGAGTGGACAAGAGGCTCTGGAGGAACTCCATCTAGTGGCACAGGACCTTCTACAGGACAAGAGGGATCTTTCTATTTATACACAGAAGCCTCTACTAATGTGACTCCCCCAGGAAGTCCTAATAAAATTGCATTACTAAATAGTCCGTGTATCGATCTTAGTAATATTTCTAATGTATCTCTGGATTTTGGATATCATATGCTAGGTACTGCAATGGGGTCTTTACAAGTGTTAATAAGTACTGATAATGGAGTGAGCTACACTTCTATCTGGTCTCAGAATGGTAGTCAAGGAAATATCTGGAATCAGGCTAGCGTTTCACTTACTTCTTATACTGGTTCTGTAATTCAATTACAATTTAAAGCTACTACAGGAACAGGATGGAGTAGTGATATTGCTATCGATACTATAAAAATTATTTCTGATACCCGAGATAATCAAGCACCTACAGCACCAACAAACTTATCTACTGCTAATATTACAAATACTACTTTAGATCTTAGCTGGAATGCTTCTACAGATAATGTAGCTGTAACAGAATATGATGTCTACGAAAGAAATACAGTTATTGCTACCACGACTGGCACTTCATATCAAGCAACTGGATTAACAGCAAATACCTCGTATTCTTTTAGAATAAAAGCTAAGGATGCCAACGACAACCAATCTAGTTTTAGTAATACATCAATTGCAATCACACTTCCTGATATTGGAGGAGGAAACTGCACAGGAATATCAAAATATGTAACAGGAACTTCTTATAATCAAGGTGAAGAAGTACAAAATGCAGGAGGAAAATACATGTGTAATATCCCAGGATGGTGCTCTTCTACAGCAGCTTGGGCTTATGCTCCGGGCACAGGTTTATATTGGCAGGATGCTTGGTCAAAAACAGGTAATTGTAGTTCAAATGCATTATACTCTCTGTTTCCTACTATAACAAAAGATATTACCAGCCTTATTATAAAGACTGAGAATGCTTCATTGATAAAAATAAATCTATATGATTTTACTGGGAAGTTAATAAATTCTCAAACATATCAAGAAAATCAAAAGTCTATAATACAAGATTTGTCTGAGTTTAAAGAAGGCTTGTATATATTTAAAATATATATTGACAACAAGGTCTATACAGAGAAAATTATTAAAAAATAACTAATCAATAACCTCGGAGCAAGCTCACGAGGTATGCTTCCGCAAATATATTTTGTTTTCGAGGCAAGCCTCGAGAATTAAACTCCACAATGTGGATTAAAAAAGAGCCCTAAAAAAGCTTTTTTTTTAACTAAGATTTAGTTTTTATGATTAATTATCAGTCAAAGCATTATTTTCAAAATTTATGATCAAGATTAATTAAGAGTTTTACCATCCTGTTCATATTATCAATACCATTATTAACCATTTATACTATCATCCTAAGCTAGCATCTAGTTAACTTTCTAATAACAGGGAATTCACCTAGCCTATTTCGATCTGAAGTATTGAAAATAAACTCAAAAAAACATTGCTTTTGGATAAAAAAGACTTTGTGCCATTTTAAAAATATTTCACAAAAAAACGTCAAATGCATAAGAACTAAATTTGATTTTTAATCTTATGTATTTAACGCTTCAACTCTTTAAAATATACTTAACTAAGCTTGTTCTGGAGAATCGGTAGCATACGGAATATTTTGTAGCTGTTTTCTAAAAATTAATCTATTTATTAGATTTGAATTAGGCCGATCTGCTACCATTACAAACAAAGGAATCAAAGCATGTGGCAATCTTATAAACATCTCCCATGTCCATTGATTAAAAGTATTTCCTAAGAAATCCATATAAAAATGCCCTGTTAAACGTGCTATAGCAGTAAGACCTCCCCAAACAAAAGCATACACCAGAGCTGCATAAGAGATTCTAGGAACAAAAATAGCAATAGCGATTATAAAGTCTAGAATCCCAGCTATTTTTAAAAGTAAATGTGCACTTGGTTCATTTATTGGCAAAGAATTTAATGTCATATCAATAAAGTTACCTGGTCTTGGATAATACCCTATTGCATACAAACCATGACAACTAAAAGTCAATGCAATTGCAATTAACGCTATTAAACGTATTTTTTTGAAGTCTACAGTAGTAAACAAAATTAAATAAAGTAGTACCGGGCTTAAAAACTGAATAGTATATTCAAAAAATTGCCCTACATGAAAGAATTTTTCTTTGCTGTATAAAAATGCTAAAATAAAAAGACCGATACTCCCTCCTACCAAAAAGAGTTTACCTAGTTTTTTCATATTTGGTTTTATTAGTAAAGTAGCAATAGCGCATAGGAGATAAAAGACGCCTATTGTTTTTATAGAAAATGAAATTGTATTTGCAGCAGAAAGGCTGGTTACATAATCATTCCAAGTGCCACCGAAAATGTTTTCTACTACACCTTTTAACAGACCCTCATCCCATAAAAAAGCTCTATAAGGGGCGTCCCAAACAATATGCTGATAAGCCCTGCCTATAAAAACCAAAAAAGTAGACAACTTTAATATAGTGATTAATTGTTTTTTGGAGTTAGAGTATTGTGTCATGAATTTGTGTGTTTAATTAATAGTATTAAAAATAAGAAAAAAAAGTCTTTTATCAGCTCATAACCACCCATAATTCGCATATAAAAAGCTATGAAAATCACATCAAAAAAAACATATCTATCAGAAAACTAGTTTCTTTAAATATTATTTCACAAACACTATATAATTTTTGAGTTGTAGACTTTAGGTGTTTAAAGACATCCCTTTTACCCACTCATAAACTTCTGTTTTTTTTACAATCAACAACATTTAGTTTAATTTCTTAAAAATAAGAGACCATACAAAAAATGAGGATCTACAACTATAAAAAATCATCTACTTTAAAAAAATAGACTTTTAGGTTACACACTTAATGAAACAGTGTCTTAATGAAGTAAGTTATTTTAAATCACTGTGCTATTTTTTCTATAATAGACACAAAATCAGATCTATTTTCAATAAAATCTATTTCTGATACATCTACAACTTTTACATTAAACTCTGATTGAGATTTTATAAATTGCAAATAGCCTTTATTAATTTTATCCAGATACTCTGCTGGTATTTTTTGTTCATAATCCCTACCTCTTTTTTTGATGTTTTGTAAAAGACGCTCTGTATTTTGATAGAGATAGACATATAAACCTGGTTTTGCTAAATTTTTGTACATAAGATCAAATACTTTTTTGTACAGCATAAATTCGTCGGATTGCAAAGTAACCTTAGCAAAAATCAAGGATTTAAACACATCATAGTCACTTACTACAAAATCTTTAAACAAGTCAAATTGCGCTATATCTTCTTGTAATCTTTGATAGCGATCTGCCAGAAAAGACATTTCTAAAGGAAAAGCATAACGCTCCATATCCTCATAGAACTTTGGTAAAAACGGATTATCTGCAAAGCGTTCCAGAATAAGTTTTGCATTAAACTCTTTAGCTATTAACTTTGCTAAACTTGTTTTACCAGCACCTATATTACCTTCTATTGTGAGATACTGAAATCGAGATAAACTATAAGTATCTTTGGGAAATATTATCGTATCATTAAGTTTTATGATTTTTGAATTATCTGAGGTGGTTTCTAGTATTTTTTTTACTGTCTCCTTCAGTTTTGGATGCACAACATCTCCTGCAATTTCCGCCAATGGCTCTAATACAAATTTTCTATCTTGCATAGCTGGATGAGGCAGTATAAGTTTTTTTGTTGTTATAACACCTTCCGAAGAAAAAATAATATCCAAATCAATAGTCCTTGCTTCATACCCATTATTGCTGTCTGTTCTTTTGCGTCCTAATACATTTTCAATTTCTAACAAAATATCCAATACCTCAATCCCTGATATATTGGTTTGTACCGCAATACAAATATTATAAAAATCGCGACTATTAAAACCCCATGCTGGTGTTTGATATACACTAGATATCGAAACTACATCTCCAATTGTTTTATATATTTGATGAACCGCTTTTTGAATAAAATCTAAACGATCTCCCATATTACTGCCTAATGAAATATGTATAATGTTCGGTGTTTTCAAGATTGGAAATTTATATTTTAATAAGAACTTCTTAATTTTAAGAGCAAATTAAACAAAACAAAATCACTTCGCCTTATTTTTGCGTGAACTATTATTAACTATTATTTTGACTGAAATTACTCTATCTCTTAAAGACAAGCGTATTGCTTATAAAATATATCTAATCCTTGGTGCTCTTTTTATATCTTCGTTAGTTGTATCTAATCTCATATTCCAAAAATTTTTTTATTGGGATTTTTTCAGCATATATACTTTTGAAATCTCTGTTGGTATCCTACCATATCCTATTACTTTTTTGATTACAGATATTATAAGCGAAATTTTTGGTAAAAGAAAAGCTAACCAGATTGTTACTGCAGGTATTTTTGCCTCATTCTTTGCTTTACTTATCGTTTATGCTTCTTCTAAAGTCCCTGCAACTATATGGTCGCCTATAAATGATCAATTATTTAATCAGGTTTTTGGCGCTACTGCAATTGCAGTATTAGCTTCGATGATGGCATATCTATTTGCCCAGTATATTGATATTCAGGTTTTTCATTTCTGGAAACGAATTACTAAAGGAAAACATCTATGGTTACGAAATAATTTTTCTACTTTCTCTTCTCAGTTTATAGACACTTTAACTGTTCTTTTATTACTATGTTCTTTTAACATACTAAAATGGGATAGATTTGGAATATTATTATTAAATGGTTTTTTATTCAAAGTATTAGTAGCTGCTTTAGATACCCCTTTACTGTATCTATGTGTACATGTATTACAAAAACGATTTAAATTAAAACAAGGAGAAGAATTACCCCTAGAAATTTAAAATCTAACAAATAGTTAACTTAAAAAATGTAACACGTATCTTTGTAAATCGTTACTTTATCTCAAAGTTATTTTATAATGAAGTAAGTATAATTTATAAATTTGATATTCCTAAAAACTATTACTCTTAAATTTTACATAGATCTTTATAAATACAAGTCTGACTATTAAAAAATCATATATTAAAACAGATGAAAAAAGCCTTCAAAATTTTTGGTATTTTTATATTATTACTCATTATAGGTATTGTTTCTATCCCTTTTTTGTTTAAAGGAACCATACAGGATAAAGTGCGTTATTTGATAAATGAACATGTAAATGCAAAAGTAGATTTTGCTAATATAGACATCAGTCTTATTAGAAGTTTTCCTCAAGCCTCCGTAGTGATTGATAATTTTTCTGTAATTAACCATGCTCCTTTTGAAGGAGATACGTTGGCATATTCAAAAAGAATTGCTTTGGATATGTCTGTAAAAGAATTATTTAAAAGTGCTTCAGAACCAATTAGTGTAAAAAAAATAATTATTGACGAGGCTAATATTGCTATTAAAACAGATTCTTTAGGGAATTCTAATATAGATATTGCTAAGAAAAAAGACACTAATCCTGAACCTGTACTTGAAGAAAAAAATAGTTCCTTCACTTTTGATTTAGATCATTACGAAATAAATAATAGTAAAATTTTATTTAAAGATGATATAAGTAAGACTATATTATCGATGACACAACTCAATCATAGTGGAGACGGATCCGTATCTGGAGAAAAAATAATTTTAGACACAAAAACTAATACCGAAGCGTCATTTAGCCTCCAGAACACGGAGTACCTAAACAGAAACAAACTAAACCTTGATGCTAAAATAGAATTAGATCTTAAAAATCAAAAATACTCTTTTAAAGAAAACAAAGCATTGATTAATAGATTACCACTTGAGTTTTCAGGGTATGTTCAATTATTTAAAAAATATACTGATGTAGATCTAAGCTTCAAAACTCCATCATCAGATTTCAAAAATTTTCTAGCAGTAATTCCCGAAGCGTATGTTAAAAACCTGGACGGGATACAAACTAGTGGAGATTTTTTAATTGATGGCATTATTAAAGGAAAATCTGATGATACTTATATCCCTAAAATGGATATTAAAATTATTTCTAAAAATGCCTCTTTTCAATACCCTGATTTACCAAAAGGAGTTAAAAATATAAATATCAACACACAAATTAAGAATGATAGTGGATTGATAGATGACACCTATGTTAATATTGATGATTTAACTTTTAAAATAGGTCAAGATTCCTTTGCTGTAAGAGGTAGCTTAAAGAATCTTACAAAAAATATGATCGTCGATATGATGATGAAAGGTACTTTAAATTTAGCACATTTAAATCAAGCATACCCTCTTCAACTTGAAGAAAAATTAAATGGTATTGTTAAAGCAGATATCCAAACTAATTTTGACATGTTATCTTTAGAAAAAGAGCAATATCAAAACATAAAAAGCTCAGGAACTGTTAGTCTATCTCAATTTACATACGCTTCTCCTGATACTCCAAATGAAATCAAAATAGAAAATGCTAACGTAAGTTTTAATCCTGGAACTATCACATTAGATAAAATGCAAGCATCCACAGGAAGATCAGATCTTAACGCTACAGGAACCATACAAAACCTTATGGGGTTTTTATTTGCTAAACAAGATTTAAAAGGAAACTTTGATGTTAATTCTAATGTTTTTGCTGTAGATGATTTTATGGTTGGTGAAAAAGAATCCGAAGATGAGATAGCGAATTCGAACACTAAAAAAGTTACGGAAGATGAAACAATGAGAATCCCTTCATTTCTAGATGCCACGTTAAACTTTAACTCTAAAAAAGTATATTACGACAACCTTGAGATGGAAAACACAAAAGGAACTGTAAAAATAAAAGAAGAAACTGCATTTTTAGAAAATGTAAGCTCTAATATTTTTGATGGTGGCATAGCGCTTAACGGTAATGTTTCTACCAAAAACAAAGTTCCTACTTTTGATATGGCTTTAGATTTAAGTAAAATAGATATTGTAAAGTCTTTTAACAATCTGGATTTAATAAAAGGCCTTGCCCCTATTGCTAAAGCACTTACAGGAAACCTTAATACTACTGTAAAATTAAATGGTAACTTAAACGAGAACCTTATCCCTGTCTTAACTTCTTTAAAAGGAGAAGCTCTTGCTGAAATCCTAAACGCACAAGTTTCTACTACTAAAACTCCTTTTTTATCTAAATTAGATAACCAGCTTAACTTTATAAATATAGATCAATTAAATCTAAAAGAAATTAAAACAAATCTAAGTTTTAATGATGGAAAAATAAATGTAAAACCTTTTGAATTTGATGTAAAAGGAATAAAGATTACTGCTGGAGGCCAACATGGATTTGACCAAAACATGAATTATAATATCAAACTCGATGTTCCTGCTAAATATCTAGGTAATGAGGTAGCAAATTTGATATCTCAATTAGATCAAAAAGAAGCCAATGCAATGACTGTCGGTATCCCCATAGGTATCTCTGGAAATTTTAAAAATCCAAAAATAGATGTAAACCCAAGTCAAGCAATAAAACAGCTTACACAACAAATAGTTGAAAAACAAAAAGATAAAGTTAAGGGTGAAATAAAAGATAAAGGAGCAGAAATACTATCTGACCTACTAGGTGGTAAAAAAGAGAAAGATTCTACTAAAACAAATACCGAAGAAACTATAAAAAATACAGCAAAAGATATTTTAGGTGGCTTTTTTGGCAAAAAAAAGAAAAAAGATTCTACCAAAACAAATAACTAATACCAGTTGTTGTTTGAGTTTACTGGAAAATAAAATTAAGATTTTTTGTTTCAGTGAAGAAGAAAAGCTTGTGCTAGACTTGATCTGGTATCAAGCATAGCTAAGACTACGGTTTATATTTATTCTGAAATTGAAGAATAAAAAGAACATTTTATTCTGGTAAATTCAAATGATAAATGGTATAAACAATACTCCTCCCTTAACAATATATTTAAAAAAAAACATAATTAAA
Organism: Aquimarina muelleri DSM 19832; assembly: GCF_000430665.1. GTDB lineage: Bacteria > Bacteroidota > Bacteroidia > Flavobacteriales > Flavobacteriaceae > Aquimarina > Aquimarina muelleri. The sequence continues at coordinate 180,370 of NZ_AUML01000004.1, read as the reverse complement.
AAGCACTATTTATACTCTAGAATATAAATAGTGCTTTTTAATTATGTCTAATCGATCACAATAAATTTAGTAAAATCAGGTTAACAATTTAGTAATCTATAACCTACAATATAAGTATATATATAATCATAATTTTAACCCCAAAATTAAATTTCCCCTCAGCTATGAACTCAAACAATATCCTCTTAGTTTTTTCTTGTTTTCTTTACTTTACTTCTTTTTCCCAAGCAAAGATTGATGACAATCAAATGACTTGGACTAAAGGCTGGACAAGTTTTGACCCCAATAACCAAGAATACCCTGAGCCAGAAAAAATACTCCCTAACATTATAGACTCTGATCTATACCTAAAAAACGATACGACTTATTTATTATCTGGAAATGTATACGTAATCAATAATGCCACTTTAACAATACAAGAAGGGACAACTATAAGATGTAATGTAGAAAACGTAGCCAGTTTAGTTGTTACAAAAGGAGCTAAACTACTTGCAAAAGGGACAAAAGGATTCCCTATTGTTTTTACTTCAAATAAACCAAAAAAAAATAGAAAATCGGGAGACTGGGGTGGTATTATAATTGCTGGAGCTGGAAAAATAAACTCCCCTTCCGCTTCTAAAATCATAGAAGGAAATTTTCTGCCTCAATATTCATTATATGGTGGCGTAGACGAGCATGAAATGACAACAATAATGACTTATGTCAGAATCGAGTTTGCTGGAAAAAAAATTAACCAATCTAAAGAATTAAATGGTTTATCCCTTTATGCATTAGGAAGCAACTCTATTATCAATAATATTATGATAAGCTTTTCTTCAGATGATTCTTTTGAGTGTTTTGGAGGAAATGTAAATATGCATAATCTTATTTCATATAAAGCAAAAGATGATGATTACGATTTTACATTAGGGTATAAAGGACAACTAGACAATATTTTAGCTATCAGACATCCTTATATTAGTGACGTTAGTGGTTCTTTTGCTATCGAAGCAGATGGTTATGATAAAAAAGAAGGCTTTCTTATTTCAGAATCTTTATCCAGTATACATATTAAAAATGCTACATTAATAAACTTATCTAATCAAAGTAATTATAAGTACACTACCGCTGCTGTTTCTTCTAAAAACTTAGCTAATCTTAATATTGTTGATTCTCAAATATCTGGATTTGCAAACGTTGTTAAATTTGATAAAACATACCAATCGTATTCAGATCTTCAAAAATATTTTTCCTTAGAAAACAGTGTTTTTAACGTTCACAGCATGTCAATTATAACAAAACATAAATCTAAAATAAATGGAGATCAGATACTTAAATACAACATGTATACAAACAATTTTAGAAATGCAGAGGATTTATTTACAGATCCTTTTAATGAAACGAATCCTAAGTTTACATTAAAAGATTCTGAAAATTATACTGTAATGCAATAAATTTAAATTTCTCTAATAAAATTACTCCAATGATAAAATTACTTAGCACATTTTTTTTCTCTCTTTTTTTAATAGGTACTAGTTTTGCCCAAAGTCAAAAAAACATATTTTTTGATCAAAAAAACTTAGTTAATAAGTTTCATACAATAGATGAATTAGAGGATTTAAAAAAAGGAGACCTAATAAAGCTTTATACGGAACGAATTAACGAAATCACTATCATTCTACCTTATTTAGCCTTAACAAATGAAGCTGGGGTCAAGTTATCAGATATTGGTATAAAAGAAAATTCAGATCATTTAAAATCATTAGACAAGCATCATACAATAACTATAAAGGCATTGGAAAACACGAAAGGTGTAATTGCAGAATTTATACCATACGCTGATACCGAAAAAATTGTTTGGGCTATTCTATATTTTGAAGAAATCATCAAGAAGATTAGAATAGGTGTTAATGGAAATTTTTAAGTTTCCTTCAGAAATAATCATTTTACAAAATTAACTATCTGACAATCTTATTTTTTGTATCACTCTCATATTCAAAATAAAAACATACTATTTATAGGATATAATTTATTATTATTTTCATTTTAAACAAGTGTTTAAATATAAATTCCTCTAAAAGCAAGCATTAAGATACTGTAAGAAATCATCCGTTTTTTATAAAAAAGATTCGAAATTTTAAATAGGTCATTAAAACAAACACATATATGTAGGAATAAATCCTACGTATATGTGTTAAATTATGTTAAAATATCGATGAACGTACAAAGTTTGCGGTAAAAACGTAACCAAGTTTACCTAAACTCTTTTATCTTAGTATTCTATAAATTGGCAGAAAGAAATTTCCTCCAAAAGTTTTAACCCCCAAAAGAAACCACTATCATGAAAAGATGTTCTCTAATAACAACTTTTATTTTACTGTTAACTTTCAATTGCACCTTAATTAATGCTCAACAAGGTTTTAATGAAAATAATGACAGATGGCTTAAAGTATGGACAGATTTTGCTCCTAATAATACTGGTTATCCAGAAGCAGAAGAGAAATTACCTAATATAATTTCAGAACACACCTATCTAAGAAGTGATGTTGTTTATTTATTATCTGGAAAGGTATATGTAACCAATGGAGCATCTTTAACCATACAAGAAGGTACCATAATACGATGTGACTATAAAAATCCTGCAAGTCTAATAATGACGAAAGGATCAAAACTAATCGCTGTAGGCTCTAAAGCTTACCCCATTGTTTTTACATCCAGTAAAGCGTCTAGATCCAGAAATAGTGGAGATTGGGGTGGCATTATAATTGCTGGATCTGGAAAAGTAAATAGTATATCTGGAAGCGGTATAATCGAAGGAGATTTAAATCCAATTTATTCGGTATATGGCGGAAATCAAGTAGATGAAGAAACTACAATATTAAGACATGTAAGAATCGAGTTTCCTGGCAATATTTCAAAAAATGGCATAGCATCTAATGGACTGTCATTATACGGTATAGGAACCTCCTCTATCATAGAAGATATTATGGTTAGCTATTCTGGAAATGATTCTTATAATATTCGTGGAGGTAAAAACAACATAAGCAAATTAATTTCCTTTAAAGCTCAAGGAGATGACTACCAAATCACTGAAGGCTTTAAGGGTAATCTAAATAACATTCTTGCCATTAGACACCCTTACATAAATAGCCCTCAAGGATCTTATGCTCTTAAATTAGATGGATTTAATGAAGATACTGGCTTTATAAAATCTAGTGCTGTAACTGATGTTACAATAACCAATGCTAATCTTATAAACTTATCAGACAAAACTAATTATCAACATACAACAGCAGCCATATCAGCTTCTAACTCTGCAATTACTTATATACATAATTCCAAAATATCTGGCTTTTCTGATGTAGTAAAATTTGATCAATCATACACCTCTCTTGCTATAATTCAAAAAGCTTTTATGATGGACAATAGCTTTTTTAATATTCATGGCAAAGGTATTGATTCAAACAACAAAGTAATTAACGGAGCTTTAAACATCTTGAAATACAATAGATTTACTGAGAAATTTGTAAGTGTAAATGATTTATTTAGTGATCCTAATAGTGTTATTGCTCCCAAATTTAAATTAAAGCGTTCCCTAAACAACTATATGGTAATGCAATAAATTTTTATTCTAAATTTCATAAAAATAAATTTAAACCTAAACAATATACACTATAAATACTATGTCAAAAATATTTACCAATTTTATCTTTATTGTTTTTATTGCAATAAGCCCTATTGTAGTTGCTCAAGAAGTATCTGATGCTATCTTTTTTACAAAAAAAAGTCAAATAACTAAATTTCATACAATTAGTGAATTACAAACTTTAAAAAAAGGAGATCTTATAAAATTGTATCAAGATAGAGTTGAAGAAATAATGATTATACTACCCTTTTTATCTTTAGTTAATGAACCAGGAATAAGACTAAATGACATTGGCATTAAAGAAGATTCAAGACATGTTAAAACCTTAAGAAATAACACTCATTCTACTCAAAAAAATTTAGAAACAACAAAGCAAACCATAGAAGAATTAGTACCATATGCAGATACTGAAAAAATAATTTGGACCATTCTATACTTTGAAGAAGTAATCAAAAAAATGAGAATCGGAATTAACGGTAACTTTTAAATAATAATTTGTAAATATTCCTTTACATCATATCCACCCAACATTCAGTTTAATAATTGTTATTTATTTTTATAAACCCTGAATTTTTGCTTGTAAGATTATTTATACGATACTACTAAGTAAAAAAACATATTATTAACAATATATTTTGCTGATATTTTTTATCTATTCCAAGGTACTAATATTGGTATTATTAACCCCTTCATAAAAGAAAACATCTTCCCTAACATCCTTTCTTTAAATTTTAACCCAGAATCATCTGATTTTTTTTTCAGGATAACCGATGGACACAAATTACTTTTTGGTATACATTTTTTGATCTTCGTGTATCTCTTGTATTTTTTACAAATAAAAACACTACAAAACCCAAACTTTCTGATTTAAAGTTAATCATAGTTTTTTTTTATTAGCTATACCACATCCAATAGTAATACCATTTATCATTTGAATTTACCCGAATAAAATATTCTTTTTATTCCTCAATTTCAGAATAAATATAAACCGTAGCCCAACTATGCTTGATACCAGATAAAGTCTATCACAAGCTTTTCTTCTTCATTGAAAAAATATTTAGAGCTACAAAAATTGTATTCATTCTTATTTCTGCTTTTCAAATTATTAAACTATTAATAGATTTTTAGTATTATAAAATACTATTTTTTAAAACATTTATACAAGTATTTTTTATTTTATCTATTCTATATTTGCTGATTAGTTTAATAAATATATTGTATTGTGACTAGAGATGACCTCAATTCTAAATTAAGAATATCAAAAGAAGAAATGCAACAATATGGATACAAAATTATCGACCATATTGTAAATCATTTTGAAACTCAAAACTCAAAAAAACCAGTAACATTTGCTTCCAGAGAAGAAATGGATTCATTACTGACTGAAAATATTCCTGACAACCCCACACCTGCAAATGAAGTTCTAGATTTTGTAATGAATAATATCATACCAAACAGTAACATTGTATCGCATCCAAAATCCTATTCCTTTGTACCTGGCCCCAGTAACTACATAAGCGCCATGGCGGATACTATTGCAACAGGGTTTAATATCTTTTCTGGTGGTTGGGCAGCTTCACCAGCCGCTGCAGAATTAGAAATAATAGTAATGAACTGGTTACTTAATATTTTTGGATTCCCTACAAAAAAAGGGGGTGGTATATTTACCAGTGGTGGATCAATGGCAAATCTTACAGCATTAGTTACAGCTAGAAGAATAAAATGTGGAGATGACTTTTCTAAAGCTATAATTTATCTATCAGATCAAGCACATTCTTCTAATATTAAAGCTATAAAAGTAATTGGTTTTAAAAAGGAACAGATTAGGATCATACCAACAGATATAGAATTTAAAGTTGCTCTAAATAAGTTAAAAAATGTGATCGCTAAAGATCGACTCGAAGGCTTACAGCCTTTCTGTTTTATTGCTTCTGCTGGAACCACAAATACTGGGACAGTAGATCCTTTAAATGAAATTGCAGATATCTGTGAGAAAGAAGGTTTATGGATGCATGTAGATGGTGCTTATGGAGGTGCGGCTATACTATCGAGTAAAGGAAAACTACTTTTAAAAGGTATAGAACGAGCAGATTCATTAACCGTAGACCCTCATAAATGGTTCTATCAACCCTACGAAATAGGCTGCCTATTAATCAAAGACCATAGTTGGCTAAGTAGTACTTTTAGTGAAAAACCAGAGTATTTAAGAGACATAGAAGGAAATGAGTCTGAAATTAATTTTTATGATCATGGCATCCAATTAACCCGACGTTTTCGTGCTCTAAAATTTTATATGTCTATAAAAACATTTGGGCTGGAGTCATTTAAAAAAGCAATACAATACAATATAGATCTTGCCGAGCAAACAGAAGATATTTTAAGAAACAGTGCCTATTGGGAAATTACTTCTCCTGCTACACTAGCAATAATAAACTTTAGATATAACCCTATTGGACAAGGTTTATCTGAAAAAGAACTAGATTCTATTAATCAAAATATTTCTAAAAAGATAGTAGATTCAAGAGAAGCGTTATTAGTAACCACCGTTTTACAAGGTCAAATTGTATTAAGAATGTGTCTTATAAACCCTAGAACAACTATTGATGATATAAACAGTACATTACAACAATGTGAAGTATATGGGAAAGAAGAACTAAAGCTGATTCAGAAAAATCCTACTTAGAAAATTTTCATATTAACTACATATCCTTCATTATTTCTAACATTAAAAACAGTGTTATCTTCAAAAATAAGATACTGCCCTTTTATACCTTTAAGAACACCAGTAAACTCTGGTGTTTTTTCTAGGTTAAGACTTTTTAACTTATTTGGATATTGCAATACAGGAAAATGAATCTCTGTTTCTTTTCCATTTTCTATAAAATACTCCTTTACTTCCTCTGGTATAAAATCCTTTAATTTATTTTTAAATTCAACTAGATTTTCATCAACTATTTCATTCTTAAGCATAGTCCTCCAATTAGTTTTATCTGCAACCTTTTCTTTTAGGGCAACTTCGGTGATACCTGCTAAATATCGATTAGGAACCTCTACAATCTCTATTGCTTCATGCGCTCCTTGATCTATCCATCTGGTAGGTATTTGTGATTTTCGAGTTACCCCAACTTTAACATTGCTAGAATTAGCTAAATAAACAATATGCGGTTGAAGCTGTGCTTTCTTTTCAAACTCAATATCCCTATCCTCTATATCCAAATGTGCAGTACTTAATTCTGGTCGCATTACCCAATCTCCTACTTGTGGTTTATTATAAAAATCATCATAACAATATCCTTGTCTAAATATTTTTTTATTTTTTCCACAACCAAGGCATTGATATTTCACAAATTCTATTTGAATTTTTTTATTTAACAATTGGTTCATATTAATGAAATCAGATTCAAAAATTAAATAATATTGAATCGGATCTTCTAATTCTGTCCGCATTTTTGTAAGCACCCCTGTATATTGCATAAAAATCTCGTTATATAACTATAGTATAAGAAGAATGTGATTATTTTTATTATTTTAGTTTTTAATTCACACTTACCAAAAATAGTTTGTCTCAATTTAATAATAAAATGAGTTAATTCTATTTTTGGTTAAATATACATCAAAAAATGCCAATCCCATTAGTTAATTCTATAGCCAGCTGGTTTCTAAAAAAGCGTTTTCATCAAATAGAACTATTCCTCAAATATCCAAATGAGGTTCAGCTAGAGTTATTGCATGTCCTATTGGAAACTGCTAAAAATACTGAATTTGGAAAAATCTATGATTTTGCTACTATAAGCAATTATGAAACTTTTAAAGAACGAGTTCCAATAAGATCTTATGAAGACTATGAAGCCATGATAGAAAGAAGTCGCTTAGGAGAACATAATATTTTTTGGTCTACTCCTATTAAGTGGTTTGCTAAATCAAGTGGTACCACTGGCTCAAAAAGCAAATTTATACCCGTTAGTGAGGAATCTTTAGAAGGCTGTCATTTTGCTGCAGGAAAGGACCTTTTATGTATGTATCTTAATAATAATGAAAATTCTAAATTATTTACAGGAAAAAGCCTTCGATTAGGAGGCAGCAAAGAGTTGTATAAGGAGAATGGAACCTCATATGGCGACCTTTCTGCTATCATAATAGACAATATGCCTTTTTGGGCAGAATATAGCTCTACGCCAAATAACGAAGTCTCTTTAATGAGTGATTGGGAATTTAAAATGAAGGCTATCGTTAACGAAACTATTCAAGAAAATGTAACTAGCCTAGCAGGTGTTCCCTCTTGGATGCTAGTTTTACTTAATCAAGTTTTAGAAACTACTGGAAGTGAAAATCTCTTTAAAATATGGAATAATCTTGAAGTATATTTTCATGGAGGAGTAAATTTTGATCCATATAAAGATCAATACCAAAAAATCTTGCCCGAAAGTTCTTTTAAATATTATGAAATATACAATGCTTCTGAAGGTTTTTTTGCAATTCAGGATCACAACAACTCTTCAGAACTATTGCTAATGTTAGATTATGGAATCTTTTATGAATTTATTCCAATGGATACTTATGGCTCTGATAATGAAAAAGTAATTCCATTAAGCGAGGTAGAAATTGATAAAAATTACGCCATTATTATTACTACCAATGCAGGATTATGGCGTTATAAAATTGGAGATACTGTACGTTTCACTTCCATAAACCCTTATAGAATAAAAGTTTCTGGAAGAACCAAACATCATATTAATGTTTTTGGAGAAGAACTTATTATCGAAAATGCAGAAGAAGCTCTTAGGAAAACCATTCAAACAACTAATACCGAAATCATAGACTATACTGTAGCTCCAATTTTCATGAAAGAAAAAGAAAAAGGTGCACATGAATGGATTATAGAATTCAAAAAACACCCTGAAAACATTAATGAGTTCATAAATATCTTAGATCAAAACTTACAACAAGTAAACAGTGATTACGAAGCTAAAAGATATTGCAATACAACACTTAATATTCTTCAAATACGTGTAGCAAGACCAAATCTTTTTTATGACTGGCTTAAAAAGAATAACAAATTAGGAGGGCAACATAAAATACCTAGGCTATCTAATAAACGAACCTATATGGAAGAGCTTATCAACTTGAATAAAACTAATTCTTATTCTTAACCTAAAAAAAAACATTATACGACCTTTAAAAAGAAGGTATTAGGTAAATAATCAAATATTTTTACGGTTAAACCGTAAAAATATTATGTAAGAATTGCCGTTTTTAACAAAAAAAAGGGTGTTTCATCGTTCAAAAAAAGCGTTTAGTCTAAAAAACATAAAATCATTTTATAACATGAATTTTTCATATTAAATTTGTAACCAGATAGTTATAAAAATAACAAAGCCCCAATATATGAGAACTACGATATCTTGCTTTATTTTATTATTATTTTTTACAGGAATTAACGCACAAGAAATCAAAATTACAGACCCAACTACAACTAATGAAATTGCAGTTGTAAGTAATAATAAAAATACGGATATTCCGACACCTATAACATTGAAAGCAGAACAAATACTAGAAGATGATGCTTGTTATAGTGAAATATCTAAAATCACATTTTATGAGGCTCTAATTAGACAGAATGAATTTGAAATATCTTTAGGTAATAAAATTCTTGATCTAAAAAACACAGAAAACATCCTTACTAATTTATAAATTTTAAGAACTATAAAAAAGTAAAAAAACTAATATATCAACTATAAAAAAACACCTTTATTGAACGAATAAAGGTGTTTTTTTATAGTTGATATATTTAGCAATATTTAAGAAACAGCTTTAAGTTTTTTAATCGTAGACTTATTTAATTTCTTTTCTGTATAATCCTTATCCACAGTAAGCTCCGTTTCTTCACTTTCTGGCATCTCAAACATTGCATCTGTTAAAATCGCTTCACACAGAGATCTAAGACCTCTTGCTCCTAACTTATATTCCATAGCCTTTTTTACAATATAATCTAGTGCTTCGTCTGTTATGGAGAAATTTATATCGTCCATTTCAAACAGCTTTTTATATTGTTTTATAATAGCATTTTTAGGATCAGTCAATATAGACCTAAGAGTTTCTTCGTCTAAAGGATCCATATAAGAAAGAACAGGTAATCTACCTATAATTTCTGGAATCAGACCAAAATCTTTTAAATCTTTTGGTATAATATACTGAAGCAGATTATCTTTCTCTATAGTATCTTCACTTTTAGAAGCACTATATCCAACTGCTTGCATATTTAATCTCTTTTGTATGCTTTTTTCTATACCATCAAAAGCTCCCCCTGCAATAAAAAGAATATTTTCGGTATTAACCTCTATAAACTTTTGATCAGGATGTTTTCTCCCTCCTTTTGGCGGAACATTTACTACAGTTCCTTCTAACAACTTAAGTAGTGCTTGCTGCACTCCTTCTCCAGAAACATCTCTAGTAATACTTGGATTATCACTTTTACGTGCTATTTTATCTATTTCATCAATAAATACAATACCTCGCTGTGCTTTTTCCAAATTGTAATCTGCTGCCTGAAGAAGTCTTGTAAGAATACTCTCTACATCTTCACCAACATACCCTGCCTCAGTAAGTACCGTAGCATCTACTATTGCTAGAGGTACATTAAGCATTTTGGCTATAGTTTTAGCCATTAATGTTTTACCAGTTCCTGTTTGCCCAACCATAATGATATTACTTTTCTGTATTTCAATATCATCATCTGTTTTTGGTTGCAATAATCTTTTATAGTGATTATATACTGCTACAGACATTACTTTTTTAGTAAACTCTTGTCCTATAACGTATTCATCTAAGAATTTTTTGATCGCCATAGGCTTACGAAGCATTAATTCGCTACTAAGCTCACCTGTCTCCTCATCTTTAGCCTCTTCCACTACAATTCCATTTGCTTGAACAATACATCTATCACATATATGAGCATCCAATCCAGCTATAAGTAAATTAGTTTCAGGTTTTTTTCTCCCACAAAAAGAGCATTCTAAATCTTCCTTGGCCATAGTTATTTTAGTTTCATTTTCATAAAAATCTTTCTTGCTATACTATACAATATATAGGAATTACAAATATCCTTTATTTCGATTAGCACGAAAAATTATATCATTCTCTACTTAAAATTTCATCAATCATACCATATTCCAAAGCTTTATCCGCTTTCATCCAGTAGTCCCTATCACTATCTTCGTATACCTTATCATAGGTCTGCCCAGAATGTTTGGCTATAATTTTATATAATTCTTCTTTTAAAATCAAAATCTCTCGTGCAGTGATTTCTATATCACTTGCCTGCCCTTGAGCACCACCTAATGGCTGATGAATCATAACCCGACTATGTGGTAATGCAGAACGCTTTCCTTTTTCTCCAGCACACAACAATACAGCACCCATAGATGCAGCCATACCTGTACAAATCGTAGCTACATTTGGTTTTATAAACTGCATAGTATCGTAAATACCTAACCCAGCATAAACACTTCCTCCTGGGGAATTAAGGTAAATTTGAATATCTTTTGTAGAATCTACACTTTCAAGAAATAATAATTGTGCTTGAACAATATTAGCTACCTGATCATTAATACCTGTCCCTAAAAATATAATACGATCCATCATTAATCTTGAAAAAACATCAAAAATAGCTATATTCATTTGACGTTCTTCTATAATATTAGGAGTCATACCCACCGGATACATACTACTGATGATCTGATTATAATAATTACTATTAATACCTTGATGTTTCGTAGCGTATTTTTCGAATTCTTTCGCGTAATCCATATCTTTATTTTCTGAATTTTTATTGATAAAAAAAGCGTTAACCTAAAGATAGTTTAACGCCCTAAATATAAGTATAAATTCCTTAGTAAATTACAACATTAATTATTTGTAAACTTCTTTTATAAATTCATCAAAGCTCATTTCTTTCTCTTTAAGCTTAGCGTTTTCTTTAAAGAAATTTAACATTTTTTTACTCATTAATTGTTCTGACATTCTCTTAACCTCATCCTGATTAGACAATATTCTAGCTGCAATATCTTCTAACTCTTTATCTTCTGGAGAATTTTGCCCAAACTGAGCCATCTGTTTTTTAATTAGGTCTTTAGAAAAATCTTTTAATTCTTCAAAAGTTACCTGCAGATTATTATCCTTAATAATTTTTCCCTCTATTAACTGGTAACGAAGTCCTTTTTCACTTTTTTCATATTCGTCTTTTGCTTCATCATCTGTTAAAGGCTGCTCCCCTGTTGTACGAATCCACTTTTGCAAAAACTCTATAGGAAGGTCAAACTTAGTGTTTTCTAGTATATTTTCAGTAATATCATTAAGCAATTGTTGTTCTGATTGTTGTTCAAATTGACGCTCAGCATCTTCTTTAATTTTATCCTTAAGCTCTGTAGTTGTTTTAATAACTCCTGGGCCAAATAACTTATCAAACAATTCTTGATCTAAATCAGCAAGTTCCTGATTATTTATCTCTGAAATGGTAAAAACCACTTCGATATCTAAATCATGAGCTTCATCATGTTCTATTTTTAAAGCACTAATTAAATCATGATTATCACTAAATAATCCTTTTGTTTTTAAAGTAATAACATCTCCTACTTTTGCTCCAATAAATTTATCTAGATTCTTTTTTCCTTTAATCTTTTCAAGCGATATTGTAGTTGCATTATCTATTCCTTTTTCTTCGTTAGTAAAAGAACCGGCTATTAGATCTTCTTTTTCTACAATATCTTTAGGAACCAACTTACCATATTGTTTTTGAATGGTTTTAATCTGGTTATCTATCATCTCCTCTGTAGCAACTATCTTATAATGAGTAACTGCTTTTTTCCCATTGAGAGTTACTTCAAATTTTGGAGCTAACCCTAGTTCAAACTCAAAAGAATAACTATCTGTATCCCAATCAAAATTTTCTTGTTCTTTAGGAAGAGGATTTCCTAGAACATCTAATTTCTCTTCAGTAAGATATTTATTTAATGCATCTTGTAATAGCTTATTAACTTCGTCTACCAAAACGGCTTTTCCATACTGCTTTTTCACAAGCCCCATAGGAACGTGGCCTTTTCTAAAACCAGGAATATTAGCATTTTTACGATAGTCTTTAAGGATTTTTTCTACCTTATCACTATAGTCTTCTTTAGCGATATCTACCGTTACCACCGCATTCAATTCGTCTAATTGCTCTTTTGAAATATTCATTATCTCTTCGTTTACTACTAAAAATTGGGTTGCAAAAGTAATACTTTTTTACATCACAACAAATTTTTAACTCCCTGAAAAACAGCAAGCGTTACATTAATTTTTATCTTTCTTTAAAATAGAATGTAGTATAGATTGAAATATAGACAACAAGATACTAAAGATCAGCGCCCACAACCAACCACCTACATTAAAACCTGCTATAAAATAATCTGCCAATAAAATAATCGCAGCATTAATTACTAAAAGAAACAACCCTAAAGTAAGTATCGTAGCAGGCAATGTCAAAATAACCAATAAAGGCTTTACTATCGAATTTAAGACAGCTAAAACAGCCGCAACAATCAAAGCACTCACATAATTATCCACCTCCACTCCTGGAAGGATTTTAGCTAAAATAAGTACTGCTAGAGCACTTAAAATAAGTTTAAGTAGAAAATTCATACTTCAAAGATAAACTTTATCTCTTTTTAATAAAAAAAACCTGCTAAAAAACAGCAGGTTTAAAATATATTTTTTTTAAATATCTTATTAATTCACTTCGTTATTAGCAGTAACGGTACCATAATTACCTATATTAACCCTTGGGAATTTAGCTTCATAAGTTTCTTCAAGAGCTTCCAACAATGCATTAGCAACCAATGCATGTCCTCTTGGAGTAGGATGAACACCATCTAAAGAAAACCCTCCTCCAGATGCAAAAGTTGAAGTAACAACCCCTCCATCAAAAGACACTCCAGTTTCTGCTACTTGTAACAATAACGATTTTGCACTTACAAACGCCAAACCATTAGCCCCTGCAACAGCCTTAATAGTAGCGTTATAAGAATCTTGCGCTATTTTTATTGCTGTCTGTTCTTCTGGAATTAAAACATACTTATCCTCTAACGGAAGCGTAAGTCCGTTTACAGACAATTGACCTGCTGTTTCTTTTGGCACTCCCATCCCAATTAATTCTGCAACCCTAGCCGTATTTACTTTACCAATAACTCCTGAACTTCTTAGCGTTAATAAATCCGAACTTTTAGCCTGCCTTGCTTGACCATATTGAGCAGCAACAATTGGAGCCAAAGGACCAAATGCCCCTCCTAAAGCAACTGTAAGACCTGCCGTTATATCTGTAAGGGATTCATCTTTGATAACCACAGCACTAGCTGTTGTAGCAGAAAATTGTATTGCTCTCTCTGGAACACCTAAAGCTGTAAAAGCCATATTTAAACCAGCATATGTAGCATTAAGTGTTGGTATTTGCGCAGCAAAACTTGGATCCAAAGGATTTAGCGGCGCAAAAGGTACTGTTGTAAAAAATGGAGCAGAAGTAATGTCTGGTATATCTAACAATACCCCTTCGGTTCCATTAACAGCAAGAGCTTTTACTAAATCGCTATAAACAGATGCAAACACATTATTATTCGTAATATCATTAGAACCATAAGTAGATGGCACTAAATTACCTGTAACATTATGATCCTCACCCACTCCACCAGAAGTAGCATAACTAAGAATATCATTATTACCTATCCACAAGCTAAAAAATGTTGGCTTTTGAGCTACTGCATCCGCAATAACTGTAGTTTCTGAAGATGATGCAAATCTTGCAAAATAAGGATTTGCCAAACCTGCTTGTACTCCTGCTACATTACCATACCCAGGAGCTGCAAGATGATAGCTTTTTGCACCCGGAACCCCCATATTATTGAAAGAACCTGTTAATTTATTAGAAACATCTGTAGTAGGTTTAGCTCCTGTGTATACAGCTGGACCTACTGGCTTACCTTTATCATCAAAAACTAATACAAATCTATTATCTAAAATCTGATTCCCTCCTAACAAAGCTCCACCAGTATTATCAGCCATTAACGGCTGCATAAACTCTCCTCCTCCTGCTAATTTAAATTGCTGAGCCAATATATTTGGATATGAATTTTCTTGCCCCGTAATATATAATGCACCGTCTGCATAACCAGCCGTAAGAGAATTACCTAGAGCAACATAATTACTTAAATCTAGTTTACCACTCACATAAACCTCTGCTCCATCGATTGGAGTATCAAATTCTGGTTCACAAGCTATTAATCCTAATGCCAGAATCGCAAAATATTTTATATTTTTCCTCGTCATCTTTATTACATTTTATAAGTTAAACCAAGTCCAGGTGCAAAAGCACTAGATTTATACGTTCCCCCAAAAGGAACTTCCTGCCCATTCTCTTTATAATGATCATAAGAAGCATCTACCTCTTTAAACTTCAAATAAAAGAAAGAAGCATCTATAGCCAGTTTAGGTGTTATAGCGTAGCTCAAACCTCCTGTAAAACCATCTGAATCATTACGTGGAGTTTCTGGCGCAAAAAAACCTGCTTGCACAGGAGATTCATCACGATAATACCCAGCTCTTAAAGTAATTTTATCTGTTGCTTGATATTGCAACCCTAAACGATATGCCGAAGAGTCTTTATAGTTACGAGGATTTACAGAATCCGGGCCTGTAGGTGTACTTCCAAAATCGATATCTAAAGATTTGTACACTCCCCAGAACTGCCTGTTATAATCAAATGCAAAAACCCATTTATTATATTCATATGACAAACCAACTGTTAACTCTGCTGGCAAAGGCAAAGCGGCATCAAAAGTAGTAGTTCCGTTAGTTAATGGAACCGCGGTAGAATTAGGAAGGTTCGAAAATGTAGCTTCTCCTCCTTCAACCTCCACAATAATTTCACTTCGGTAATTAAACCCTAAACGCAAATTTTCTGTCGGATTAAACATAGCGCCTACACTCCATCCCCATTTAGTAACACCAGAATCCTCTACAGTAACATTAGAACGATTCCCGTCTATATCAGAAAGTGTTCTACTAAGATTTCTATTAAAGTTTACTGAACCTATAACATAGATTGGCCCACCACCAATACTAAAATAATCCGAAATCTTAAAAGAAACCACTGGCTGAATATAAATTGCAGCAAGATCGATATTATTTACTAAATGAGATCCTGCCCAATCCGTTGGCCACGTAACCTCACTACCGTATGGTGTATAAACACCAAGACCCACAGACATCCAATCGTTTACTCTATAAGAACCATACAAATTAAGAGGAGTACCTACAGAACTATCTGTTTCATAAGAAATGCCTAAATCTTCATTCTGAAAGATTACATCGGTAAAAATACCACTTGCTCCAACACTAACATTTAGTTTATTTTCTAAATATACAAGACCTGCTGGATTAAAGAATACCAGTTCTGCACTATTAACCACTGCTACCCCTGTATGCCCCATAGCCATAGCCCTCTGTCCTTGTACACTAACTCTATATCCACCTGCATACGTGACCAAAGTCACCAAGACAAATAGAACTAATAATAATAGTTTTTTCATAATTAATTTAGAATTATTTTGTTATTTTAGGATTTTGAAAAAATTGATTTACCAAATTTAATAGAAAATACCAATAATACAACGAAATCATCAAAATATTATGCATACATAGTATTTTTTGCTTATTTATTGATAAATTCTAATACTTCTTTAAAAAAATCTTTAGGATTTTCTGCATGTAACCAATGCCCTGCATTAGAAATTTCTAAAATCTTAGAGTCTGGAAATTGTTTTTTAATTCTTATCTGATCCTTCTCCAGTATATAGTTTGATTTTTCCCCTCTAAGAAAAAGTGTTTCCCCTAGGTAAATATCATCCTCAGGAAGTTCTACTCCTATTTCGCTTGCATTGTTAATCAGAGCCTTTAAATGCATTCGCAACCCCAACATGTTTTTTTCTTTCCAATATAGGTTTTTAAGTAAAAACATCCGAACTCCTGCATCAGGAACATATCCCTCTAAAGCCACATCAACATCTCCTCTGGATTTTAATACTTCAAAATCTAAAGAATCTAGTCCATCTAAAATATCCTGATGATGTAATGGGTAATATTTTGGCCCAATATCTACAATTATTAAACGACTCAATAATTCTGGATATTTTACAGCAAAAAGCATTGCTGTTTTACCCCCCATAGAGTGCCCTAAAAGATTAATTTTATCTAACCCATGATCGTTACAATAGGTCTTTAAATCTTCCGCCAACGAATCATAATTAAACACCTCGCTATGAGGACTTCTACCATGATTTCGCTGATCTAACAAATGCACTTGAAAGCCTTGGTCCGATATTTTTTTTCCTAAAGTCTTCCAATTATCCCCCATTCCTAAAAAACCATGCAGAATTATGATAGGAAAACCGTTTCCAAAAACATTAGCATATAATTTCATAATGAAAAAATTATTTAAGACGATTTAAATACATATTAACTACATTCTCAAGCCCCAAATAAATAGACTCACTTATTAAGGCATGCCCAATAGAAACCTCTAAAAGACCTGGGATATTTTCTTTAAAAAACTTAATATTATCTAAAGACAAATCATGACCTGCATTAACTCCAAGATTTAGATCTATTGCAAGTTGAGCGCATTTTGCATAAGGTATAATAGCTTCAGAATTTCCTTTAGTATATTCTGACGCAAACTCTTCGGTATACAACTCTATTCTATCAGCACCCGTAGTAGCCGCTCCTTCAATTATATCTAAAACAGGATCTACAAATATAGAGGTTCGTATTCCGTTACGTTTAAATTCAGAAATCACTTCTTTCAAAAATCCCATATGCTTTTTTGTATCCCATCCAGCATTACTGGTTATTGCATCTTCTGCATCAGGAACCAGAGTAACCTGAGTAGGCTTAATATCTAACACCAGATCCAAAAATTTAGGAACAGGATTACCTTCTATATTATATTCTGTAACAACAACAGGCTTAAGATCATATGCATCTTGATATCTAATATGTCTCTCATCGGGTCTTGGATGTATTGTTATACCCTGACCCCCAAAATTCTGAATATCTATAGCTACTTGTATCAAGTTAGGAGTATTTCCTCCTCTAGAATTACGTAACGTTGCAATTTTATTAACATTAACACTTAACTTTGTCATAGTTTTTGATGTCTTTATACTGAAAAAGCAAAAATACAAACTTGAGAACGCCTTGATTGTATATTTTTTGATTATTTTGCATAATGATAGTCCCTTATAAATTATGAAAACAAGTTTATATATTGTTAATGAAATAGAACCTCTTGATTTATCGGTAAAAGTTACTGATGCTCAATTACTATTTAACGAACTTACCTACACTCATTTCCCTGTTATTAAAGATGATGTTTATCTTGGCTGTGTTTCAGAAACAGATATACGTTGTTTTGAAACAGACAAGACACTAGAGGCATACCAATATTCTCTAGAGGGTTTTTATACCAGAAGTGATGACAATTGGCTAGATATTCTAGAATCATTTGCTAAAAATAATTCTAACATAATGCCCGTTCTAGATGATCACAACAAATATTTGGGATTTTTTGAGCTAGGAGATATCATTACTTTTTTTAACGAAACTCCTTTTTTAAGCGAGCCAGGAAACATCCTTATCATAGAAAAAGGTATTTTAGATTACTCTTTTAGCGAAATTTCGCAAATAGTCGAATCTAATAACGCAAAGATATTGGGTTTATTTATTTCTAAAATGAAAAATGATGTTGCACAAATAACTCTAAAAATAAGTGATAGTGATCTTAATAATATTGTACAAACATTTAGGAGATATAGCTACAACATCATTTCTAAACACCCTGAAGACACATTTTTAACAAACTTAAAAGAAAGGTCTAAATATTTAGAAAAATACCTAAACATATAAAATTAGTATACTCAACCCATCATTAACACAAATTAAATTTATAATGAAGATCGGTATATATGGTCAATTTTATCATAAAAATTCTGGAATTTACATACAACAGTTATTAGAAACTCTTGACAAAAACAGTGTCGAGGTTGTAATTGAAAAAAACTTTCTGGAATTAATAAATCTTCATGATGAGATTACTAAAACATATTCGCATTTTAGCACTTTTGAAGAATTAGACACCTCTTATGATCTTTTTTTTAGTATAGGAGGAGATGGCACCATTTTAAAAACGATTACATACGTAAGAGATCTTGGTATACCAATTGCAGGGATAAACACAGGTAGGCTAGGTTTTTTAGCCACAATTCAAAAAGAAGAAATTAAAGACAGTATAGCACTTATTTTAAATAAAGAATACCATATCTCTCCAAGAAGTCTAGTTACCATAGAAACCCTACCTGCAACAGAAGAATTTGGGGTATTAAATTTTGCCATGAACGAAATTGCAGTAAGCAGAAGAAATACAACATCTATGATAACAGTACACACTAGTCTTAATGATGAATTTCTCACTACCTACTGGGCAGACGGCTTAATTGTAGCAACTCCTACGGGCTCCACAGGGTATTCTTTGAGTTGTGGCGGACCTGTAATGACTCCTGATGCAGAAAACATGGTACTTACCCCCATCGCACCCCACAATCTTAACGCAAGACCTTTAGTTATTCCGGACAATCAAGAAATACAGCTACGAGTATCTGGCAGAGAAGATGCTTATCTAGTTTCATTAGATTCTAGAATACACACTTTACCTAATGAGACTACTGTAGTGATCAAAAAAGCTTCTTTTAAAATCAATATGGTTATACTTAAAGAAAATAGCTTTCTAAAAACCTTACGTAAAAAGATGCTTTGGGGGGAAGATAAACGCAATTGAACAATAAATTACATTAAAAAGTGTTTTTTATTCATACTATTTTACTCAAATTCTTGTGTAGTAAAGTTAATTGTTATATTTGCAAACTTTTGAAAATCTATGAGATACTTAGCATCACTTATAATCATTGTGTTTTTTACACAAACTATCACGTCACAAACTTACGAAGTAGGATTGATGGCTGGAGGAGCTAACTATGTAGGAGATGTAGGATCTACATACTATATTTCTCCCAATGATATTGCTTTTGGAGCAATAGGAAAATGGAACCGAAGTAAACGACATGCATTTAGAGCATCATTTTTATATGCAGAACTCAATTCTAATGACAGCAAAGGAGACGAAAGAAGAAAACAAAGAGGGTTAAGTTTCACTAATTCTGTAAAAGAAATATCTATCGGAATGGAATTTAACTTCTGGGATTGGTATCTTTACGATGGAGAATCCCAGTTTACCCCATATCTATATTCAGGAATTACAACATTTAACTATGGCGCTCAAGCCATTGATAATAATAATAAAATTGATGCATATAGTGACAAATGGAGTTTTGCGATTCCAATGGTATTAGGTGTTAAAAAAACATTAGGTCGAAAATTTGTAATAGGTGCAGAAATAGGTGCAAGATATACATTTACAGACAATATAGATGGTAGTAATCCTGACGACAGGTTTGGTACTGGATTTGGTAATTTAAACAACAACGACTGGTACATATTTACCGGCATAACAATATCTTACACATGGGGTAAGATACCTTGTTATTGTGCTTTTTAAAAATGATTGATAAAAAACAACTAAATTCTAATATCCCAAAGCACGTTGCTATTATTATGGACGGCAACGGGAGATGGGCAAAAAAGAAAGGTTTATTTAGAGCTGTTGGTCACGAAAATGGATCTAAAGCCGTTCGTGAAGTAGTAGAAAATTGTGCTGAAATCGGGGTTAAATACCTTACTCTTTACGCGTTTTCTACAGAGAACTGGAACAGACCAAAACTTGAAGTAGACACCTTGATGAAGCTTTTAGTAAACGCTTTAAAAAAAGAGATTAAAACACTACAAAACAACAATATAAAGCTTAATGCTATTGGAAATTTGCAATCTTTACCAAAAAAAGCAAGAACCGAACTTTTGCAGGTTATAGAAAAAACAAAAACTAATAGTCACATGACGCTTACCCTTGCACTAAGTTACGGAAGTCGGGAAGAGCTTATAAAAACTATTCAAGAAATAAGCATTAAAGTTAAAAATGATGTAATTTCGCCACATCTTATAAATGAATCAGTCATTAATGAGCATTTGTATACAAAAAATCTACCAGATGTAGATTTATTAATACGCACCAGTGGAGAACAACGTATTAGTAATTTTTTATTATGGCAGATTGCGTATGCAGAATTATATTTTACAGAAATTTTATGGCCAGATTTTAAAAAAGAAGATTTATTCGAGGCCATATTCAATTATCAAAAAAGAGAAAGAAGATTTGGAAAAACTAGTGAGCAGCTCAGTTAAAGAAATGACAAAAAAATTACCTATTGCGTATTTTACGTTACTCGCATTATTAATATCAACATCACTTTTTGCACAAAATATACCTAGTGCTAACGGGAAACAATACACCATTGGAGATATTAAAGTAACTGGTATAACCAGTTATAATGAAAACACCGTAATTACTTTTACCGGACTTAAAAAGGGAGAACGCATTTTTCTTCCCGGAGATCGAATAAGCAAAGTCATCAAAAAATTATGGGATCTTGAATTATTTAGTGATATTAATTTTTACATAAGTAATGTAAATGGCGATGTAGCTGATCTTGAAATTAACATTCAAGAAGTAGCAGAACTAAATCAAATTCGAATAAAAGGTGTTAAAAAGCGTAAATCCGAACAGTTAATCAAAGACAATGGGCTAACCAAAGGAGCTAAAGTAACGGAAAACCTTATAACCACTACTCGTAACTTTATTTCAAATAAGTACAGAAAAGATGGTTTCCTAAATACAAAAGTTGTTATCAACACTATACCTGTTAAAGACACAGTAGTTAACAATAAGGTAAATATGGTAATTCTTATCGATAAAGGAGATAAAGTTAAAGTAGACAATATCAATATCGAAGGTAATCAACAACTTACTGACGCAATGGTTCGTAGCGCTATGAAAAACACTAAACGCAGAAAACCATTAAGATTCTGGAAACGATCAAAATATATACGAGCAGATTACGAAGAAGACAAAAATAATATCATTATAAAATATAAAGAAAAAGGATATAGAGATGCTCGTATTACTTCGGATAGCTTAGTTATAGAAAGTGATAAAAGTGTGTCTTTAAACCTTAATATAGATGAAGGTAATAAACATTACTTTGGTAATATTACATTTTTAGGAAATAGTGTATACACAGATCGACAATTAGCAAGACAATTAGTTATTAAAAAAGGAGAGGTTTACAACGGTGTTCTTTTGGAAAAGCAAGTTTCAGATAATAGCAAACCTGATGCAGATGATCTTACTAACCTATACCAAAACAATGGGTATTTATTTTCTTCTATTGATGCTGTAGAGACTAAAGTCTATAATGACACCATAGACTTTGAAATCAGAATAAGAGAAGGGAAACTAACTCACTTTGAACATATTACAATTAGCGGAAATGACAAAACAAATGACCATGTGATTTATAGAACACTTAGAACAAAGCCTGGTCAACGCTACAGCAAAGAACTTGTTGTTCGCACAGTTAGAGAATTGGGACAGTTAGGATTTTTTGATCCTGAACAATTAGAACCTCAATTTAAAAATGCAAATCCACAAGCAGGAACTATAGATATTAACTATCCTTTGGTAGAAAAAGGATCTAGTCAAATTGAGCTTCAAGGAGGTTTTGGCGGAGGTGGTTTTGTAGGTACACTAGGATTAGCATTTAGTAATTTCTCTATCCGAAACATCTTTAATAAAGACTCCTATAGCCCCCTACCAATGGGAGATGGACAAACCCTTAGAGTCAGAGCCCAAGCAAGTAGATCTTTTCAAACCTACAGTCTTTCATTTGTAGAACCTTGGCTTGGAGGAAAAAGACCGTATCAATTATCTACTTCTTTCTCTCACACTATACAATATTTGCTTACTAATCGTAGAGATGTAAATAGAAATAACAAGTTTTTAATAACAGGAGGATCCATTGGTATCGCAAAAAGATTAAATTGGCCCGACAACTATTTTACACTATCCCAAGCAGTTAGTGTAAGACATTATAATCTTAAAAATTACAACACACGACTATTTACTTTTGGTAATGGTTTTGCTAATGATTTGTCTTATACTATAGGGCTTAACAGAAATAACACTACCATAAACCCTGTTTTCCCCACAGGTGGATCCGAATTTAATATAGTTGCAAAACTATCTGTTCCATATTCTCTGTTTGATGGTGTAGATTATAGCGCATTAAAAGACAGAAGAGATACAATCGAAAATGAAAACCCTGGGATTATTAATAATCCTAGTATAAACTTAGAACGATATAAGGAAATAGGAGAGATTGATCAAGAGCGTTTTAAGTGGTTAGAATATTACAAACTAAAATTTGATGGTTCATGGTATACTAGTTTAGTTAAGCTAGGCAAAAACCCACTAGTTCTAAAAACAAGTGTAGAATACGGTTTCTTAGGAGCTTATAATAACGATAGAGGAAATATTCCTTTCGAACGTTTTTTCTTAGGAGGAACTCAACTAGGTGCAAATAGCCTTGATGGTAGAGAAATCGTAGCACTAAGAGGGTATAAAGATCGGTCTCTAACACCTGCTAGTAGAGCTAATAGTCAAGATTTTGATGCCGATGGAACAACAATTTATAATAAATATTCGTTAGAACTTCGTTATCCTATAACATTAAAGCCAGCAGCGTCTATATATATGTTAGGATTTATAGAAGGAGGAGCTACTTATGACAGCTTCAAAAGATTCAATCCTTTTCAATTAAGTCGCTCTGCCGGAGTAGGTTTACGTATCTTTATGCCAGCTTTTGGATTGCTTGGTATGGATTTCGGATATGGATTTGATCCCATTCCAGGAACAAATGAACCAAACGGATGGGAACCCCATTTTATCATAGGACAACAGTTTTAATTTTTTGGCACGATTATTTCAATATACACACAAATTATGAAAACAAAGGGTCTTTTACTAGTTGCAGCAATAAGTTGTTTATTTTTCACAAACCTAACACAAGCACAAAAAGGTATTAGGATTGGCTATATCGACATGGATTATATTCTAGAAAATGTTCCAGAATATAACGAAGCTTCTGGAGCGCTTGAAACCAAAGTACAAAAATGGAAAGTAGAGATAGAAGCAGAACTAAAAGATGTTGAAGAAATGCGCAAAGAGCTTAATAATGAAAGAGTCCTATTAACCAAAGAACTAATTGAAGAAAAAGAAGAAGATATATTTTTTAAAGAAAAAGAAATATTAGAATATCAACAAAAACGATTTGGTCCAAATGGAGATTTATTTATTCAGAAAAAAAGGCTAGTTCAACCGGTACAAGATCAAGTTTTTGTCGCAGTTCAAGAAATTGCAAAAAACAAAAAATATGATTTTATTTTTGATAAATCTGCCGATTTGGTAATGTTATATTCTGCAGATCGATTTGATATAAGTGATCAGGTATTACTTAGAATAACTAGAGCTTCTAAAAGAAAACAACTAAATAGTAAAAAAGAAAAGAAAGCTCTCGAAAGAGATGAAGACAGAAATGTAGAGCAAGAAAAAGAAATTACAGACAGAGAAAGAGAAACACAAAAAAGACTATCTGAAAGAGAACAACTTCTAGAAGAACGCAAAGCGGAAAGAGATTCTATTAGAGCTGCAAAAAAGAAAGAATTTGAAGAAAGAAGAGCGAAATTATTAGAATTGCAAAAACGAAAAAGAGACTCTATCAATACATTAAAAGAAAAGAAAGAAAATTTAAAAAACAACGATTCTTCTGATTCGGGAATCAAAGAAGACAACTAAAAATTATAAATTTATAACACCCTTTAATATTACTTACAAATGAAACAGTTTAGAACATTACTAGTAGCTATTGCACTTACCATAGGAACCACAAGTTATATGAATGCTCAATCCAAAGTAGCACATATTGCATCGCAAGAGTTAGTAGAAACAATGCCTGCATTTAAAGCAGCAAAAAGTGAGATTGAAAAATTGAACAAAACTTATGATGCAGAAATTAGAAACATGGTGTTAGAGTTGCAAAATACAATGAAAAAATACCAATCTGAAGCTCCTACCAAAACAGAAGAGGAAAACGGAAAAAGAGCTCAAGAAGTACAGGCAACAGAAAAAAGTATCAACGATTACAGACAAAATGCACTTCAGGATCTTCAGAAAAAAGAAATCGAATTAATGAAGCCTATATATGAAAAAGCACGTACATCTATCCAAAAAGTAGCAAGAGCGCAAGGATTTGAATATGTACTAGATTCTACTACAGGTACAGGGGTAATTATGGCAGATGGTAAAAACCTTATGGCAGATGTTAAAAAAGACTTAGGAATCTAAATATCACTCCTAATCTTTTGTAAAAAATCAAAAACAGTGGGAAGTCTTCTCACTGTTTTTTTATTTTTGATAAATTATTAATTACTCTATAATGCTACAAAATCAACCTATAGGCATCTTTGATTCTGGTATTGGTGGCACCTCCATCTGGAAAGAAATCTCTCTGTTATTGCCAAATGAAGACACTATCTTTTTGGCAGATAGTAAATATGCTCCGTATGGCAAACGAAGTAAGGAAGAGATCACAGCCTTGAGCATTAAAAACACAAAAAAACTAGTAGACCTTAATTGTAAAATAATTATTATTGCTTGTAATACCGCGACTACAAATGCAATAAAGGTATTACGATCTAACTATAATATCCCCATCATTGGTATTGAACCAGCAATAAAACCAGCCGCTAGTAATACTAAAACAAAAAAAATAGGAGTTTTAGCTACAAAAGGAACTCTGTCCAGTGAGTTGTTTGCTAAAACATCTGATCTATATTCAAAAAACACAGAAATACTAGAAGTAGTAGGTGCTGGATTGGTAGAGCTTATAGAAGAAGGTAAAATAGATTCTAAAGAAATGTATAATCTACTAAATTCATATATAACTCCAATGCTAAAAGAGAATATAGATTATTTGGTTTTAGGGTGCACGCATTATCCATACCTCATCCCTATTTTAAAAAAAATGTTACCAGAACAAGTAACTATTATCGATTCTGGAGAAGCTGTTGCCAGACAAACCAAAACGATATTAACTTCAAATAATCTTTTATCCCAAAATAAAAAAAACGGAAAACACATTTTGTATACTAATGGTAATGTACAGGTGCTAGAAGAAATACTTAAAGGAAACACTACTGATTACACAGTAAAACAACTAAACTTCTAAAACGAATAACCTAAGGGGAAGCTCTCGAGATATGCTACCGAAAATATATTTTGTTTTCGAGGCAAGCCTTGGAGAATTAAACTCCACAATGTGGATTAAAAAACATATAAATGACCCAAATATTCTCTCTTTTATGAAAACAATACCTTGTCTGGCATTTACTTTTTTATTTGTCTTATTTTATAGCTGTAATAATCTGAAAAAACAGGATCTTCCTACAGAAACAACTTATGAAAATCTACAAATAGAAATTGAAAAACCAAAATACAGTAAACACCCTACTATAATTGGTGAATGGCGCTTAGATTCTGTCGTTTATACTAATAATGGTATTAAAAGTGGAGCTACATCCCCTTTTACAATAACAACGTGGTCATTTACGAATAATGGTGAATATATAGTAACAACCAAAGAAGATAAACTAAAATTAACACTACAAGATAAATCTCAAGTAACAGCACAAGCATCAAAACAGCAATTTCAAGGCAAATACCAACAAAAGGAGCAGGAGCTTATCACATTTATTATGGGAGGAAAAACCAAGTATCATATCAAAGAAAAATCGGATAGCTTATTACTATTACAATCTCAACGATGGCAAGTCCCTCCTATCTCTGAAAAAGATAAAGATAAGTTAGCTAAGCACTATTTTACTTTTATCAAGACACTACCAAATTAAAAGTTTGCGTAATAATTTTTACTTAAAATAATCCAACAACACTGCTTTTTTAGAAGAAGAAACGGCTAGTTCTTTGCCAGAAGAAAGCACTACGCTTCCTCCTTTTCCTTTTCTATATCGAACTATCTTACTAACATTCACCAAATAACTTTTATGTATTCTTAGAAAACCATGCGAGTTTAAAGATTCTTCAAAATACTTAAGAGTTTTGCTTACTAATTTTTGCCCTTTATTGAGATAAATTTTTGTGTAATTATCATCCGCTTCACAATACAAAATATCCAAAATCTGTAACACCTCAAAACCGTCTTGTTGCGGGATAGTAATCTTACCTTCAACAGTGGTTACTTTAGGCACCAGAACGGCATCTAAAAGCTTCTCTTCTTTTTTCTTTATATGAGTTACATGATCCACTGCTTTGATTAGATTATCTATAGCAATTGGTTTTAACAGGTAATAGGTAGCCTGTGCATTTAATGCATCTACTGCATAATGATCATAGGCAGTAACAAATACAATTTCAAAAGTACGATCAGGCACCTGCTCTAATAAATCAAAAGCATTACCATAAGGCATCTCTACATCCAAAAACAACATATCAGGAGTATTTGTTTTTAAGAGTTCTAATGTTTCTTGCACACTAGCTGCTTCTCCCAAAATAGTAACTGTCGTACAGTATTTAGCTAGATAATTTCTAAGGATTGCCCTGCTATTTACTTCATCATCTACTATAATTGCCGTTAAATTCATTTACTTGTCTTTCTTAAGCGTTAATTTTACTTTGGTTCCTTCGTTTTCTTCTAAATCTGAAATAAACACATCTACCTTATCTTTATACATGGTATTAAGGATTGCAATTCTTTTTTTAATATTGCCCATCCCTCTGGATTTTTGTAATTTCTGATTCAACGTTTTTAATTCTTTAGACTTTTTTCGTCCTATACCGTCATCCGTTATAGTAATCTCTATACTATCGTTGGTTATTTTTTGAAACCGTATAGATAACATCCCTTTTTCGGTTTTATAGCGTAATCCATGCCATACTGCATTTTCTACATATGGTTGTAGTAACATTGGCGGTATCATATATTCATTAATAGGAATTTCAGGATCTACCTCAACATTATATTCAAATTTATCTTGAAACCTAAAATGCTCCAATTGCACATATAACCGTAACAGTTCTATTTCTTTTTCTAACGGAATAAAATCTTCTTCGCTATTCTCTAGAACAGCTCGCATTAACAATGAAAAATCTGTTAAATATCGATTTGCTGTCCTTTCATCGCTTGTAGCAATAAATGTGTTTACTGAATTTAGAGCATTAAAAATAAAATGTGGATTCATTTGTGAACGTAGAGATTTTAATGCTAATAGATTATTTGCATATCGCTGTTGTTTCATGTTACGATACATTAAGTACGCCGCAAGAAGCAATAACATAGTTAATCCTATTAAAAAATAAATAATAATCTGCTGTCGTAAGCTTTGCTGATTCACCAGCTCCTGGGATGCAAATGCCAGTTCATATTTTGCTTCGTTTAGTTCCCTGTCCTTTTCGAGCGTTGCGATACGATTTGCTTTTTGTGTTAGCTCCCTGCTAAAACGGGCTGCTTGCGATATTTCCTGATCTTTTTGGATATATAGCTTATCAATAATAACTTCATATTCTTCAAAAGCCTCTGCGGCTTTTTTTAACTCTCCTTTTTCTCTATAAACTTCTCCTAGTTTTCTGGTAGCATCTTTTTGAACTATAAGATCATTTTTGGATTCTGCTTCTTTAATACTTTCTTCCAGATATGGAATAGCTTCATCATATGCCTGTTGCGCTGCAAATGCATTTGCTATTTTATAATTTTGTACTTGAGTTGTTAAAGAATTGTCTTGTTGTGCTGCAGGAGTATCGATTATCTCTTCAATATTTTCAATATCTTCAATTGCTT
Source organism: Aquimarina muelleri DSM 19832 (assembly GCF_000430665.1). Taxonomy (GTDB): domain Bacteria; phylum Bacteroidota; class Bacteroidia; order Flavobacteriales; family Flavobacteriaceae; genus Aquimarina; species Aquimarina muelleri. The sequence continues at coordinate 151,750 of NZ_AUML01000004.1, read as the reverse complement.
CTTTTCGCAATTGTATTTCTTTATCATAGCTATTGCTTTTATTATAAAAATCTGCTGCAACAGTTCTTTGTCGCGCAGATGTTTTTTTATCTTTTTGTTGCGCTAACTGCACCGAATTATCTAAATACCCTTCTGCTACAGTAATTTTACCTTGTTGCCTTAATACCTCGGCTAACTTAGAATTTAATAAGATTACAGCATCATCCAGATTGTTTTTTTGACTTATTGATAATGCTTTATTATAGTTTTCTATAGCTTTAGTATAGTTACGTAATCCTTTATAACTATCCCCTAAACCTTCATATATTGCAAGCTCTTGATTACTGTTTACTCTTGACTTTTGTAATTGACTAAAGGTTTGTAATGCAGATTGGTAATTTTTACTTTCTAATTGTGCTTTCCCTAATTTAACTTTTACCTCAGTACTATACTTGTTTTTAAGACTTGTAGCATAATTACTTTCTGCCAGATCTGGTTGCTGCCAATGTCTGTATATATCTGCTAATGTTTCAAATAGTTCTGCTTTTTTGTTATCTGATAAAGGATCATCATCCCTAATAGTTTCTAAAGCATTAGTAATATATTCTATACTTTTAGAAGCGTCTTTTTTTAAGGTTGTTTTTGCTGCCCTTAGGTTTTCCTGATATATAGATTCTTGTTTTTGTTTGGTAATCGATTTAGAACGAAAGGTATTAGGATTGTCTTTTACTTCTATATCTATTCTTTGTCCATCTTTAATAATATAGCGCACGGTAGTAAAACTATCGTGAGTAATTACAAGTTCATCTCCTATTTGGGCTTCGATTTTAAAATTTCCAAAAACATCTGTAGTAACTATTCCTTTTCCAGAGATAGTTACCTCTACATCTTTAATTGGTTTACGAGTACTTTTTTCTTTTACAGACCCTTTAATACTCATAGACTCTGACCGTCTCATTCTAGCATTTTCTTGCCCTAATACCAATATTGGCATAAGCAAAACAAATACTATTAACAAACTAACCTTCTTCATTATACAGAATTAAAACAAGGTAAACTTAATCCATTTACCCCGGATAATAAAATCCTTATTTCGGGATTATGTGATTTTATATCCATTTCACCACTCATAAAAGGCATTTTACTAATCAAAACCCCAAATACACTCATTTTCTATACCTGCTCCCTCATTTTAGATTTTTAATACTATAAGTTCTGCATAGTTTTATCCTGAATTTAAAAAAAGAAAATCATGAAGACATTTTTTATATGGAGCACATTCTGCCTACTTGCTACTATTTCTTGTAATGCAAATACAAAACCAGATTCTAAAATTGCTTTTAAAACTGAAAAAAGCCATTTGATTCATACTACCAAAACTGATCCTGATACTCGCAATATTCAAGTTGCCTTATTATTAGACACCAGTAATAGTATGGACGGTCTTATTGATCAGGCAAAAGCACAACTTTGGGAAATTGTAAATGAGCTATCCTATGCTAAATGCGGTCATCATAAAATAAAATTAGAGATTGCATTATACGAATATGGTAACGACGGTTTGCCATCGCAAGAAGGGTTTATACGACAAGTACTACCATTCTCTAATGATTTAGATGAAATATCAAAGGAACTTTTTGCCCTTACTACTAATGGAGGAAATGAGTATTGTGGTAAAGTGATTAATACTTCAATCAATCAACTAGGTTGGAAAAAAAATAACGATCATTTAAAATTAATTTTCATTGCAGGTAATGAACCGTTTACCCAAGGCCCATTAGATTATAAGGATGCTGCCACCGATGCTGCAGAAAAAGATATTACCATTAACACTATATTTTGTGGTAACTACCGCCAAGGTATTGACTCTATGTGGAAAGATGGCGCAGACATTACTAAAGGAGAGTATAGTGCTATCGACCATAACCGCGAAACAATACACATTGCAACCCCGTATGATGATGTGATTCTTGAACTTAACCGTAAATTAAACAGTACTTATATCTATTATGGTAATCAAGGTGCTCAAAAAAGAAAATTGCAAGCAGAACAGGATGCAAATGCACAATCCTATAGTTCTGCTAATGCGGTAAGCCGTACAGTAAGTAAAAGTTCTGGATTCTATAAAAACAAAAGTTGGGATCTTATTGATGCGGCAGAGGATGCATCTTTTGAAATAGAAGAAGTAGCAAAAGACAAATTACCCAAAGATCTTAAAGGAAAATCTAAAGCTGAGCTTAAAGAATATATCACAGAAAAAAGCACCGCTCGTAAGGAGATTCAAGAAAAAATTAAAGAAGTAAATAAAAAACGAGTGCAATATCTTAGAGATCACAGTAAAAAAGAGGATAATAATCTCGAAACTGCTTTACTTAATGCTATCAAAAAACAAGGAAGACAAAAATCATTTACTTGGGAAAACTAGATATCGTCTCCATCCTAGTTTAGATTTATCACAATAAACTGCAAAACATGAAAAGTATTATTAAAATAATTATTCTAATCCTTATGCCATTATCATTACAAGCGCAGCAAACAAAGAAACCTACAAAATCAAAAGTAGATTATGATTCTTTTCTCAAAATGTCTGAAGAGGTTTTAGAATACAGAAAAGAACGATTAATTACTTTAGATCTATTTTTGGAATACCTAAAAGATGAAAATACGATTTTATTAGATACTCGCTCTGAAGCTGCCTATAAAAAAAAGCATCTTAAAGGTGCCACCCATATAAATTTTTCTGACTTTACAGAAGGCAAACTAGCAAAGCAAATAGCTTCAAAACAAACACGTATTCTAATTTATTGTAATAACAATATAGATGGTGATCCTATTAATTTTGCTTCTAAAATGGCACCTCTGGCATTAAATATCCCTACATTCATTAATCTGTATGGATATGGTTATAAAAACATATATGAATTATCGTCTTTAGTCCCTATTAAAGATAATAGATTAACGTTTGAAGGTACTTATACAGAATAACTCTTATTTAAAAGATAGTTTGAAAAATAAAGATGTTTGCAAATTATGCAAGCATTTTTATTTTTTAATAAACTCACCGACTAATTTTCTTGAATTTATAACAAAACAATTACGGTCTCAAAACAAATTCATTAACATGTACGATCTTTGTCCATAGGATTAGTACTAATTCTCTATATAACTTCTCGTGTTTTATGCATAAATAATCAAACTGTATTTTCAGTAACACTAATATAACTTACCGAAATATTTTTCGTATTGGTAATCATCTTCAATACAATAAAAAAAATCTTACGCCTCTAAATTTAATCTTTTAGAAAAACGTATTAGAGATAGCATATTTTTGATCAGAAATACTGCATGTATATAAAAAATCTTAATATGTGGTTTATGACCATTTTAAGGCGCTAAAAACCATCTTTCCTCTTAATTTATCTTAAATATCCTTTTGTAGTCCTTATCTGTTTTTTAATCGATCAAAGAACTATAAAAGATTTTAATCTTTAAAAAAATCACTCTTAATTCTAGTTTCAATAGTATCTGAAATATGCATTTAAACAATATCCTATATAATAATTTGTATATTAATGAGTTAACTCATTAATATATAACTTTTAAATACCATTAAAACCATGTTAAAAAAAACAACAAACTCAGTAAATTTTAATATAATTAACTGTTCATGGCAGCGGTTGATTTGTATGACCTTATTTCTATCAGTAACTCTATCTGTTTTCCCCCATGGCACAGTAACATACCCCCCAAGTCGTATTTGGAATTGTTTTCAGGAAGGCCCTGAAAGTCCAGATTCTGCTTCTTGTATTGCAGCAGTAGCCTCTCATGGAACACAGGCATTATATGATTGGAATGAAATTAACCAAGCAAATGTAAATGGTAATCACAGACAATATATTATGGATGGAAATTTAGCTAGCGGTGGTAGGCCTGAGAAATATGGAGGTATGGATCAAGTTAGACCCGATTGGGTATCAACACTAGTTTCTCCGGGTCCACTTACAGTTACCTGGACAAATCATGCTCCTCATGCAACCGCTTATTATGAAGTGTATATTACCAAAGAAAGCTGGTCTCCTGATCAACCATTAACATGGGACAGTCTTGTACTTCTAGTACGAACACCTCCAAGTGGACCCGAAAGAATTGTTAACATCCCCGTAACGCTACCTGTTAGAACAGGTAAACATGTTATTTATAGTATCTGGCAACGATCTGATAGTGGAGAAGCATTTTATTCAGCTAGTGATATCCATTTTGATGGAGGGGGTTCTGACACACAAGCACCTTCTACCCCTACTGGTTTAGGTGCATCAAATACAACACAAACTACAGCTGATCTTTCTTGGAATGCTGCTACTGATAATGTAGGAGTAACTGGATATGATATATACCAAGGAGATACTGTTATTGCGTCTGTAAATGGTACTTCATATCAAATAACTGGATTAACAGCAAATACCTCATACCCTTTTAGAGTAAAAGCTAAGGATGCTGCAAACAACCAATCTGGCTTTAGTAATACCATAACTGTAACTACACTTGATACTGGAGGAGGTTCTGACACACAGGCACCTTCTATCCCTACTAATTTAGGTACATCAAATACTACACAAACTACCATCGATCTTTCTTGGAATGCCGCTACAGATAATGTAGGAGTAACAGGATACGATATATACCAAGAAAACACTTTTATCACTACTGTAAATAGCACTTCATATCAAGTAACTGGATTAACCCAAAACACCTCATATTCTTTCAGAGTAAAAGCTAAGGATGCTGCTGGTAATCAATCTGATTTTAGTAATATCGCAACTACAACTACACTTCCCGATATCGGAGGAGGAAACTGTGCAGGAATACCACAGTATGTAGTAGGCACCTCTTATAGTCAAGGTGAGGAAATACAAAATGCAGGAGGAAAATATACATGTAATATTCCAGGATGGTGTTCTTCTATAGGGGCTTGGGCTTATGCTCCAGGTACTGGCGTATACTGGCAACATGCCTGGTCAAAAACAGGAGATTGTAATTCAAAAGCATTATATTCTCTGTTTCCTACAGTAACAAAAGATGTTGTAAGCCTTATGATGAAGGCTGAAAGTACCTCATTGATAAAAATAAATCTATATGATTTTACTGGAAAATTAATGAATTCTCAAACATATCAAGGTAATCAAAAATCTATAACACAAGATTTATCTAAACTCAAAGAAGGGTTGTATATATTTAGAATATATATTGATGGTAAGGTATATACAGAGAGAATTATTAAAAAATAACCGTTAATTGTAAGGTAGTATTACACTATCTTTATAACTTAAAAAAAAGGAGGTCGTCTAAAAAATAGCTAGGCGACCTCTTTTTTAATACTTTTAATAGACTGTTGACTAGTTTTTTGAATTTATCGCAGGACAATTACAGTCCCATCTTTCTTTACGTTTTCCAAAATCATACCCCAAAGTAAGTTGATGAAAACCACCATTACTTAAAACCACAGAGTTAGATTGGTAACTATATGTATATCCTACCAACCATTTTTTATAATTCACTCCCAAAAAAGGAGTTATATATTGTAATTGCTGACTTTCTACGGTAGTTCCATCTCTAGAAAATTCTGCGCCATCCAAACTACGCCTATACGATAATCCTCCCCAAAGAGTTCCAAAATTAAACTCTCTGTATACCTTTAAATTTGCATCAACATTACTCTCTTGCGTCTCCTCTGTAACTTGATATAACATAGATGGCTCTAAACTCCACGGTGTATTACCTATTCCAAACAGGTATCCTAATGAAAAGATATATCTACGAAGATTATTAGATTCTTGTATCGGAGTATTATTATCAAAAATATCTCGGGTCGTTGGCAGAATATTTTTAACAGTAACATGTGCATACCACTCTAAATAATTATATGACAAGCCTGCATCTACATTATAATAAAAATCCTTTTGTACTCTATTTAAAATCATAGGATCTGGATCTGTAGGATCATCTAAACCTCTTAAATCTACATTAGATTGGATAAGACCAGCACTCATCCCAAAAGATAACATGTTTAAATCTGTTCTATCTCTAGAAAATAAAAGATGGTACGCATAGGTCAAATACATTCCTGTTTGAGAAAACCTACCATTCTCATCTTTATAAATAATCCCCCCTAAACCCGATTTTTCACCAGATCTAAAATTAACATTTAACGTTTGTAAATTAGGTGCATTATTTACATCAAACCACTGTTTTCTAGCCGTAAGTCTTATTTTATTTGCATTAGATGCACCAGCCATAGCGGGATGTACTAAATATAAATTATCAGAAAGATAATCTGAGTATACAGGAATTCCTTCTTGTGAGAAAACAAAAGAAGATGACAATACTAAAAATACTACACAAAAATTTTTTAAGTTCATTTGGGTTCTATTATTTATGGGGCTAAATAGAATTTGTGAATCTAACAAAACTATTAAAAACAGTATGTAATGTAAGATTTCATTACTTTCCTAAAAACAAATCATTGTTTATCAATAGTTCCAAAGATATAAATTTTTGTCAGAATACCAGATTTACGTATGCTACAAGATTAATTAAAAAATATTTCCATTGTATTTATAATACAGATATAGCGCTCCTTTTTTGTAAATTTGCTAAAAATTAGTACATGGAAAAGAATTTTGAAATAAAAATAGAAGCCACTTCGAATCCTGGTATTGTTAAGTTTGAAGCCAATTTCTTTTTAACACAACACACCAGTTACGAATTTGAGAATATAGATCAGGCCAAAAACTCTCCTTTGGCACAACAATTATTTTACTTGCCATTTGTAAAAAAAGTATATATAGCACAAAATTTTGTAGCCATCGATAAATATGACATTGTAGAATGGGCTGATGTTCAGGAAGAAATTGCTGAACAGATAAAAGAATATCTTAATAGTGGCACCCCTGTTATTAATGAAACAGAATCTACTACAAAAAAAGTACCTATTACTATATATGCCGAAAGCACACCTAACCCTGCTGTTCTTAAATTTGTTGCCAATAAAAAATTGGTTACTGCTGGGCATGAGTTTAAAAACATTGATGATGCTAAACAAGCGCCAATAGCACAAGAACTATTTCATTTTCCTTTTGTTAAAGAAGTATATATTGATGAAAATTATATTTCTATCAGCAAGTACGATATGGCAGATTGGAATGATATTACTTTAGAAATAAGAGAGTTTTTACGTAACTATTTAGAACAAGGCAAAGAGGTTTTATCTGCTAATGCTACCATATCAAAAAACACTGTAGAAAAACAAGCAGATGCTGAGTTTGAAAAACTAGATGATGTTTCTAAAGACATCATTAATATCATCGATGAATATATTAAACCTGCCGTAGCTAGCGACGGTGGAAACATACTTTTTGACTCTTATGATCCAAATAGCAAAATAGTAAAAGTAGTTTTACAAGGTGCCTGTAGTGGTTGCCCTTCTTCTACTTTTACATTAAAAAATGGAATCGAAAACATGTTAAAAGAAATGCTAAAAGATAAAATAGAATCTGTAGAGGCTATAAATGGCTAATAATAACAAACAGATAAGAACAACCTTTAAATTATTATCCCAGACTTGCTCTGGGATTTTTTTTAAACCCATAATGTTTACTATAGATACACATCTACGTAAATAGTTAAATATTCACCTATAAAATTAAGGGTTATTGCAAAAAACAAAAAGAAGAATTTTAAAACATATGTTTTTTAATACTTTTGATACTAAATAATATGTAAAACCAGTATATATTAGCAACATATAAAAATACTTTTAAAAAGTAATTGTCTAGGATGGGATAAAAAATACCATTTCAAAGTAAATTCCAAAAAATAATGCATGACAAAAAAAAACATAATCATGTTCAGCATTTTATAAATAACACTTTGGATAACTTAGAGTTATTTAAGGGGTCTTTTACGTCTCATAAATTCAAACCACATTTTCATGAGAGCTACACCATAATTTTTATGGATTATGGAGTCGGAGATTACTCTAATGACTCTTCTAACTTTATTTTATCTACAGGTTCCATACTTATTTTCAACCCTTATGAAGTACATACAGGAAAACCTGTAAATAATTCTCCCTGGAATTTTCTTACCATGTATATTCCAATAGAAATTATGAAAAAAGCTATGGATACCCTTAATTTACCCATAGAACTACCTGTTTTTAAAGAAAACATAATAAACAATAAAAATTTATTTAAAAAAGGTAAAGCTGTATTTCCTGATTTAATATACAAACAACACCATCCTAAATCAGAGTCTTTACTTCTGGATTTTCTTAAAGAGCTTATTGTTCGATATGCCTACACCGAGATACATAACGAACCTATTTCAGAAAAATTTACTGCAGCAAAACAGATCAAAGAGTATATACACACACATTATCTGGAAGAGGTATCTACAAATGATCTTTCTAATTTAACTGGTATTTCAGAATATGGGCTAATAAAATCTTTCAAACAACATTATCAATTACCACCTCACCAATATTTAGTAAATCTACGAATAGAAAAAGCCAAAAAGTTATTGGCCGAAAGATTATCTGCTACAGAAGTTGCTTATCAATCTGGTTTCTTTGATCAAAGTCATTTTACTCGGCACTTTAAAAAAATAATAGGCATGACTCCCAAACAATTTGCAAATAAAATTATTATTTGATGCTAATTCTGGTAAAGATTTTAGATCGCCATTGCTTCAAAACATGTTTTGCTTATTTTTAGTATATACACTTTATTATTCAATCCTCATTCTATTTCTTATAATCTGTAATCCAAATTCTATTATACTTTGGCATACAACTAATATAATCTAAAAATACCATATTCAATCTTCTAATTTCTGACAAAAAGACTCTTTAAAACGAGCTCGAAAAGCTTAGAAACACTTCGGTACTCATTAGAACCTTCACTATATAACCCATGTCCTTTAAGAGCTAAATTAGCATAAAACAGCACAAATATATCCTTGCAATTTTGTACTATTTTTTCAAATTTATTCTCCGCAATTTGCAACTATTAATTTTTGGTTTGGTGCATTCAAATCCTAAAAAATTCAAAAAAATAATAGTCAAACCCTATACATCTCATTTTGGATGTATTATCAAAAAACAACCTATGATACAAGATATTCAGGATAAAGAAATAAAAAATCTTATCGCAGAAGAAACAGAACGTCAGGAAAATGGTATTGAACTTATTGCGTCAGAAAATTTTACTTCGAAACAAGTAATGGCAGCCATGGGTTCTTCTCTTACTAATAAATATGCAGAAGGTCTTCCTGGTAAAAGATATTATGGTGGCTGTGAAGTGGTAGATAAAGTAGAAACCCTTGCTATAAACAGAGCTGCAAAGTTATTTGGTGCAGAATGGGTAAATGTACAACCACACTCTGGTGCACAGGCAAATGCTGCAGTAATGCTTGCTTGTCTAAATGCCGGAGATAAAATTTTAGGTTTTGACTTATCGCATGGGGGGCATCTTACCCATGGATCTCCTGTAAATTTTTCAGGAAAACTATACCAACCAAGTTTTTATGGTGTAGAAAAAGAAACAGGTTTAATTAACTGGGACACTGTTGCAGAAACTGCAGAAAGAGAACAACCAAAACTTATTGTTTGTGGTGCCTCTGCCTATAGTCGTGATTGGGATTATAAAAGATTAAGAGCTATAGCAGATAAGGTTGGAGCTTTATTATTAGCAGATATTTCTCATCCAGCAGGATTAATTGCAAAAGGGTTATTAAACGATCCTTTACCACATTGCCATATCGTGACCACTACTACCCATAAAACATTAAGAGGTCCTAGAGGTGGAATGATTATGATGGGTAAAGATTTTGAAAACCCTTGGGGACATACTACCAAAAAAGGAGATCTTAAAATGATGTCTAACATATTAGATATGGGTGTTTTTCCAGGAACACAAGGAGGGCCTTTAGAGCATGTTATTGCGGCAAAAGCCGTTGCTTTTGGAGAAGCTTTAACCGATGATTATACCATATATGCAGAACAAGTTGTAAAAAATGCCAAAGCTATGTGTACTGCTTTAATCGAAAGAGGATACGAAATCATCTCTAACGGAACTGATAACCATATGGCACTTATCGATCTAAGATCCAAAAATCTTACTGGCAAACTAGCCGAAAATACCTTAATAAAAGCCGATATAACCATTAACAAAAATATGGTTCCTTTTGATGATAAATCTCCTTTTGTAACTTCAGGAATGCGCTTAGGAACATCTGCTATTACCACCAGAGGGATGAAAGAGGAAGATATGTATACCATGGTTGGTTTTATAGATGACGTATTATCTAATCACGATAATGACTCTAAAATAGCAACTATCAAAAAAGAAGTAAATAACTGGATGGTGAATTTTCCATTATATAAATAAATTAACGGGATAGTATATTATGAAAGATCTAAACACCCTTAAACAAGAATTTCAACCAAGACATATCGGTCCTGGGAAAAAGGAAATTGATCAAATGCTAAATGTAATTGGTGTTACCTCATTAGCACAATTAATCGATGAAACTATACCTAAAAATATTCGTTCTGCAAAACCATTAGCATTACCTGCTGCGCAGACAGAATTAGAATTTCTTACTACCTTTAAATCGATGATGGGGAACAACAAAATATACCGTTCTTTTATAGGAATGGGATATCACGATTGTATTATTCCACCAGTTATCCAACGAAATATTTTAGAAAATCCTGCATGGTATACCGCATATACACCATACCAAGCAGAAATTGCACAAGGTAGATTAGAAGCTTTGATCAACTACCAAACCCTGATCACAGATCTTACCAAAATGGAAATCGCTAATGCATCTTTACTAGATGAGGCTACCGCAGCTGCAGAGGCAATGACTCTTCTTCATCGGGTAAAAAGCAGAACAAAAAAGCAAGCGAACACCTTTTTTATAGATCAAAAAACATTTCCACATACCATAGAACTAATGATAGGTCGTGCAGAACCTGTAGGAATTAATGTGGTTGTTGGCGATATTGCAACATTAGATATTGCAGATCCAAATCTTTTTGGAATTCTTATACAATACCCAAATAGTGATGGAGCAATTACAGATCCAACATCCTATATTACTAAAGCACAAAAACAAGATGTAAAAGTTGCTGTAGCATGTGATTTAATGGCTCTAACACACATTACACCTCCTGGCGAAATGGGAGTAGATGTGGTGGTAGGTACTTCACAAAGGTTTGGGGTTCCACTAGGATACGGAGGGCCACATGCTGCTTATTTTGCTACCAAAGAAGAATATAAACGTCATATTCCTGGCAGGATTATAGGAGTAACCGAAGACAGCCATGGTCGTCCTGCATACCGAATGGCATTACAAACCAGAGAACAGCATATTAAAAGAGAAAAAGCAACTTCTAATATTTGTACAGCACAAGTACTGTTGGCTGTAATGGCAGGGATGTATGCCGTATACCACGGAAAAGATGGTGTAACACAAATAGCAAACAAAATCCATTTATCTACTTCTAAATTGCATCAGGAATTAGAAAAACTAGGATATACACAAACCAATACACACTTTTATGATACTTTAAAAATTGAAGTAGAAGATAAAAAGAGTATCGAAAAACTAGCGCTGGCTAAAGAAATTAATTTTAGATATTTTGAGGATAATCATATAGGAATATCATTACATGAAAAAACCAGTATAAAAGATCTAGAGGATATTATCGAAATCTTTGCATTAGCAAAAGGTAAAACTTTAAAAATAGAAGATTGGAAAGTAGAAAGTACTGCTATCCCTGATTCGTTACGAAGAAAATCTTCTTATTTAGAACACCCTGTATTTAATTCGTATCAGGCAGAACATGAAATGCTTCGATACCTAAAAAGATTAGAAAACAAAGATCTTTCTTTGGTACATTCTATGATTGCTTTGGGATCCTGCACCATGAAATTAAACGCAACTACCGAAATGATGCCTTTATCCTGGGGGGAGCTTGCTAATATTCATCCTTTTGTTCCTGTAAACCAAGCAAAAGGCTACCACCAAATGTTTGAGCATCTGGCAGCGTGGCTCGCAGAAATAACAGGATTATACACTACCTCTTTACAACCAAACAGTGGTGCGCAAGGAGAACTTGCAGGGTTAATGGTTATCAAAGCATACTATGCCGACAAAAACCAAACACATAGAAATGTAACCCTTATACCATCCTCTGCACATGGTACTAATCCTGCGAGTGCAATCATGGCTGGACAAAACGTAGTGATTGTATCTTGTAGAGAAAATGGAGATATAAACATAGAAGACTTACGTACCAAAGCAGAAAAGCACAAAGATAATTTAATGGCTTTAATGGTTACCTACCCTTCTACCCATGGTGTTTTTGAAGAAAACATTAAAGAAGCATGTAAGATTATACACGATAATGGAGGAAAAGTATATTTAGACGGAGCCAATTTGAATGCCCAAGTAGGGCTAACAAGCCCAGGAGTTATCGGTGCAGATGTATGTCATCTTAACCTTCATAAAACTTTCTGTATCCCACATGGTGGTGGTGGACCTGGTATGGGACCAATAGCCGTTAGTAAAGACCTTGCTCCTTTTATCCCTGGTAATGCCGTAATAAAAAATGCTGGAGGAGAAAAGCCAATTGCAGCAATTTCTGCAGCTCCCTGGGGTAGTGCAAGTATACTTTCGATATCGTATGCATATATAGCATTAATGGGAGGCGAAGGATTAACTGCCGCAACAGAAATGGCAATTCTTAATGCTAATTATATAAAAGAAAAATTAGCAAACCACTACCCTATCTTGTTTACAGGAGAAAACGGACGTAATGCACACGAGCTTATTATTGATTGCAGAGCATTTAAAGAGGAGGATATAACGGTAACCGATATCGCTAAAAGACTTATGGATTATGGTTTTCATGCCCCAACAGTTTCTTTTCCAGTTGCAGGAACTATTATGATAGAACCTACAGAAAGTGAAACTGTAGAAGAACTGGATCGTTTTATTGATGCCATGATTAGTATTCGAAATGAAATACGTGAGATAGAAAACGGAACAGCTTCCAGAGAACATAATGTTTTAAAAAATGCACCACATACTCTGGAGTTTATTGCTAAAGAAGTGTGGGACATGCCATATTCCCGAACCAAAGCGGCTTTTCCTTTATCGTATATTAAAAATAATAAGTTTTGGCCTAGTGTAGGACGGGTTAATGATGCATATGGGGATAGAAACCTAATGTGTAGCTGTCTGCCACTATCTGCCTTTGAAGAGGATACAAAAAATCCAGAAATAACAATAAACTAAATATGGACACAGAATTAATTAGTATAGCTCTTGAAGCTAAACATAAAGAGTTGGGAGCAAAAATGGTTCCTTTTGCAGGGTATTTGATGCCATTGCAATATACATCGGTAGTACAAGAACATAAAACCGTACGAGAAGGCGTTGGTATTTTTGATGTATCCCATATGGGAGAATTTATCTTAAAAGGGTCTAAAGCATTAGACCTAATTCAAAAAATAAGTAGCAACGACGCTACCAAACTAAATGTTGGCAGTGCTCAATATTCTTGCATGCCTAATGAAAAAGGTGGCGTAGTAGATGACCTTATTATCTACAAATTAGAAGAAGAAGAGTATCTTTTGGTAGTTAATGCCTCTAATATCGAAAAAGATTGGAACTGGATACAAAGTCATAATACGGAAAATGTAGAAATGATAGACCGTTCTAATGAGATCTCTCTTTTTGCAGTTCAAGGGCCTTTGGCTACAAAAGTATTGCAACAACTTACTAAAGTAGCTCTTGCAGATATACCATATTACACTTTTGTTATTGGCGAAATTGCAGGGATACAAAATGTAATCATATCCGCTACAGGATATACTGGTGCAGGAGGGTTCGAACTTTACGTACCCAATACTGGTGCAGAACAGCTTTGGAATGCAATATTAGATGCTGGAAAAGAAGATAACATTCAACCAATAGGTCTTGGAGCACGAGATACATTACGATTAGAAATGGGGTTTTGCTTGTATGGTAATGATATCGACGACACCACTTCGCCATTAGAAGCAGGACTAGGATGGATCACAAAATTTACAAAACCATTTATTAACTCTAAGGCTTTACAGCAACAAAAAGAAGAAGGAGTTACTCGTAGATTAGTTGGCTTTGAAATGATAGAGAAAGGTATTCCCAGAGCTGGATACCAAATCTATGATGAAAAGGATAACCTTATCGGAAACGTAACTTCTGGAAGCCAATCTCCTATGCTCGAAAAAGGAATAGGACTTGGCTATGTAACCATTTCCCATACAAAAGCAGATAGTTCTGTTTTCATTCAAATCAGAAACAAACGAGTTAAAGCAATCGTAAAAAAACTACCATTTATCAAAAAATAAATCATGAATACACCACAAGAATTAAAATACAGTAAAGATCACGAATGGATCAGAATCGAAGGAAATATAGCATATATAGGAATTACCGATTTTGCACAGAGCGAACTGGGAGATATTGTTTATGTAGAAATGGAATCTCTGGATGAAGAACTTAATGAAGGGGAAGTAATGGGGTCTATCGAAGCGGTTAAAACTGTATCGGATATCTTTATGCCTGTTTCTGGAACTGTTATTGAAATTAATGACAAACTAGAATCTGAACCAGAAATAGTAAATTCTGACCCTTATAACAATGGCTGGCTTGCAAAAATAGAAATCTCTAACCCAGATGAGGTTAATGCTTTATTAAATGCCGATGGGTATAAAAAATTGATTGGTGCAGAATAATAACAAATCATTTTGAATAGCTCTTTATAACATGATTTTTATTGATTACTAATTTTCAGCTTAAAAAAAACAACTTTTTAACGATAATTATCTCATTACATCGAAAATATAGTTAAAACATTAATACACTTTACTTTAAAAAGAGTAAAGTATCTTGTATCTTAGAGACTCTTTTAAATTTTAACTTAAAAAAACTCAAAAATGGCAATTATCAAAGTTATTGAAGTATTAGCAAATTCTGAAAAAAGCTGGGAAGATGCTACTAAAAATGCAGTTAAACAAGCTAGTAAGTCTGTAAAAAATATTAAATCTGCATATATAGTCGATCAAAGTGTTGTAGTTAGAGAGGATGAAGTAACAGAGTTTAGAGTAAACTTAAAAATCTCTTTCGAAGTAAAATAAAAGAAATATAATTTCTTTACCAAAAGCATCCTGTATAATTCAGGATGCTTTTTATATTTTTAGACATTATTAAAAACGATTTTCTGTGAAATACCCATACATTATAATCCTAATCCTTTTTTTTACCGCTTGTACAAGCAAAAACAAATCTTCTATGGAGCAATATGAATATACCAATGATTTAATTCATGAAACAAGCCCATATCTCTTACAACATGCTCATAATCCTGTTAACTGGAAACCATGGAATGAAAAAACGCTAAAACAAGCAAAAGAAGAGAACAAACTTATTATTGTAAGTATAGGATATGCCGCTTGCCATTGGTGTCATGTTATGGAGCATGAAAGTTTTGAAGATACTTTGGTAGCTAAAACAATGAATTCTAACTATATAAATATAAAAGTAGATCGCGAAGAGCGACCAGACATAGACCAGGTATATATGAATGCTGTTCAATTAATGACTGGCAGTGGTGGCTGGCCTCTTAATATGATTACATTGCCAGATGGAAGACCTGTTTGGGGAGGTACCTATTTTAAAAAAGAAGATTGGCTAAATGTGTTAAAACAAATAACAGAGTTACGTGAAAAACAGCCAGAAAAATTAATAGAATACGCAGAGAAGTTAGAGCAAGGGATCAAAGCAGTAGATCTTATCGAAGTAAATACAGATACAATAAACTTTAATACAGATTTTATTGCTAGCTCTGTAAAAGAGTGGAGTACCAATTTTGATCATAAAGAAGGGGGCACAAAACGAGTACCTAAATTTATGATGCCTAATAATTATCAGTTTTTACTTCGCTATGGGTATCAAGCAAAGGACGAAAAAATATTAAATTTTGTAAAAAACACTTTAACAAAAATATCTTATGGAGGAGTCTATGATCATGTAGGAGGAGGTTTTTCTAGATATTCTACAGACGAAAAATGGCATGTTCCTCACTTCGAAAAAATGCTATATGACAATGCACAGCTAGTAACCCTGTATTCTGATGCTTTTTTACTAACCAAAGACCCTTGGTTTAAAGATGTAGTTTATGAAACACTAGAGTTTATATCCAGAGAACTTACCAATCCGGAAGGCGCTTTTTACTCTTCTCTGGATGCAGATAGTAAAAATATAAATGATGAGTTGGAAGAAGGAACTTTTTATATTTGGAAAAAAGAAGAGTTAAAAAAATTACTTAATGAAGATTATACTCTTTTTTCAGACTATTACAACATAAACTCTTACGGTCTTTGGGAAAAAGACAACTATGTTTTAATTAAAAAGGAGAGTGATCCAAAATTTGCTAAAAAACATAAGATAGATCTAAAAAAATTACATCAAAAAGTAGAACACTGGAAAAGTCTTTTACGTAAAGAAAGAGAGAACCGCTCCAAACCCAGATTAGATGACAAAACCTTAACTTCATGGAACGCTCTAATGCTAAAAGGATACTTAGATGCCTATAGAGTATTTGGAGAACAAAAGTTTTTGAATGCAGCATTAAAAAACGCAAACTTTATTAAAAACACCCAATTAAATAAAGATTCTTCATTATTTCATAATTATAAAAATGGCAAAAGTACAATTAATGGGTATTTAGAAGATTATGCTATCGTTATTGAAGCATTTATAACATTATACCAAAATACTTTTGATCCAGAATGGTTAGAAATATCCAAACAACTTACCGAATATACTTTGGCGCATTTTTTTAATACAGATAAAAATATATTTTACTTTACCTCAGACCAAGATCCAGAACTTATTACAAGAACAATAGAATATAACGATAATGTGATCCCAGCATCAAATTCAATTATGGCTAAAAATTTGTTTTTACTATCTCATTACTTCGATAAGTCCAATTATAGAGAAATAAGTAAAAAAATGCTACATAATATCCAACCGCAAATCAACTCTTATGCCTCGGGATACTCTAACTGGTTAGATCTTATGCTTAATTTTTCTTTTGATTACTATGAATTGGCAATTACAGGAGAAGACGCTAAAATAAAACTCAAAGAAATTAATGAAACATATATACCAAATAAGCTAGTTGCAGGAGATACGACAGAATCTGAAAGCGCTTTATTAAAAAGTAGATTTGTAGAAGGTAAAACGTTAATATATCTATGTGTAAATAATGCTTGTAAATATCCAGTAGAAAATACAGATGAAATCATTCAATTATTAGAGTATTAAAACTTCTTATTACTTTATTAATTAAGTGCTTACTATTATACATTAATCTAGCACAAAACACCTATATAACACTGATTATTTGCCATTTAGTAGTATTCGAAAAAAACATGCAGTAATCTAAATCTTACAAAATACTATGGTTTTTCCATAAATCAAATATGTGATTTCTTCAATTTAATTAACTTTTTGTTAAGAAAAATTGAACAATATCAATGATTATACATATAATTCGTAAAAATATCTCTAAAAAGATGCGGAAATTTTTTAATCAAAGATATTTCCTTAAATTCAGAATACCTAAATCTGAATACTATGAGAAAAATACTACTTTTTTTATGCTTAGCATTATCGTCTACAATTTTTGCCCAACTACCCAGAGATTTATTAAACACAATTAAAAAGGATTATACCTTTGAAGATTACAGTGGTAATATATATATGACTAGTGGATACAAAGATGCCAATGTCATACACGAAAAATCCACTACTTTTGATGCCAAACTTAGATATAACATCCACACAGATGCATTAGAGTACGATTCTGGCTCCCAACTATACGAACTTGTTAAAAAACCAACCATTCATGCAAGAATTGATGGAGATTACTTTTACTACTGTACTTTCGAAAGTCAAAGAGGAGTAGATAGAAGTGGCTATTATATTTTAGTCGAATTATCAAACGGCTATAGTATATACAAAAGATTAACTTTAAAAATTAGAGAACCTAGAAATGGTGTTGGTGTTGGCGCTCCTATTGAATCAGGAGCAGTTAGATCTTCTACTACATATTATTTAGAAGAAGCCGGTGTTATCATGGAATTACCTATGAGCAAAAAAGATATGCTTGCTGTGTTTAATGATAAAGAAAATGAGTTAAAAGAATATTTAAAAAAAGAGAAGATTCGTTTACGAAAAGAAGAAGATTTAGTTCGATTAGTTGCTCGATATAATGCATTAAAAAGTTCTGGTTCGGCTTCTTCTCAAAGCCTTCTAAGCAACAGAGTTGATAGAAATTAAGGTTCGGGAAATTATCCTTACAAAAAAACAAATTACCATCTATAAAAAGACGGTAATTTGTTTTTTAATTTTAAAGGTGGCGTTACAATAAAACATCTTTATCCTGCAATAAAATCTTTTAAATAATAAGGTTCAAAATAGCTAACATCTTCAAAGTCTTTTTTTAAAAATTTAGCATAACTCAATCCTCCCATTTCATTTGCAGATGGTAATTTATTCTGAATAAAAACCGCATTTTTTTCAGAGCATAGCCCCGAAAATTTTTCTACCCCATTACCAATAAAATATACTTTATTTTTTTGTAAATATTTGTCAAAAGAAGAATCTGTAAGAATCTCTGCCTTTGTTTCTCGTATTTCTTTATAAGAATCAGAAAAAACTGCAGAATATACTTCCATCCTCCTAGCGTCAATCATAGGGATGATATAACTGTCCTTTTTATAAGGCACTTGTAGTGCTAGAGATTGTAAGGTTGGTATTGAGACTAACGGGATATCTAATGCAAAACATAATCCTTTTGCTGCAGAAACACCTATTCTTAACCCCGTATAGGATCCTGGCCCTTTACTAATAGAAATTGCTGAAAGATCCTTTAGAGATATTCCTTCTTCTTTAACAACATCATCAATAAATGTATGTAATCGTTCTGCATGTGAATAGGTACTATCATAATCCTCTTTTAACCTAATTACTTCTTTATCTTTTACTAAAGCTACAGAACAATTGGTAGTTGAGGTTTCTATACAGAGAATATATGCCATTATTAAAATTTTGGCAAAGATAACCTAATTATGTTTATTTTTTTGACTTAGCTTCTGTTTCAGAAATTACTTTATCTCCAGTCTTAAGTGTTTTAGTAACTATATTATATGGGCCAGTTATTACTTCATCACCTACTTGTAAGCCACTTGTTACCTCAATATTATTATCATCCTGAATTGCTGTTTTTATCACTCTCAATTTTGCTATTTCACCATTCTTCACAAATACACATTCGTATTTTTTATCTGTATCTTTTATCATTTGATCTTTAGCCGCTTCCTCTTTAACACTAGAGGTATCATTTTTAATCACAATAGAACTTATAGGAACGCCTATCACGTTTTGTCTTTTATCTGTAATAATATCTACTGTTGCCGTCATACCAGGTCGAAATGGAGAATAATTCTCTGGCTTACCTTCTATTAAATCTGCATAAGATTCTTCAATAATTCTAACTTTTACTTTAAAATTAGTTACTTGATCTGCACTTGTAGTACTTTCTGCAGAGTTTGCTATTTCTGTAACTATTCCTTTAAATTTCTTTTTTAAGTAAGCATCTACCTCCACAATAGTGGAATCAGCAATAGAAATCTTAACAATATCATTTTCATTTACATCTACTTCAACTTCCATATTATTAAGGTTTGCCACCCTAACTATTTCTGTACCTGCCATTTGCTGAGTACCAACAACTCTTTCGCCTAATTCTACAGACAGTTTAGAAATAGTGCCTGTCATAGGGGCATAAATAGAAGTTCTGTTTAAATTATCTTTAGCTTCATTTACAGTTGCCTGAGCACTTCTAACATTATAATAAGCAGATTGTTTAGCTGCTTCTGCGCCTTCGTAAGCAGAGACCGCTCTATCCCATTCTGCTTTAGAGATCACTCCTTTTTCGAATAACCCTTTATTGCGATCATAGTTAAGTTTAAACTCTTTCAGACTAGCTTCTGCTTGTCGAAGTCCTGCTCTTACATTTTCTAAAGATGCTTGAGACCTATTTAATCCAGATTGAATAATATCTGGATTAATACGAACCAAAAGAGCTCCTTTTTCAACTTGTTGTCCTTCTTTAATTGGTAAATCAATAATTTCTCCAGAGACTTCTGAAGAAAGCTTGACTTCTACTTCTGGTTGAATTTTACCTGTAGCAGAAACCTTTTCTACTATATTTATCTTTTCAATTTTAGTAACAGATACTTCTTTATAATCTCCAGTTTCACCAAACCATCCTGCTTTTTTTCCATAAACAAGTAACATAATTAAAATAACTATTATACTTAAAACAATGATTATTTTTTTTTTATTCATGATATAGTTTAGTGTTAGTTATAATAATGAAAACACAATTAATATACTTTAAAACAAAGTATAATTATCTTATAATTTTATATCTGCGATCTTTATTCCAAAATAAAGCTCTAATACTTTTAATTTAAAAATATAATCAAATTTATTTTGAACTACTTTACTTTGTGCATTTTCTAATCTAAATTTTGATTGGCTAAAATCAAATGCATTTGTTAACCCTACATCGTACCTATCTTTTGCGTATTCATAAGCTCTCTCTTGTGCTTTTACAGAAACTTGGGCTGCTTCATATGCTTCGGCAGAACCTTTTGCATCCAAATATGCTTGGTATACATTACTATCTAAATCTAACTTTGCTTTTTCTAACTGAAACTCTGTACGTTTTACATTAATTTTACTTCTTTTTACTGCATTTCTTGCAGAAAACCCATTAAAAATTGGTACAGAAAGAGATAGCCCGTAAGAGATACCATCATTATTAGATAACTGGTCAAAAAATGGATTTGGATTTTGTTCTAAAAGAAGAAAATTAGGGGATTGATTAATTACATTTTGACCAGTACCTTCTACTGTTCCTATATTTTGTGTAAGAATCGGGTTATTTTCATCCAATACTCTGGAAAATGATTTTGCATCAGATTCTCTGGTGCTATATCCAAAAGATCCGCTTAATGTGGGATAATATGCACCTCGTGCGATCTCCAAATCTTTTTCAGCTATTAATTTATTTTGTTCCGCTATTTGCACCTCATATCTTGACTCTCTTGCTTGTGCTATAACTTGATCTATTGGTTTGTCCATTATCTCTGCTCCTGGAACTAAATATTCTTGTTCTATTATATCAAAACTCTCATAATCCTTAATAAGTAACGTTTGCGCTAAACTAATCAAAGCTATTTGCACTGAGTTTTCAGCTTGTACGATTCTTGTTAATTCATCTGCAGAGGTAGCTTCAATTTCTAAAAGATCTCCTTGGGGTAACACTCCTGCATCTACTAAATCCTGTGTTCTTTTTAATTGTTCTAAGGTAATTTCATGTTGTTTTTCTATGACCTTTAGGGATTCTTTATTTAAAAGGACTTGCAAATAACTATTTGCTACAAACAATGCAATATCATCTTTGGATTTACCAAGACTATATTGGCTTAACAATTTACTGAGTCTAGCTCTTTGAAATGTTTTTATATTCCTTAATCCATTGAATATAGTGACACCTACATTTACTGAGTAATTTGAACTTCTAAACGTTTGGGTACTATTAGTATTTGTTATTGGATCTGTAACTAAACCTGAACTCCAGAAATTAGATGCAGATGCATTTAAGGATGGAAGAAAATTCCCTATCGCATCCATTCGATCAATACTAGCAAACTCAAGATCTAATGCAGATTGTTTTATAGAGATATTATTTTCTAAAGCATATTCTACACATTCTTGCAATGTCCATTTCTTTTCTTGCGCTTTACCCTCTAACACTCCAAAAAGTATAATTAATAAGGTTAAGATTTTAATTTTCATCCCTCCAAAATTTAAAGCATCCGATTGTGACGAGAATTTGCGTATATCTTTTACTATTAATTTCATCTGTTTTAATTTATTATTTTCTGTAGTCAGATCTATGTCTTGCAACCAATAGTTACGACTTATTTCATTACTACGTATATGTATATATTTAATCTTTGTTGTTACAGTTTTAAAAAAATTAGTCTTGTGTTTCCTCTGCTTCTTTCTTTATCGGTTCTGTTTTATTCCAAACTTTAATATTATCTGCTTCAGTTATCCCTGATAAAATCTCTACATTAATACCATCTGAAAGTCCTATTTTTATTTCTTTTTTCTCAAATTCCTGATCTCCTGTTTCTATTTCTACATATGGTTTTTCTGTATCTTTATCAAACTGTAAAATTGCTTCTTTTATAGCCAGGACATCATCTTTTGAATCCAAAACAATAGAAGCGTTTGCGCTATATCCTGCTCTTATAAAATAGGATTTATCCAAAAACACTTCTCCCTCTATTTTAAATTGTACAGCCCCTTGTTCTTCATCTCCTTTAGGTGCTATAAATTTTAATTTTGCATCAAATTCTTGATCTCTTATTGCTCCTAAACTTACTTTAAGAGGCATATCTATCTTTAATTTATTTACCTCTGCTTCATCTACTTTTCCTTCAAAAATCATCTTACTTAAATCTGCTATAGTCGCAATGGTAGTTCCTTCATTAAAATTATTACTCTCAATAACTTGATCGCCTTCTTTTACAGGGATCTCTAAGATGGTTCCCGATACAGTTGCTCTTATATTAGTATTAGCAGTAGATGATCCCCCTGTAGAGCCTACTCGTATAATTTGAAGGTCATTTTGGGCGTTAGAAAGGTCTTGTTTCGCCTGATTATATTGTAAATTTATAGCATTAAAGTCTTTACTAGATATTACTCCTTTATCAAAAAGAGCTTTATTTCTATCATATTCTACTTTAGAATTATCAAGTACTATTTTTGCATTTTTTACACGACCTCTTGAACTATTTAAAGATTGTTCGTTTGGAACTACTTTTACTTTTGCTATCAAATCACCTGATTTTATAGCTTCACCTTCTTTGACATATATTTTTTCAATAATTCCTGAAATCTGAGGTTTGATTTTTACTTCATCTTCTGGAATTACTTTTCCTGTTGCTACAGTTTTTTCTTCAATAGAAGTTCTAAATGCTTTTTCTGTAGTATATACAATAGGGGATTTGCTATTAGATTCTATTAAATATTTTCCTGAAAAACCGAGTCCAGCTATTAAAAGTACTATTAGTAGGATTTTAAAAAACTTTTTCATTTTGATTTCTGATTGATTAGATTATTCTATTGTTATTTTATTCTTCTCTTAAAGCTTCTATTGGTCGTATACTCACTGCTTTTTGTGCTGGTATGAGACCTATTAAAGTCCCTAGCAACACTATCGATAATAGTGCTCCCCCTACAGCAAGAAAATCGACTGTTGGATTTAAAATAGGGATATCGTTATTATCTCCTACTATAGTACTAATTCCCCAAAGCAAGAGGGTTCCAAAAATAAAACCTAGCAATCCTGCTACAAAAGTTAGTAAAATAGACTCTAACATAATTTGCCCTCTTACTTCTGCTGGTGTTGCTCCTAATGCTCTTCGTACTCCAATTTCTCTTGTACGCTCTTTAACTGTTATTAAAAGTACATTGCCAATTGCTATTACTCCTGCTATTAATGTAGCAATACCCACTATGTATGTTATTAATCGCATTCCAGACAAAAACCCGTTTACTTTAGCTACTTCTTCTCCTAAATTAAAACTTCCAAAAGCCTGTGTATCATCAGGGTGTACGTTATGCATTCTCTTAAGTGTTGACTTTATAGTAGCTTCGGTATTTACTATATTTTTATCTGCTTTGGCTGTAATAACCATCCACGAAATATTTTTACCTTGGTTAAATATGGTTTGGAATGTTGTAAATGGCAAAAAAATAGAATCGTCTCCTTCAAATCCTGTTTGAGTTGGTTTATAGACCCCTATTACCTTGAAGTAGATACCGTTTATCCTTACATAGCCTCCTACTGCTTCTTCGTCTTTATCATAAAACTGTTTATATATATCTTCTCCAATGACACAAACCTTACGTTCATACTTAATATCTTCTTCATTAATAAATCTTCCACCATCAAATATTTTTTTCTTAGACACTTTATCAATTGTGGGATAATCTCCAAATATTTTAAACGCTCCTGATTTAGATCCCTTTACAAATTGACCTGGTGGTGTACCCCATTGTCCAGTGACGTTACGTGGTGCTATATATTCTATATCTTCTACTTTAGATTCTAAGGCTTGAACATCATCTAAAGTAAGCTGCATTCTCCTCCCTCTTTTAAAACCTTTATTAGGGATACTTGTTTGTTGCCCCCAAAGAAACATTGTATTCGTAGCAAAGTCATTAAATTGACTCCTAAAGCTATTATCCAATCCTTTTGCCATTCCTAAAAGAAAAACAAATAAAAACACTCCCCATGTTACTCCTATAACTGTAATTATAGTTCTGATTTTATTTTTACGAATAGCTCCATAAATTTCTTGCCAGGTATCTCTTTCAAATATAAATTTCATTTTGTTTATATTTTGATGTTAATTATTCGTCCCGTAATGCGATTATGGGCTTTATTTTTGCTGCTCTTCTTGCAGGAATATACCCTGCTAAAAGACCAAAAAATATTAATATCATTGTTGCTACTATAATAACACCAGTATCTACTTTAGGATTTAGAATAAAAAACTCTTTTAGACTATTACCTATAAGTTTAAGTACTAAAATCCCAACGAGTAATCCCA
This sequence comes from Aquimarina muelleri DSM 19832, assembly GCF_000430665.1. Lineage (GTDB taxonomy): Bacteria > Bacteroidota > Bacteroidia > Flavobacteriales > Flavobacteriaceae > Aquimarina > Aquimarina muelleri. The sequence continues at coordinate 126,884 of NZ_AUML01000004.1, read as the reverse complement.
TATATCCTGCAATAGCTGTTATGAGTACCGATTCTTGAAGCACCATTGCTATAATTGATCCTGGTGATGCTCCTAGTGCTTTTCTAATTCCTAATTCTTTAGTTCTTTCTTTGACACTAAATGTCATTATGTTTCCAATACCTATTACCCCAGATATTAAGGTTCCTATACCTATAACAAATATAATTAGATAAATCCCCCTCAAAACAACCATAGTTTCTTTGATATCCTCTGCTAAACTATACACTCTAATTGCACTTTGATCATCTGGAGCTACTCTAAATCTCTCTTTTAAATCTTTTTCTATTTGTTTTGAAAACGCAATAGCTTTTTCGGTACTCATCGTCATGTTATAAGATAAGTTTATCTGGTCGAGATAATCATTATTTCCAAAAAGCAGTTGTACTGTGGTGTATGGCATATAAATTAGACGTTCTTCATTATCTCCTCCACTATCCTGAAATACACCTACTATTTTATATTGTATACCATCTATATTAAGCATTTTACCTAAAACACTTTCGTTTTTAAATAAGTCTTTCTCTACTAATCTTCCTATTACAATATTTTTAGTTCGCTCCTTTAGATCCGCCTCATTAATATATCTCCCATTCATCATTATTGTTTTTTCTAAATATTGATGATCGGGATGTACTGCTCTAATACCGTAACTTCCTGATTCTTTTTTATATTTTGCTAAACCGTCTCTATAAATTCTTGGAGTAGCAAATTCAACTTTACCTATGTAGTTATTTTTTATAAACTCAAAGTCTTCATTTTTAAATTGAATTTTTCTATTTTCTTGAAAACCTTTATATGCTTTTGAAGTGTTCCCGCTACGAATGAACATTACATTTTGGGCATCGTCTACAAAACTACTTAAAAAACTATTTAACAATCCATTACCTAACCCTAAAAGGATAGTAAATATTAGTATCCCTAAAGCTACAGTAAATCCAGAAAGAAAGGTACGTAGCTTGTTTTTACCTATAGCTTCAAATATTTCTCTCCACCTATCTCTATCAAACATATTGGGATGCTCTTATTTGTTTTACAGGCTTATCCTCTACAATAACACCATCTTTAAGATGTACTATTCGTTTACACATATCTGCTATATCTGGTTCATGAGTTACTACCAATATTGTTTTTCCTTCATCATTAATAGTTTGGATTATATCCATAACTTCATAAGATGTTTTACTATCCAGAGCTCCTGTAGGTTCGTCCGCTAATAATACTTTAGGATCTGCTGCTAGTGCCCGTGCTATTGCGACACGTTGTTTTTGTCCTCCTGAAAGTTCGCTTGGCAAATGGGTTGCCCATTCCGCTAATCCAACTTTACTGAGATAATCCATAGCTTTTTCGGCTCGTTCTTTTCGATTTTTACGTTGATAATATAAGGGCAAGGCTACATTTTCTAAAGCTGTCTTATAATTTATAAGATTAAAAGACTGAAAAACAAATCCTAAAAATTTATTACGATATTTTGCAGCTTTTGTTTCGTTCAGCCCTTTAATAGGCACATTATCTAAAAAATAGGTGCCACTATCGGCTTCATCTAACATCCCTAAAATATTTAACAATGTAGATTTTCCAGAGCCAGAAGACCCCATAATAGCTACTAGCTCCCCTTCTTTGACACTAAAATTAATTCCTTTAAGTACATGAAGCGAATTGCTCCCCATTTTATAGGATTTATGTAAGTCTTTTATTTCAATCATAATACTGGATTAAGATGTATGTGGTATAAAAATTATACCATTATAAACTTTAGACAAACTAACAATACTAAACATTTTTGGGGTAATCTTCCGGTTTTCCCTTTGAAGACTTATTGATTGGTTAGCGCAGTCTTGTTACATAAGACTCTCTACTTTGCATTTTTGTTACATCCTTTATTGTTAGGAAAATGTTAAAAAATGATTAACTACCAAGTTATTGTTCTTTAGAAATTTTTGATTTTTTCTTATTACGATAAACAAAATACCCAACAGCACCTACTAAAACATATGGAATAATCATTAAATACACAATACCATTATTGATACCTTTTGCTGTTTTCTGTCCTTCTTCACTTTCTAATACAGCTCTACACATCGCGCATTGAGCATCTGCAGAAGCAGAAAAAAACAGCAATAAAATTATAATAAAAAAGAATTTAATTTTCATAAACAAATTCACTTATATAAGATTATACATTTTTTATGTTACACATAATACGGAGATATCATAAGATAAACAATTACTCCAGTTATAGCAACATATAACCAAATAGGGAATGTTATTCTGGCTATTTTTTTATGTTTATCAAATCTTTTTGCTAAAGCCTTAACATAAGTAATTAAAACAAAAGGAATAACTACTATAGAGAGAATAATGTGAGTAATTAAAATAAAATAGTAGACATATTGTATTGTTCCTACTCCTCCAAATTTAGTAGAATCACTTGTCATATGGTAGGCTATATACATTAGCAAAAACAATACTGAGCATCCTATAGCGGTTTTCATTAATTTTTCATGTAACTCAACCTTTTTATTCTTTATTGCCCATAAGGCTGCTAACAAAAACACTGCTGTTAATCCATTTATAGTAGCATAAATTGGTGGTAAAAAGGTAAGTGGCTTTACATCAAACCCTAATTTCCTCAAATTAACTCCAAATAATGCTGCTACCGCAAGTGGTATACATACAGATAAGATTATTATCCATTTTTTATATTTTTTTTCGACATCCAATTGAGTTCTACTCATTTTTACCTAATAATTTCTTTATGTCTTCTAATAAAATTGTGATTTGCTCTTCTTCTCCATTTTCATCCTCTTTCTCCTCTACTCCAATTGTTCCTCTATAATAAATGATGGGGTTCCCAGAGGCATCATATCTAGATCTCACATACCCTTCTTGATCAATCAAAGCAAAGTATCCATTATGTTCAAATCCCCCAGCTACTTCTGGGTTTTCTGCTGCGTAAATATTAAATCCCGTATTTGCTAGTTTATATATATCTTCTCTATCTCCTGTTAAAAAATGCCAATCAGGGTTTGTTACATTATAACGTTCTGCATATTTCTTAAGCTTTGTTGGTGTATCTATTTTAGGGTTAATCGTAAAAGAAGCTACTCCAAAGTCTTTATATTCTTTCAACTTATTTTGCAAATACACTAAATTCTTACTCATTTTAGGACAAATAGTTGGACAGCTTGTAAAAAAGAACTCTGCAACATAAACTTTGCCTTTATAATCATGATTGGTAATTTGTATACTGTCCTGATCTAAGAATGAAAATTCGGGAACTTTTTTTAAAGCTCCATTCAATTTTATATAACTAAGCTTTTCGTTAGCTACAGGGTTATTAGCACTCATTCTATCATTTTTAACAATAGAACTACCTTTTATTCTATTTACAATTCTTGGAATAAAAATTATTCCAAAAATTAAAATCACAAATGATATACCTACGTATGAATATTTTTTCATCTTTAATTTTCTTTACGATCTGCCTTATATTTTTTTAATGCCAAACGATATTCTGCTAAAATCACTTTTATATCGTCATCCATTACATTGGTAAGATCTGCAACCGAGCTAGCATCATAACCATAAACTTTTACCTCGTCATCTTTTAAAGTACCATCTCTACCTCTTAATCCTTTGTTTTTGTCTATAATATAAACATATTTCGTGGCCAGATTATCATCTAATTGATATGGGGTTTTAAGACTATTAAACAATGTCTTTATTGTTTCTGGAGTACCAAAAAGAAATTTCCATTCGGAAACATCTGTAATATTATCTAACTCATCTAAAAGTTCTTTTGCTGCATTTTCACTACCATATGGTAATATCATTACAAATTGAAAATCCTTAAAGCCTTGATTTTTTTTATAAATCTTTTGGTTAAGATTGAATGCATTTCCTTGCTTATGATAAATATCTTTTCCTAAAAAACCTAATACTGTAATTTTATTATCAAAACTAACTATTTCTTGTGCTAATGGTTCAAAATTTTCAAGATCTCCAATAGACTTAGTTAGCACAGGAAGTTTGGCAAAATTATGCACTCCAGAAGCAAAAAACAGATAAGCTACCAAAGGCAACACAAACAAGACTCCTAAAACAAGAAATTTTTTCATTGGTAAGTCACTTTATTTTCACTAGAACAATTAGAAATTCAAATAATACATCGAACAAAATCGAGATTAATTTTATATACTTTTATAAAATCCTAACTCTACTTAAAAAAATAGAGATAATGGAGTTTTAAACAGTGGTGCAAAAATAAAAAAGACGGTTTAAATAACCGTCTTTTTACAATGCTTTTAACTTATAAACACAAGAACTTAGAAGTCCCAACTTTTATACCCTCCTTTAAACACTTCAAAAACATAATCTCCTTCTGTAAGAAGAATAAAGATCAAATAACAGATTAGAAAAACTGCTGTCCAAACTACAGATCTCCTCAGTCCTTTGGTCTCTCCTTCCATATGCATAAATGACCAAGTAATATAATATGCTTTATAAATAGTTAGAATAATAAAAATCCAGTTTAGTAATTTCATACTAATAATAGTAGTATCTATTAAAAATGCTGGTTTTATAATCCCTAATATTACTTCTACTATTGTAACAACAGATAATAGAATAAATACTTTCCATATTTTTGCTGTATTCGATTCGTGATGCGCTATATCGTGTGCCATACTATTATAATACTATATTTTTATTAAACCAGGTAAAAGAACGTAAATACAAATACCCATACCAAATCTACAAAGTGCCAGTATAAACCAACCTTTTCTACCATCTCATAATTTTTTCTTCTCTCGTAAGTACCAAGAATTACATTAATAAAGATGATGATGTTAATAATTACTCCAGATAATACGTGAAATCCATGAAACCCTGTAATAAAGAAAAAGAAATTTGCAAATAATGGTGTCCCATACTCGTTATGCGTAAGATTTGCTCCTTCTACAGTTCCTATAACAGATCCCATTCTTTTTAAAGAATATTCTCTTTTATAAATAGCTTTTTGTCCTTTAGCTTCTGGGTTTACTAATTCTTTTTCCAGTTTAGTCGCATAGGCTACATCTCTAGCTTTTTCTGATGCTTTTAATTTTTCTAGATCTGGAACTAATTCCTGGGTTCTGATTAACAAATCTGTGTTTTTTGTAAAACCATTTGCTATTTCAGAAACCGTAAATGTTGGACGCGTTCCTTCTTCAGAATACCAGAGTCCATTTTTACGCTGATGTTGCTCTCTATCTTTATGAATATCAACAATTGCAACATCTTTTAACCCTACTCTATGACCTTCGGCATCTACAAATTGTAAAATCTGTCCACCTTTAGTTTCTACCGCACCGTATTCTCCTTTTATAAAGTTTTTCCATTCCCAAGCTTGTGAACCTACGAATATTGCTCCTCCAATAATAGTAAGAAACATATAAAAAATTACTTTTTTCTGTTTCATTTGATGTCCTGCATCAACAGCCAACACCATTGTCACAGAAGAAAAAATCAATATAAAAGTCATCAAAGCTACATAGTACATAGGAGCATCTACTCCATGTAAAAACGGAAAGTGATTAAATACCTCATCGGCTATTGGCCATGAATCAATAAATTTAAATCTTGAAAAACCATATGCGGCAAGAAAACCAGAGAATGTTAGCGCATCCGAAAGGATAAAAAACCACATCATCATTTTACCGTAACTTACCTTGAGTGGCTTGTTACCACCCCCCCAGATTTTATCTTCAGTCCCTGTTTTAGTAACAGCTGTTTCCATATAAAGAATTTGGTGTTGTTAAATTTTCCACAAAAATAATCAATTTTATCATTTCATCTACTCAAATTTATTTTTAAATTATCCCAGATGCTTTTCTTTAAAATAATCGCTTTTGTGTTACTACATCAATAATTACATATTATTTCACAAAATATAAAAATAAAAAGAGATAAACCCACAGAAAATCAACAAAATGCCAGTACATAGCACCTAGCTCTAAACCTAAAGTTTTTCCTATTTTATATTTTTGTTTAAAATGATTATAAATTACAACTAAAAGCACAATAAGACCTCCTGCTATATGTGCCAAATGTGTTACTACAATTATAAACATAAATGTAGAAACTATATTAGATGTTGGCCCTGTAAAGTGATATCCTTGATTAATAATATCATTAAAACCTTCAAATTGAAGAAATACAAATAGACCTCCTAAAACTAAAGTAGAGAGTAATAACAATGACGCTAAATTTCTATTATCATTTTCTATTGCTTTTTTTACAAAATAAAATGTAATACTACTAGCTCCTATTACAAAAATACTAAACACAAATGCGTTTGGAAAAACAAGATCTGTTGCCCAATCTTTTCTGGCCTTACTAACCACATAAGCACTAGTAAGCCCTGCAAATACCATAGCCATACTAATCATAGCAAACCACATCATGGTTTTCTTGGATCTATCTACTTTTTCTTGCCTTGTTCCTTGTGTTAAATCCATACTCTAATAAATTTATCTGCTACATAAATAATCTGCAATAATGTAATATACAAAACACTCATCAACATTAATTGTTTTGCTGTCTTAGCATCTCGTATTTTATATAAACGAATTGCAAATCTTAATAAAATCAATCCTAAAAAGAAAATAGCTACTCCAGAAACAGGAGTTAAATACAGTTTTCCTGTTACTCCAAATACAGGAATCAAAGACGTCACAATTGTCCATACCGTATAAACAATTACTTGTACTGCTGTACCCTTATCTCTTTTACCTGTAGGCAACATAAAAAACCCACCTTTTTCATAATCTTCATATAAAAACCATCCAATTGCCCAGAAATGTGGAAATTGCCAAAAAAACTGAATCATAAATAAAGTTCCTGGTTCTATACCAAACTCATTTGTTGCTGCTACCCATCCCAACATAAAAGGAATAGCTCCTGGGATAGCTCCTACAAAAACAGATAATGGTGTCTTTGTTTTTAAAGGGGTATACAAGCTTACATAAATAAAAATAGAAATCGCTCCAAACATTGCCGTTTTAGGATTGATACTATATAAAACTGATATTCCTGCAATGGTAAAAAGTGTAGCTATTAAAAACGCAGTATTTACAGACATTCTTCCCGAAGGAACTGGCCTGTTTTTTGTGCGATCCATCAATTTATCTAAATCTTTTTCTATAACCTGATTAAAAGCATTAGATGCACCAACCATAAAATACCCTCCTACTGCAAGAAGCAACAAAGTACTCCATGAAATTGTATCTACACCTAGTAAATATCCTGCAATAGAAGAAAAAACTACACTTAATGCAAGACGCATTTTTGTAATCTCCTTAAAATCCTGAATAACAGAAATTTTTGCAGTATTAATTGGGGTCACGCTCAAATCTTGCACCTTTTCATCAGTTTATTTCCATTTTCCCTTAAAACCCTGATGGAATTTGTCAATAAATATATCTGTAATATACCAAATATTATTTTTATGACTCATTTCAAAATAGCATTTTTCTAAAAGTGGTGCAAAGATATATCTTAAAAGCCTTTTAGACAACTTATAACTACTTATTATCCAACTTTTAACAAACTAGCTTCAAATTATCAAAAAAGAAAGAAACAAGACCAAAACAACAACTTAATACAGAACATTTTGATAATCAAACCAATAAGCTCTTGTTATTTCTATGTTTTTATTACAACTAAGAAAATCTGCAATAACACAAAACATAGAAAAGCAAAAGACTTCTAATTCCAAGTATTCTCTCTTATTCCTTAAATCTTAACAAAGAACAAAAAAACAGATTCATCAACCTAAAAAGATTTTTAAAACCAACCAAACTCCTTATAAATATGGATAAAAAGTGAAATGAAAAATAATAAAAAAACTTATAATTAGATTTTTATATACAAAAGAAGCACTAAACCCTCCTTCCTTGTTATTCCTCTCAGTTCTGTATTTTAAAAACTATCGGCAACTGATATTTTACTGTTACTGGCTTTCCTCTTTGCTTGCCTGGCGTCATTTGTGGAAACAAATTAATCACTCTTTCTGCTTCTTTTTTTAATCTTGGATGCGCAGCTCTAATTTGGATATTTTTAATCAGACCATCTTCATCTACATCAAATTGCGTATAAATTCGTTGTATTCCTTTTAAACCATATTCTTCCCCCAATCCTGTATTAAATTTTTTAGAAACAATTCTTCTTATTTTTTCAGAAAAACAAGAAGCTTTTTCTTTGTTTGTAGATAATTTTTCGCATCCAGGAAAAATAGGAACATCTTCAACAGCTTTAAAATCAAAAAGAACTGGAGGGTCTTCTTTTTTGATATTATCTATAGCGTTTGGATCGAATGGAGCAGACTTTACGGATTCTGTATTTTTAAATTCATTTTTCAAACCCTCTACCACATCAGTATCTACGATCTTAAACTCTTGAGGATCCACAATGGGCTTGAAAAGCTTTACAGCTAATTGCTTTGGTTTAGGCTCTTCGTAAATTTTATAATCTCCCTTCCATTCTAAAGGAGGCTCTTCAACAACATAACCATTGTCATCGGAGTAAAGAACTGGTTTTGCTGTATACACTTCAAACATTACATAGGTAAATAATAGACTTGCTATAAGTCCGATCTGAAAGTTCACCAATGTACTTTTTCGTACATTAGCATCGTGCTTGTTACTCATAATATTTAGTTTTAACGTTACAATTAATCTAAATCAACAAGCATACCAAAACAGAATCCCGCTATATTTCTATGTGCGGGATTCTTAAGTTTTTATCTTTTTTTCTACTTTGGGAAGTTTTCTAAACAAAAAAACTCCCATTACAGCTAATGAGAGTTTTTAAATATTTTATATTATATTTAATCTTGCACCTGAAAAACTATTGGCAAGGAATACAGCACTCCTACTGCTTTTCCTCTTTGTTTTCCTGGAGTCATTTTAGGCAACAACCCAACAACTCTTTGCGCTTCTTTTTCTAATCTAGGATGTGGTCCTCTTGCCTGAACACCAACAATGTTACCACTTCTATCAATTTTAAACCTTACATAGATTCTATTAACTCCTGATAATCCTAATTCACCACCTAATTCTGTATTAAATTTACGGTTAATAAACTTCTTAACCTTTTCACTCATACATGCTTTTTTAGCAGCATTATTCCCTGCTTTTTCACAACCTGGAAAAACCGGTACATTTTCAATAACTGCAAATGGCACATCTGAAATTTCTTCATCTTCATCTACATCTTCTACCTCTTCTATTTCAACAATTTCTTCTTCTTGACTTGTTTCCGTAGATTCGATAATAGTTTCTTCTACCTCTTCTTCATCCTCCACTACATCAATAATCTCAGGTGCTGGCGGTGGCGGTGGTGGTGGTGGTGGTGTATTTAAGTTTTGAGTAATTGGCACATCTTCCTCTTCTAACTCATCTAGATTAACCTGACCAATGTCAATATTACTTCTATCATAAGTTTTCCACTCTATTCCTTGCCATGTTATAAAAAGAACTAAAATAAGCCCTAATTGAAGGAATAAGGTACTTCTTCTAGTTAAATCTGCTTTCGGATTTTTCTTTGGTTCCATATTTATAATAGTTATAGGATTGCTAAAATAGCTAAATTCTTTTGTAATTTCCAACTAAAGATGAAAATGTAAAACAAAAAATATGTTTTTTAACTTTTATCTTATATATTCCTAAACAAACAAAAACCGATATCTAACTGGTTATCTGATTGTTTTGTTTAAAATTTATCAATTTATCTTTAATTAGTATAAAAATAAATATCGCAAAAATTGTACCACTGGTATTTGCTATGATATCATACCAATCAGAATTACGGTATGTTGTTAATATTCCTTGAAATAATTCCATCATAATACCAAAAAAAACACATAGCACTGTGGCAATACCCAGACTTTGTTTTAAGTTCTTATTCTGATTTTTAGAAAAGAAAAAAAACAACGACCATAGTATAGTTAAAATAAAATAGGCAAAAAAATGCCCAATCTTATCTCCTCCCTTTACTTTAACTACTGAACTTGAAAACTTCGCAAGTGAAACCCATGCTAACAGGACTGTAAACGAAATAGCTAAAGTAAAAAGATTCTTACCCTCCAATAACTTCTTTATATCCATCTGCAGATAATAAATCATTTATCTGAGAGCTATCAGATATTTTCACTTTTACCATCCAACCTTTTCCATAAGGATCGCTGTTCACTAATTCTGGATCAGCCTCTAAAGCTTCGTTAAACTCCAGAATCTCTCCAGTTAATGGCAAAAATAAGTCTGACACTGTTTTTACAGCCTCTACAGTACCAAAAACCTCTTCTTGATCTAATTCTTCACCAATGGTTTCTACTTCTACATACACGATATCACCTAGCTCACTTTGCGCAAAATCTGTTATACCAATAGTAGCAATATCTCCATCAATTTTGATCCACTCGTGATCTTTTGTATATTTTAAATCTACAGGAATATTCATTCTCTAAAATATTTATGAGTTTTTATTTATAATATGATGACGAAAATAAATCTATTTTATGAAATTTTATGAAAACCCGAAGAAAAATTATCAAAAAAACGATTATTAGCATCTATATATAAAAAGCACTTATGAAAATTTTAGTTTCCGAAATTATATCTTAATGTAAATCCTCCTCTAATTGTAGTCTGTGGAAATGCTGTAGAAATAGAATATTCAGAAAAAGTATGGTCATAAAAAAACAATGCTGTCAAGTTTTTGCTTAACGAATAATCTGCTGTAAACTTTATTCCATAAATATCTTGTCCTGCAGTGACTTGAGTATTTTCTATGTCTAAATACCTAATTAAAGTTTCATTTTGACGCAGTGATAAATCTGCACGCAAATTAAGGTCACTTTTAACGATCTGCTTTCTACCTCCTATTCTGGTAGCAAAAGTAAGGTCTTTAAGTCTATACCCTAAACCTATTATATACTCATTACCTTGTATTTCGGTAAGAAGATTATTATCAAAACTTAGTGACAGTGCTCTATCTTTTTTCCATTCTAATATAATTTTAATAGAACTTTTCATTTCCATATCTAGCCTAGCCAATGGACTAAATTGTTCTGTTAAATTAACGTTAGAGTACAATAACGGATTTCTAAAATTACCTGCTTCATCTAAAACACTTCCGTTTTGAAACTCTAAATTAGATTGAAATTGATTAATTGTATAATTAGCTCGGTATCCATGGGCTACAGAAAATCGTTTAAAACGTTTTTTAAACCATTTCAAATTCATCAATCCTGTATATTTCACATCCCAATTAGGTAATGGAACATCTCTAAAGGCCCCTTTTTGAACTTTATCTGCACTAGAACCAGAATAGGCAGATAAAAATGCTGGCAACAACACTGCTTGATTTGTTCTTCCAAATCCTTTAGGAAAACCATCTGCATCGGTATCATTAGGATCGTTACCACTATCTATTGCCAAGCGTCTGGCTATGATTAATCTGTTTTCTCTAAATTTATCAAATGCTTCTGAAGAAAACTCATCACTTTTTTGAAATGCTGTTTTTATCAGCAAAGTTGAAATTGTAAAATTACCAAAAGTATTTGGGGTCAATGACTCATACTCTAAATCATTATCTATCCGGTAATTTTCCGTATATGTTTCAGAATAATTCCTACTAGCGCTAATATCAATTTTAAGATCTTTTAATAAATCCACAGAAGTTTGCACATTAAATTGTCGCCCTTCTACTTCTTGATATTGTTGATTAAAATCCTGATACAACGTAAGCCATCCGTTACGGGCTGCAATATCTCTAATTTCAGACTGGCTCCCAAAAGTAAAGCCTACAGTTGGCTTTAAAGTCCCTACGAAACCAGGTTCTCTGGTATATCCAGGCAAAAATATACCGTTATCTTGTTGATAATTTACATTTACTTTCTTAACAGCTGTAACCAAACCTATAAGCGTATTATATGTTTTTTCTCCTAAACTTAATTTACTTCTACCTCTTTTTGTTTTCTTTTTTGATTCATTATCTGGAGGTGTTAATGATACTGTATCTTTTCCTTCTTTTGAATCTTTATTTCTTTTTTTATTTCTACCAGGCTTCTTTTTGGTCAACCCAACGTACTTATATAACGAATTCATATCTAACGACCCGTTAACAGTATGTACATTAGCGTTTTGAACCGTATTTCCTAAATCAGGAATTCCTTCTAAAGTCTTTAACGCTTCACTACCTTTTACCCATTGAAAATCTGCATTATAAGAATAAGTAGTACGAATAAACTTAAGTACTGGTATTTTATTAAAAGGGATTTCATAATTAACCTGTAGCTGTTGAGTATGCGTATTAGGGTCTCCTATATCAAAAAAGCCACTCCAAATATCTATAGTATTATCTACATTGTTTTTTTCGTCTATAAAGTTCTTAACAATTCGATTATTTGCAGATGTAAAACTGAAATTTAACGATTTTGTTAAGTTATGATTGATACCATATTGCCAATCATAAAGAAAATTACGCTGATACAAGGTAGGCAATTCAATATCATTTGGCCCTAAAGTAATATCTCTAAAAACTTGCTCATTATATTGTCTGTTAATATTAGAGCTTACTGAAACACTAGTAGGTAGAAGATTAAAATTAAAGTCTTTTAACAAATCAAAATATTTACTTTTTCCTAAAAATTTAATTTTCTTTAAAGGCTCTATTTCTTTTGGCTGAAAACTAAAGTCATAAGTTCCTCCTAATCGAGCTGCTTGATCCAATGATCTTTTTATTTCAAAATCGCGATGATCCGTTTGATTATACGTCCCTGAGAAGGTGAAATTTTCCACATCATAAGGCATCGGCTTACTATCTCCTGTTCTTTCTTTACGTAAACCTATAATATTAAAACTTTGTCTTTTTGTATAATCATTATTAATATTTAAGATAGAATCCTTTTTTTGCTGTGAAGGTGTATTATCCAGAATATCCTTAAGCTCTATATCTTCATAAAATTTATCAAATTGCGGGGTAATCAACTCCTCTCCTCTGCTATAATTAAATGGCACTTGAACCCCCCATTTTTTAGGCAATAATTGACCCAAATTAACATTACTTGTTAAATCATACTGCTTGTGATCTTCTCTACTTCGTTCATTAGGACCTTGTTCTATACTTCCAAACCCAATAGTACTAATTTTTCCTGATGCGCTAACACTTGCAAAATCTGCTATATTAGCATCCAGACTACCTACAGTTGCCCATCCTCCTCTATTTTTCAAATCGCTAAGACGCATTTCATTATACCATACGGTTCCTGACTGATCACTACCGCTTTGGTTTTTAACTCCAATCATCATTACTCGTATATCACCAAAGTTAGGGTTTCCTTTTATCCCCAATCTCAACTCTCCTAAAGTTAAATTAGCAATCGGATTTGTATTAGGATTCTCTCCATTAGCATCAAAATATACAAGTTTGGTAAGATCAATATTTGACCCTCCTCCTAAAACTGAAGATTTAATTTTTTGCAATAAACTTAGATCTAAATTCAATCTGTTTTCAACGGGCCATACGCCATCCTGACTACTATCGCTAATCCCAGAAACTTTTAATGGCAATTCAATTTGATAGAAATTATTCGTAAAATCATTACCCATTCTTATAAAAGCTGTTAATTCCCCATCAGATATAGGCGGTTGATTAGGAACTGATTGTGCATGCAAAAACATTTCCAAATTTTTATATTGCCGCATATCTACATTAAAATTCTTGTACACTCCCCTAGCATCATCTGTCTCTAAATCATTTACAGTAAGTGCAAGAGATCTTTCATCCTCTCTTATAATATTGTTATTATTATTTAATTGCTCTCGCACAACTCCTGGCGGCGTAGTATAATTAGGGGTTTCTTCTTCACTTACAGAAGTTACAATTGCTTCACTATCTCCAAAAACATTAAGACCACTTGTAGGGTCATTACCAGTATTACCTACTTGTGTATATCTTCTATAATCACCACGAACTAAATCCATATTACCAAAACGTAATAAAACTGGTTGTGAAAAATCTGTAAGGTACATCCTCATAAATCGAATGGATCTAAAATCACTAATGTTTATAGATTTAGTTGGCTCATAAATAGGCACTTTAAATCGCACCCAGCGAGTTCTTATTTCTTGTCCGGATACGATTACTGGGATATCCCTAATATCTGATATATACCCTGTATTATTATCATTCCCCACTCCCATTCCTTTAAAAACAGGAATTTCATACTCAAAATAACTATTAATAGTATTCATAGTATTATCCCTATTTACATCCTCTGCTGTAGGAAAAGTACTATTACCACGATCATCATTAGACAAACTAGTTGGAGAATTACCTTCTGTACCATTATAGTTACTATATCTTTCCTGAATAGTTCCACTTCCTTGAAGAAAATACGTATAATTATCTGCCGATGGATCGTCTAAAGATCCAAAATCAGGAAATTTTTGTTTTTCATCTTGATCCCCTAAACCGTCAAACCCTGTGTCCTGATCTAATCGATCTTGTCCTTGAGAGTCAAACGCATATATTAAAGACTGATTTACAGGTACTCTTGCATAGTCTGTATCAACTATACTACTATTTTGGGTCGTAGTAGGCAATCCATTTTCGTATTGCTTTCTACCATCATTAAGAACATCTTCACTTATATTACCAAGGTTAAATACTATCTTACCTCCTGGATTATCCACATCATCATACGCAAAAGGATCCATTAACCAAAACTCTATAAATTCTACATTGGATTGTTCAAAATTTGTAGAAGTTAACTGCCTTGTGATTCCTGCAAAGTTTTTTTTAGGATCAGGTCTTGATGATGGATTACTATTAGGTGCGTAAGCCGGATTAAAATTGTAAGCTCCTCTAACATTGGGATCATAATTTAAATCTAATGTAAACAAAGCCAATGATTGTCCTTGTACAATATCTGTGTCTGGAAAAATTTCATCTATAAAAACCCTTCTTGTAGCATTAGAGGCAAGATCCTGTTCGGATACTCCGCTTGGCCTACCATTACTATAAAAGATCGGGTCGATAGAGTACCAAGACATTTTTGCTCTTCTATACCCTGATTTTATACCCTTAACAATATCTTCACTATCAAAATCATTAGGGTTACCAAATCCTACTGGTACACTAGATAACTCCCAAGATAACGGAGAACTTATATCGATTCTGGTTTGTGCTCCCTCAAAGTCATCTATATAAGTAGTTACTTTTCCATCAAAATTTGCTCCTTTTGGTGCTCCTGCAATAAGATATGCTGCTTCTGCTCTCACAGATATATTAGAAGGAACATCGGTGTCTATATTTGGCAATTTATTAACCATTCTTGTCAAAAATGGAACCTCTGTTGAATATGCTGCATTAAACCCTAATATGGTGTTATTTATAGGTTCAAAATCATAGTTTGATTTTTGAGTAATAGGTCGTTCATTTAAATTTAAATAGGTACCGCCAATAATAAAGTCATCACTAAACTTATGTTCTATATTTAATCCTGTAAAACGCTTTGTTTGTTGCCCAAAAACAGCATTATTCTCTGTAGAAACCTGAATAGGAGTATTAGAAGACAATAGTGCTTCATCCAAAATATTTACCCTCCCTAATTGGTAATTCACGGTGTAATCCACTCCTTCCTGCAATGTTCTTCCACCTGCTGTAACTGTTACTGATCCTTGAGGCACATTAAAAGCACCTAATGGAATCCCATCTTGCCCAGACGACTTGTATCTTCCTTTTAATTGAAAATAGTTTTTATTTGCGGATCTTTGTTCAGCAAGAACTTTAGTTTGCGTATACAAATCCCGAAATACATATTTTTCCTGATTTGGATTATAAGAAGTTGGATTGGTATAACTTGCACCAACAGGCCCATTATTTAATTTTTTGAAAAGATATTCTCCAAACGGCTCTACTGTGGTAAATATAATTCTTCCGTTTTGTGAATCGATGGTAACTCCAGAAACGTAATCAAAAAAACCATCTCCTCCTTGAACTGGATCCCCATTCGGGTTAAGGCGATCTAAATTAAAAACCTTAAGTAGTGTAGTTTGATCAACATCCTCTGGCAATGGCACTGAAGAACCTGCAGCTGCTGTAATGTAATTTACAGGAGAAGGGTTTGAGTACAAGATATTTAATCTAAAATCATTTTGTTCGAGCCTAAATGCACCAGTACTATAGATGTTTTTCATCATCAAATCCCATATTGGTCGTGTTACATTTACTATAGGACTCTTAAGCATTTTCACTATCAAACTTTGACTTGAGCCTGCATCTGTATTATTGGTATTTGTGTTGTTATTACCTACGGTAGCATCCACTCCATCATTTGCAAATTCTCCTACCTGAAAAACTCTTCCACCTACTGTATATTGATACGCAACAGCTAATACCTCATCATTATTTAAACGTTGGTTTAATGAAATATACCCTAATTGTGTATTTAAAGTATACTCACTAGGGTTCAATTTTCTTGCATTTTCTAAAATAGCATAATCAAATCCTTCATTAAAATTAGAAATCGCTCCAATAAATCCTTGCTGCACTGTAGACACTTGCCTAACTGCTTGAGACATAGCTCCTCCTGAACCAATAGCTACTGGATTCAAATCATTGTTTTTATTATCTGGAAAAGCTCCTGCTCCTGTATTAAATAAAGAGGGAGGTATATTAAAATTACCATCTTCTGGAGATTCTCCTATATCTTGAAGTGCTACAATGTTCCGGGCATTAGTAAGTGTTTGTGCACTAGTTGCTCTGTTCGTAACCCATACTTCAACTCTGGTAACCTGAACATTATTATTAATGAAAGGGTAACTTGCCAGAGATTGATCATAAGTATCTCTAAAATAATGAGATAAGAAAAAATGTCGATTTTCGTCATAATCTAAAGCAAAAAGCTCAAAATCTTCAACCGTTCCTCCTCCTTCTACGTTAACAGATCTTGTTTCAGATCTTTGCTCAGAAAACACCCCTGTAATTGTTGTTTTACCAAATTGCAGCCCCATTTTAACTCCAAAAAGACTTTGCGCTCCTTGAATCAATGAACTATTTAAAGGCATGCTTACATTTCCTACTTCGATGCTTTGGATAATATCATCTTCAGTAGGGGTGTATTCTAACTTTAATTGATTTTGAAAATCGAACGTAGATTCTGTATCATAATTAGCCGTTATTTGTAACCTTGTTCCTATTTTACCTAATAAGCTTAAACTAATCCTCTGATCAAAATCAAAAGTAAAATTACTTCGGTTACGAGGTGAAAAAGCAGGATTATCTTGTTTCGTATATAACAACCCTAAATCCATCTCTACAGATCCCTGAGGGATAATTTCTATCTCACTTCCTCCAAAAACAGATTCGAAAAAATTAGAATTGACATAAAAAATAGGAAGTAAATTTTTACGTTTTTCTTCACTACCATCTTTCTTACCACTAAAAGCTTCTATTTTTTCCTTGAAATAAGATCTTCTTTGTTCCTCTGCTACTAATCTTTCAAATTCTGAAGGAGTTAAAAATAATGGATACCTTACATTAAAATCCCCAAGCATTTCTCTATAAATATACCTATTGGTAATTGGGTCATATTCGTATTTAGTTATAATACTATTAGGATCGGACAAAGAAAGTTCTCCTAAAGAAAATGTAGTACTTGTAGAATCTCTAACAGTTTCATTATCTTGTCCAAACAATACTCCGCTATAAAGTATTGTCAAACATATTAATATTCTAAAAAAATTAAAGCCTAAATGATTTGATGAACCCAATGTAATTATAAGTTTTTTAGTGCCTGTTTAATAATATTTTCAACTGTTTCTTTGGGGTTTTCTTTTAGAACTTTATCAATGGCTTTTTCTGCAAGTTTTCGATTAAATCCTAAAGTTTCTAATGCAGATAACGCTTCATTTTTATTAGTATTGCTTTGAGACACTGAAACTTCGTCGATATTATAAACTTTAAGAATTTTATCTTTTAAATCTATAATAACACGTTGTGCCGTTTTAATACCAATTCCTTTAATAGATTGAATTGTAGCAACGTCATTAGATGCTATTGCTTCTTTAACTTGATCGGGATGTAATGATGACAACATGGTTCTGGCAGTACTGGCTCCTATTCCTGAAACAGAAACTAAAAGCCTAAAAATTTCTCTTTCAGATTTTTCTGCAAAACCAAACAAGGTATGAGAATCCTCTTTTACCTGAAGGTGTGTATAAAGCTGTAACATTTCTCCTTCGGGAATCAAGGAAAAAGTATGTAATGAAATATGTAATAAATACCCTACTCCATCACAATCTATTACAACATCAGTTGGGTTTTTTTCAACAAGCCTTCCTTTGATATGTGTGATCATTTATTAAGTTGATTTTAAGCAATCAAATGTAATAAAATTATACTATATACAAAGTATAAAAAAAGCTCGCTTTAAACACACTGTGTTTAAAGCGAGCTAAACTTATGATAACTTTGATGAAGATTACCAAACTCTTATTTTATTAAATCTCTTTAGACATCAAAGACATTTGAAACTGTTTTTTTTCTTTTTCTTGTGCATCAATGACTGCTACTGCTGCCATATTTATCATTTCTTCTACACTTGCTCCTAATTGAAGAATATGAACTGGTTTTCGCATACCCATCATAATTGGCCCTATCGATTCTGCATTATTAATTTCGCTTAATAATTTATAGTTACTGTTCGCCGAATCTAAATTAGGAAATACTAATGTATTTACTTTTTGCCCATTAAGTTTCGAAAACGGAAATTTATCTTTTCGCATTTTTCTATTCAAAGCAAAATTCATTTGCAATCCCCCATCTACCATTAAATCAGGATAATATCTATGCAAATAAGATACTGCTTCTTGTACTTTTAAAGCTGTAGGATGTTTTGAAGATCCAAAATTAGAATACGAAACCATTGCAATAATAGGTTTAACACCAAACATTTCTACCGTTCTGGCAGTCATTTGTACAATTTTTGCTAAATCTTTTGCCGAGGGGTCTATATTAATAGAAGTGTCACTTAAAAATAACGGCCCTTTGTCTGTCATCATTATATTCATAGCAGCAATACGAGTAGCTCCTTTGGCCAACCCAATAAGTTCTAGCATTGGCTTGACTACGGTAGGATAACTTCTGGAATATCCAGAAAGCAGAGCATCAGCATCCCCTTCATTAACCATCATAGCTGCAAAATAGTTTCGTTCTCTCATCAACTTTTCTGCATCATAAAGAGTCACTCCTTTACGCTTATGGGTTTCCCAATATTTTTTTGCATACTTATTTTTACGACTACATTCTTCATCTGCCTTAGGATCAATAATATCAATCCCTTCAGAATCAAAATCAATCTCTTGCATTAATTCTAATATAATATCTTTACGTCCTAATAAAATCGGAAAAGCTATACCTTCTTCTTTTACTGTTTGCGCAGCTTTTAACACATCTAAATGATCTGCTTCTGCAAAAACTACTCGTTTTGGGTTTGTTTTAGCTCTGTCTAATAACAATCGTACCAACTTATTATCATTACCCATTCGCTCCAACAATTCATCTTCATACTTTTCCCAATCTGTAATTGGAGCTGTTGCTACGCCACTCTCTATGGCCGCTTTTGCAACAGCAGGAGGCACTTTTGCTATCAATCTGGGATCAAACGGTTTTGGAATGATATACTCCTTACCAAAATTTAGTCGTGTTTCACCATATGCTATATTTACTTGTTCTGGAACAGGCTCTTTAGCTAATTCGGCTAGTGCTTTTACAGCCGCCATCTTCATCTCTTCATTAATAGCAGTTGCCCTTACATCTAATGCTCCTCTAAAAATAAAAGGAAACCCTAGTACATTATTTACTTGATTAGGATGATCACTTCTACCCGTGGCCATTATAATATCTTTACGAGTTTTTACTGCTAAATCATATTCAATTTCGGGATCTGGATTTGCCATCGCAAATACGATAGGATTATCTGCCATCGATAGTAACATATCTGGAGTTACCAAATTAGCCATAGACAACCCAACAAACACATCTGCATTTTTCATTGCTTCTTCTAAGGTGTTTAAATCCCTATCTGTTGCAAATTCTGCCTTTTCAGAGGTAAGATTGTCTCGATCTTTTCGTATAACTCCTTTACTATCCGTCATTACAATATTTTCAGGATTTGCACCAAAAGCTTTGTACAATCTAGTACATGAAACTGCGGCAGCTCCTGCCCCACTAATCACTATACGAACTTCTTCAATTTTTTTGCCTGCAATCTCCAATGCATTTAATAAAGCTGCAGCAGAAATTATAGCTGTACCATGTTGATCATCATGCATTACTGGTATATCCAGTTCTTCTTTCAATCTTCTTTCGATCTCAAAAGCTTCCGGAGCTTTTATATCTTCTAAATTAATCCCTCCAAAGGTTGGGGCTATATTTTTAACTGTTTCTATAAAGGCATCTACATCTTTTGTGTCTACTTCTATATCAAAAACATCTATGTCTGCAAAAATCTTAAAAAGTAACCCTTTACCTTCCATTACTGGTTTTGAAGCTTCTGGACCAATATCTCCTAATCCCAAAACAGCTGTTCCATTAGATATTACGGCCACCAAGTTTCCTTTTGCTGTATATTTATAGACATCTGATTTTTTCTTCTCAATTTCTAAACAAGGTTCTGCTACACCTGGAGAATATGCTAGAGACAAATCTCTTTGGGTTGCATATTTCTTAGTAGGAACAACTTTAATTTTACCCGGGGTAGGCTTGGCATGATATACTAAGGCCTCTCTTCTTTTACTTTCGATACTCATACTTTATCAAGATAAATTTGTGAATGCAAAATAAACGTAAAATGCACATTTAGCATATACAAAGGTACAAGTCTATACGAGATGCAGAAATTAATGTAAAAGAATCTTCTGAAAAATTCAAAATAGAGATTATTTTTAAAAATATATCCTAAATTTAACGATCCTATATCAAAAATGAATAATTTTGTAATTCAATTTTTAACCAAGTGAAAAGATTAAAACACTGCTTTTCTAAGCATTTTTTAGTTTTATTTATCCTTTTTCCTTTTATTACAGGAAACTCCCTTTCATTGCAAAATGATCAGGAACATGCTATATTAAATTCTCAAGCACATTTTGGAAAAATTGAAAGCACAGGAAACTTCGCTACTGTACATGAGCTTCTTTCTATAGAAAAACAACTGTTTTTTTCAAAAACGGAGATAGAAACAGAAACAGAAGAGGAAATACATTTTCCTGCTTGTTTTAACCTTACCTCTTTATATTCATGGCTACCCTATAATAGCCTAGTTACTAAAAAGAGGATTTATAGATTCATTCCTAAAGCACAGAGAGTCCCTCTCTATGATCTATATTGTTCTCGAAAAGATCATCTTTCTTAAAAACATATTCTAGTTTTACTTATTTGCCAAAGTTTACCTCGGCAACCTTTACTTTTTATTTTACTTAAAAAAACATCAATGAAGCAACAAAGCATTGACTTTGATGAACAGCTCGTTCTTCATCGTCTAAAGCATTATTTGCCAGCACAAGCTCCGCTAAAAGATTTTGTGCATCATAATACCTTACACGCCTTTCAAGAACTCTCATTTTTTGAAGCTTTACAAAAAGCAAATGCTACTTTTGGATACAAAACAGCCCTTTCATTAAATGAATATCGTAAGCTTTATAAGGACGGTATTATTAATACTGAGATTTTAAAAAATACAATACATAAATATAAAGACGAAAACACCTTTGTTTACTGGCGATCTTTAGTTTTCGATCAAAGCCTATCTAATACTACACATCCTGAAATAGGAAAATTACGACCCCTCTGGAAAAATCATTTTAAGATTGATTTGAATATGTTGGTACATCCCAAATTATTCAAATTAATAGGAGCATATCTGGATCAGGGAGTTTCAGAAAAACGATTTCCATACCCTGATAAAACATTGTTAGATGCTGTTCGTGCTTTACAACAAAACAGTATGGTTTCTGTCTTTCGATCCAATAAAGTTATTACTTTTCTAAACGATCCTAAAACCACTATCACAAGCCTATTGGCATATATTGTGGGAGATGTGGCTTTTTATGAGCAGTATTTGTTTGATCAACAATTTGCACATCCTGGCTGGTCTGGAATGGTAACTACTATTGAAGTACAACTCCATACGTTACTAGATCAACGAAAAGTAACTCTTCATGATTTTATTTTTCTTGAATTACTTTTGGAGATCGAAGCTTTGGATCAAAGTATAGGGCTTAACAAATTACCTTTAAGTGGCGAAATCAAATTAGATAATCCAGCATCCTTATTTAAGGATATAAAGGTTGATCCCTACTGGAAAGTAATCACGATATGGCAAGAAGCTCTGGAATGGAGCTATCACAGTCAAGTTCTACAAGGGTTGGTCGTCTCCAAAACAGAAACAAAGTCGACTACTCCTAGTTTTCAAGCATTTTTTTGTATTGATGATAGAGAGGAGTCTATACGACGACATTTAGAACAGTCTGCTCCAGGTTGTGAAACATTTGGTACACCAGGGCATTTTGGTATGGCAGCAATGTATCAACCCGAATCTGGTAAGTTTTACACCCAAGTTTGCCCTGGTTCTCTTAGTCCAAAACACTTAATTAAAGAAGAAGGAAGGACTACAAAAAACGGTAAAGACATTCACTTTCACAAAGGATCGCACAGACTCTTTACCGGATGGTTATTATCCCAAACTATTGGGTTTTGGTCGGCAATAAAACTATTTTTCAATCTATTTAAACCTCAGGTTTCTCCAGCGCATTCCTCTGCTTTTGAGCATATGGAGCATGCTTCTACCCTTATCATAGAAAACAAAAATAATAACGAAGAAAACGGTTATAAAGTAGGGTATTCTATTGAAGAAATGACAGAAATAGTATATGGTTTATTAAAAAGTACAGGATTGACCACCAATTTTGCATCCCTAATTTATTTGATTGGTCACGGTGGCAGTAGCACCAATAATCCTTATTATGCAGGATATAATTGTGGTGCTTGTTCTGGAAGAGCTGGTTCTGTTAATAGTCGTGCTGTTGCAGAAATGGCAAACCGAAAAGATGTGAGAGCGGCTTTAAAGAATAAAAACATTCAGATACCAGAAACCAGCTATTTTATAGGTGGGCTACATGATACTACTCGCGATGAAATAAAATTTTATGATGTTGAGTCTCTTTCACCAAAGCATAAAGAAGCACATGCATTATACATTTCGAAATTTGAAAAAGCTTTATCCTATAATGCTAAAGAGCGTGCTAGACAGTTTTTGCTCATCAACATTAAACGTGATGCGGTTAAAGTACATAAAGATGTAAAAAATCGCTCTACTGCTCTTTTTGAACCCAGACCAGAATTAAATCATTCTAATAACACTTTATGTATTGTAGGGCGCAGATCTCTTACCAAAAATGTTTTTTTAGATCAACGTGCTTTTTTAAACTCCTATGATTATGAGCAGGATGTATACGGGGTTCAGCTTAAAGGAATTTTGCAAGCTGCAACTCCCGTTTGCGGAGGTATTAATCTAGAATATTATTTCTCTAGAGTAGATAATGAAAAATTAGGGGCAGGGTCTAAATTACCTCATAATGTCATAGGTCTTTTTGGGGTTGCCAACGGAATAAAGGGAGATTTGCGCCCAGGGTTACCATCTCAAATGATAGATGTACACGCCCCTTTGCGATTAATGATGATCGTAGAACACTATCCAGAAATTGTTTTACAAATTATTAAAAAAGACCCAAAACTATCTGAATGGTATTATAAAGAGTGGGTTAAACTGGCTATAATACACCCAAAAACAAAGACAGTTTATTACTTGTTTAAAGGAGAACTAAAAAAAATGGAAACAACGGTTCATTCTATCGAATCTGTTACCGATTTAGAGAGCATTTTTGAGAATCACTCTTCTAATTTACCGGTTTATCAACTTAACACACTCTAAATAATGGAAAATTTGTTACCTATATTTTTATTAATTCCATCTTTAGGATTAATAATTAGTCTTCTCTTTCCTGAAAGAAAAGAAAAATGGATAAGCACCTCCATTCTTATTGCAATGGGATCGTATGTATTGTTTACCACTACCTTTGTTTTAGTTTGGTTATGGAAAGATGTGGATTCTCTAAACATTAAAGAGATATCTTTATACGACTATGGAGACTATAACTTTTTTATTGATTTTTATTTTGATAAAGTATCTGCTGTTTACCTTCTGTTTTCGGGGGTCTTATCGTATCTAATTGCACTTTATAGTAGAGTATATCTACATAAGGAACCAGGATACAAGCGTTTTTTCACCACCTTTTTACTGTTCTTTATTTCTATACAAATTATAGTTTTAGCAGGAAATTTTGAAACCCTGTTTATTGGTTGGGAAATTCTAGGAGTATCGTCCTTTTTATTAATTGCGTATTACCGCCATCGCTATTTACCTGTTCGCAATGGTCTAAAAGTTTTTTCGATTTATCGAATTGCAGATGTGGGTATTTTAATAACTATGTGGTTGAGTCATCATTTATGGCATGAAAACATCACTTTTGAGCAGTTAAACAACTCACAACTAGTAGCAGAACATTTAACTTTACACCCTTGGACCGGGATAGTTATATCCCTCGCCATACTTTTAGCAGCGAGTGTAAAATCTGCTCAATTTCCATTTTCATCTTGGTTACCCAGGGCTATGGAAGGACCAACACCCTCTAGTGCTATTTTTTATGGTTCGATTGCAGCTCATATTGGGGTGTTTTTATTACTGC
Organism: Aquimarina muelleri DSM 19832; assembly: GCF_000430665.1. Classification (GTDB taxonomy): domain Bacteria; phylum Bacteroidota; class Bacteroidia; order Flavobacteriales; family Flavobacteriaceae; genus Aquimarina; species Aquimarina muelleri. Next base: position 102,015 of record NZ_AUML01000004.1, on the reverse strand, counting down.
GTACGGCTTCTTTTTGGCATCAAATCTTTATTATAAAAATTATTGTTGTTCTACTAGGAGTGATAACTGCTATCGTGGCTACAATTTCTTCTCAAGTACAATATTCTGCCAAGGCACAGATAGCATATTCATCTATTGCCCAAATCGGAATCATTTTTATTGAAGTTGCCCTTGGTTTAGAAGCCATTGCATTGATCCATTTAGTAAGTAATGCTTTTTTAAGAAGCTATCAATTATTGATTAGCCCATCTATGGTAACATACTACATTAGAGAGCAGTTTTACAATTTTGTCCCTTATAAGGAAAAACAAAAAAGCAAATGGCGCGAAAAATATGAAGTTACTTTATATCTAATAGGGTTGAATGAATGGAAATTAGATCCGTTTCTTTACAAAGTTTTTTGGAGTCCTGTAAAACGTTTAGGTAAACCATTAACCTATTTTCAACCAAAAACAGCAGTTCATGTAAGCTTAGCAATATTACCTATTCCTTTCTTTTTTGTAACGAACTTAATTAGTTTTACAGGTACACTACATCACCTTTTACCTATTGCCATTGCTGGATTGGCCTTGCTTATGGTTATTCGTACGTTTTCAGAACGTAAAAACCCATTATTAGCCTGGGCAATGTTGATTTTTAACCATGTTTGGGTTTTACTTGCGATATCTTTTAATAATACTTTTAATGTTTGGGACACTACTTTTTATTTATCTGGCATACTGCTTTCTGGGGTATTTGGTTTTTGCATACTCTACCAACTTTCTAAAAAGGAAAAGTTTGATTTAAATGATTTTTACGGATTAGCTTTTAAAAGAAAAAACACTGCTTTTTGGTATCTGTTATGCTCTTTAGGATTAATGGGATTTCCTGTTACTACGACGTTTTTGGGAGAAGACCTGCTATTTATGCATATCGAAAAAGAACAGCTTTTACTCGCATCCTTAATCTCTTTCAACTTTATACTTACTGGCATTAGTTTAATGAGGATGTATGCCCGAATTTTTATGGGTCCTGTTAATGATCCCGAAATTACGGTTGCAAGACGATCTGCCTAACTTAATAATCAATAATCTCAGCAAGCTCACTAGGTATGCTTTCTGAAAATATATTTTGTTTTCGAGGCAAACCTCGGAGAATTAAACTCCACAATGTGGATTAAAAAAATAGATTTAACAAAATGAATACAAAACAAAACATTAAAATCCCTGCCGATGGATGGAAGGGGTTTAGAGAAAATTTTAAAACAGATGCTATTTCTGGGTTTATTGTCTTTTTATTAGCATTACCACTAAGTTTAGGGATCGCCAAGGCTTCTGATTTTCCTCCGGTAATGGGGCTTTTAACCGCTATTGTAGGTGGAATCTTGGTTAGCTTTATTATGGGATCCAGATTAACTATAAAAGGACCTGCTGCCGGGTTGATCGTTATTGTTGCAGGTGCAGTTGCCGAATTTGGACATGGAGATAGTATTTTAGGCTGGAAACTTGCACTTGGTGCTATGGTTGTTGCAGGTATTGTACAAGTTCTTTTTGGAATATTCAAATTAGGTAAATTAGCCGATTTCTTTCCTCTATCTGCTATTCATGGTATGTTAGCTGCTATCGGGATTATTATTATCGTAAAACAAATTCCTGTTTTACTAAATGATGATCCTTTATTAGCTAAAGGAATGGGACCTATAAAACTGTTATTAAATATCCCAAAATTTGTAATGAACCTTGACCCTAAGGCGGCAATGATTGGTGTTATTAGTTTACTAATCATGATTAGGTGGCCATATATTAAGTCCAAAAACATTAAAATGATCCCTGCTCCTTTGGTGGTGTTATTATTCGCTATCCCTGCCGAGTTATTTATGCATTTTAAAGAAACAGAACCCGAATATGCTTTGGTAAAAATAGGGGGCTTTATAGAAAACCTAAATATAAATGTTAGTTTTTCGGGACTTTCACAAACAGGTACTTTTATAAAGTATGTAATTATGTTTGCTTTGGTAGGAACTTTGGAGTCTTTATTAACGGTAAAAGCGATTGATATGCTGGATCCTTTTAAAAGAAAATCAGACATGAACAAAGATCTAATTGCTGTAGGACTTGGTAATGCTTTTGTTGCTATTTTTGGTGGTATCCCTATGATATCTGAGGTTGCAAGAAGTTCTTCTAATGTTAGCAATGGCGCAAAAACCCGTTGGGCTAACTTTTTTCATGGCTTTTTTATTTTATTGTTCTTAGTATTGGCAGCTCCTATCTTAGAGATGATTCCTAATGCTGCTCTTGCTGCTATGCTAATCACTGTTGGGATTAAACTGGCACATCCTAAAGAATTTGTACATACATTTAAAATCGGAAAAGAACAACTTGCCATATTTTTAGTTACTATTTTCTTTACTCTCGTTGAAGATCTTTTGATAGGTATTGCTGCGGGAATGGTTCTAAAAATAATCATCCATATTTTTAATGGTACTCCTGTTTCTTCGTTCTTTAAAGCTCCCACGGCAGTCTCTTTTCAAGGAAACAACTACTTAGTTGAAATCAACAAAGCAGCTATTTTTACTAATTATTTAGGCATAAAGCGTAAACTAGAAGAAATTCCGTATGGTTTTAATGTTACTATTGATTTAAAGAACACCAAATTAGTAGATCACTCTGTAATGGAAAATCTGGAGCATTTTAAACATGATTATGAAAATAACAATGGGGAAGTTCAAATCATAGGTCTTGAAAAACATATTCCGTTATCCAAACATCCTTTGGCATCCAGAAAAAATAAAGAAGTGATTGTACCATAAATTCAAAACGTACCACAAATTAATCGCATATTAACAATTTACTGTTTCCTTTTAGAAATAGTCGAGACCTGATTTATTTAGGTTTCGATTGTTTCTAATATTGGTTATTAAAACATTTATAAAAATGAAAAAGATATATAGTATATTGATTTTATTATGGATTGCAATACCAATCCAAGCACAAGAAACCATTCAACACGATCCAACCAATACTTGGTTTACCCTTTTTAATAGAGTAAAAATTAATAAAAAATGGAGTTTTAGTAATGAACTTCATGAACGTTTAGGGGGTTTTTTATCCAAACAAAGTACTTTTTTAGAACGCGCCTCTATAGATTATCATTTAAAAGATAATGTTGAGATTAGTCTTGGATATTCATTTTTAAGCAATCGTATACCCCTTTCTGATACTAACCTAAAGATCAACACATACGAAAATAATATTTGGGAGCAAATATTACTAAAACATAAAATAAGTACCGTAGATATTCTTCATCGGTTTCGTCAGGAACATCGATGGTTTGATGTATTAGCAAAGGGTAGTAACGAAAATTTTAACAAGGATGGCGTGAATTTTGCAAACCGTTTTCGTTATCGATTAACCATGGTACTGCCATTAAAAACTTTCGGAAATAAAAAAGTGGTATTCTTACAGGCTTTTGATGAGATCTGGCTACCACAAACAGATAATCTTATGCCGAAAAGTTTTTCGAGAAATTGGTTTTATCTGGGAGTTGGTTACAAATTTAACTCCAATACCAACCTACAACTAGGCTACATGAGTGAATGGAATGTAATTGCGACAGATACCTACAAATCAAAACCTATTATTCAAACCACTTTTGTAAAAAGCTTTACGCTATAATTTCAAACAAAATTATGCGATAGAAAACCTATTGTATAATTAGGATTAACAACAAAACTGCCTTATTCGAAAATAAAGCAATTTTGTTGTTAATCCTTTAAGAACTGGATATTTCTGGTTAGCCCAGAAAACTTAGTTCTTTTTACTGCAGATTTTTGAAAAACCTTAGAAAACACTTCTTGGGTAATCTCTTCCCAATCTTTTTTAGTCATTTGCAGTAAATCCGGTTTTGGATTAAAAAGCGGTTCGCTATGCGCCTTAGAAAAGCGGTTCCAAGGACAAACATCTTGGCAGATATCACAACCAAACATCCAATTATCAAACTGCCCTTTGTAACTATTAGGAATCTCTTCTTTAAGTTCTATAGTAAAATAAGAGATACATTTACTACCATCTACTACATAGGGCTCTACAATAGCTTGTGTAGGACAAGCATCAATACAAGCGGTACAAGTACCACAGTGATCTGTTACTGGAGTATCATATTCTAAATCTAAATCCAGAATTAGCTCTGCTATAAAATAAAAAGAACCTACCTTTTGTGTAAGCAGATTACTGTTTTTACCAATCCATCCTAACCCGCTTTTTGCTGCCCACGCTTTATCTAATACTGGTGCCGAATCTACAAATGCTCTACCATGTACTTCGCCGATTTCTTCGCTTATAAAATCAAGCAACTGTTTCAACTTATCTTTAATTACAAAATGATAATCTGTACCATAAGCATATTTAGAAATTTTTGGGGCTTCTGGATCTTTTTGTTCTTCTGAAGGATAATAATTAAGAAGTAGGGATACTACACTTTTAGAGCCTTCAACTAACTTTGTTGGATCTAATCGTTTATCAAAATGGTTTTCCATATAGCTCATCTGTCCATTCCTGTTTTGATGAAGCCATTTTTCTAACCTTGGAGCTTCCTGTTCTAAAAATTCGGCTTTAGAAATACCACAGGATAAAAAACCAAGTCGTTTTGCTTCCTCTTTAATAGACTTTGTATATGTATGCTTTGGAGTCAACTATATTTTATGTTTTATCTGGTTGTAAATTGAAGTACTGCATTTTTGGGTTTTAAGGTAATTAATGGTTGTATTTCTATCGCTTTAAGGCTAGTACTGATTTTATGTTTTTTTACAATATTACTTATCGCAAGAATCATTTCATACATTGCAAAATTGTTTCCTATACACATCCTTGGGCCTGCACCAAATGGAAAATAATGATCTGAATATTCTTTTTTATCTACATCTATATCAAAGCGATCTGGATTAAATTGATCTGGGTTGCTCCAAAAATCTTTATGCCTGTGAATTTCAAAAAAAGAAATCAAAATGGTATTACCTTTTTTGAGTTTAAGATTATTATACTCATCCTCTTCTATAGCTACTCTATCCGAAAAATAAACGGGAGGATACAATCGCATTGCCTCTTCTATACATTGTTTGGTATATGTATATTTAGCAATTTCGTGTATTGGGGATGAGAATACTACTTCTTTATTATCAGAAACCTCTGTATATACTCTGTCTTGTATTTCTGGATGCATTGCCAACAATGCTAATGTAAAAGTTAGTGCATTAGAGGTGGTTTCGTGCCCTGCTACAAAAAGGATCAGTATTTCATCTATTAGCTGTTCGTTATCCATCATACTCCCATCCTCATACCTTGCTGCCAACAACATATCTAATAAATCATGATACTCTTTATCCGATTTTTTTCTTTCTTCTATAATTGTATTAAGAATATCTCTTGCTTCTTGGGTTAACTTATTAGTATTCTTAATTTTCCCGCTAAGATAAAACCACCACCTTTTATACGGTTGTCGTATTTCTTTTATCAAAGATTTTTGGGCGGTTTCTGTAATATATTGCAATCTAGAAATGGTATTACCCGTATCTGTATAGCTAAAAAGCGATTTTGCTACTACATTAAAAGCAAGATCACTCATTAAAGGAAAAACATCTATTACCTTATCTGCAGTGATTTTATCAGACTCTTCTTGAATCACTTCTTTTATAATATCTACTAACGATTCCAGCTTTTTTTTATGAAATGCCGGCTGAATCAATCGTCTTTGCCGTAACCATTTTTCTCCGTTAGAAGTTAATAAACCTTCGCCAATATATTTTGCCAGGTCTTTTGTTTGCAGATCAGACTTTGCATATTTTTTATGTTGTTTTTGTAACATGTGTTTTGCAAAACCACCATCACGAGTAAAAATAACCGATTTACCCAGCCCGATTTTTACGTTAAAAACATCTCCATATTTTTGAAAATTTTCATGATGAAAAGGAAGCGGATTCCTAAGAATACGGCCTGCATTTTTAAGCACTTTAAAAAAAGAAACTGTAGATGGGTTTTTATACATAAATAAAGTTTTAGGGAGTCTTTATCAAGATTTAAATTTTCCTAAAACAAGCCTCCTTGAATATTTCCTTTTATCCTTCCTAAGTGTTTATATGCGGCTTCTGTTACTTCTCTTCCTCTTGGGGTTCGCATAATGAATCCTTGTTGTATTAAAAAGGGTTCGTACACCTCTTCTATAGTCTCCGGGCTTTCACTAACGGCTGTTGCTATTGTTGTTAATCCAACTGGCCCTCCTTTAAATTTATCTATCATGGTTAATAAAATCTTATTATCCATCTCATCCAGACCATGTGCATCTACATTTAATGCTTTTAATGCAAACTGAGAAATTTCGATATCAATTTTTCCATTACCCTTAATTTGAGCAAAATCACGTACTCTACGTAATAAAGCATTGGCTATTCTTGGTGTTCCCCTACTTCTGCCTGCTATCTCAATAGCAGCTTCCATAGAGATTGGTACATTAAGTATATATGCACTACGCTGCACGATGGTAGACAGTAGTTCTGTAGTATAATATTGTAGTCTAGATTGGATTCCAAAACGAGCTCTCATTGGTGCTGTTAATAGCCCTGACCTGGTAGTTGCTCCTACCAAAGTAAATGGATTTAAGTTAATCTGCACGGTACGGGCATTTGGTCCACTCTCGATCATAATATCTATCTTATAATCTTCCATAGCAGAATATAAATATTCTTCTACTATAGGGCTTAATCGATGGATTTCGTCTATAAACAAAACATCCCTATCGTCTAGGTTAGTTAATAAGCCTGCTAAGTCTCCTGGTTTATCTAATACGGGTCCTGATGTAACCTTAATTCCTACGCTTAATTCATTCGCTAAAATATGCGCTAATGTAGTTTTACCCAATCCAGGAGGGCCATGAAAAAGGGTATGATCCAAAGCTTCGTCTCTTAAATTAGCGGCTTGAACAAAAATTTTCAAGTTTTCTAATACCTGATCCTGCCCAGCAAAGTCTTCAAAAGCGAGGGGTCTTAATGCTCTTTCAATATCCAGATCTTCCCCAGAAAAGTTTTCGTTTGTTGGATTAAGGTTTTCGTTCATTGATAATGGTATTTAGAAAAATAATCTCTTTGATCCAGATAATACTTAAAACCGAAGAGTAAAACAAATATAATAAAAAGAGTCCCCTATGCTTCTACATAACTAGTAATTATAGAAAAAGAAAAAGCCTTTTCGTAATTACGAAAAGGCTTTTTATATCTATGATCACCCATGTTTAGTGATGCATTTCTTCTTCACCATCTTGTAGAGGAATTGTCTGCGGAGCATAATCTTGTCCTGCGATAACATATTCTCCATTTTCATTAGTCTTACTGTAATCATAAGGCCATCTAAACACGCTAGGAATTTCTCCTGGCCAGTTACCATGAATATGCTCTACTGGTGTAGTCCATTCTAAAGTATTAGACTGCCATGGGTTTTGAACTGCTTTCTTTCCGTAAAAAATGGAACTTATAAAGTTATATAAAAATACTAATTGTGCTGCTGCTGTAATAAGAGCAAAAACAGTAATCAAAACATTAGTATCGGTTAAATCATCAAAATATGGGAAATTAGAATTGGTATAATAACGGCGTGGTAATCCTGCCATTCCAACAAAATGCATTGGAAAAAACACTCCGTATGCTCCAATTGCAGTTACCCAAAAATGTACATATCCAAGATTTTTGTTCATCATCTTACCATACATCTTAGGGAACCAGTGATAAACTCCTGCAAATAAACCGTATAATGCAGATATACCCATTACTAAATGAAAATGTGCTACTACAAAATACGTATCATGTACATTTATATCTAAAGTACTATCTCCAAGAATAATTCCTGTAAGTCCCCCTGTTATAAAAGTAGATACTAACCCTATAGAAAATAACATTGCAGGGTTAAACTGCAAATTACCTTTCCATAATGTTGTTATATAATTAAATGATTTTACCGCAGATGGAATTGCTATTAATAATGTTGTAAATGTAAATACAGAACCTAAAAATGGATTCATACCTGATATAAACATGTGGTGACCCCAAACTATTGTAGATAAAAATGCAATTGCTAAAATAGAGGCTACCATCGCTCGATATCCAAATATAGGTTTACGAGCATTTGTTGCTATAATTTCTGAAGTTATTCCTAACGCTGGTAACAGTACAATATACACCTCTGGATGTCCTAAGAACCAGAATAAATGCTCAAAAAGTACTGGTGAACCTCCTTGATTATGTAATACCTCTCCTTGTATATAAATATCACTTAAATAAAATGAAGTTCCGAAACTTCTATCCATTATCAATAATAAAGCCGCTGATAACAATACTGGAAACGAAACAATACCGATAATCGCAGTTACAAAAAATGCCCAGATTGTTAATGGCAAACGAGTCATCGACATTCCTTTGGTTCGTAAATTTATTACAGTTACTACATAATTTAAAGAACCTAACAAAGAAGATGCTATAAAGATTGCCATAGAAACTAGCCATAAAGTCATCCCTGTTCCAGAGCCTCCTATCGCTTGTGGTAATGCACTTAATGGTGGATAAATAGTCCATCCCGCAGATGCTGGTCCTGCTTCTGCAAATAAAGATAGTACCATTATAATACTACTTAAAAAGAATAACCAATAAGACACCATGTTCAAAAATCCTGAAGCCATATCTCGAGCTCCAATCTGCAATGGGATAAGAAGGTTACTAAAAGTTCCACTTAGACCTGCAGTCAAAACAAAGAACACCATGATAGTACCATGTATAGTAACCAGAGCTAAATATATACTTGGATCCATTATACCATCTTCTCCAAATTTACCTAGAAGCACTTCATATATAGTAAATTGATGATCTGGCCAAGCTAATTGCATTCTAAATAATAATGACATTGCAATACCTATGATACCCATTATTATACCAGTAATCAAATACTGTTTAGAGATCATTTTATGATCTTGACTAAAAATATACTTAGTGATAAAGGTTTCTTTATGATGTCCGTGATCGTCGTGATCGTGATCGTGGTTATCTCCTTGAGTTGCTGACATAACGCTATTTCTTTTTAATATAATATATTAATTTTTTTCTTCTTAATTACTTGCTTGTGCAGATAATTGCTCTCCAAAAGTAGTTTGCCCTTTTAACCAAGCTTCATAATCTTCTTCAGACTCTACTACAATCTTCATTTGCATATTATAATGAGAAACCCCACAAATTTTATTACACAAAAGATAATAATCAAATGTATATTCTTCTAAAGCTTCCTCTCCTGCTGCTACTAATTTTTTACTTTTTTCTTTTCGTATTTTATTAATTGTAGCTACTTTTTCTACCATAAACTCGCTATTTCTCATTTCTTCAGAAGTTAGTATAGGTGTATACGCAAACTCTGTGATCATACCAGGAACAACATTCATCTGTGCTCTAAAGAAAGGCATGTAAGCAGAATGGAGTATATCTTGCGATCTCATTTTAAAAATAACTTTTCTGTTAACAGGTAAATGTAACTCATTTGTTATTTTATCATCTTTTCCGTAATTATCAGAAACATCTAACCCTAAAGTATTAATTCCTTCTATAAAACGCACATTTGCTTTACCTAACACATTATCTTCTCCAGAATATCTTGCTCTCCAATCAAACTGATATGCATATAATTCAATAATTAATGGGTCTCCTTCTTCTTCATCAATATCCATGATGTCTGTCCAAGTAAACAATCCGTATATAATTAGTCCTGCAAGTACGATTACTGGAATAATCGTCCAAATAAATTCTAATTTATCATTATCAGCAAAGAACAATGCTTTATTTTCTTTTTTACCTCTATACTTATAAGCAAAGAAATGTAATAATCCTTGTGTAATAAATTGCACAACAAAAATTAATACCATCGAGATCAACATTAATTGATCATAATCTATCCCATGCTCAGAAGCAGATTCTGGCAAAAAGAAAGTGTGATATTGAACGAAACAATATATGGTTAATAAGTACAAAAATATCACAAAGGCTAACATTAACTTACCTTGTAAGTTATTATCCTTATCATTTGCGATTTGAGAATTATTAGCACTGTTTTGCGACAATTTCAAAATTTTTGACATCTGCCACAATGTGATTCCAAAAAGTGCTATAACTACTATGGTTAAGAATACAGTCATTTTTATCTATCTTCTTTTTTACAATTCAACTGTTAATAATGAAAGTGTTTACTTTCTTCTAAATACGGGTTTCCTTTTGCTAATAATGGTGCTTTAGTAAGTGCTCTAAACACAACAAACAAGAATAATCCTAAGAATAATAATACTGCACTTATTTCGCTAATACCAATGAACCAAGATTTACCAACGGTTGCAGGCATTATCATATTAAATACATCTATATAGTGACCACAAAGAATTATAATTCCTGCCATTACAACAAACCAGTTTACACGTTTGAAATCACTATTCATTAAAACTAATAATGGGAAAATAAAATTCATTATCAACATTCCGAAAAAAGGAAGTTTATAATCCTCTATACGAGTAATAAAATAGGTTACCTCCTCAGGAATGTTAGAATACCATATTAACATGAACTGAGAGAACCAAAGATATGTCCAAAAGATACTAATCCCAAACATAAATTTAGCTAAATCATGTATATGACTATTATTTACAAATTCTAAATATCCTTTAGATTTCAAATAAATAGTTACTAAAGCTATAGTAGTAATACCTGAAACAAACAAACTAGCAAATACATACCACCCAAATAAAGTACTAAACCAATGTGGATCAAAACTCATAATCCAATCCCAAGACATCATAGATTCTGTATATATAAAAAATACTAAAAATGCCGCTGATATTTTAAAGCTTTTCTTATACCACTTATTACCTGTAGTATCTTCATCTTGTAATCTAGAATATTTTACAGCAAAGTGACGATATAATATCCATCCTCCTAAAAAGAATGCAGCTCTTATAATGAACCAAGTTCCATTTAGCCAACTTGCTTTACCTTGAAGAAGTGCATCATGAGCTACAACCTCTGGATCAGCCCATACAAATAAATGATTGATATGAAATCCTGATAATGCTAAGATTACAAAAAGAATTATCCCTCCAGGCACCAAATATGCTGTTATAGCTTCCATTACTCTAAAAAGTACTGGAGACCAACCTGACTGAGAAGCAAATTGTATTGCATAAAATGCTAAAACGCCCAGAGCTATCATAAAAAAGAAAAACGCTGCGACATATAATGAAGCCCAAGGTTTATTTTGTAATTGATGCAACACATGCTCATAATGTGCATCTCCTCCATGAGCATCTTTTTCGTTTGCACTTTCTCCGTGACCTTCATCACCTCCATGATTCTCTTTTATCTGTGAGTCACCATGACCACCTCCATGAGCGTCGTGTGATGCCATCATTTCTTTTACCTCCTCTATAGACCCTGGTCTTTGTGAAAATCCTATTACAAGACCTACAAGACCTACAATCATAAGGATGACAGAAAATAATCTTAATCTATTTGATAGCGTATACATATCTTTATATAATATCGTTATTCTTTACTATTATACTACTGCACTAGTGTGCGTTATTGTGTTCTTCAGTTGAATCGTGATGCGCCTCTTCTTCTTTTACTTCTGTAACAACAACATCTGTATCTATTCGTGGCGTCTTTCCTTCTAAATCAGCTTTCAATTTCTCTACATATTGAACAATCTGCCAACGTTCTTGTTCATTAGTCTGAGAAGCATAAGACCCCATAGAGTTGATACCATAATACATTACATGATAAATACTACCTTCTGTAATTGCTCTTCCGATATCAGCATAACTCGGAACTCCAAGAATTTTTTCTCTTTTTACTAAAGGTCCCTTTCCATCTCCTTTTTCTCCATGGCAAATTGCACAATAAATATTATACAATTCTTTACCTTTTTCTTCGTTTTCTTTAGTGTAACGAACAGGGTTTTTCAAAGTATCTTTAGCCTTTTGATAACCAACATTTGAATTCTCATAATCATAAGGCATCCATCCTCTTGGTATGGAACCTTTGGCTGGCAACATAGCTTCCTGTCCTCCAGGAAAAACACCATATTCACCATAAGCTTCATAACTTACCGGCTCATACATATTAGGCATATATTGATAATTAGGTTTTGAATCCTTTTTACAAGAAACAAAGCAAATCATCACTACTGCCACTGCTAATATTTTTATAGTATTCTTCATTATTACTAATGGTTATCTTCTTCCTTATCTATTATTTTTATTTCTACTGCACCAGTATCTCCTAAAAAGTTGGTAAGCTGTTCTACATCATGATTACTTGCATTAACTTCCATCAAAAAATGATCATCAGTAGTTCTTACATCAGGATTTTCAGCTTTTTTAAATGGCCATAATTTACTTCTCATATAAAAAGTAATTACCATTAAATGCGCTGCAAAAAACACGGTAAGTTCAAACATAATCGGCACAAAGGCTGGCATGTTTTCTAAATAGCTAAAACTTGGCTTACCACCTATATCTTGTGGCCAGTCTTCAATCATGATATAATTCATCATTGTAATCGCTACTGTTAAACCAACACATCCATACATAAATGCTGTAATTGCCAATCTTGTATGAGGTAACCCCATTGCTTTATCTAGTCCATGAACTGGAAAAGGAGTATATACCTCTTCGATATGATAATGCTCTGCACGAACTTTCTTAACAGCATCCATCAGGATGTCGTCATCGATATATAATGCATGTATAACTTTTGATGCCATACTTCTAGTTATTTTTAAGTTTTTCTGCCTGACCTGCCCAATCATCACGTTGTGCTCTACCAGGAAAAGATCCAGTGATATTATCTAATAAATCGTACTCGGTTTTAGTCATTTTACTTACTTGACCAAAAGTGAATATTCCAAGTTCATTTAGTTTCTTTTCCATTACTGGTCCGATACCATTTACTTGTTTAAGATCGTCTGCTGTTTCTGTAGAAGCATCGAATGTTCCTAAATTTCCTAACAAACTATTTATATCTTCTTGTTTTACCTCTGTTTTAGGTTCTACTATTGTTTCTGTTTCATCAGTAACTATAAGTTTAACTTTTGGTAATTCATCTCTATGATCAATTCCTGCTTCTCTAAGTTTCTTGTATTTTTCTCCAGAAGATTTCAATATAGATTTTACCTCTGCTTGAGCTATTACAGGGAAACTTCTTGCATATAATAAGAATAGTACAAAAAAGAATCCTATTGTACCAATAAATATACCTATATCTACAAATGTTGGTGAGAACATAGTCCATGAAGACGGTAAATAATCCCTATGCAATGATGTTACTATAATTACAAAACGCTCAAACCACATCCCTATATTCACAACAATAGATATAAAGAAAGAGAACATGATACTTCTTCTAAGCTTAGGGAACCACATAAACTGTGGAGAAAAAACATTACAAGTCATCATTGCCCAATATGCCCACCAATAAGGACCCGTTGCTCTGTTTAAGAATGCATATTGTTCATATTCTACTCCAGAATACCAAGCTACAAAAAGCTCTGTAATATATGCTACCCCAACAATAGAACCTGTGATCATAATTACAATATTCATAAGTTCTATATGTAATATAGTAATATAGTTTTCTAGATTAGACACTTTTCTCATTATAATAAGAAGGGTGTTTACCATTGCAAATCCAGAAAAAACAGCTCCTGCAACAAAATAAGGTGGAAATATCGTAGTATGCCATCCAGGTATTACAGATGTTGCAAAGTCAAAGGATACAATTGTATGCACAGAAAGTACTAATGGTGTCGCTAAACCAGCAAGGACTAAAGATACTTCTTCAAAACGTTGCCAATCTTTTGCTCTACCACTCCATCCAAATGAAAGTAAGCTATATATTTTTTTATTAAACGGTGTAATTGCACGGTCTCTGATCATTGCAAAATCTGGTAGTAACCCTGTCCACCAGAAAACCAGCGATACAGAAAGATATGTAGAGATTGCAAATACATCCCATAATAATGGGGAGTTAAAATTTACCCATAGCGATCCAAATTGATTAGGAATTGGTAATACCCAATAAGCTAACCATGGACGTCCCATGTGTATAATTGGAAACAATCCTGCTTGAACAACTGCAAAAATTGTCATTGCTTCTGCAGAACGGTTAATTGCCATTCTCCATTTCTGACGGAATAACAATAATACTGCAGAAATCAGAGTTCCTGCGTGACCGATACCTACCCACCAAACAAAGTTGGTGATATCCCACGCCCATCCTACTGTTTTGTTTAATCCCCAGGTTCCTATCCCTGTAGATACAGTGTAAATAATACACCCTATCCCCCAAAGGAAAGCAATAAGTGAGATAGAAAAGACAATCCACCAAGATTTATTTGCTTTACCTTCTACCGCTGCTACAACATCCAAAGTTACATCGTGGTATGTTTTATCACCGGTTACTAAAGGTTTTCTTATAGGTGCTTCGTAATGAGACATAATCCTTTATAATTGAATTGATTCTTTATTTAGTTAATTAGGCTTCTGTAGTATTTCTTACTTTGGTATGATAAATTACATTAGGCTTTGTACCTACATGCTCCAGTAAGTGATACATACGATCATCCTCTTTAAGTTTAGCTACTTCACTACTCTTATCATTAATATCACCAAATACCATAGCACCTGATGAACAAGCTGCAGAACAAGCTGTTTGGAATTCTCCATCTTTTACTTCTCTACCTTCTCGTTTTGCATCCAAAATAGTTTTTTGAGTCATTTGGATACACATAGAACATTTTTCCATTACCCCTCTGGAACGTACAGTTACATCTGGGTTAAGAACCATTCTACCTAAGTCATTATTCATATGATAATCAAACTCGTCATTGTTATTATACAAGAACCAGTTAAACCTACGTACTTTATAAGGGCAGTTATTAGCACAATATCTTGTCCCTACACAACGATTGTACGCCATATGATTTTGCCCTTGTCTACCATGTGATGTTGCCGCAACTGGACAAACTGTTTCACAAGGAGCATGATTACAATGCTGACACATTACTGGCTGAAATACTACCTGAGGATTATCTGAAGGGTTTTCCATTTCTCCAAACTCGGATAAAGAACTTCCTAATCCTGAAATATTATTTTTCTTCTCATTATCTCCCTTAAAACTATCTTGTGAAGAGTAATAACGATCGATACGTAACCAATGCATATCGCGGGATCTTCGTATTTCTGATTTACCAACAACTGGCACATTGTTTTCTGCATGACAAGCTATAACACAAGCACCACATCCTGTACAAGCATTTAAATCTATAGAAAGATTAAAATGATGTCCTATAGATCTATCAAACGAATCCCAAAGATCTACTTCTGGTGAAGTAACCTCATATTCTATATGATTTTTACTTACTACGGGAACTGCATTCCACTCGCGCTTATCTTTTGTATTAAATACCTCTAACGTAGTTTCCTTTACAATATCTCCACGACCCATTAATGTATTATGCAGTTGTACACATGCAAACTCATGGGTTCCTTCTGCTGCTGTAATCGAAACCTCTTGTACTGCATTAAGGTTTTGATATAATGGATATGCATTTACTCCTACATTCATTTCTTGTTTAAGTCCTTTAGACTTACCATACCCTAAAGCTAAACCAACAGAGCCTTTGGCTTGCCCTGGTTGAATGATCACAGGTACAACAACTTCTTTTCCTGCTGCTGTAACTTTAGCATAACTACCATTTAAAGCTCCATTAGCTACATTTTCGTTAGTTAAACCTAACTGCTCTGCATCTGCTTTAGAAACCGTTAAATAGTTATCCCAAGAAGTTCTGGTAATTGGATCAGGCATTTCTTGTAACCAAGGGTTATTAGCCTGTTGCCCATCTCCAAGAGAGGTTTTTATATATAATGTAAGTTCTAAACCATTCGATTTTGCAATAGAAAGTCTTCTTGCAGCCGCATTAACATCGGTTCCTGTAGAAATTGATGTAGCAACTACTTCTGGAGTATCTCCTTCTGAAATTTCTATAGCATCTACCAACCCTTGTTTCGGAAGACTAGGTTTTATCAATACCCCATCATGCAAAGCTTGATTCCAAGAAGTACCTCCTAAAATTCCTGTCCATGCACTTTTTATGTACTCATCATAAGAAGATGAATTATCTGTCCACTTTAATAAAGTTTCTTGAAACTGTCTTGTATCAAACAAAGGTCTTATAGTAGGTTGCATTAAACTATAACTACCTTTTTTAAGCTCTACATCTCCCCAAGATTCTAAATAGTGTGGAGTTACAGCTATATAATTACACAACTCTCCAGTTGCATCGTTATGCATAGTAAATGCAACTGAAAGGTCTACTTTTTCAAGACCAGATTTAAACTCATTTGCATTAGGCAAAGTATATACTGGATTTACTCCAGCAATCAATAATGCTCCAACACGTCCAGCATTCATATCTTTAACCAATTGAGCGACTGCTTTAGCATCTCCTTGACGTATAGTACGTGGTGTATTTTGGTTAAAAGCTTTACTTTGTATTGCTTTGTTTATTTCTAAAACAACAAGTTGCGCATCAATATCCTGAATTCCAGATATCACTACAGCATTACTTCCTGCTTTTTGAATTTGTTTAGCTGCACTAACTACTTCTGCATCTAACTTAGAGTCTAAAGCTCCTTTGGTCCCTGCTCCTGTTACATACTTATAAAGAGCAGCTAATACTTGTTTTTGTTGTGAAGGGGTAGCCTGTATTCTTTTATCTGCATTAGCTCCAGACAAAGACATATTTGCCTCAAACTGAATATGCTTAGACATTTTTCCGTTTTTAGGAACACGTCCTTTAGCATACCCGCTATCATATCCTCCTCCTTGCCAATCTCCCAAAAAGTCAGCTCCTACACTTACAATAGTATTAGCTTTAGAAAAATCATAATCTGCAAGCGCTCTTTCTCCAAACATTGCTTGATATGCATCTAAAGCCTCTGAGTTAGATATTGCATCATATACTACATGCTTAACATTTTGGTATTTTGTTTTGAATTCAGAAATTAATTTTGAAGTAGATGGACTCGCATAAGTTTGAGTTAATAAAACTATTTGCTTACCTCCAATACTATTTAGTTTTGCTATAACTTCTTTATCCAAAACATCCCAGCTAACATCTTCATTACCTTTTTTAGGACCTTGAAGACGAGAGCTATCATATAGAGATAATACCGAAGCATGTACTCTTGCATTAGCATCTCCATTAGATGAGGCAAGATTATTATTTTCTACTTTAATAGGACGACCTTCTCTTGTTTTTATTAAAACACTAGCAAAATCAAACCCATCAGCAATTGTAGTAGCATAGTAGTTTGCCACACCAGGAACTATCCTCTCTGGCTGAACTACATAGGGTATCGATTTTTTAACAGGTCCTTCACATGCTGCTAAAGATGCAGCTGCAGTACTAAAACCTACATACTTAAGAAAATCACGACGTGTTGTCGATGAATTTTCTAACGATGATTTATCACCTAAAAATTCATCCGTAGGAATTTCCTTTACGAACTCATTTTGTTGTAGCGTCTCAACAATAGAGCTATTTTCGTTTAGCTCTTCAACACTTTTCCAGTATTTCTTGTTTGATGACATATATAATTGATATTAGCTTCTTACTATATTTTTCCAGTAATGGAAAACAATTTTTTTATTATTAATAATGGCATTTACCACATTCCAGACCACCCATTTGAGCAGCTGTTAGCTGATCCACACCATATTTCTTAGAAAGTTCTTTATGAATCTTCTCGTAATATTTATTATCTGCAACTTTCACATTAGTTTCTCTGTGACAATTAATACACCACCCCATTGTAAGTGGCGCATGTTGATACATAATTTCCATTTCTTCTACAGGACCATGACATGTCTGACACTCTACTCCTGCAACACTTACATGCTGAGAATGGTTAAAGTATGCGAAATCAGGTAGATTATGTATACGCACCCACTTAACAGGTTCTGTTTTACCAGTATACGACTGCGTATCAGGATCCCATCCTGTTGCTTTATATAACTTTTGAATTTCACCATCATAAAATTCTTTAGAATACTCCTCTGTCGCTGTAGCATCTGCCACTTCGCTTATAGACTTATGACAGTTCATACAAACATTAAGAGAAGGGATTCCTGATGTCTTACTAACCCTAGCTGAAGAATGACAATATTTACATTCTATTTGATTATCTCCTGCATGAATTTTATGTGAATAATGTATTGGTTGAACAGGCTGATATCCTTGATCGACTCCTACTTGCATAAAATAACCATATACAAAATAACCACTAGCCAATAATAAGAATACTGCCGTTACAAGCACTAAAAATTGATTTTGAACAAATGCTTTCCATATTGGAGTTCTCTTTTCTTCTATAGGCAATTCGACATTATTAGCTTCAGCAAAGCTTCTAAGTGTTTTATTTACCAAAAATAAAACTACCATCAGCATTAAGAACACTAAAGCTAAAATTGCAAGAATAACATTCGTAGAAACTCCTGCTCCTGATCCTGAAACAGCAGCATTACCTTCTGCACCAGATACTGGTGCTGGCGGATCTGCTTTAGGAACCATCACATAAGCTATGATATTATCAATATCTGTATTCGACAACTGCGGAAATGCATTCATCGCTGTCTTGTTATATTCTTCATAAATAGCAATAGCTTGTGAATCACCAGAAGCGATCATAGCTGCACTATTCTTTATCCAAGAATATATCCATTCTCTTTCGTATTTATCTTCTACCCCAAAAAGAGCAGGACCTGTCATTTTCTTATATCGTTTATGACAAGCAGCACAAAGAGACTTAAACAACTCTTCTCCTTTCGCTACATCTCCTCCAGATGAAGCTTCAGTTACCACAGCGGCGTCAACAGCTGCTTCGTCCTGTCCAAAAACAGGAGTAAAAAAAGTAAATAAAAAAACAGTTCCTAGAATTAGGATTTTAGAGGCTGAATTTCGGTGTTTCACCTGTTTCATATTATCAAGTAGAATTATCGTCTTATTTTTGGTATGGTTTTTTATCTATATCTTATGAAAAGACACAAAACCAACACTTTTAATTCGACGACAAAAGTACTATAATAAGTCGATTTTAGAAATGTTAGATTACTGTTAACTGTTAATTTATAATAATTCTAAATAATATTTTTTTATAATCTTGAGTTATTAAACTATACCTTTGCATCAAATCAATTTGTAATGAGAATGTTAAACACCAGAAACTATATTTTTATATTTAGCTTTTATCTAATAGCTTCCAATCATTTAACTGCGCAAGACAACCCAAATATCACTTCAGAAACCCCAAATCAAAACAATTTTGTTTCTGTAAATATGACTCCAAGGCCAGAAGCCTCTGTTACCGTCAACCAAGATCCAAGAATAAAAATGCTTTTAGACATAAAATCTAAGATGGAAAAAGATGGAGAATTTAGCGATCGTTATAAGATCCAACTATATTATGGAAGTTTAAATAAAGCTAATGAAATTGTAAAAGCATCAAAAGACGCCTTTACAGAGTGGGATTCTACTATCCAATGGGAAACCCCTAATTACAAGGTGTGGATCGGGAATTACCGAACTAGGCTTGAAGCAGATAGGGCTTTAAAAGAAATACACACTAAATTTCCAAACGCATTTATATTTAAACCCGAAAAAAGTTAATTTTTTAAAACATCTAACATCCTGAATAATCACTGCAAAAGCAGACACAATAAAAGGTAGTAATGTACATTACTACCTTTTATTTTTTTAAGTTTTTTTCTTTCACAGTTAATAGGCACTAATAAACATCAGAGATTAATTACAAATTACTTGCTGATTACAATCATTTAAGAAAATCATTATAATCAGCAAGTAATTTTTATCTTAATTTTTCAAGTTTTATTAATCAATTAG
The DNA here is from genome assembly GCF_000430665.1 of Aquimarina muelleri DSM 19832. GTDB lineage: Bacteria > Bacteroidota > Bacteroidia > Flavobacteriales > Flavobacteriaceae > Aquimarina > Aquimarina muelleri. The sequence continues at coordinate 82,012 of NZ_AUML01000004.1, read as the reverse complement.
AGCAACCTACTTTATTGTTACAATTTTAGATGACCCATATAATTAATAATACATTTGAATTACCGTAAAACGATTAGATAATAATGATCCAAAAGGAATAATTGTAAAGCTTTTAAAATCAGGTCAAAATTTAAAAGAACTTAGTGAAGAATATGATTTAAACAGTTGGTAACGGAAATACGATAAGAAATCAGAAGATTTATCTGTAAAAAAGAACTCCGCATTGAATAACAAGAACTTCGTTCACTTCGAAAAGAATTAAAAAAAATCTAATTAGAAAAAGATATATTAAAAAGGTGATCAAGATCTTTTATAAGAGCGACAACCAAATATCATTTTACATTAAATTATAAATCAAAATATTTTATTAAAAAGACATGTAAACGTATATAAGCAAGTTGCAATACATGTTACAATTAACTAAAAACAAAAGGTTAGTACAATGAATTCTAAAAAAACAAATAGTCTTTCTTTTTAAAGATCATCGTAAAATTCATGAATACCTATTCGACTTCAAAATACATTAGAGAGTAAAGACTTAGAATACGGAATATTTTATATTGGAAAGTTGTAAAAAGTGCTTTAAAAGAACGTTTATTGCCTCTACAAATCCAAAAATACTAGGTAAATAAAAAAAGACTCTTTCTCACTTAAATAGAGAGATACAATACCAATAGAACATACTCTGTTTTAAGGCGTCTAACTCGCTTAGAAATGAAAATCAAGTTATAACTAACAACAGGCACAAAAAATAGCTTAATATTCATCAGGTATCCCACATCTGAATAGAATTTCCTGTATTACTCCCATTATTTGGGTAATCCTTATTTATGACTTCAGTAAACAAAGATGAAACCAATCAATTAGTTAATTTTTCTGAGAAAATTTTCCTTGGGAGAGGATTAGATCATATACACCCTAAATAGATTTTTTTGTTTCTATAACAAAATTTCAAAATCTTCTTGACCAGTATTCACACACTAAAAAAAGGAGCAAAAAATACTATGATTTTTACTCCTTTTTATTTCTTTCTATACTAATTCATTAAGGGGATTTTTCAACGCCCTCTGATTTTACAGCTTTTTCTTGACTGCAACTTCTTGATACGCTTCAACTACATCACCTATTCTAATATCATTGTAGTTCTTAACCTGTAACCCACAATCATATCCTTTCCCTACTTCTTTTACATCATCTTTAAAACGTTTCAATGAAGAAAGCTCTCCTGTATACACAACAACTCCTTCCCGTATTAATCGAACTCCTGAATTCCTGTATATCTTACCATTTTGAACCATACAACCTGCAATAGTTCCTATTTTAGATATTTTAAACGTTTCTCTAATTTCTGCAGTACCAGTAATTTCTTCTTTCATCACTGGAGAAAGCATTCCTTCCATCGCATCCTTAAGATCATTAATCGCATCATAAATAATAGAGTATGTTCTGATATCGATTTCTTCTTTATCGGCAACCTGCCTAGCATTACCAGCAGGCCTAACATTAAACCCTATAATAATAGCATCAGAAGCTGATGCAAGTAACACATCACTTTCTGTAATTGCTCCTACTGCTTTATGAATAATATTAACATGGATTTCCTCAGTAGACAATTTCTGGAACGAATCCGTTAATGCTTCTACAGAACCATCCACATCTCCTTTAAGAATAATATTAAGCTCTTTAAAATCTCCTAATGCAATTCTACGTCCAATTTCTGCTAAAGTAATATGTCTCTGTGTTCGAACAGATTGTTCTCTATGCAACTGTGCTCGTTTCGAAGCAATGTCTTTAGCCTCACGCTCATCTTCTAACACACTAAATTTATCCCCAGCCTGAGTTGCTCCATCTAATCCCAATATAGAAACTGGAGTAGAAGGCCCAGCCTCTTTTACATTCTTTCCTCTTTCATCCTGCATCGCCTTAATCTTACCGCTATTTTTACCTGCAAGAACATAATCTCCTACATGAAGTGTTCCTGTTTGAACTAAAACAGTAGATACGTATCCACGTCCTTTATCCAAAAATGCCTCAACTACGGTACCAGAAGCTAATCTATTTGGATTTGCTTTTAACTCTAATATTTCAGCTTCAAGAATTACTTTTTCTAATAACTCTTTGACTCCTAATCCTGTCTTAGCAGAAATATCATGGGATTGTATTTTTCCTCCCCAATCCTCTACTAACAAATTCATAGAAGCTAATCTTTCTTTTATCTTTTCTGGATTTGCCTCTGGTCTATCTATTTTATTAATCGCAAATACGATAGGAACACCAGCTGCTTGCGCATGACTAATTGCCTCTTTAGTTTGTGGCATGATATCATCATCTGCTGCTATCACAATGATAGCTAAATCTGTTACTTGCGCTCCACGAGCACGCATGGCGGTAAATGCTTCGTGACCAGGTGTATCTAAAAATGCTATCTTTTGACCATTTTCTAATTGCACCCCATAAGCACCAATATGCTGTGTAATACCACCACTCTCTCCTGCAATCACATTTTCTTTTCTTATGTAATCCAGTAACGATGTTTTACCATGGTCTACATGCCCCATTACTGTAACAATCGGAGCTCTTGCTTCTAAATCCTCTGGGGCATCAAAAATTTCTTCTATAGAATCTTCGATATCCGCAGTTACAAAATCAACCTCGTATCCAAACTCGTCCGCAACTATAGATAATGTTTCTGCATCTAAACGTTGGTTCATAGTTACCATAATACCAAGAGACATACATGCAGAAATAATTTGTGTAGTAGGAACACTCATCATTGTAGCAACTTCTGAGGCCGTTACAAATTCTGTTACTTTAAGAACTTTACTTTCTTGTTCTTGTTGTGCTACATCGTCTTCAACTTTCTGACGGTGTTGATCCCTTTTATCTCTACGATATTTAGCTGCCTTAGATTTATTAGATTTACCCTGTAATTTTTCCAGAGTTTCTCTTACTTGTTTCTGTACCTCTTCTTCACTTGGTTCTTCTTTTACTACAGCAGGTCTTTTACCTTTTACAGGGCCTCTTCCTCTATTAGCAGGACCTCGGTTTCCACCTCCAGAGCCTTGACCTCCTGGCCTTCCACCTCCAGAGCCTTGATTACCTGCTCCATCTTTATTTATTCTTCGTCTACGCTTTTTAGCAGCATCTCCTGCAGACGTAGATTTTTTATCATTTTTATCATCTTTCTTTTTAACCGGTTTTTTGAACTGGGTTAAATCGATTTTTTGTCCAGTAAAATTAGGTCCTTCTAATTTTTTATACTGCGTCTTTACCTTTTCTGGCTCTGTAGAAACTTCTTCCTCTTCAACAACTGGAGACGGAGAAGGTTTAGGAGCTTCTTTATCAACAACAGGAGGAACAGGAGAAGAAACAGGTTTCTCTTCCTTTTTTTCTTTTGGCGCCTGCTTTGTTATTTTTAAACCTATTTTTGGCGGCCTATTAGAAACTATTTCAGGAGTAGTTTTTTTCACCTCTTCTTTTACCTCTTCTTTTTTAGGAGTTTCAACTACCTTTTCTTCGGGCTTTGTAGTATCTTCCACTTTTTTATTGTTATCTAATTCAATTTTACCAACTTTCTTAGGTCCGCTTAATTGAGCTTTAGCTTTTACAACTTCTCGAGCTTCGGTACGTTTACGCTTTTCTTCCAACTCATGTTCTATCTGTACACGCAGTGCTTCTTTCTCTTTCTTCTTTTCTTCACCAACTTCTTTGGAAGCTACCTTTTTACTCTTATCTGTTTGAAATTCATCAAACAAGAGCTTATAAATCTCTGAAGAAATTTTTGTAGTAGGACGCGCATCTATCTCATGACCTTTTGAATTCAAAAAGTCAACAGCCCGATCTAGCGAGATATTGAATTCGCGTAATACTTTATTTAATCTCATTGTTCCTGCTTCAGCCATAAACGCCTTTTATTTAATGCTCAAATATAATTAATTGTGATTATTAATCTTCAAATTCAGATTTTAATATTCTCATCACTTCACTTACTGTCTCTTCTTCAAGATCAGTTCGTTTTACTAAATCACTAATTTCTTGTTCCAAAATACTCTTTGCTGTATCCAAACCTATTTTAGAAAATTCTTCGATAATCCACGAATCTATTTCGTCAGAAAACTCTGTAAGTTCGACATCTTCCTCTACTCCTTCTCTAAACACATCTATCTCATAACCAGTAAGTTGACCCGCTAATCTAATATTATGTCCTCCTCTACCAATAGCCTTAGAAACCTCTTCTGGTCTTAACATAACTTCTGCCCGACTAGTCTCTTCATTAATCTTTATTGAAGTAACTTTTGCTGGACTTAAAGCTCTTGTAATATATAGCTGTAAATTATTTGTATAGTTAATCACATCTATATTTTCGTTTCCTAATTCTCTAACAATCCCATGTATACGAGAACCTTTCATACCAACACAAGCTCCTACAGGGTCAATTCTATCGTCATAAGAGTCCACAGCAACTTTAGCTTTTTCCCCTGGGATTCTAACTACTTTTTTAACAGAGATTAAACCATCAAATACTTCTGGTATTTCTGATTCAAATAGTTTTTCTAAAAACAATGGAGATGTTCTAGACATAACAATAGACGGCTTATTACCTTTAAGCTCTACTGATTCTATAATCCCACGTACATTTTCTCCTTTTCTGAAAAAATCTGATGGTATTTGCCTATCCTTCGGCAATATAATCTCATTACCCTCATCATCCAACATTATAATAGCTCTATGTCGAATATGATGAACTTCTGCCGTATAAATCTCTCCTTCTAATTCTTTAAAGTGCTTATATATATTAGTATTATCATGTTCATGAATTTTAGAAATCAAATTCTGGCGTAATGCCAATATAGAACGTCTTCCTAAATGTATAAGCTTTACTTCTTCTGAAACATCTTCACCAACTTCAAAATCAGGCTCTATTTTTCTAGCTGCCGTTAATGAAATTTCTTGATTATCATCTTCAACTTCTCCGTCTGCTACTACGATACGGTTTCTCCAAATTTCTAAATCTCCTTTATCAGGATTTATAATGATATCGAAATTATCATCACTACCAAACTTCTTTTTTAGAGCATTTCTAAACACATCTTCTAAGATCGACATTAGTGTAACACGATCTATAAACTTATCATCCTTGAATTCTGAAAATGATTCTATTAATGCGATATTTTCCATATCAGTATATTATAATTAAAATGTTATTATAACTTTTGCCTCTACAATATTATCATAAGCCACACTAACTTCTTTTGTTACTGTTACCTTACCTTTTCCTACTGGCTTAGGTTCTCTGCTTTTCCATCTTAAGATTATTTCTGTTTCATTTGCTGAAATCAAATCTCCTTCAAACACTTCTTCTTTTGATTTTACCTTAAGTTTTCTACCGACATTTTTGGCATATTGGCGAACATGAGTCAAACCTTCAGAAACTCCAGCAGACATGACCTGAAGAGAAAAATCTTCTTCTTCTCTATCCAGATTATGCTCGATCGCCCTACTAATAGCAATACAATCTTCTACCGTGACCCCCTCATCTCCATCAATAATAATCTCTATACAATTACCTGAATGAATCTTACTTTCAATCAGGAATAAAGACGGTTTTTCTTGAAGCGCCTCTTCTAATAAACTACGAACTTTGTCTCTTAATGACATAAATAGATAAAAAGAGGGGACTTTTTGTCCCCTCACCCTGGTTTTTTAATTTCAACGGTGCAAAGATAGTAATAATATCTTAGATACAAAATATCGCTGAGAATGAATTTATTCGTAAATTTAAGATACTATTTTTTTTGGATTAGTTTTTATATAAAAATCATCATTAATCAAAACATTAATACTTTCTTTTAAAACCCATAAATCATAGATAAATCTCAAACTTCAAAAAGTAATATTATGATAAAAAACATATTAGTTCCTACAGATTTTTCCAAACAAGCAGAAAACGCCCTAAAAGTAGCTGCCCAAATTGCAAAAAAAAATAATGCAAAAATCTATTTATGTCACATTTTAGAACTCCCAATACATCTAGCAGATCTTATGTCTTCTGGTGTCTCTGCCCCTGCTCCTGAAGCAATTTTCTTCATGAAGCAAGCTCATAAAAAATTCGAAGAAGTAACCAGCAAAGATTACCTAAAAAACATTGAAGTCATAGAAACTGTAAGCTTCGAAGATGTTACGCACGGAATCATAAACTCTAGCACCAAAAACGATGCTGACATCATCATTATGGGATCTCATGGCTCTACTGGTTTTGAAGAACTATTTATAGGCTCTAATGCAGAAAAAATAGTACGAACATCCAAAAAACCTGTATTAGTAATCAAAGAGTACTGCGATATTTTTAATATTAACGATTTTGTATACGCTACTAATTTTGACAATGAAGACAAAGGGTGCTTATTAGCCGCACATGAATTTTCTAAATCAATAGAAGCTAAACTTCATTTGGTATGGATAAACACAGCTAACAGCTTCAAAACAACCTATGAAACAGAAGAGAAAATGAACAAAATGATATCTAATTTACCAATCGATAATTATACTTTAAACATATACAACGATGTTACCGTAGAAAAAGGGATCTTAAACTTTGCAGAATCAATTAACGCAGGCATGATTGGCATTAGCACTCATGGAAGGAAAGGAATATCCCATTTTATTAACGGAAGCTTAGGAGAAGACGTAGTTAATCACGCAAAAAGACCTGTACTAACCTTTAAAATATAAAAAAAACCACACCCTTTTCCTATTTACTTTCTAAAAACAAATAACCCTTTAAACAATTAAGCTTAAAGGGTTATTAAGTTGGTCTACTAGGGCTCGAACCTAGACTCTTCTGTACCAAAAACAGACGTGTTGCCAGTTACACCATAGACCAATACTTGTTTTCGGGTGCAAATTTAAAACTTTCTTTTAGTTTTGCAAACATTTTTTAAAAAATTATTTAATAAATATATTTTTTCTTCTACACACCTCTATAATCAAAGTATTAAAATATAAACTTCTGTTAAGCGTTTCCTAAAAAAACCAAGGTTAAACTATTTTTATTACTAAATTCGCCACACGTTATATAAACGAATAATTCTTATGAGTACTTTCAACTTTACTAAGTGGAATAAAATACTGGGATGGATAGTATTTGCCATCGCTTTATGTGTTTACACTATGACCGTAGAACCTACTGCTAGTTTTTGGGATGCAGGAGAATACATTGCTACTTCTTCAAAACTACAAGTTGGCCATCCTCCAGGAGCTCCTTTGTTTCAGATGATAGGAGCATTTGCATCTGCTTTTGCATCAGACCCTACACAAATTGCATTAATGGTAAATATGACCTCTGCCTTTGCTAGTGCTTTTACTATCCTTTTTATGTTTTGGTCGATCACTATACTTGTCAAAAAGGTTATCTTAAAAGATGAAGAATTAACCCAAAGTAAAGCCATAGCAATATTAGGAAGTGGATTAGTAGGAGCTTTAGCTTTTACTTTCACAGATAGTTTCTGGTTTAATGCTGTAGAAGCAGAAGTATATGCCATGGCAACCTGCATACTTTCTGTTCTTTTTTATCTTGGTTTATTATGGGAAAGAGACATGCACACCATCAGAGGTAATAAATGGTTGATTTTAATTTCATTTATTGTAGGATTATCTTTTGGCGTTCATTTTATGGGATTACTGTCTATTCCTGCAATAGGCTTATTGTATTATTTTAAGAATTATAAAGAAATAACCGTTAAAAATTTCATAATTGCCAATATTGTTGTTGTTGCAATTTTATTGTTTATTTTTAAACTACTATTACCGTCTACACTGAAATTCTTTGGTGCCTCTGAAGTGTTTTTCGTTAACTCTATTGGTCTTCCTTTTAACTCAGGAACTATTATTGCAGGATTAGTAATTGCAACTGCTTTCTATTTTGGCATAAAATATACACGTAAAAAAGAACAAGTTGAATTAAACACACTATTGCTGTGCGTACTATTCATACTTATAGGGTTTTCCAGCTGGATCATGTTACCGATAAGGGCAAATGCTGGTACTGTAATAAATGAAAACAACCCGAACAATGCTAGAGAGTTATTAGCATATTACAATTTAGAACAATACCCCGAAACACATCTTTTTTATGGCCCTCAATTTACAGAAATTTACGCTGGGCTTGACGAAAACAACCCGTATGAGGATGGTAAACCTAAATATGAAAAAGATATTAAAACTGGGAAATATATAATTGTTAACGATTGGAAGAATGCAAAACAGAATCTAGATGATGCGCACAAAGCATTTTTACCTAGAATGTGGAGTACCGAACATATAGCAAACTATATGGAATACTCGGGACCAATTAGCTTTACCATAAAACCTGAATATCAAACCGAAGAAGAATTACTAAATGCAGTAACTCAATTTAGAAGAGAATATGCTAAAGGAAAATTAGATAACGATGATTACAGCAAATTTTTACAATCTTTTGGAAACTATCTAAATGTAGAAAAACCTTCTTTCTGGGATAATGTTGTATATCTTTTTGATTATCAAATAGGATACATGTACTGGCGTTACTTTATGTGGAATTTTGTTGGAAGACAAGATGACAACCAAGGAAAACTTACTAATTTAGAAGGTAACTGGCTTAGTGGAATTAAGTTTATTGATGAAATTCGATTAGGATCTCAGGACAACTTACCTAATGATGTTCTTAAAAACAAAGCGCGAAACACATATTATTTCTTACCATTACTTTTAGGCTTAATTGGATTTATATTTATGCTACAAAGAGATAAGAAAAAATTCTGGGTACTACTTGTCTTTTTCCTCTTTACAGGTCTTGCTTTAAAGATCTATCTTAACGAAAGACCTTTTGAACCACGAGAAAGAGACTATGCATTAGTAGGATCTTTTTATGTATTTGCTATATGGATAGGCTTTGGAGTATATGCACTATTTGATTTTCTAAAAGAATATCTTAAACCAAAAATAGTAGCCCCTGCAATTACTATTGTTTGTTTACTCGCCGTTCCGATAGTATTAGCTGCACAGAATTGGGATGACCATGATCGTTCTAATCGATACACTGCGCAATCTATGGCTAAAATGTATTTACAATCTTGTCAAAAAGACGCTATCTTGTTTACTATTGGAGACAACGACACCTTTGCTTTGTGGTATGCACAAGAGATAGAAGGGTACAGAACTGATGTTAGAACTGTAAACACAAGTCTTTTTGCTACAGATTGGTATATCGACCAAATGAAAAGAGCTGCATACGAAGGCAAACCTATCCCTTCGCAATTAACACATGATTTTTATAGATTTGGAAACAATGATGCTATTTATCACAAACCAGTAACTAATGACACCATGTTAATTAAAAACTGGATGCGTTGGATAGAAACAGACGACCCAAGAACTAAAGGGGACTTACAAAGTGGAAAAAAAGTAAATACATTCCCTACTAAACATATAAGAATACCGGTTGATAAAGAAGCTGTCCTTAAAAATGGTATCGTAGCCCCAGAAGATGCAGATCTTATTGTACCGTATATAGACATTCACCTTAAAGGAGATATGATCTTTAAAAACCGCCTATTAATGTTAGATATTATTGCCAATAACAATTGGGAAAGACCAATTTATTTTACAGGTGGAAGTTATGGCGATGATGATTTTTTATGGATGAAGGATTACTTACAACTAGATGGAGTAACTTATAAACTGGTTCCTATTTTAACAAAAGTAGATCGTAAAAATCCTTTTGAAATGGGAAGAATAGACACTGATCTTATGTACAAAAATGTTACAAGTTGGGATTGGGGTAATAGTGAAGATCCTAACATATATCATGACCCAGAAACCAGAAAAAATTCTATAACTTATAGAAGTAATCTAGCACGTCTTGTCGAAGCACTTATACAAGAAGAGAAAAAAGAAAAAGCTAAAGAAATTTTAGACTTAGCTATGGAAAAAATGCCAATAGAATATTATGAATATTACACATTAGTAGAACCTTATGTTAATGGGTATTATAAAGTAGGAGAAAAAGAAAAAGCTAGAGATCTTTGGACAAAACTTGCTAAAAAGTATCAAGAACAACTTACTTACTTTGGCAGTCTTGAGCTTAAAGACCAATATAGTTATGCCGAAGAAATTGTAACTAATGTAGAACGTTATCGTAGTGTAGTAGATCTATTATTAATTAATCAAGATCGAGAAATGGTAGAAGAAAAAGCGGATGAATTTAATAAATATCTTAGACTATTTACCAGATTATACTCTACCGATGAAGAATATGATGACGAAGAAGCTATTCAGAAACAAGAAGAGGACTTAATTAAAGAGTTTCAAAATAGTAGTAAAGAAAATTCTTTAGACTCCTTAGATAGTATTCCTAATTAATTATATAAAGGCTATCTAAAAAGTAAAAAATATTATAAATTGTTAGTCTGCGCTTGTCAAACACCGATCAATTGGTCAAAAACTTCGACAAGCGCAGATCGATAATTATAGATTGTTTTTTAAACAGCTTCTTACAACCATTATATGATATCCACAACCCCCATAAAAACTCCAAGGATAATCAAAAAGCTTTTCCCAAAATATATTTGGGATTTATATGATATAGGTGACAACAAAATCTATTTAACTTTTGATGATGGTCCCGTACCTCATATTACAGAGTTTGTTTTAGATCAATTAGATCAATATAATGCAAAAGCAACTTTTTTTTGCATCGGGGATAACATCCAAAAACATCCAGATATTTTTAATCAAATTCTATCTGCTGGTCATACCATTGGCAATCATACAATGAATCACTTAAAAGCATGGAAGAATACTCATGATAGATACATACAAAATGTAATAGATTGCGAAAATATAACCAAAGAATACTCTAACATAAGATCTACGCAAAGACTATTCAGGCCTCCTTATGGCCAAATAAGCCTCTCTAAATTCAAAACCTTAGAAAATACGGGATACAAAATTATACTTTGGGATGTACTATCCATGGATTGGGAAAAAACAATTTTACCTGAAGAATGTTTGCAAAATGTAATCAAAAACACAAAAAAAGGTAGTATCGTAGTCTTTCATGATAGTGTAAAAGCTTCAAAAAACCTTATCCAAACACTTCCTTTAGTGTTGGAACATTTTACTAAAAAAGGGTTTGTTTTTGACTCTATTCAATTTTAAACATACTCTTTCATAATACCAATTAGAGTATTTGCATCTTGCTCACCACTTTGCCTCCAAACCATTTCTCCCTCCTTGTAAATCATCAAAGTAGGCAATCCTTTTATTCGTAACGCAGTGGCCAACTCTTCATTCTTATCTATATCTATCTTTATAACTTTTCCTTTATCCCCAAGAGCAGCAGCTACATCTTTCAAAACAGGGTGCATTGCTAAAGAAGGCTCGTTCCATTCTGTAAAAAAATCTAATAAAACAGGAACTTTAATACTTATTAAATCTCCAAACTTTGACATTTTTAAACTTTTTTATGTTTAATTTTTTTTATTTTCAACCATTATATACAGTTGTAAATATAACATTTTCTATGAATTAAGAAGGCTTAACTTCTTTTCTCAATTCAATTACCGTAATCTCTGGCCATATCCCTACCCTACCTGGAAAAGCATGAAACCCAAAACCTCGATTTACATTAAGATATCGTCCCATTTCATTATACATCCCCGCCCATTGTTTATATACATATTGTACCGGACTCCACCTTACAACTCCAGGTATCTCTATACCAAACTGAAAACCATGTGTATGACCACTTAAAGTAAGATGGTAATAATCTGAATCCTTCTTAACCTCATATTCCCAATGTGAAGGATCATGGCTTAACAAAATTTTAAAATCTTCATTACTTACTTTTTCTGATGCCTTTTTTAAGTCTCCAGCTTTTTTAAAATTATGCCCCCAATTTTCTACCCCTATAATTGCAATACGTTCTCCTTGTTTTTCGATAAAAACACTCTCATTAAGTAACAGATTAAAATCAATTTTAGTATGAATATCTTTTATTGCGTCAAAATTTGCATCTTTTTCCTGTTGACTATTCCAAGTAACATATTCTCCATAATCATGGTTACCTAAAACCGAGTACTTACCAAACTCAGGAGTTTTAATTCGTTTAAAAGTATCTATCCAATCATTCATTTCATCCGCTACAGTATTCACAATATCCCCAGTAAACAAAATAAGGTCTGTTTCTTGTTCATTAATTAAATCAACAGCATATTCTATCTTTGCTGCATCATCAAAACTACCAGAATGAATATCCGAAATTTGTGCTATACGAAGTCCATCAAAAGCTATTGGAAGATCTTTAAAATACAATACATGTTTTATTACTTTAAAATTGTATTTTCCTTTAAAAATACCATGTAATAATCCTGCAAAAGGTATTGCTGCAATACCTAATGCTAATTGACTAATAAACTTTCTTCGATCTGGCATGTATTGAGTATCCTTACCTCCAAAAAAAGTAGTAGTCAAATAATTATATCCTCCCACGAAAACCCTAATAACATCTTCTCCGAACAAAAACAAAACTAAGACTAGTTTTGGCACTAAGGCAAGTAACAACACCGCAGTAGCTCTTAAGCTATATTTAGTAGGTCCAACACTGCGATCATAGTTAGCAAAAACATATATCACATACCCTAAAATAAATAAAGAAACTGCCAGACACCCTATTTGCACCCATTGGTTTTTAGTTATAGTTTTTATAGCTTGATAAGCATAAAATTCAATAAGAATATATAGAATTACTAAGAGTATCCAACGCATGATTTGCCTTTAAAGTCATTGATGAACAAAACTATCCCTCTTTTTGACTTATAAGCTATTTTTTAAGTAAAAATTAACGATAAATAAAATTTAACACCCTTAAACCGTTAGAATCGTCATTTTATTAAAGATAAATCTTAATAATTTCTTTTAGAACTAAGAATTTTATTTGTAACTTCGTTCCATAGTTTTGTTTTAAGGCTATACCTTAATTATAATAATCTTATACCGTATACAAAAAATTACTATCGTATTTATAGCAGTTGATACATTGTTATCAATTTTATTTTGGGGCGAAATGCCGTCAGTTTTGACGGCATTTCTTTTGTTTTTATTAGTCTTTTAAATCATTTTGATCAATCTTCTTTTTATATTGCATCTCTAAAAAAATTGAACTCACATGTCACAAAAACGCCTTTTCCTTCTGGATGCTTTCGCTCTTATTTTTAGAGGATACTATGCCTTAATTAAAAACCCAAGAATTAATTCTAAAGGCGAAGACACTTCTGCCGTATTAGGTTTTGTTAACTCTTTATTTGATGTTATAAAAAGAGAAAAGCCAGATCATCTAGCAGTTGCTTTTGACAAACAAGGAAGCAAAGATCGTTTAGATATTTTTCCTGAATATAAAGCTAATCGAGACGAGACTCCTGAGGCTATTAAGATTGCCGTCCCTATTATTCAAGAAATATTAAAAGCAATGCATATTCCTATTATAGAACGTGCTGGTGTAGAGGCAGATGATTTAATTGGAACTATTGCTAAACAAGCTGAAAAAGAAGGCTATAAAACCTACATGGTAACCCCTGACAAAGATTATGCGCAATTAGTATCTGAGAATATTTTTATGTATCGCCCTGCCAGAATGGGTAATGGTATTGAGATATGGGGAATCCCAGAAGTACAAAAAAGATTTGAAGTAGAACACCCTAATCAAGTTATTGATTACTTAGGCATGATGGGTGATGCTGTAGACAACATCCCAGGATTACCTGGAGTTGGTGATAAAACTGCTAAAAAGTTTATCGCAGAATTTGGATCCATGGAAGGCTTATTAGCTAATACAAATAAGCTAAAAGGCAAAATGAAAGAAAAAGTAGAAGCTAATGCAGAATTAGGACTACTGTCCAAAAAATTAGCAACCATTATCATAGATTGTGATGTTACTTTTAATGCAGATGACTACCAGCTTTCTGAACCCGATTCTAAAAAAGTACAAGAACTATTTGAAGAATTAGAATTTAGAAGGCTTAAAGATCAGTTTATAAAGATTTTTTCTGGAGAAGATCCTTCCTCTAAAGAAGTAAATAACACCACAGCAAAAAAGCAAACAAAAGAAGCTGGCGCAGGTCAGTTTTCTTTATTTGGTGGAGATCAAGAACCTACAGAAATAGCTTCATTCTCTAATAGAAAAACAATTTCTGATACAGAACATTTTTACCAAAGTATTACTCCAGGAATGGCTTTAAAACTATTCCTTCAAAACATCTTAAAACAAGAAAACGTTTGCTTTGATACAGAAACTACTGGTCTTGACCCACTTGTAGCTGAACTTGTAGGAATCGCTTTTTCTTGGGAAACCGGGAAAGGCTTCTATATTCCTTTTCCCGAAAATCGAGAAGAAGCACAAGAGTTAATCGAACAATTACGTCCTTTTTTTGAAGCAGATCATATTACCAAAATTGGTCAAAATCTAAAATACGATATCAAAGTATTGGCTAAATACAATATTGAAGTTAAAGGAAATTTATTCGACACTATGCTTGCTCATTATCTTATTAACCCTGATATGAGACATAACATGGATGTACTTGCAGAAACATACCTTAATTACGCTCCTGTTTCTATCACAGAGTTAATTGGAAAAAAAGGGAAAAATCAATTGTCTTTTAGACAAGTACCTCTTGATCAACAAACCGAATACGCAGTAGAAGATGCAGACATTACCCTTCAACTAAAAGAACATTTTGCTCCAGAGCTTAAAGAAGCTAAAACAGCAACCTTATTCGAGGACATTGAAGTTCCTTTACTAAGGGTTTTAGCAGATATGGAAATCGAAGGCATTAATCTTGATGAAGCATTCTTACAATCTCTTTCTGGAGAACTAGAAAACGATATCAAACAATTAGAAAATAAAATTTACACCGAAGCAGAAGAAGAATTCAACATAGCTTCTCCAAAACAATTAGGAGTTATTTTGTTTGAAAAATTAAAATTGGTAGACAAACCTAAAAAAACAAAAACAGGGCAATATTCTACTGCGGAAGATGTATTATCTTATTTAGCAAAAGATCACGAAATTATTCAGAATATATTAGACTTTCGTGGTTTAGCTAAATTAAAAAGCACTTATGTAGACGCATTGCCTACGCAAGTAAATAAAAACACAGGTCGAGTACATACAGATTACATGCAAATAGTAGCAGCCACTGGACGACTAAGCTCTAATAATCCTAATTTACAAAACATTCCTATTCGCACAGAAAGAGGAAGGCAAATTAGGAAAGCATTTATCCCTAGAAACGAAGAATACACATTACTTGCAGCAGATTATTCGCAAATAGAACTAAGAATCATCGCTGCATTAAGTAAAGAAGAAACTATGATTGAAGCTTTTAAAAACAACGAAGACATCCACTCTTCTACTGCTGCAAAAGTTTTCAATATCCCTCTAGAAGAGGTTACCAGAGAACAACGTAGCAATGCCAAAACGGTGAATTTCGGGATTATTTATGGCGTCTCTGCTTTTGGATTAAGCAATCAAACTAGTCTTTCTCGAAGTGAAGCTAAAGACTTAATAGACACCTACTATAAAACCTACCCCAAACTACGTAATTATATAAGTGAACAGGTAGATTTTGCAAGAGATAACGGATATGTACAAACAGTTCTAGGAAGAAGACGATATCTTAAAGATATAAATTCTGCCAATGCAATAGTACGTGGTGCCGCAGAACGAAATGCGGTAAACGCTCCGATACAAGGAAGTGCTGCAGATATTATCAAAATCGCAATGATAAATATCCATAAAAAATTAAAACAAGGAAACTACAAAACAAAAATGCTCTTACAAGTACATGATGAATTGGTTTTTGACGTTTACAAACCTGAATTAGATACTATTAAAACACTAATTAAAACCGAAATGGAAAATGCTTATAAACTCGAAGTTCCACTAGATGTAGATCTGGGAACAGGGAAAAATTGGCTCGAAGCACATTAAATAAATTTAGACATAACCATAAAATATTTTTTATGGTATTCCAAAAGACCTTATACATTTTAGCGTATAAGGTCTTTTTATTTTACAGAACTTAACATCCACACACTTCCTCTTCATTATACCATTTTAACTTTGAAATCGTGCGTATAGAAATTGAATTTACTCTTTAAGTATTTAAGTCAAAAACCTAAGTATATCTGTAGTTACGATTATATTTTTTAACGCAGAATAGATGAAGAAAAAATAATTTATTAATGCTATTTCAAAGCTAAAATAGCATTAATAAATATGTGAATTTTAAAAACGTGTTCTTTTAAATTTTTAGTTTTCCTTAAAAAAAATACAGAGTGTCGGAAAATGAAACTTTTGTGCTGTAATATTGTAGTCCTGAAACAAAAAAAACAACATTCAGTACAATTAAAAAATCAATATTATTAAAAATGAAAAAAATGAAAAATTACTTTAAAATTATCTTAGTATGCATTTTAGCAGTATTCTTTTATAACTGTGACGGAGAAGATGGAGCAGATGGTTTAACTGGCGAAAATGGGATTAACGGAACAAACGGAAATGATGGCATAAATGGGGAAAATGGCGTAGGATTTGATGAATTAGTAAAATATGGAAGCATCAAACTTACTTTAACTGGAACAAGACCTGATAATGTATCTTTTACAGACTCCTCTGAATTTAAGTTCACCCCTATTGAAGGAAATAATCTCAATTATACTAATTCTGTATTTAAGACCTCTTCAAGCATATCTTTTCAATTACTTAGATTTCTAAGCGCACCAGATGATATTTTTCAAGAAACTACAACAGGTATCAATTTTGTAGTTAACAACCCTGGTGAAGATACGCAAAGCATAGATTTCTCTATATCAATTACTAATTATGCAATTATCGTAGATGATAATAAATATTTTGTAGTGAACAATTATTTTAATGGTAATGGATCCGGAATTACCAATTTTAATATCACAGATTATAATTTTAATGAAGAAACAAATAACTTAACATTTTCGTTCTCTTTTAATGTAGACAGATTAAATAACTCTACAGGAAATGACCTTACAGCTTCTGGGGAGGTAGATGTTAAGGTATTAGAAAGAATACAGGCAACGCGTTAAACTCTGTTATCACAAATAATTAAATATAATTACTAAACCTATGACATATAGCTTAGTAATTATATTTAATTAATAGTATCCAAATAAAAATCATAGTAATTTAAAAAAGTTGGAATCACAGGACCGTTAAACGAGTTAGGAGCATTAAACAATATACAAATCCCTATTCCATTTTCAGGATCTACTAACAACTGTGTTTTATACTGATTTACATTACCTCCATGATAAACAACCCTACGGTTTCTATAATCCAAAATACGCCATCCCATAGCATAATAAGAATCTGTTACTCCATCCCAAAGATTTACGTATGTATCTTTATCGCTGGTACAAATAATAGGATTAAAAATATCAGCAAGACTTTCTTTAGAAATAATATCAGGTCGATATCCTAATAATACTTTTAAATACTCTCCCATATCAGAGATAGAAGCATTAATTCCTCCTGCTGCAGCTACATTATAATAATTTTTATGAAGTCTATCTAATCTATATTTTTTTGAATAGTGATTATAAGAGTGTGGCAAAGCAACATTTCTATTATTTTTTATTTCGGCAAAAGTACTAGATGCATTATACATACCTGCTTTATCAAAAAGTCTCTCTTTAAGGAGGGTTTCAAAAGATTTTTTAGTGTTCTTCTCCATTATTTTTTCTATAACCGAGAACATTGCATTTTGATACTCATAATCTACCCCTTCTTTTTCTACTACTCCTTTGTTTTTAAAACTACTTATAATACGATCTATAGAAAAACCACTCTGTATAAGCTTAGTATAGGTATACGGATATAATCCAGTCGTATGAGACAGTAAATGATTTACTCGAAGACGATCTGCCTGACCCTTATCTTTTAAATCAAAGGTACTTACCGATTCTTTGATTCTTTGATCCCATTCTAGTTCGTTATGATCTACCAGATTACCCGCTAAAACTGCTGTAACCCCCTTAGATAAACTAGCTATTCTAAAAACAGTATTTACATCTACAGAATCTTGTGTACGAATTTCTTTTACCCCAAAACCTTTTTTATAAACAACAGTAGAATCTTTAACAATTACAATAGCGGCTCCAGGACATTCTGAAACATTAAAGTTAGTAGTAAAAAACTTTTCATAATGCTCCAAAAAGAAAGACAAAGAATCTTTTTTTGATACTTTTGGTCTTTCTTTTACCTTACTTAGATTTTCTTTGGGTTTTGATGTATTACAAGATGCAAAAAAAACAACAACCAATACTAGATAAAAATATTTCATACAATAACAATCTATATTGTTGCAAAATACATTTAAAATAGTATTTCTTAAAAGCTTTTAAAACAAACTTTATAACACAAATCGATAAGTAGCTTTAATCAAAAAGGTATTTTCTGGTTGTTGACCCAAAACTTGATTATCTAAACTTCTAAACAGATGATTTGATGGGTTTCCATCGCCAGTGATCCCTTGTGACCAAACTAAAAACATTTCAGAACCTGGTATATACTCCCAACGTAATACCAGATTAGATCTAAATTGAACAAATGAAAAATCAGGATTATCAAATGTGTAATCTACAGTCCCGTTTTTATCCTCATCGACCGAATATGTATCATCTGCAAAGGATATCTGATTTTGATCATATAAAGTTACCCTGTCTCTAAG
Source organism: Aquimarina muelleri DSM 19832 (assembly GCF_000430665.1). GTDB lineage: Bacteria > Bacteroidota > Bacteroidia > Flavobacteriales > Flavobacteriaceae > Aquimarina > Aquimarina muelleri. The sequence continues at coordinate 63,209 of NZ_AUML01000004.1, read as the reverse complement.
ATCACTCGCAGTGGCGTTATTTACATAATTAAAATTTGTATACCTTCCTCGTGATACAAAAGGTTGCCCGTAATACTGTATAGTAAGATCTGGGTTAATACTATAATTTAATCGTATACTTGCACTTAAGGTTTGCTGATCTATTTCAGCTGTTATATATCTTGTTGTGTTATTAAAATTTTGCTCCGTGACATATTGTGTTTTATTCGGGTTCTCTTCGAATTCTGGATTTAAAGACATACTAAATGCATTAAATGGCTGATAATTTAATCTAAGCACATACCTTCTGTAAGAAAAATTATTTTGTTGTGTAAACGAATTTACATGCCCCATAGTAAAGTTAAATTTCTTTCTCTTATCAGAACCAAAAAACAATACAGCTATATTTTCTTGAGAAAATCGATAGCGAGGTCCTCCTCGCAAAATTGTATTTGTAAAAATACGAGGCTTATGTATCATCTCTATTTCTGTCCACCAATTATTTACATAATTAATATCTCCTTCTAAAGAATACTGTATACGATTATAATTACCTTCAAAATCAAATGCTGCCGATTGATTAAACCCTGTTGCCGCTCTTCGGTAGAATTTTGTAGGTTTTAAAAACAAGTAATTAATTTCAGTAAACTGCCTAACATCATCCGCTTGCCTTAAAAATCCAATATCATTAAGTTCTAACTCTGGGGATCGCCAAAAAACCCCTCCTTCGTATCTCCAGTTACCTCCTCCAGATTTTCCTGTAACAAGTTTACCGCCAGTTCCTGTTAACGAAGTTCTGTTAGGGTCTACTCCTACATGATTCGCATCTATACGCTGAAAAAGATGCGTAAGACTTTGTTGCGTATGCTTAATAGCTTCTTTAGAACCTTCTACATGGCTTGCCACAATATTACCCTCAACAAAATACTTTCTGTCTTTCCAATTATGCCTAAAATCTATGCCTCCAGTATAAGCAGATTTATGAAGCATATTAAGATTATTTTCTCTTAAACCAACTAATTCTGAAGTCTCATCAGTACCTGTATTATTATAATCTATATTCAATACATCCCCTAAATCCCTGTGTGTTGCAGTAAAAATACCACCAATAAAAGAGTTCCGCTTATTAAAATCTTTTTGTACTCTACCTACAACATAATTAGTTAGAGGTTCTACAATAGCTTCTCTTTTATACCCCTCATTATCTTTTACCTTTGCGACCTCCCTAGAAGTAACACTTTCCAAAACACCAATGGACCACCCATCTTTAGTCTTGCCACTAAATTTTGCAGCGCCCAGAATAGTCGTATTACTAGGAGTATCTATGTATTCATCATTTACAGAACTCGAATCATTGATTGGATTTTCACCAACAGAACCCTGTGGAGATCTACCTATCCTTCTGGAATAAAATAAATTATCAAATCCATTAGCAAACTGGTAATCAAAAATATTTTTGTTTTCCACAAAAAATGGTCGTTGTTCTCTAAAAAAAACCTGAAACCCATCTAAAGCAATTGCAGCTGGATCCGCTTCTACTTGCCCAAAATCAGGGTTAACTGTTAAATCTAAAGTAAGATCATTAGTTATTCCTATTTTCGCATCTAATCCTCCATTAAGCTCAAAATCATTACCATCTCTAAAAGGGTTTCCTTCTTCAGCTGGGTAAGTATCTAACTGGGTAACGGCAAATGGTTGAATCTCTAATTGTTTTTGAGCTTCTAGGTTAATCAAACCATGTAACTCTCCAAATTCACTTACAAAACCCGACACATCTCTAGGTATACGTTGCCAAACAGATCGTTCATCTTTACGAAATAACATTCTATTTACCTGAAGTCCCCACACCTGCTCTTCACTTTTACCAAATTTCAATTGGCTTAATGGTATTTTTATCTCCGCAGTCCAACCCTCACTATCCATAGCACTTGCCGCATACCAAATAGGATTCCAACTACTATCCCAATTATTACCATTTTGAGAAACAAATTCATCTCCTTTTACTCCCGCCGCTGTTATAGTAAAAGAAAAAGCTGTTCTCTTATCATGATATGTATCTAAAACAAGAGTAATACGATCTCCAGCAAAGCCATCTCTTCGAGAGAGTCTTTTTTCAATCTTATCGGGCTCATCATCAAAACACTTATATGCCACGTACAAAAATTTCTGATCATACATTATTTTGAAATTAGTCTTTTGACTTGGAGGTGTATTCTCATCAGGTTGACTCTCTATAAAATTCCCAGCCCATTCTACAGTTTTCCAACCTAAATCATCTAGCACTCCATCTATTTTTAAAACTTGAGCTTTTTTCAGTGGTTTGGTTCTATATATTCTTTTTTCAACAGCATTAGTTGAATCTTGCGCAACGTTAACAATAGGCAATAGAAAAAGTACCAAAAAAAAGGTGTGATTTTTCATGCGGATTAAATATTTAATCATTGATATGTCTAAATATGATAGAAATTATTTTTCTTTATTGCTCTTTATACTGTTTTTTAGTAAAAAATTAACAGTAAAACCATAATATTATCTTTTACTATAAACTGAATAAACATATATCACTTTAAAACACTTAAAAGCCAACACATCATACTTTTAAAATAATATGAATCACCTATTTGCTATCTAAATATATAATTGTACATTTGCACCCCTATTTTATGATAGGAAAGGAATGTTTAATTAAGTAAAAAATAATTAGTGTGGACACATTAAGTTACAAAACAGTATCTGCTAACAAAGCTACCGTTACAAAAGAATGGCTGCATGTAGATGCTGAAGGACAGACTTTAGGACGTCTTTCTTCTGTAGTTGCAATACTACTAAGAGGAAAACACAAACCTAGCTTTACCCCACACGTTGATTGCGGTGATAATGTTATCATTACCAACGCTGACAAAATCAACTTAACAGGAAAAAAGTGGACAGAGAAATCTTACATCCGTCACACTGGATATCCTGGAGGGCAAAGAAGTCTTACTGCTCAGGAATTGTTTGACAAAAATCCAGAGCGTTTAATCGAAAAAGCGGTAAAAGGAATGCTACCTAAGAACAAATTAGGAGCAGTTTTATTCCGTAATCTAAAGGTACATGCAGGAGCAGAACACAATCAAGATGCTCAGCAACCTAAAACTGTTAACTTAAAAGAATTTAAGTAATGGAAGTTATTCACAAAATTGGCCGTAGAAAAACGGCTGTAGCTAGAGTTTATCTTAAGGATGGATCTGGAAAAATCACTGTTAACAAAAAAGATTTTGTTGACTATTTCCCTACTGCTACTTTACAGTACAAAGTAAACCAACCCTTGGTTTTAACAGGAAATGATGGTAAATTCGACATCTTAGTAAATGTTTATGGTGGAGGTGTTACAGGACAAGCTGAAGCAATACGCTTAGCTATCTCAAGAGCAATGTGCACTTTAGACAGTGAAGATACTGAAGAATCAGAAGACGGAAGAGCTACAGGAAACAGAGGTATCCTTAAACCAGAAGGTTTATTGACAAGAGATCCTAGAATGGTAGAGCGTAAGAAATTCGGACAGAAGAAAGCTCGTAAGAAATTCCAGTTCTCTAAACGTTAATTTATTAAAACAGTATTTGTTGTTACCTCAATTTTTTGAGGGGTTAGTTTAGCATCTAAATGCACAAGGTCTTACATTTAGTAACCACTTGAGCATTGCTATAAATCCAACAGAACGTAAACTATTACAAAAATGGCAAACAATATCGAAGTAAAAGAATTACTTGATGCAGGTGTACACTTTGGTCACCTAACAAGAAGATGGGATCCAAACATGGCTCCTTACATCTATATGGAGCGTAATGGTATTCACATCATTAATCTATATAAAACTGCTGCAAAAATTGATGAAGCTGGCGAAGCTTTAAAAAAAATAGCTGCATCAGGCAGAAAAATCCTTTTTGTCGCTACAAAAAAACAAGCTAAAGAAATTGTCGCAGAAAAAGCAGCAAAAGCAAACCAACCATATATTACTGAAAGATGGCCTGGTGGAATGCTAACAAACTTTGTTACTATTCGTAAAGCTGTTAAAAAAATGGCTGCTATTGATAGAATGAAGAAAGATGGCACTTTTAATACGTTATCTAAAAAAGAACGTTTACAAGTAGATCGTTTAAGAGCTAAATTAGAAAAGAATTTAGGTTCTATTTCTGACATGACTCGTCTACCTGGAGCATTATTTGTTGTAGATATTACTCGCGAACATATCGCAGTAAAAGAAGCTCAGAAATTAAACATTCCTATTTTTGCAATGGTAGATACAAACTCTGACCCTCGTCAGGTACAGTATGTTATCCCTGCAAATGATGATGCTTCAAAATCTATAGACAAAGTAATGACATATGTTAGTGATGCTGTTATAGAAGGTCTAAACGAAAGAAAAGCCGTAAAAGACACTCCTAAAAAAGATGCTCCTAAAAAAGAAGCAGCTGTAAAAGCTAAAACTGAGGAAGCACCAAAAGTGGTTGATGCTACAAACGAAGAAGAATAAATAGATTGACTATCCACAATCTTTTAAAATCCAAAGCTAAGCGTTGAATCTTTTAAAGCAAAGCTTAACTTTAATATAAAATTGGCGAGTCGTTTGGTTTTTTACTTTTGTAGTACTAACTAAACGACTTGTTTTTTATACAAACAATACATTTACACATTTAATATTTAAAAATATGGCAAATATTACAGCAGCCGAAGTAAGTAAATTGCGTCAAGCTACAGGTGCCGGAATGATGGACTGTAAAAAAGCACTTGTTGAAGCCGAAGGAGATTTTGACAAAGCTATCAAAATCCTTAGAGAAAAAGGGCAGAAAATCGCAGATAAAAGAGCCGACAGAGAATCATCTGAAGGTGCAGTTATTGCAAAAGTTAATGATACTAAAAACAAAGGGGTTATTGTTTCTCTTAATTGCGAAACTGATTTCGTTGGAAAAAATGAATCTTTCGTTTCTTTGGCTAACGAATTAGCAGAAATAGCACTTAACACCTCTTCAAAAGAAGAATTGTTAGCTACCGATTTTAACGGCATGACCGTTAAAGATAAACTTATCGAACAAACTGGTGTTATTGGGGAGAAAATAGAAATTGGAGATTTTAAAATATTAGAAGCTCCTTTTGTTGGATCTTATATACATGGAAATAAAATCGCAGCTTTAACTGGATTATCTTCAAATATCAATAATGCAGAAACACTTGCTAAAGACATTTCTATGCAAGTAGCTTCTATGGGAGCAACTACTCTTTCTTTCAAAGATTTTGATCCAGAATTTGTTGCATCAGAAACACAAGCAAGAATTGCTGCTATTGAAAAAGAAAATATCGAACTTGGACGATTAGGAAAAACATTAAAAAATGTACCCCAATTTATCTCAAGAGCTCAATTAACCGATGAGATAATTACCAAAGCTGAAGAAAACTTAAAAGCTGAATTAAAAGCTGAAGGTAAACCAGAACAGATCTGGGATAAAATTCTTCCAGGAAAATTAGAAAGATTTATTTCAGACAATACAACTCTTGACCAAGAACAATGTCTTCTTGACCAAAATTTCATCAAAGACGATAAAAAAAGTGTTGAAGAATACGTTAAATCACTTGGAGATGTATCTGTAGTTGCTTTTGAAAGAGTTTCTTTAGGATAAATTCAAATCATATATTTTTTCAGATATTTCTAAAAAATTTAAAAACCGCTTCTTTTAAAAGAAGCGGTTTTTTTTCATCATTTTCAAAATACTTTTATCCTGTTTCTGTTACGTTTATAAGTACCTAATTTCTTAAAGCACTTACCCCCAAAATAAAGATTGACCCCCCAATCAACCTATATAACATACAGACTATTTAAGTTTATATGTTTAAAACGTAAAAAAACATTCTCAAAATATTTTTTATCCCCCAACATATTTTTTTGTTTTCCTTGGAACAAACCTATAACATAATTAAACATTAACCAATACCAATAGCAGGGGAAAACCACCCTTTTTTAAAAATCTCACAAAATTTGATCTTTATTATTTTAACACAAAAAACCACCTTTATAATACAAACTATTTTCTAAATTAAGAATATCGCTATATTTGCACCACAGTTAAATCTCACAATGAAATATAAAAGAATATTACTTAAATTATCTGGCGAGGCTCTAATGGGAGATCGCCAATATGGAATTGACCCTAAAAGGCTAGCAGAGTATGCCTATGAAATTAAACAAATTACAGAAAAAGGTGTACAAGTTGCCATTGTAATTGGAGGAGGTAATATTTTCAGGGGTGTTGCAGGGGCCAGCAAAGGAATGGACAGAGTACAAGCGGATCATATGGGAATGTTAGCCACCGTTATTAACGGACTAGCTTTGCAAAGCGCACTTGAAGACGCTAAAATACCTACTCGATTACAATCTGCTGTAAAAATCAATGAAGTTGCAGAACCATTTATTCGCAGAAGAGCAATACGTCACTTAGAAAAAGGAAGAGTAGTGATTTTTGGAGGAGGAACAGGAAATCCATATTTTACTACCGATTCCGCTGCAGTACTTAGAGCAATAGAGATTCATGCCGATGTTATTTTAAAAGGAACAAGGGTAGACGGGATTTATACTTCAGACCCCGAAAAAAATGCAGATGCAACCAAATTTGATTTTATAACATTTGATGATGTTTTGCGTAAAGGTTTAAAAGTAATGGATACCACAGCCTTTACATTAAGTCAAGAAAATGAATTACCAATAATCGTCTTTGACATGAATAAAGCGGGTAATCTGCTAAAAGTAGTTTCTGGCGAATCCATTGGCACCCAGGTAAACCTTTAATCATATTGGCTTATTTTTTGATCAATCAGAAGAAAAGAACTAAAAAATGAACGAAGAAATAGATTTTATAATAGACTCTGCTAAAGAGGCAATGCAAGATGCAATCACTCATTTAGAAAAAAAATTACTTAACATTAGAGCAGGAAAAGCATCTCCTGCAATGTTAGGAGGTGTAATGGTTGAATACTACGGATCCCCTACTCCATTAAACCAAGTAGGAAATGTGAGCACGCCAGATGCTAGAACCATAACTATCCAACCTTTTGAAAAATCTTTGATCCAAGCAATCGAAAAAGGTATACTATTGGCCAATCTAGGCTTTAACCCTATGAATAATGGAGATAGTGTAATTATAAGCGTTCCTCCTCTTACAGAAGAACGTCGTAAAGACCTTGTAAAACAAGCTAAATCGGAAGCTGAAGATTCAAAAATTGGCGTACGTAACGACCGTAAAAATGCCAATAGTGAAATTAAAAAACTAGAAAAAGAAGGACTATCCGAAGATTTGGCAAAAGTAGCAGAAACAAATATTCAAGAATTAACAGATATGTACATCAAAAAAATTGATGACACACTTAGTAAAAAAGAAAAAGAAATCATGACAGTCTAATCTTTCTTACATTGTTTTAATTATAATAGAAGCGTTTTCTAAACGGAAACGCTTTTTTTGTATATTCGTTTTTTTGAATCTATTTAGCATAATGCAAAAAAAACTCTTTTGTTTATTATTTTTCACACACTTTGTCTTAATTTCTCAGGTTAGTATTAATGGTGTCATTATAGATCAAAACTCTAAAAAACCTCTATCATTTGCTACAGTAAAAACTAATGACTCCTCTTACGCCCTTACTTCGGTAAAAGGAGAGTTTACAATACGGTGTAACACCTATCCTGTAAGATTAACTATAAGCTATTTAGGTTATCAAAAAAAAACTATTATAATTACCAAAAAAAAACCTGAAAAGCTTTCGATTGAGCTTGTTGCTCAAGAAGAAAACCTAGGTGCTGTAAAACTAAAAAGCTCTCAAAATACTGCCGCAAAAATTATTGATAAAGCAATTCGTAACAAAAAACAAAACAATCCAGATAAATCATTATCCTCTTATAGTTATAAAAGTTATAATAAATTAAAAATAACAGAAGATCATCAAGCTCATTTAAAAACCAATGATACTTCAAATGTAGATATGGAGCATTTATTCAATAAAGCCCATTCTTTTTTATCTGAAAAAATAAGCTTACACCAATTTAAAAAAAATATTGGGCAAAAAGAAACAGTCTTAGCCACTAAGATGAGTGGATTTAAAAAGCCAATTTACAACATACTAGGCATTAAAATACAATCCAATTCTCTATACGATGAAGATTACACCATTTTCAACAATAAATATATAGCACCATTATCTAAAAGAGCTCTTAAAAATTATCATTATAAAGTTCTGGATACTACACAAGGTAATACTCCTGCTTTTGTTATTCTTTTTCAACCACGAAAATCTAAAAATTTTGCAAGTCTAGAAGGAGTATTATATTTGGATATAAAAACATTAGCAATTCAAAAAGCAATTATAGAATTACGAGGAGAGCTTAATGTAATGGCAATACATAATTTTAAATATTTAACTGAAAAAGAAAGTTGGTTTCCAACCCGACAAGAGATTACAATAAGACCTGGTAATGGAAGACAAAAAATAAGTCTTTTTGGAGGGCAAATTTCTGTAGGAAGAATAGGAAATAATAATAAAAACAACCCTAAGAACAATGATTTTTTAATTTCTACTACCGATTTGTTTGATATTCAATTAAATGAAAACAAAAGCTTAAATCTAAGTCAAGCGACAATAAAAGTTGACCCCTTAGCAAACAACAGATCAGAATCTTATTGGAATAAGTACCGTACAAATGCCATTACTGAAAAAGATTTAAATTCATTTCCAATTGTCGATAGTATAGTAAAAGCTCAAAATATAGAACGAAGAATTGATGTAATTCAAAGTTTCAACACAGGGTATTACCCTGTTGGTTTCTTTAATTTTGATCTTACATACCCCGTAAAATTTAATAACTATGAAGGTTTGCGGGTAGGATTAGGTGGCAAAACAAATACAAAATTTTCTAATAGATTTAGGCTAGAAGGGTATCTTGTTTATGGTTTTAGAGACTCCAAATTTAAACATGGCGTTGGTGGGGGCATCTTATTAAATAAAAATTCAGATTCATGGTTAAACATAAATTATAAAGACGATGTTAAAGAAGTAGGTAGTTTTCTATATCTTACAGACCGAAGAGTATATTCCTTATTTGAGCCTCGTCTAGTAAATATTGATTTTTATTACAAACACAAAACATGGAGTACTAGCCTACAACAACAAATATTTCCAAAATTAATGTCTGAAACTCAATTTTCTATAAGCGATATTGATCAGACTGGAGGGTATAGATATATAAATAACAATACGTCTTTTTCTTCATACAAAACATCCGAAGTTACTATTGCTTTAAGATGGAATCCATTCAGTGAATTTCTAAAAACCCCAAATCAATTTAAAGAAATTCATGAAGGATACCCAAAAATAACAGCGCAATACACACAAGGTTTTAAAGGTATATTTGACAGTGATTTTGAGTATCGAAAAATAGGATTAAAAGCAGAATATATCATTAATCGTATTAATCAATCTCAAACAAGTTTTTTGTTAGAAGCAGATTATGCAAGTGGTGATATCCCTCTTACTCATTTGTATCACACTTACCCCAATGCCCCTACAAAAGAAACTGCATTAAGAAGATTTTCTGTAGCAGGAAGAAGAACTTTTGAAACTATGTATTTTGGTGAATTTTTTAGTGATAAATTAGCCACATTACAGGTTAAACATAGAATAAAACCAATACATATTACGAATTGGTTAAAACCAGAGCTTGTTTTTATAAGTCGTTACGCTATTGGAGAAGTTAGTGATACCGAAAAACATCAAGAAGTTAACTTCTCTTCTTTACAACAAGGATATCAAGAATCTGGATTAGAGATTAATAAATTATTTGCTGGTTTTGGACTAAGCTTTGCTTATCGTTACGGAGCATACCACCTTCCTGAATTTGAGGATAATATTTCTTTTAAATTCACCTTTTATTTAAAACTTTAATTTTCAAAAGCAACATCCAATTTTCTTTACCAAATTAGATAAATTATACCTCTTCAATCCTTACATTTGCACAAGAAAGTAAAGAATGGCAAAATTATTCAGTTTCGGGTTTTGGAATGCACTGGCTGGAATTATACTCCGTAATAGAGCAGTAATATTTCTAATAATAATAGGAATAACAATTTTTTTAGGTTTTCAGTGGAAAAACATGAGGTTTTCCTATACGGAAGCTAACTTACTCCCAGATGATCACGAGGTAAATATACAATACCAAAAGTTTCTTGAAAAATTTGGAGAGGAAGGTAACTTGATAGTAATGGCTGTTAAAGACAGTACCCTATTTACTCCTGAAAAATTAAAAGCATGGAATGATTTCAACACTTCTTTTAAAGCATATAAAGAAATTGATCTAGTAGTATCTATTGCTGATCTAAAAACTTTAAAAAAAGAAGATAATCCTTCTAGATTTGAATTAGTGCCTTTTATTAAAGATAGTAGTTATACTAAAAAGCAAGTTGCTAAATATAAAAATGAATTATTTAATAAACTACCTTTTTATGAAGGTTTAGTATATAGCAAAAAATCTCAAACAGTACAAAGTGCTCTTTATTTAAAGAAAGATATTGTAAACACTCCTTTAAGAAAAAAATTCATTAAAGAAATCCTTCAACCCGCTGTAATTGATTTCGAAAAAAAACATGATCTAGACATCAAAGTATCTGGCATGCCATATATCAGAACCTTGAACTCTCAAAATATAATGGATGAAATTCAAGTTTTCATTCTTGCAGCTTTACTAGTTACATCTTTAATTTTCTTTTTCTTTTTTAGATCATTTAGAGCAACTTTTATCTCCATGACTGCAGTTATCATTGGAGTAATGTGGGCTTTTGGATTTTTAGGTCTTTTAGAATACGAAATCACAGTGCTAACCGCAATTATACCACCATTAGTAATTGTTATAGGTATCCCAAATTGTATTTTTCTGATCAATAAATATCAGCATGAAATTAAAAAACATGGGAATAAAGCAAAATCTTTACAACGAGTAATCACAAAGGTAGGTAATGCAACATTAATGACAAATGTTACCACTGCTGCTGGTTTTGCAACTTTTGCTTTAACAGAAAGTAAATTACTACGAGAATTTGGTATCGTAGCCTCACTAAACATAATTGCTCTATTTATACTTTGTTTATTAGTCATAACTATAATCTATAGTTATATGCCTCAACCTAAAGAAAGGCATTTAAAACATTTGGGTAAAGGATGGATAGAAAAATTAATGGATTGGATGGAAAATATGGTGAAAACAAGAAGAGTAACCATATACTTTTCATCTATTATTATATTAATTGTTAGTATTATTGGTATCTATACTATAAAAGTTTCTGGAAGCTTATTAGAAGATATGCCCAAATCTGCCGGTTTCTACAAGGATATAGAGTTTTTTGAAAATGAATTTGATGGCATTATGCCATTAGAGATATTAATAGACACTAAGCGAAAACAAGGGGTATTGAAGCTACCTACACTAAAACGAATGGAAAAACTTCAAGAGCTTCTAGAAGATACTCCAGAGCTTTCTAAGCCAATTTCTATCGTTAATCTTGTCAAATATTCCAAACAAGCTTTCTATAATGGAAACCCAAAATATTATCAAATACCAACTAGCCAAGAAAGAAACTTTATCTTGCCGTATGCAAATAGTTTTGAGTCTGAAGCAGGAGTAATGAAAAGTTATGTAGACTCTACTGGGCAATATGCCCGTATAACTACATTTATGAAAGATGTAGGCACCGAAGAAATGGAGCGTATAGAATCTACACTTGCTCCCCAAATTGAAAAAATATTCCCAAAAGACCGATATGACGTATCCTTTACTGGCAAAGCTCTTATTTTTCAAAAAGGAACTAAATATTTGGTCTGGAATCTAACCTTTTCATTAGGTCTTGCGGTACTATTAATAGCTATATTTATGGCCTGGATGTTTCGATCCTGGAAAATGATAGTTATATCTTTAATTCCAAATTTATTACCATTACTAATGACCGCTGGTTTAATGGGATATCTGGGTGTACCTATTAAACCTTCTACTATATTGGTTTTTAGTATTGCATTTGGCATTTCTGTAGATGACACTATACATTTCCTTGCAAAATACAGACAGGAATTAAAAGCAAATCATTGGAGGATTAGAAAATCTGTTCTTGCAGCTTTAAGAGAAACAGGAGTTAGTATGTTTTACACTTCAACTGTCTTGTTTTTTGGTTTTTCTGTATTTATGATATCTAGTTTCGGAGGGACTAAAGCTTTAGGAGGACTAGTATCCACAACTCTATTATTTGCTATGCTATCTAACCTATTACTACTTCCTTCTTTATTACTATCGCTAGAGAGAAGCATAGCAAACAAAAAGACTCTTAAAGAACCTACACTAAAAATTATCCCTAACGACGAAGAGTTAGATGAACCTAGTAAAAAAGACTAGTTATACTCCAAAACAAAACAAATCTTATAAAAAAAGCCCCGTTAGAAACTAACGGGACTTGTGTAAGATAGATTACCCCAAAACCTATCGAACTAAACTTAACGTAAACACAATCGTCATAATTGCATACGCAAGATAACACCCCTTTATATATTTTAAAATACCCCGTGGGGGGGAAAAATCCCCTTTTTTTAGAAACAAGGTGTATTTTAACATTATTCAAGAAGTTAATACTCAAAAAAAACAACTTAAAGAGCTGAAAAACAAATGTTTAATTTAAAAAATAATTATTTAAATTATTTTTATTTTTATACAAAAACCTTAAAAAATGAATGGTTTTTAGCTTAAAATGATATTAAACAGTATATTTTTATAGAATTGAAATTAAAAAAAGCGCCAGATTTTAATCATAAAGTATAATCCTTCTTTTTTGAATTCATAAGATTATGCTACAATCGGATTAAAAAATTATCTTTGCTACCTTAAAAATCATTATATATTTTAGTTTATCTATTATAAACTACCGAGAGGTATCGAAAAAATGATTTTAAAAAAAAATATTTAGAAAAACAGATTATATAATTAATAAATGTACATATCAACAAATTCTAACATCTAATTGTTGGGTTGTTATATGAAATCACATTTAATCTTAAAAAAAGTTAAAACTGATGAAACATACTAAAGTAATAGAGGTACTACAAAGTGATAAGCTATTACAACCTGTAATTATTAAAGGCTGGGTTCGTTCTTTTAGAAATGATCGTTTTATTGCGATTAACGATGGATCGACTATAAATAACATCCAGTGTGTTTTAGAAGATAACACCATTGACAAAACCACACAAGACAGAATAAATATTGGGGCTGCAGTAGTAATAAAAGGGACTCTTACTGAAAGTCAAGGGCAGGGACAACGTGTAGAAATACAAGTAACCAATGTTGAAATTGAAGGAGATGCAGACCCAGAAGAACTAAAACTTACTATTTTATCTCCAAAAAGACACTCTTTAGAAAAATTAAGAGAACAATCACATTTAAGAGTACGAACTAATACTTTTGGTGCAATAATGAGAGTTCGCTCAAAACTATCCTTTGCTATACATGAATACTTTCAAAAAAATGATTTTTATTACGTACACACTCCTATAATTACAAAAAGTGATGCAGAGGGAGCTGGTGAAGCTTTTAAGGTAACCAACCTAGATCTTAATAATATTTCTAAAGATAAAAATGGTGAGGTCGATTATAAAGGCGATTTTTTTGGTGGTGAGACAAACTTAACTGTTTCTGGTCAATTAGAAGCAGAAACGTACGCTATGGGACTGGGACAGGTATATACTTTTGGCCCTACTTTTAGAGCTGAAAACTCAAATACTTCTCGCCATTTAGCAGAATTTTGGATGGTAGAACCAGAAGTAGCTTTTTGTGACTTAGATGGCAATATGGATCTGGCAGAAGATTTTATAAAATATGTAATTAAATTTGTTTTAGAAAATTGTCAGGATGACTTAGAGTTTTTAGAAAATCGTCTAACTCAAGAGGATAAACAAAAGCCGCAAGAGGAAAGAGCTGAGATGTTATTACGAGATAAGTTAAATTTTATATTAGACAATAATTTTAAACGAGTAAGTTATACAGAGGCGATTGAAATTCTAAAAAACTCTAAACCTAATAAGAAGAAGAAATTTAAGTTTCCTATCGATTCATGGGGTGCAGATTTGCAGAGTGAACATGAAAGATTTCTTGTTGAAAAGCATTTTAAATGTCCTGTGATCTTATTTGATTATCCTGCAAATATAAAGTCATTCTATATGCGTCTAAACGAAGACGGAAAGACGGTAAGAGCTATGGATATTTTATTTCCAGGAATAGGAGAGATTGTTGGTGGTTCTCAAAGAGAGGAACGTCTGGATGTTTTAAAAGAAAAAATGGCAGCTCTTAACATCCCTGAAGAAGAATTATGGTGGTATCTGGATACTCGTCGTTTTGGAACCTGTACCCATAGTGGTTTTGGTCTAGGATTTGAACGTTTAGTACTTTTTGTTACTGGTATGGGCAACATTCGCGATGTTATTCCTTACCCAAGAACACCTCTTAATGCAGAGTTTTAAGATAGATTAATTACTATGCCTTTTTAATAAAATCTCAGAAATTAGATTCTTTATAATAATTTTATCTGGACCTGATTTCTGAGATTTGTTTTTTGCATGTTGTATCTTTTTATAATGTGGCATCTTTCCTGTTTTCTCTATAACCATAAGAACTTCTTCAAAAAAACCATTTAAAATAGGAATTACAAATCTGCTCGATTCATGTTTTTCTCTCAAATGAATAAATTTTTTGGTGTATGCTAAAAAAGTTTGTGGGTATTGAGAAAAAGTAAGTAACGCTTCGCAAAAACTCTTATAAACTTCTATTTTATTTAGGTTGTTTTTAAATTTAAGTTTTTCACGATTTATTTGTGTTAGAACATATAGTAATACGCTTTCTTTGATAAATACGCTATAATCATTCTTAGAGTAATAATACACTTCCATTCCGATATTTGTATTTACTACCAATACTTCCTGACCTATATTTTCTTTTAAAAATAATTCAAAAACCGTGACCATAGACGAAGACATTAATAATCTTCTATTAACACCTAATCCTATAATATTTACAGATTTAATACTTTCTATTTCTTTGTTATTATTCACTGAGTAATCTTAAATAATCCTGAGATTTCTAATCCTTGATTTTTGGCATGCATTTCTGCGGTATAACCCCGATTATCTTTTGCTAATACATCAGCCCCTTTTTCGACTAATAACTTAATGATTTCTTTTTGTCCAAATGTAGCAGCATATATTAAAGCTGTAGCATCATTAAAGTTTCTCTCATTAACATCTGCTCCGTTTTCTATGAGCAACTTTGCAATATCATAATACCCTTTAAAGCAAACTCCCATTAGTGCTGTATTTCCTGAAGCATCTTTAGCATCTATATCAGGAGTATAATCTAAGATTATCTTTGTAATTTCCTCAAGACCATAATAAGACGCTAATAATAAAGGTGTTGATCCTCTACTATCTTTTTTATTAACCAATAATGGGTTTTTATTTAGATTTTTTTTTACTTTTTCTACTTCTTCAGATCGAATAGAGTTAAAAATATCTTCCATACTTATTTTGTTATTTTTTTGTGAATATGTAACAAACTAGTCGAAAATATTTTTTGGTATCTCAAGAAATATTTTCGACTAGAAGTTAACTAATGTAAAATCAAATTATGAATTTAATACAAATTTTGAGCTGTTAAATTTAAAGCTTTACGAACACCGTTACCATATTCTGGGTCCGCTTTATCAAAATGAACTAATTGTTTTTCGATAATTTCCATAGAGACCCCTTGCATTGCTGCAGCAATATTATTAAAAAGACGATCCTTTTGCTCATCATTAAAGAGTCTAAATAAATCTCCTGGTTGTTTATACTCTCCAAAAGTGTCGTTCTCTTCATATCTATTTACATCTCCTTCAATTTTCATTGGTGGTTCTGCAACACTAGGATCTTCTACTGGACCTCCTTTTGTATTAGGCTCATAATATGCATCTGGGTTTGTATTTCCATTATCAAAAAATCGCATGGCACCATCTTTATGATAATGATTTACCTCTGATATTGGTGCATTAGCTGGTAATGCCTCATAATGCGTTCCTAACCTGTATCTATGAGCATCTGCATAAGAAAAAATCCTAGCTTGTAATACTTTATCTGGAGAAAATCCAATACCAGGAACCACATTAGATGGTGAATATGCAGCATTTTCTATATACTGAAAATAATTATCTGGATTTTTATTTAACTCGAACTCTCCTACCTCAATTAACGGATAATCTGCATGTGGCCATACTTTTGTTAAATCAAATGGATTATACGCTGTTTTTTCTGCATCTGCTTCTGGCATTACCTGAATCATCATCTTCCATTTAGGATAATCCCCACGCTCTATTGCTCCATACAATTCTTCTTGAAATTTTTCTCTGGTTTGCCCAATTACCGCTGCAGTTTCCTCATTTGTATAATGTTTATGACCTTGCTGTGTTTTCATATGAAACTTCACCCAAAAACGTTCTTCGTCATTATTCCAAAACGAAAATGTATGTGAACCATACCCATTCATATGCATAGGTGTTTGAGGGATTCCTCTGTCACTCATTAGTATAGTTACTTGGTGTAAACTTTCTGGGGTTTGAGACCAAAAATCCCACATAGCCTCATTGGATCTCAAATTAGTTTTAGGATGTCTTTTTTGAGTTCGAATAAAATCTGGAAACTTATAACCGTCTCGAATAAAAAATACTGGAGTATTGTTTCCTACTAAATCCCAATTTCCTTCTTCTGTATAAAATTTCAAAGAAAACCCTCTTACATCTCTTTCTGTGTCTGCTGCTCCTAATTCGCCTGCAACAGTAGAAAATCTAGCTAACATTGAAGTTTGTTTTCCTACTTCAGAAAAGATCTTGGCACGAGTATATTTTGTAATATCATTGGTTACTGTAAAAGTTCCTTGAGCTCCCCATCCTTTGGCATGAACAACTCGCTCTGGTATTCGTTCACGATTTTGGTGAGCCAATTTTTCTAACAATTGGTAATCTTGTAATAAAACGGGCCCTCTATGTCCTGCAGTAACAGATTTTTGATTATTAGGAACAGGAGCCCCTGCCGAAGTTGTTAATTTTTTCTTAGTCATTGTGTATAAATTTTGTATGGATAATCTCTACATAAAGATACTCCTTATCATACATAAAATCAATATCTTAAATTGATTGTAATAATTTTACTATAGTTAAAATCTATTTTAACTAATTTTAAAATCATAAAAAATTATGGCTTTAAAGATTTATACTTAAAATGAATATACTACTAATCAATAACCTCGGAGAAGCTCATGAGGTATGTTTCCAAAAACATGTTTTGTTTTCGAGGTAAGCCTCAGAGAATTAAACTCTACAATGTGGATTAAAATTAAACCTATTATTTCTTTTTTTAACCAGTTGTTGTTTGAATTTACTAGAAAAGAAAATAAAGTTTTTTTTGTTTCAATGAAAAAAAAAAGCTTGTGCCAAACTCTATCTGGTATTAAGCATAACAGGGCTACAGTTTATATTTATTCTGAAATTGAGGTATAAAAAGAACCTTTTATTCCAGTAAATTCAAAATGATAAATAGCATTAGATCCTCAAGCCATTACAAAATAGAAAAAACAAACAAAACTTATCATTCCGACCTAAGAAACAACGTTTTTAAAATCTGTGAGATTTAAGCTTTTTTATATCAAAATATTTTATACTTTTACATAAGCACTTATATAAATACTTATGGAAGATAAATTACAGTTATATGGAGAACTGGGATTAGGATCCCGACTAAAAAGGCTTAGTGATATTTTGATGAAAGAAGTTCAGATAGTATATAACATCTTAGATATTGATTTTGATGCTTACTTATTTCCGATTTTTAAAGTAATCATTGATCTGGAAGTAGCTACTACCACAGACATTCAGGAAGCAATACAATATACCCAACCAGCAATTACCCAAGCGCTGAAAAAACTTACCGACAAAAAACTAGTAACCTATAAAATTGACAAACTAGATAAGCGAAAAAAAATCTTTAAACTTTCTCCTAAAGGAAAAAAAATTCATCAACAAATGTTGCCTTTATGGAGTGCAATTGATATCCAAGTAAAATGGTTAACAGAAGGTAGCGCCGCAAACCTAATGCATCACCTTACCTATATTGAAAATCAATTAAAAGAAAAGTCCTTAAGCCAAAGAATATTAGAAAAATATAACGTTTAAAAAATGAAAACTACTATTATCCCGTTTGAATCCAAATATGCAAAAAACTTTGCTAACCTTAATATAGAATGGTTAGAAAAACACTTTGTAGTAGAACCGCATGATATTAAATTATTGGAACAGTGCGAAAAAACTATTATAAACGAAGGCGGTTATATATTTTTTGCAAAAGTAGATACTGAAATCGCAGGAACTTTTGCATTAATAAAAATAGAAAATGGTATTTATGAACTAGGAAAAATGGCAGTGTCTCCAAAGTTTCAAGGTCAAAAAATTGGTCAGCAACTAATGCTATTTTGTATTGAATTTTCTAAGGATCAAAACTGGAAAAAACTAATTTTATATTCTAATCGGATTTTAGAAAACGCAATTTATATCTATCAAAAATATGGTTTTAAAGAAATCCAAATGGAAGAAAACCCTCCGTACCAACGTGGTAATATTAAAATGAGCCTTGTATTATAGGGTCCTATTCAAAAAAAAATACCAAATCTATCTTTTGTGTTTAAAATTTTGATTGAAACTCAAATTTCTACAAACACACCAACATACTTAAAAAGTCTTTTTTCTACCACAAAAGAGGCAAACCCCTTTTTAGAAAAGGGGCAAAAACCCCTTTTTTCGAACAAAAAAACCAGCTGCAAAATAACAAAAACATCATCAAACACATTTATTATCAATAGCTTGCGAATTGTTTAATAAAACAAAAGGTCCTATTGTTTTTTTATACCTATAGAATAATAGTATTTTTATTCAAAAGAACACCTCCGTTTGTATGGAGAAATTAAATAATTATCATTTCTATTATTTACATTTTAAAAGGAATAACAAAAAGCTTCAACAAATGTTGAAAAAACTAACTAATATGTTTCGATAAGATCGAAACCTTAACAAACCAGTAAAAAAAGCTTACAAAATGGACAAAAGATCTAATTTAATTGGGTATCCAATCGTTATTATCATCACAGCTATCATTACATTTTTACTACTCAAAAAATGTGAAAAACCAGATCCACCAACAGTAGATCCTCCAAAAGAAATCATTTCATTTAAAGACGCTATAGAGCTTTACCGAACCTATACTAATAATCGATCGTGTGTTATCGAAGTTTTTGAAAGTAAAAGGGATAGTTCTTTAACAAATCTTTGTCCTTCTAAAAGAAAACCTATTGCAAATTTCGTTCCTTCTAGGTCGTTTCATTTAAACAAAGAATTTTTAAATCAGTATATGGCATATATCAATCAAGTAACTCCAGATTCTATTGCTGTTACAGGATATCGTTTATATCTTGGCAACTACCCTGACACTACTAATTTAAGCAGTGGAAAACCTGTTCCAGATCCAAGAAGAAATACTTTTTTTATTGCACCAACAACTTTATTAGGAAACTCAAGTACGCACAGAGGATTTACTTTTGTTGACCAAAATAATGATGGAAAACCAGAGGTGCTTTTTTTAGAAGACGAATTAGACAATCTAAAAAATTCTAATCCAAGCTCTCCTAAAACAAAAATAAATACCGCTAATTTCTTTTCATTCTCTAGTCAAAATGGAGGAACCAGTACTATTGCTAATGAACTTGGTGGGTACCCTCCGCCACAATAAACAGCATCACTAATGAACTTTAGTTTACAAACATTTGGAATAACTTTTCAAATAATTACTGCGATAATTGGATCAATATATTTTTATAAATACAAAAAAACCTTTTTAAAATATTTTTTAATTATACTCTGGTACATTGCAATTAATGATCTATTAGGTTTTTTTTTAAGAAATAATGATTACCCTGTATCTATTCTTTATAACATATATTACCTAGTAGTATTTAATTATTTAATGTTTTTGTTTAAAAACTATATAACCAATATGAATCACAAAAAAATGATACTGACATTTATGTTTGTTTATACAATATCATTCTTCATAAATGGTATCTTTGGAAATTACTTAATTCAAGATTCTAAAACACCTTATATAATTGGAGCTAGTTTTTTAGTTATTAGTATAATATTCTATTATATGGATATCTTAAATTCAGAAAAAGTATTGCATGTTAAAAAGAATTTACTTTTTTGGATAAGCACTGGGGTACTTATATATTATTGCGGTAATATCCCTTACAAAATAGTAAAAAATTACGCTGGTGATTTAAGAGATATTCATATTGAATTTCTAGTTCTTTGTATTTTAACTATTGTAATGAATCTTTGTTTTATTATAGGTTTTGTATGGAGCGACAACAAGCAGCAATATTAATTGCAAGTATTATTCTTGTAGTTATTATTATTTTTTTGATAGCTTTATTTACTATTTTTCAAAAAAGAAAGAATAGCCTATTGCTACAACAAAGAGAAGCGGAGAAAAAATTTGAAACTGCCATAGCAGAGACCCAGATTGAAATACGGGAGGAAACCTTACGCAATATTAGCTGGGAGTTGCATGATAATATTGGCCAGCTACTTACGCTGGCCAAAATACAAGTAAATATTGCACAGGATGATCCGGATAAATTGGGAGAAGTTACCGAAACCATCAGTAAAAGTCTTACAGAACTAAGGTCTTTATCTAAACTAATTAATCCTGATATTATTAAAAGTCTCACCCTAACAGAAGCTATAACCTTAGAAATAGAACGATTTAATCGTATGCAATTTATTGCTGCCACCATCACTAGTAATGAAGAAATGGAAGATCTGGATGATAAAGCTGAAATTATAATTTTTAGGATATTACAAGAGTTTTTTACCAATACTATAAAACATTCTAAAGCTTCCACTTTGGATGTTACGGTACATTATGATACCGATAAACTAATAATAAAAGCACAGGATGACGGCGTTGGTTTTGACCATACAGATCGTACTATGCACAGCGGGATAGGGTTAAGCAATATGCAGAATAGAGGTAAGTTGATAAATGCTGAAGTACAGCTCCTGTCTGAAAAAGGAAAAGGAACCGCTATAACCCTAATTTATCCTTACAAAAAAGAAAATTCTATAGTATTAGAAGATAAAATCGATTAAAGCCTAATTAATTTAAAAACTAGTAAAGTTATATAAAAAGCATTGTTCTGTCATTTTAAATAAACTGAAATAAAAATAATAGAATATGCTTAAATACAGGTTTTGCACAAACATCAGCTTTAAGTTCACTAGTTTTGTAGTTATTATCAAAAAAATGTATAAACAATAAATTCTAACAGATGAAATACTCCATAGTAATCGTAGAAGATCATATTTTACTATCCCAGGCTTTATCTGGACTAGTTAATGGGTTTGCCAAATTTAAAATCTTATACATTTGCAAAAACGGAAAAGAATTACTCACTAGACTTAAAGACCCCAAAAACATACCCGATATTGTACTTATGGATATTAACATGCCTATTATGAATGGTATCGAAACCACTGCTGTCTTAAAAGAAGAATATCCGCAAATTAAAGTTCTGGCTCTTTCTGTAGAAGAAAACGAGAACACCATTTTAAAAATGCTAAGAGCTGGTGCTAAAGGGTATCTTTTAAAAGACACAGAAAAAAGTATTCTGGAGAGTGCTCTAATACAAGTGCAGGAAACTGGATTTTATCACACAAAAGATGTTACTAAGTTACTTTTGGGATCTCTAAATAACAAAAAAGAAAAAGAGATAGTGTTAAAAGATCGTGAAATAGAATTCATTAAACATGCTTGTACCGAAAAAACGTATAAAGAGATAGCAAACGATATGTGTTTAAGTCCAAAAACTATTGAAGGTTATCGGGATTCTATTTTTGAAAAGCTTCAATTAAAAAATAGAACCGGCTTGGTTATTTATGCTATTAAAAGCAAACTATTTGTTCCTTAATTTCCTTTACAATAACATACAAGCTCTATTTATAAAATTAAATTTGATGTAAAAAAATTATTCCAACAGGGTGATTTACGACAGAGAATTGTTTTGAACAACTAAGCAAGTTTTCAATCAAAAAGCTTTATTTCAAACCAAACTCTTAGATTGAATTCGCATTATAAATACATAAAAAGAAAATTTACAAACAAAGAAATAGGCTAACTTATACCTCTGCTAAAGAACAGAGTCCTCCATTAATGATACCAAGCAAAATAAATCTAAATCTTTAATTTACCTCTTAACTGACTAAAAAATAGTATCATAAACAATAATCTATATACGCTTTTTTACCCTCTACTTAATCATAAATATAACTATACTCTTTTTGTGCAATAATATCAATATTTAACGTTTTAAATCACAAAACTGTCTATATAGTATATTATATTTACTTTTGGCTCGTTTATTGATTAAACCCAAAAAAACAAGGTTATACAAAGGTGAATTCAGAACAAGAAATCAGGATCAAACTACTTTAATACAAAAACTTAAAAAATTCATCTAATAATAAAGTTTGCTTTATTAACAGACTTATAACTTTTTTAAAACAAACTAACCATCTAATACTTATTTAAGAACAGTGTTTTTTGTTTATTTTTGTGAGTAGAAGAACATTGACAATTTTATGCTAAAACAACAATTAAATTTTAAACTTTCTCAGAAACTCTCTCCGCAGCAAATTCAACTTATGAAGTTGATTCAACTTCCTACACAAGCATTTGAACAACGTTTAAAGCAAGAAATGGAAGAAAACCCTGCTCTGGACGACAGTAAAGAAAAAGCAGATGAATATGAAGATACGTTTAGCAATGAGAGTACAGGAGATGATGACTACGGAACAGAAAAAATTGAAGCAGACATTAATGTAGACGAATACCTTAGTGATGATGAAATACCAAGCTATAGATTAAGCACTAACAATTATAGTGCAGATGATGAGGAAAAGAGTGTGCCATATGCCTCCGGAACTTCTTTTCATCAACATCTAGTCAATCAATTAAACACCTATCGATTAAATGACGAAGAAAGAGAAATAGCAGAGTTTCTTGTTGGTAGTATAGATGAAAGTGGGTATATAAGAAGACCTTTATCTGACATTCTTGATGATTTAGCCTTTACCCAAAACGTATATACTACTGAAGAAAAAATAGAAAGTATTTTAAAAATTGTTCAACAGTTAGACCCTGCAGGAATTGGAGCTCGTAACTTACAAGAATGTTTATGGATTCAATTAGACAGAAAAGAAACCACAATTCCAACAAAACTTGCTTCGGAAATATTAAAAAAAGCATTTGATCTTTTTAGTAAAAAACATTACGACAAGCTTATAGTTAAATTTGACATTACCGAAGATGATCTAAAGAATGCTATTGATGAAATCGAACATCTTAATCCAAAACCAGGAGGAGCCTATTCGGGAAGTAATCGCATAATTGAACATGTGGTTCCTGATTTTACTATTAGAATTGTAGAAGGAGAACTTGAGTTGTCTTTAAACGGTCGTAATGCTCCTGAACTCCATGTTTCCAGAGAGTACAATAACATGCTACAAGGATATAAGGCTAGTAAAGAAAAATCTAAATCTCAAAAAGATGCTGTTTTGTTTATCAAACAAAAATTAGATGCTGCAAAATGGTTTATCGAAGCTGTAAAACAAAGACAACAAACACTTTTTGTTACTATGAGTGCAATAATGCACTATCAAAAAAGTTATTTTCTTAGTGGAGACGAAAGAAGCTTAAAACCAATGATCTTAAAAGATATTGCAGATGAAATTAGCATGGATGTAAGCACTGTTTCTAGAGTTGCAAATAGCAAATATGTAGATACTCCATACGGAACAAAACTCATTAAAGAGTTCTTTTCTGAATCTATGACAAATGACCAAGGAGAAGAAGTTTCTACTCGAGAAATAAAAAAAATACTGGAAATAACTATAGGAGAAGAAGACAAGAAAAAACCTCTTACAGATGAGAAACTTGCCAAAATCCTAAAAGAAAAAGGATACCCTATAGCCAGAAGAACGGTAGCTAAATACAGAGAGCAATTAGATGTTCCTGTAGCAAGGTTACGAAAGAAAATTTAATGAACTTTTTTTTAAGAAGTATTTCCTATATTTTACATCCTTTATTAATGCCTATACTTGGTGCTATAATTTATTTTAGCAATGCTCCTAGATTTATCTCATCTGAAATTATAACAGCAAAGATATTAGGGCTAATTACGATTACCCTTTTAATGCCAATTGTATTATTTTTTTTATTAAAAAACCTTGGTATCATCACCTCTATACATCTTAGAAATAGTAGAGAACGCAAAATACCTCTTTTATTACAATCTATTTTATTTATAATTGTTATTAAAATGGTTATTAATATTTATCATTACCCTGAATTATACTTTTTTTACTTAGGGATTTTATTTTCATCACTAAGTGCTATCTTTATGATTTTTTTCAATATTAAGGCAAGCCTTCATATGATTGGAGTTAGCAGCATTACAATATTCACTATACTACTCAGCATTCATTTTGAACTAAACTTAATTATATTAATCTCTATATTGTTTATTTTAAATGGATTGTCTGCAACTTCGAGATTACACTATAAAGCACATACTAGTTTCGAGCTTATTCTCGGCATATTAATAGGCACTGTGCCTCAAATTACTTTAGCAAACCTCTGGTTATAAAATATAAAACATTAGTCCGATTTTAGCCGTATTAAGTCCTACTGGAGCCTCTTGAACCATCGCTTTTTCGTTAAACATGCTATTTAAACTATAGTAAAAATAAAAATTAAAGGTATTCCACCCAAAAGTAAAAGTAGCTCCTACTCTCCACCTATTCAATTCCTCCACTTTAGTTTGTCTTACTTGGTTTCCTGGTTGTTTAAAATTAGAACTAAAAGAGTATAAGTATCCTATCCTAATTCCAGTATAAATCCTATAAAATTTATGTGTTTCTGGAATAGATGTGCGCCACCTAAACTCAAAAGGAGCCTCTAATAGATGTGTTGTAAACCTATTAGTATTATATTCTACATCATCTAAAACACTAAACACACTTTGCTCTTCTTCTTCTCCTATAAATAAATTCTGATTATATACATTAAACGAATACCCTAAACCTAAACCTATAGCAACATTACGTCTTTTATTAATTGGCATGTCTCTTAAAAATCCAAAATGTACACCACCAGAAAATCCAGATTGACTAACACCCTTAGGCTTATTAAAAAGCAGGTTGTATGTTACCCCAACATAAAATTGATCTTCACGATATAACGAATCTATCTCTATACTTTTATTAGAATCTAATTCAGTTTCTTGACCAGAAGAAAAAAACACAGATAAATAACAGATAATAAATACAAATAATCTTTTCATTTATTCTTTCTCATTTTTTTTAGATTGCCTTACTTAAATTAAGACAAACATAAAGTCGTTTCCCTTTTTAAACATTCCTACAAGTATCACACTTACTCTATACCAATCACTAAAATAAATCTATTTATTTAGATAGAATAAAAACTTTGCCAAAACAAAGTAAAAATGCCAATATTTAATCTAGTGAAGTCAAAAAAATACATGGATTAAATTAATAACTATGCTTCTAAACTTCACCAGAAATAATATGTTTTTAACCCTATATAAGAACATACTATATATAATATGTCCAATTTCTTAACTTAGTATAATGTATTTTATACTGCTATATAAGTCGTACAATTAATTAAAATATTAATAACCAGATATACAACTAAGTACTTTACATCTAGGTATTTTTTTTATAAGCATAAATTTAATCTCCAAGACTTCTTCCGTTGCCTAAAAACACTATCATGTCCTTTTAAACCCATTTTATGCAGTAGAAAATCTATTACATCTTGTAGCTGCTGCAAATGCAGATGCTTTGCTTCGTTTTTTAATGTAACCGTAGCGATACGGTGCTAAAATCAAAAAAACGACTGTATCTATAGCATCTTAAAACTTTATTACGTAGTTCTACTACATAAAGCAGGGTAAATCTTTAATTTTCATAACAGGAAGCAGTAATTTAAAACAAAAAAAATCCCGCCCGAAGGCAGGATTTACTGTATCATTTTGAATATTTTCTATGCAACAGTCATTATTTAAGATTATCCATAGCGCTTCCCACTCTGGTTGTATAATTAATCTTTAAAGCCTGAACATCCCTTAGTTCTGATTTAATATCTCCTACAAGACCCATATTAGTATCTCCATCCACTTTTAAAGCTGTAGTTAAGAAAGGTATTAATTCTTCTCTTTTAGAGGTTCTCTCTGCCAATATAAATGCTTTTATATCACTTACATCAGCAAATTTATCATTTAACTGAACTCTAGCTTGATCCCCTGCACTTGCACGATATCTTGAACTAGGTTTGCCTGCATAAATATACATTACCAAATCTTTTTTGTCTAATTTTTCTATTTGGTCTGCTGTAGGCAATTTATTTTCTATCATCAAAGTATTTTGACGCATTACCGTTGCAACCATAAAGAAAAACAGTAACATAAATACAATATCTGGTAACGAAGCTGTAGAAATAGCAGGTAATTCTCCACCTTTTTTCTTTTTAAACTTAGACATAGGAATTTTGTTTTATGTTATTTTATTTTTTTGGTTCTGCTTCAGAAAGTTTTTCAGGAAACAAAAATTGTATTTTCTTAATATCTTCCTTTAGGCTTTCTTTGTTTCCAGAATAGTTAACATCTTTTAGATCTTTTTCCATTTGACTAAAAGTTTTACCAAAAAGACGTTGTGCTTCCCTATTACGTAAGGTAGTATATGCTGCTACCAGTTCATTTTGAACTGCAATATAAGTAGCATAGTTAGTCTCTCTATTGTTACGTAAAGACACTACAGCCTTAGTAGGGTTATCTGATGATGATGGATCTCTTGCTCCCTGGCAGTACTTACATGCTTCTTCTCCTGTTCCTCCACCATTGTCTAAAAACTTGATAGCTGCTTCACGTAAATCTTTCAGTTCCATAGGAACTTCTTCTACTAACAGATCATTATTTTTATTCAATTCTACAACAAAAATATTTTTTTGTTTAAGAACTGGTGGGTCTACGTTATCCTCTTGCGGAGGAGGAAGTTTACGGCTAATTCCGCTATCTGTTTCAATAGTGGTAGTAACCAGGAAGAATATGAGAAGTAAGAACGCAATATCCGCCATAGATCCTGCATTTACTTCCGGTGCTGATCTTCTTGCCATAATTATTTTCCTATTAATTTTTTAATACCAGATAAAAACATCAAACCAACTGCAACTGCTGCTAGAACATAAAATGCATATAGTCCGGTTCCCACCCATTTAGAGCCACTAGCAGAAAGAACTTCTCCATCTTTTAGAGGAGTTTCTACTCCATCCGCTAGGACATAACCTACACCTAGGATGATTAAAAAAGCGATAATTCCTATAGCTGCATTTTTAAGACCCGCAGGGTTCTTTGCTAATGTTGAAAACACTGCAATTAAAGTAGCTACAATAGCGATCACAAAAATAATCAACGTAAGAAAATATAATGGAGAAACTGTTGGTTCTGCGATATCGAAAGGAAGTTCTCTCGCTTCAGAAACACCATTTTGATCCATTAAAGTGCTAATTGAACTACTCATGACATACCAAAGGATCGCTCCTAAGATACCCAATCCGAGTACAACATATGATAATATTTTAGAAATTTTCATGTGTCTATATTTTATATAAAGTGTTTATTACACTTTGATTAAACAATAAGTACACTTACCTTTTAATATTTAAAATCAAAAACAAAGTAAAGTAAGTTTTTAAGATATAGAATCTAAACTTATTATTTCTTGTTTTTGTAAGCTACTAACATATCGATTAAAGTAATCGAAGCATCTTCCATATCATTTACTATTCTATCAATTTTAGCAACTATATAGTTGTAAAATACTTGAAGAATAATTGCAACGATAAGACCAAATACTGTTGTAAGAAGTGCTACTTTAATACCACCTGCTACAAGAGAAGGTTGCATATCTCCAGCTGCCTCAATTTTATCGAATGCTTGAATCATCCCGATTACTGTACCCATAAACCCAAGCATTGGAGCAAGAGCTATAAATAAAGATACCCATGATACGTTTTTCTCTAATTGTCCCATTTGCACACCACCGTAAGCAACAACTGCTTTTTCTGCAGCATCAATACTTTCGTCTGCTCTATCTAAACCTTGATAATAGATAGATGCAACAGGTCCTTTTGTGTTTCTACACACCTCTTTTGCTGCTTCTACACCACCACTATTTAGTGCATCTTCTACATTTTGTTGTAATTTCTTAGTGTTTGTAGTAGAAAGATTTAAAAAGATAATTCTTTCAATTGCAATCGCTAAACCTAATATCAAACATAAAAGTACGATCCCCATAAACCCAGGTCCTCCTTCTATAAAACGTTTTTTAAGATTTTGATGGAAGGATAATTCTTCTGTAGCAGGTGCTGCTTCATCTTGAGTTGTTGTTGTCGCTGTAGTTATAGGAGCAATTAATAATTGCACATTAGCCGTTAATAACTGGGCAGGTGCAGTAGATGCTTGTAAATTTCCAAAAGTCATTACTGCTGCGATTGCCAGAATAGAAAATAATCTTTTCATTGCGCTGATTCTTAATTTTAATTAGTTAAAGGGTTAAAGATATAAAAATAATACAAAAATTATTAAAAAATTGATAATAATGCAGAGAGGAAGGGATTCGAACCCTCGATACGCTTTTGACGTATACACACTTTCCAGGCGTGCGCCTTCGACCACTCGGCCACCTCTCTAATTTTTTCCCAATTTTTTCCTAAAAAATAGGATGGGCAAATAACAAAAAAAAAGTTAACTAGTGAAATTTAACACGTTAATTTTCTGACATTTCCCCTCTCAAAGATGTTTCATAAATGGTTTTTAGGACTTTAAGTGGTAAATTTTCTCCTAACAAATACATCAATTTTGCTACAGCAGCCTCTGTTGTGATGTCTTTTCCTGAAATAACACCTGCTTTTTTTAATGCAATACTTGTATCATATTTCCCCATTTCAACACTTCCTCCTATACATTGCGTAACATTAACAATGGGAATCCCTTTTTGTATTATGTCAGAAATCATAGTTATAAACCATTTTTGAGTGGTCGTATTACCAGATCCGTATGTCTCTAAAACAATTCCTTTTATTGTTTCTAAAGCAAAAATACTTCTTAAAATGTTCTCATTAATACCTGGAAACATTTTAATAATTAGAATATCATTATTAAAATGTGTGTGATATTCCATTTTTTTTCGCCTGTTAACTGCTCTCAAAAAAGAGGTGTTTACTTTAAGATGCACTCCTGATTCTACTAATGATGGGTAATTGAGAGATTGAAATGCCTCAAAATGCTCTGCATTAATTTTAGTAGTCCTATTTGCTCTAAGTAATTTATACTCAAAATACAATCCTACTTCGGTAATCACAGGTTTTCCTTTTTCTTGCAATGCAGCTATCTGAACAGCTGTAATCAGATTCTCTTTAGCATCTGTTCTCAAATCTCCTATTGGTAATTGAGATCCTGTAAAAATTATAGGTTTTGCTAAGTTCTCAAACATAAAACTAACTGCCGAGGCAGTATAGGACATAGTATCACTACCATGCAAAACAACAAATCCGTCATATTTTTCATAATTACTGTTTATGACATCTCCCAACTCTTTCCAACGACCAACATCCATATCAGAAGAATCGATAGGCTTCTCAAAGCTAATAGTCTCGATACTACAATCTAGTTGTTTTAGCTCTGGAATATTTAATAAAAGTTCATCAAAATCAAAAGCAACTAATGCTCCTGTATCAAAATCTTTAATCATTCCTATAGTACCGCCTGTATAAATAAGTAATATGCTTGGTGAAATATTCATAAAACAAATGAATGAAATTATTTTTTTTTAATACCCTTAAACACCAAATACTTCTTTGGAATTTTGTGTTGTCGTACTTGCTATCTCTTCTATTGGCATTTGGTATATCTCGGCAAGCTTTTCTGCCACATTGATTAAATAAGAGCTTTCATTGCGCTTCCCTCGATAAGGGGTTGGTGCTAAATAAGGAGCATCTGTTTCTAACACAATATGGTTTACACCTATCTCATTTAAAAAAGTATCTATTTTACCGTTCTTAAAAGTAACTACTCCTCCAATCCCTAATTTCATATTATACCCTATAGCACGATGCGCATCTTGAATAGTTCCTGTAAAGCAATGAAAGATTCCATATAAATCTTCTCCTTTTTCTAATTCCAACACCTCAAAAACTTCCTCGAAAGCATCTCTGCAATGTATTACTATAGGTAATTTATATTTTTTTGCTAATTGAATTTGATATCTAAAGGCCTCCTGTTGTTGTTTTAAAAAAGTGGTATCCCAGTACAAATCGATTCCTATCTCTCCCACGGCATAAAACCTCTTATCTATTCTTCCATCAAATCGCTTTTTAAGCTCATTATCTACATGTAACAGTTCTTCTTTATAATTTTCTTTCACATGTGTAGGATGCAATCCCATCATCAAAAAAACATTTTCTGGATATTTTGACTCTATTGCATACATTGCATTGGTATATTCAGAATCTATTGCAGGGACAAAAAATCGTGTTACCTTATTTTCTATTGCTCGCAGCATCATCTCTTCCTGATCCTCATCAAAAGCATCACTATAAATATGGGTATGTGTATCTGTTAATATCATCCCGCAAAAGTATTAAATTATGACAGCTATTTTAATATCCTTAAAATTATCTTTATTAAAAATCCTTATAGTCTAGGTTTTTATTAATTGTGTTACTTTTGAAAAAATTTCCTCTAAACATAATATGATCACTCTTCGAAAATTTTTAACTCAAAAAGAATATCACAGAATTCAGCTAGTGTACACAAAAACCAATCATTTTGAAGTTACAGCAATACTAAATGGCATTGAAGGCAATTTTATTGTAGACACAGGAGCTTCTAATTCGTGTGTAGGTTTTGAAGCAGTAGAAAAATTTAATTTATACACCCAAGATAGCGATGTAAAAGCTGCGGGAGCCGGAGCTACAGATATGCTTACTCAGCTTTCCAAAAAAAACACCGTACAAATAGGAAATTGGTGTAAAAAAAGTATTCCCTTGGTATTATTTGACCTCAACCACGTAAATACAGCTTTAATAGCACACCAAGCAGATCCGGTAGATGGCATATTGGGAGCTGATATCTTAAAAAAAGGAAAAGCTATTATTGATTATCCAAAAAAATGTTTATACCTAAAATAAAATAGACATTATCCTTCTTTAAATCAAAAACTTAAAATCGAAACATCATTTTTCAAACACCCCCTCTCCCTTCTTCAACTTAAAACAAAAACAAGTCAAAAACAGTTGATTATTAAAAAAATAATTATATTAGTAACTGGCAAAACACAGTATATTTATTTAAAATATTAAAAATCAATAACTTAAATAAATACACATTTATATCCTACCCCCATAAATGTGACTAAAAATAAACCCCCTAAATGAGGGAGGAGTACTTTATTGAGTAATCACATCTTGTCAATTTTCAAATAGCTTGTTCTGTTAGTTTATTTTAGTTTCTATTCTTTGAAAATAGATTAGATCAGATTAAAACTACAACTATGCAATTATTAATTTTTAAGCCATATAGGTTATCCAATAACTTATATTAAACTATGTGTGTATGAAAATTACTCTAATTGGGAGTTTTCCTTCTTGTTTTACACTATACAAATACTTGTCTAAACACAACTATTTAGATGCTGTTTGCGTTCAAAAATATAACACCTCTGTTCCTAATCAAGATTTTTGGGTGCAATCTATTAAACATGAAGGTTTCGAAACTTATACAATAGACAGCAACTCTATCAAAAACAAGTTTAAGACTTGGTTAGAAGATCGATCCCCAGATTTGGTAATAGTTTATGGTTTTTCATTAAAAATACCTGAAGAAATTCTATCTATCCCTAAATATGGGTTTTTAAACATCCATTTCGGAAAATTACCAGAAAATCGAGGACCAGACCCTTTGTTTTGGTCTATAAAAAACGGAGAAAAAGAAACAGCGATTACCATACATCAAATGGATAAAGATTGGGATACTGGCAAAATTCTTTTGGAAGAACCAATACCTATTATACAAGGTGAGACAGGAGGGATGATAAACTCTAAAATGAATTTCATACTAGTTCAACTTATAGAAAAAACCTTGTCCCTTATACAAGAGCCAGTGAATTATAGAGTTCAACCCACTAAAAACAGATATAACAAACGCCCCAGTGATATCGAAACCACAATTAACTGGGAAGAACAGACAGCAGATGAGATTGAAAACTTAATCAATGCTTGTAATCCAAAATATGGTGGAGCTACGACTTATTATCAGGGTTCTCCTATAAAAATAATAGAAGTTTCTCCTGTTGACGGTCAATTACCTCTACTAGGAAAAACAGCTGGAGAAATAATCCATGCTCACCCACAAGAAGGATTATACGTATGCTGTAAATATGGAAAACTATTAAAAATAAATATCGTTAGCTCTGATGCAGGGATTCTTACTGGCAACAAGTACATACACCTAGGGCTACGACAAGGACATCTACTTACTACAACATTGACAGAAACTAAAAAGATCAGTGTTTTGACATAGAACTAAATTATTAAATATCAATTCTTAAAACAAATATATTATGGAAGGAAACATAGGAGAAATTCGTTTATTCGCAGGTAATTTTGCTCCAAGAGCTTGGGCATATTGTAATGGTCAATTATTACCCATCTCACAAAACACAGCATTATTCTCGATCATAGGAACTATTTATGGAGGAGATGGCAGAACCACAATGGCATTACCAGATTTAAGAGGTCGTGTCCCAATTAGTCAAGGAACAGGACCAGGGTTAAGTACTCACAACTTAGGATCCAGAGGTGGAGCAGAAACCGTTACACTAACAACTTCACACATGGCTAACCATTCCCACTTAATCAACAAGACAGGTACTAATGAAGTAACTACAGTAATTAAGGTATCAACACAAGACGGGGATCATTCTGTCCCTACCACCAATTCAATAATTGGTAAAGCTTTAGATATAAACGGTGATCCTATTAATATGTATACGAAAAATTCTAACATTAATCTTGATCCAAGCACTAGTCCAAGTACCCTTATAGAAGGTGAAAACTTTACTACGACCCCTACAGGAGGGCAACAACCAACCCCTATAATGCAACCTTATTTAACCATGCATTACATCATTTGTTTACAAGGTATTTTCCCCTCAAGGAATTAACTATTTTAAATAACACAGCAACATAAAGACTAGAGGATTTTGTAATCCCTAGTTTTTATGTTAAAAATAAAACAAAATAGCATTGCTTTTTTAACATTTTTTTAATACTTTTAAATTTATAGTTATTGCAATTAAGAAAACTTCACATATAGTTTTAAAGACATAGTTTAACTAAAAACTAATTTTTTACAAATTTCAACCCATGAAACTTTAATACTTATCCTAAATTTAATACAAAAATATGCCCTCTAACTACACAACTTCTTATAACCATTATTTAGGAAATCAGCCTCATTATTTTTTACCAAAAACACCTCCTATGAAACAACGTTATTTTTTGAAATGGAATAAAAACACACTGTTATTTTTAGTTATTTCGATTATCAGTAGCACATCATTTGGGCAACTTGAGATAGGAGATTTGGCAGTTGTAGGCGTGAATTCTGACATCGCCCCAGATCAGTTAGCTATAGTTGCTTTGGCAGACATTCCTTCTGGCGAAACAATTTACATATCTGATTATGGATGGGATGGTGCGAATTTTAACACTTCTAACGGCTCAGATGGAGCAATTACCTGGACAACCACTACTCTTGTTCCTGCAGGAACCCTTCTCAATATCACAATTTCTTCTGGTGGCACAATAGGTGGCGATTTAGCTACATATGGCACAGTATTTAGTATTGGGTGGAGCTTATCAGCCATTGCATCTGGAGGAGACAGTTGGTTAATATATCAAGGAATATCACCAACCTCGATCCCCTCTCAATGGATATTCGCGTTTGGAAACTGGTCGACCTCCTCTGGAACCAACCCTAATGAGTTTAAAAATTCGGGATTAATCACCTCTACCACATCCTATTTACCAAACACTCTAACACTAGGAACAAATGCCATTGCTTTAACTACTACCGCAGTAGGAGGAGGACATGCCGATAATTTAGTTTACGTAGGTACTTTGGTCGGAGATAAAGCTACAATTTTAACAGCTATAAGTACTACAGGAAACTGGAGTGGTAGTGAAACTGTAATACAAGACCTTAGCCCTGGAGGATCAAACTTTCCTGGAACCCAACCTATTTTTACCATATCAGGAGGAAACACCACACCAGCAATATCTATAGATAATTCGAACCTCGTTTATACCGAAGGAGAGGCTGCCAAGCAAATAGACAATTCTGCTACAGTTAGCGATGCCGATGGAGATACGGATTGGAACGGAGGTACATTAGTCGCTCAAATTACAGCAAATAATGAAGCTGGTGATGAATTAAGCATCTCTGATACAGATGGAGATGGCACAACAATAACAATTAGCGGAACTAACATCTTATCTAATGGAGTAGATATTGGAGATTTAAGTGCTAGCGGAGGAATCGTTACAAACGGTACGGCACTTACTATTACTTTTGATAGTAATGCTACAAATGCTAATATACAAGAAGCACTTCAATCTATACGATATAGAAATACATCTACAGATCCTGGCACTTCTAACAGAACAGTAACAATTACTGCTACAGACACTAATGCAGCAAGTGCTAATGACACAAGAACAATTGCTATTACCAAAATACCAGATATAACTAGTGTTACAGTACCTGCTAATGCAACTTATATAGCGGCTCAAAATCTCGACTTTATCATTAATTTTAATGAAAATATAACTGTTAACACCGCAGGAGGCAATCCTCAATTAAGTCTTACTATAGGTGCCACAACAAGACAAGCAATCTACCAAGGTGGAACCGGAACCTCTGCCCTATTGTTTAGATATACTATACAAGCTGGTGAATTAGATACCGATGGAATTACCGTAGGCACTTTAGCAGCTAATGGAGGAACACTAAGAAATAGCTCAGGTAATGATGCTATCCTAACATTAAATAGTGTTGGAAACACCACCGCAGTATTGGTAGATGCAGTAGCCCCAACTATAACCAGTGTTACAGTACCTGCTAATGCAACCTATATTACTGGACAAAATCTGGATTTTACCATAAATACCAACGAAAATATAACGATTAATACTGCTGGAGGAACCCCACAATTAAGTATTATAATTGGAGCCACAACACGTCAAGCTGTTTACCAAAGTGGAAGTGGAACCTCTGCCCTATTGTTTAGATACACCATTCAAGCTGGCGAATTAGATACCGATGGAATTGCTGTAGGCACTTTAGCCACTAATGGCGGAACGTTAAGGGATAATGCCGGAAACAACCTTAACACTACAC
The DNA here is from genome assembly GCF_000430665.1 of Aquimarina muelleri DSM 19832. Lineage (GTDB taxonomy): Bacteria > Bacteroidota > Bacteroidia > Flavobacteriales > Flavobacteriaceae > Aquimarina > Aquimarina muelleri. The sequence continues at coordinate 27,454 of NZ_AUML01000004.1, read as the reverse complement.
TAAATAGTGTTGGAAATACCACCGCTGTATTAGTAGATGCAGTAGCACCAACCATAACCAGTGTTACAGTACCTGCTAATGCCACCTACATAGCAGGACAAAATCTGGATTTTACTATAAATATCAATGAAAATACAACTGTAAACACAACAGGAGGAACTCCACAAATTAGCCTTACCATAGGAGCAACAACTCGGCAAGCTACTTATCAAAGTGGAAGTGGAACCTCATCCCTATTATTTAGATATACCACACAAGCAGGAGATCTAGATACCGACGGTATAGCAGTGGGCACTCTAAACACCAGTGGCGGAACATTAAGAGATGCTGTCGGGAACAATTTGAACACCACATTAAATAGTGTTGGAAGCACTACTGCTGTATTAGTAGACGCTGTAGTACCAACCATAGCCAGTGTTACCGTACCAGCCAACGCCACTTATATAGCAGGACAAAATCTGGATTTCACCATAAATACCAGTGAAAATGTAACCGTAAATACCACTAGCGGAACTCCACAATTAAGTCTTACTATAGGCGCTACAACAAGACAAGCTATCTATCAGAGTGGCAGCGGAACCTCTTCATTATTATTTAGATATACAGTACAAGCAGGAGAACAAGATACTGATGGAATAGCGATTGGAACGTTAAACAACAATGGTGGAACGTTAAGAGACGGTGTTGGAAACAACCTTAATACCACATTAAATAGTGTAGGAAGCACCACCGCAGTATTAGTAGACGCAGCACCACCAACCATAACAAGTGTTACTGTACCTGCGAATGCAAACTATATAGCAGGACAAAATTTAGACTTTGTGATAAACATTAATGAGAATGTAACGGTAAATACCGCTGCTGGAACTCCACAATTAAGTCTTACTATAGGTGCCACAACAAGGCAAGCTGTTTATTTAAGTGGAAGCGGAACTTCTGCACTATTATTTCGTTATACCATACAAGCAGGTGAACTGGATAATGATGGAATAACAGTAGGAACGTTAAGTGCCAATGGAGGAACATTAAGAGACGCAGTTAACAACAACCTTAATACCACACTAAATAGTGTAGGGAGCACCACCGCTGTATTGGTAGATGCAGTAGCCCCAACCATAACCAGTGTTACTGTACCTGCCAACGCAACCTATATAACAGGGCAAAATCTTGATTTTACTATAAATACCAATGAAAATACAATCGTAAACACCGCAGGTGGAACTCCGCAATTAAGCATTACTATTGGCGCTACTACAAGACAAGCTGCCTATATAAGCGGAAATGGAACTTCAGCATTATTGTTTAGATATACTGTACAAGCTGGGGAATTAGATACTGATGGAATTGCGGTGGGGACTTTAGCTGCTAATGGTGGGACATTAAGAGATGCCGCTGGGAACAACCTTAACACTACATTAAATAGTGTAGGAAGTACCACTGCTGTATTAGTAGATGCAGTAGCACCAACTATAACCAGTGTTACTGTACCCGCTAATGCCACATATATAACAGGGCAAAATCTTGATTTTACTATAAATACAAGTGAAAATACAACTATAAATACTTCAGGAGGAACTCCACTAATGACAATAACCATAGGAGCAACAACCCGACAAGCTACTTACCAAAGTGGAAGTGGGACCTCTTCATTATTGTTTAGGTATACTGTACAAACCGGAGAACTTGACACCGATGGAATAACAATAGGAACCTTAAGTACCAATGGTGGAACATTAAGAGATACTGCTGGAAATGATCTGAACACTACATTAAATAGTGTAGGCACAACAACCTCAGTATTGGTAGATGCCGTGCCTCCAACAGGATACACAGTAACTATAGACCAAAGCCCCATCAACGCTATTAATCATAACGCAGTGAGTTTCACCTTTGCAGGAGCAGAAATAGGCACTACATATAATTATACATTTAGTACATCTGGAGGTTCAGGAACAGTTACAGGTTCAGGAACAATTATTAGTGCTACAGATCAAATAACAAATATAGATGTAAGTGGATTAAGTGACGGCACTATTACTCTTGGTGTTACACTTACAGATCCTACTGGAAACACAGGAGCTGAAACTTTAGACACCAAAAATAAAAAAGCCATCCCTCCTACAGCAACCATAACTATAAGTGATGATACATTAATTATAGGAGAAACAGCTGTTGTAACCATTACTTTTTCTGAAGCAGTAACTGGTTTTGATAATACAGATCTAACCATCCCTAACGGAACATTATCCACCTTAACATCCACAGATGGTAATATCACTTTTGAAGCTACCTTTACCCCTACAATCGACATAGAAGACAATACTAACATCATTATCCTTGATAATACCGGGATAACAGATAGTGTTGGTAATGATGGTACAGGAACAACAAACTCTCCAAATTTTAGTATTGATATGATAATCCCTACTGCAATTATAGAGATTAGTGATACAGAACTAATATCAGGAGAAACCACAACAGTTACCATTACTTTTTCTGAAGCAGTAACTGGTTTTGACAACACAGATTTAATCCTTATTAATGGAACATTGACCAAAGTAAGCTCTGAAGATGGAAACATTACCTTTATGACAACCTTTACACCAGCAGAAGGCATTCAAAGCGATACCAATATAATCTCCTTAGACAATATAGGATTTACTGATATTGCAGGAAACGAAGGAACAGGAACTACCAATTCCATCAATTTTAGCATCAATACTCTAGCTCCAACAGGAAACCCATTGACTTTTAACAAAGGTTTTTCTCCAAATGGAGACGGCATAAATGATACTTGGGTAATAGAGGGAATTGAAAACTTCCCTAATCATACTATTCAAGTATTTAACAGATCCGGCAGAAAAATATTCGAAGCTAAAAATTATCAAAATAACTGGGATGGAGTTTCTAGTGGTAATTCCGTTTTTGGAAATGACAAATTGCCGGTGGGAGCATATTATTATGTTTTAGAAACTGGTAGTAAAGAAGTTCCTCCACTTACTGGCTGGATCTACATAAACTATTAAAAAATGATTAATAGTTTTATAAACAAAGAGTTCACCAGATATTATTTCCAAAAAGATCAACAAAATAAAAGTAAGATGATGTATTTAAAATATATAATTTTTGCCCTCATTATATCCTTCACTGCTAATGCACAGCAAGATCCGCATTTTAGTATGTACCGATATAACATGAATGTGATTACTCCTGCCTATGCAGGCACTAACGGTAATCTTGAAACTACATTTGCAGTAAGAAGCCAATGGGCAGGTGTCGAAGGAGGTCCAGAAACCCTTAATTTTAATGTAAATTCTCCTGTTGGTGAAAATATAGGGATTGGATTAACTGTAGTAAATGATAGAGTTTTTGTTTTAGAAGAAACTCATTTATATGCTGATTTTTCTTACAAAATAAAAGTCTCTGAAGAAATAAACTTACATGCAGGTATTAAAGCAGGAGGATCTTTCTTAAATATAAACCTTAATGAATTAGACATTGTCGATGACCCTTTATTCACAGAAAACATAAGTACATTTAATCCTAATGTTGGAGTTGGGTTTTACCTTAAAGCTAAAAAATATTATGTTTCTCTATCTGCCCCAGGTCTTTTATCTAACAATAGATATGAAAAAGAAGGACTGAATCCTGTATCGGCAAAAGATGATACACAGATATTTTTAGGTGGAGGGTATGACTTTGACCTTAGTGAAAACTTTAAGCTTCGTCCTTCTGTGCTTGGTAAAGCTGTAAATGGAGCTCCATTTTCTCTGGATCTTACAGCATCTGCATTGTATAAAGAACGAATAGAGTTAGGAGCCAATTATAGAATAGACGAAAGTGTAACTATGTTTTTTACTGCAGGTTTTGCAGACAACATTTTTAAGGTGGGATATGCATACGAGTATATTACAACAGATATAAACACATACACTAATGGCACACATGAGATTATAATAAAGCTTAAGTTGAATTAAAAAATGAATAGGTAGGTTTATACAATGTAAGACCTACCTATTACCTATTCTATTAGCTTATAATTTTAGTGTATATTTTTCGATTAAAAAAGTTATACCATTTTAAAAGCTAGTAGATTACATACCTGTCCTTATTGCTTCTACAGGATCTAATTTAGATGCCGATATTGCAGGTAAAATCCCTGCTATAAGACCTATTATAGTGGAAGAAAACATACCCCAAAACATATTAGAACCAGAGAGTATAAACTCAAAATCTCCTGTAAACTGAGAGGCAAATATCGAGATTAGCCAGACCAAAAAAAGGCCTATCAACCCTCCAAAAATCGAAAGTATAACTGCCTCAAACAAAAACTGAAACAATATAAATCTCTTTTTAGCTCCAAGAGCTTTTTGTATACCAATTAAGTTTGTGCGCTCCTTTACACTTACAAACATAATATTAGCGATACCAAAACCTCCTACTAATAATGAAAACATTCCGATTACACCACCTATTGTTGACATAGTACTCGTGATATTATCAATAAAATCAGTAAACCCTTGTAATTGATTTACAAAAAAATTATTTTCTTCATCTGGTTTTAATCCACGATACGTTCTCAGTTTTTGTTTCAAAACCGCAATAAACTCAGGCACATCGACGTTAGATTCTGGTTTTATAATTATTGCAGGAAAAGAAGATTTATTATTATCCCCATAAATTCTTCTAACTAAATTAACTGGTAAAATCACCATAGTATCCTTGCTATTACCAAAAATCCCTGCTCCTTCTTTTTCAAGAACCCCTATCACCATAAGCTTTCTTCCATATAAACGTATTTTTTTTCCGATAGGATCATCAGAACCAAATAGGCTATTTGCTATTTCATCTCCTATTACTATAACAGAAGCTCCTGCCACTGATTCTTGTTCATTATAAAATCTTCCTTTAACTACTTGTAATTCTTCGATATCATAATAATCATTAGTAACTGGTGCAATCTCTACATTACTAATACTTTTGTCTTGATATTTTATAGTTTCAGGAGCTACATTCAAAGTAAAACTAGCTGCTTTAAGCTCTGGCATCGATCTATTAATATATTGGTATTCTTCAAAGGTCACATCAGGAAACTGCTCTCTCTTCCATTGTGGAATATCTGTTGGCCCAAAAGAAAAACGCATTAAATAAATAGTCCTATTATCTAGTGAACTAATACTTCCTTTTATTTCTTCTTTTAAAGAATCCACTGCCGCCAGAACCCCAATTATTGAAAAAATACCAATGGTAACACCAAGTAACGAAAGAAGTGTTCTTAGTTTATTGTTTCTAAGTGCATTAATGGCAAAATTAAAGCTCTCTTTAAGTACTCTAAGATAGATCAGCATGCCTTATTTTTAAACTAGATTTTTAATTATTTAAAGATAGGACGTTTTCCTTGTATTTTTGTTACAATTTATTGAAAACAATTACACATAATTGATTGTCTAATTGGATACTAAATTGCTACTTTTGCATTTTATAACTAAATTTTCTCATGAGCAACACAAAAACCGCTAAATCTGCGCTGATTTCTGTATTCAGCAAAGACGGATTAGCACCTATCGTAAAAAAGTTAGACGAACTTAATATTACCATATATTCTACTGGCGGGACAGAAAAATTCATTAAAGATTTAGGAATTAATGTGGTACCTGTGGAAGATGTAACCTCTTACCCTTCAATTCTAGGCGGAAGAGTTAAGACCTTACACCCAAAAGTTTTTGGTGGAATTTTAAATCGTCAAAATAACGATAGTGATGTTGCAGAACTTGAGCAATATGAGATTCCACAAATTGATATTGTGATTGTTGACTTATACCCTTTTGAAAAAACAGTTGCATCTGGTGCTCCTGAACAAGATATTATAGAAAAAATTGATATTGGTGGTATTTCTTTAATTAGAGCAGCTGCCAAAAATTTTACGGATGTTACATGTGTATCCTCTGTAAATGATTACGAGGAGTTTTTAGAGATAATTTCTCAAGGAAACGGAAATATAACTTTAGAAGATCGTAAACGTTTTGCGGCTAAAGCTTTTAATGTTTCTTCTCATTATGATTCTGCTATTTTCAATTATTTTAATACCGATCAAAACATTACTTCTCTTAAAATAAGTGAAACCAAAGGCCAAGAATTAAGATATGGAGAAAATCCGCATCAAAAAGGATATTTTTTCGGTGATTTTGATGCAATGTTCACAAAATTACACGGTAAAGAACTGTCTTATAATAACTTACTAGACGTAGATGCTGCAGTAAATTTAATGAGTGAATTTAAAGGAGAAGCACCAACATTTGCAGTTTTAAAACATAATAATGCCTGTGGTTTAGCGCAACGAGAAACAGTTCTTCAATCTTATGTAGATGCATTAGCTGGAGATCCTGTCTCTGCATTTGGAGGGATTTTAATTAGTAATACCGAGATTGACAAAGCAACTGCTGAAGAAATTCATAAATTATTTTGCGAAGTCGTAATCGCTCCTTCTTATAATCCTGAAGCTCTGGAAATATTAAAAGGAAAGAAAAATAGAATTCTTTTGATTCAAAAAGAAATCGATTTACCTAAAAATCAGGTTCGTTCTTGTTTAAACGGAAGTTTGGTACAAGATAAAGATCTTAAAACTGATGCTAACGAGGATTTAAGTACTGTTACGAAAATAGCTCCTACCGCAGAGCAAGTAGAAGACCTGCTGTTTGCTTCAAAAATTTGTAAACACACCAAATCAAATACAATAGTTTTTACAAAAGGCAAACAACTACTAGCAAGCGGAACAGGACAAACCTCTAGAGTCGATGCTTTAAAACATTCTATAGAAAAAGCTAAATCATTTAATTTTGATCTTAATGGAGCAGTAATGGCTAGTGATGCCTTTTTCCCATTTCCAGATTGTGTAGAGATTGCAGACAATGCAGGCATTAAAGCAGTGATTCAACCAGGGGGTTCTATTAAGGATCAATTGAGTATAGATTATTGCGATCAACACGGAATTGCAATGGTAATTACCGGAACACGTCATTTTAAACATTAATTTTATTACATTTACTGAATTTTAACCCCTTTTTTTGACTTTTATGGGATTTTTTGACTTCTTTACCGAAGAGATCGCAATAGATTTAGGTACCGCTAATACATTAATAATTCATAATGATAAAGTAGTAGTGGATAGCCCCTCTATTGTAGCCAGAGATATTATATCCGGCAAAATTATTGCAGTTGGAAAAGAAGCTGCTATGATGCAAGGAAAAACTCATGAAAACATAAAAACCATCCGCCCGCTTAAAGATGGAGTTATAGCGGATTTTGATGCAAGTGAGAAAATGATAAGCATGTTTATCAAAGATATCCCTGCGCTAAAGAAAAAACTCTTTGCTCCTGCCCTACGTATGGTAATCTGTATTCCTTCTGGAATTACAGAAGTAGAAATGCGAGCGGTAAAAGAAAGTGCCGAACGTGTAAACGGGAAAGAAGTATATCTTATTCATGAACCTATGGCCGCTGCAATTGGTATTGGTGTAGATATCATGCAACCTAAAGGAAATATGATTGTAGATATAGGGGGTGGTACTACAGAAATTGCAGTTATTGCTCTTGGAGGGATCGTTTGTGATAAATCTGTGAAAATTGCAGGAGATGTTTTCACAAACGACATTATTTATTATATGCGTACTCAACATAACTTATATGTTGGAGAGCGTACCGCAGAAAAAATAAAAATCCAAATAGGGGCTGCAACCGAAGATTTAGAACTACCTCCAGAAGAAATGAATGTCCAAGGGCGTGATCTTCTTACAGGTAAACCTAAACAAGTTCAGATCTCTTACAGAGAAATGGCAAAAGCATTAGATAAATCTATATTACGTATTGAAGACGCTGTTATGGAGACTTTATCTCAAACTCCTCCAGAACTTGCTGCAGACATATATAACACAGGTATATATCTTGCTGGCGGAGGCTCTATGCTACGCGGATTAGATAAACGTTTATCACAAAAAACAGATCTACCGGTTTATATTGCCGAAGATCCTTTAAGAGCAGTAGTAAGAGGTACGGGGATTACACTTAAAAATCTAAACAGGTACAAAAGTATACTTATAAAATAGTGTTAAAAAAACAGCATTTTAATATACCTAAATTTCTCATTTTACGTTATCCTGCTTTAGGACTTACTTAGTATACTTAAAATATATGAAATTTAATAAAAATTATTATACTTTAAATCATGCAGCAGATTATTAATTTTTTAATTAAAAATAAACATTCTCTGCTATTTTTAATATTATTGTTCATCTCATTAGCCCTTACTATACAATCTCACTCCTATCATAGAGGTAAAATTGTTAGTTCTACAAATTTTTTTAGTGGAGGAATATATAATTGGCAACATTCTATAAGTGATTATTTTAGTTTAAAAGATGAAAACAAACGATTATTAAAAGAAAACGAACATCTTCGTAATCAACTAAGTGCTCTTGGAATGGAATCTGTTTCTACAAAATATGTGGATAGTATATCATTTAATAAACCTTACACATACACAAAAGCAAGAGTTATCAAAAACGACTATAGTAAAATCGATAATTACATCCTTATAGACAAAGGGCAAAGAGACAGCATCCTTCCAGACATGGGAGTTATAACAGATAAAGGCATCATAGGGATCGTAGAAAATTCTTCAAAAAACTATAGCAGAATAATTTCTATATTAAATAGTAATTCTCGTATTAATGCAGGATTAAAAAAATCTAATCAATATGGCTCTTTAGTTTGGAATGGCAAAGATCCTAATATAGTCCAACTAGAAACAATACCTCGACAAGCAATTATAAGAGAAGGCGATACTATTATAACTAATGGTCGTTCTACTATTTTTCCAAAAGGGATAGGAATAGGAACCATTGCCAGCTATTCTTTAAATCAAAATAAAAGTTATTACTTAATAGATGTTAAACTATTTAATGATATGTCTAATATTGGGTTTGTTTATGCAATAAAAAGCAAGGATGTTGATGAAATTAAAAGTTTAGAAAACTAATTCATGAATAGAGACACATTATTACATATTATTAGATTTATTGTTTTGATTTTACTTCAGGTAATCGTCTTAAATCACGTCAACTTTTTGGGGTACTTAAACCCATATATCTATATCATTTTTATTTTGCTTGCCCCTATTAATATAAACAGAAGTCTTTTTTTAGTAATAAGCTTTATACTAGGACTAACTATAGATATGTTTAGTGATTCTGGTGGAGTTCATGCAGCAGCATCTACTGTTATTGCTTTTTTTAGACCAATTGCACTACGATCTGTTTTTGGACTTAGTTACGAGTTTCAAACTGTAAAACTAAGTAATGTTAGATTCGGAGAACAGCTTTTGTATGTAATATTAATGGTTTTAACACACCATATTATGCTATTTTCATTAGAAATTTTTAACTTCTCCCATATACTATTAATTGCTAAAAAAACGTTATTTTCTAGTCTATTCACAATAGTAACAACTATGCTCGTTTTGGTATTGTTTAGAAGAAATAATTCATGAGAAAACTCCTATTCTATCTAATTATTATTACTGCTGGAATAGTATTTATTACTAGGTTATTTTACCTACAGATATACAATACTTCTTTTGCTTCATTGTCAGAGGACAATGCCATAAAAGTAATTTATGATTATCCGCAGAGAGGCGCTATTTATGATAGAAATGGAAAACTATTAGTTACTAACCAGCCATCATATGATGTCATGGTAATTCCTAGAGAATTAAAACCTTTTGACACTTTAGAGTTTTGTTCTATTCTTAATATCAGCAAGGATAAATTAAAAAAAAGCTTAAAAAAAGCAAGGATTTATTCCCCTAGAGTGCCCTCGATAGTGATACCACAATTAACTAAAAATGAATACGCTTATCTACAAGAAAAAATGCGAAAGTTTGAAGGATTCTATATTCAAAAACGTTCTTTAAGAGATTATCAAACCACAGGAGCTGCAAATGTACTAGGGTATATTGGAGAGGTAAACGATGCTTTAATACAAAAAGATCCTTATTATATTTCTGGAGACCTTATTGGTATTGATGGTGTAGAAAAAGAATACGAAAATCAACTTAGAGGAATAAAAGGAGTAAAACGCATTCAAAAAGATCGTTTTAATAGAGATATAGGCCCTTATAAAGAAGGGAAATTTGATACACTGCCTGTTAACGGTAAAGATCTCACTTTAACTCTAGATGCTAAATTGCAAGCATACGGACAAAAATTGATGCAAAATAAACGAGGAGGCATTGTAGCTTTAGAACCTTCTACAGGAGAGATATTAGCATTGGTTACCGCTCCCACTTATAAGCCAGAGTTATTGGTAGGCAGAAAAAGATCTCCTAATTTTACCAAACTATATTACGATACAATAGCTAAGCCACTGTATGATAGAGGGTTACAAGGGGAGTACCCGCCAGGATCTCCGTTTAAAACGGTTAATGCATTAATCGGTTTACAGGAAAACGTTATCGACACTAAAGAAGGTATTTCATGCAGAATGGGATACTATTATGGAAAGAATGGAAGAAAACTCGGTTGCCATTCCCACAGAAGTCCATTAAACATGATCCCTGGCATTGCCAATTCTTGCAATGCATATTTTGCGGCTGTATATAGACGAATCATAGAAAAGTATGAGACTCCTCAAAAAGGTATTGAAAAATGGAGGAAACATGTAGAAAGTTTTGGTTTAGGGAACTATCTTGGATATGATTTACCTACTGGAAAAAAAGGAAAAGTACCTAGTGCAGAAACATATAACAGAATGTACAAGTACCCAACCTACAAATGGTATGCTACAGCAACACTATCCAATGCCATTGGACAGGGAGAGGTTTTAGCAACTCCTATACAATTAGCAAACATGACTGCCGCTATAGCTAACAGAGGACACTATTACACTCCACATATTATTAAAGCTATTGATAGTCAACCAATAGAAAACGAAAACTATACTATCCCTAAAGTTACCACTATAAACAAAGAACACTTTGAACCTGTAGTAGAAGGAATGTACCAAGTATATACACAAGGTACAGCAAGCTCGTTGCAAGTTAAAGGGATTGAAATTTGTGGAAAAACAGGAACCGCAGAAAATTTCACTAAAATAAATGGGATTAGAACACAACTTACAGATCATTCTGTATTTGTGGCGTTTGCCCCTAAAGATAATCCTAAAATTGCTATTGCTGTATTTATTGAAAATGGGTATTGGGGCTCTCGATATGCTGGAAAAATTGCTTCCTTGATGATAGAACAACATTTAAGAGGTAGTATTTCCAGAACAGATCTAGAAGACTGGTTACTAACTCACAGCCTTGAAGAAGAATATGTCAAACCTTATAGTGGCGAACCTTTTAAAATTAACTACTAATGGCAAAATCCAGCGTTGCTGCTATAGATTGGATAACAATCTTATTATTTATATTGCTTGTTGGTTTTGGATGGGGAAATATTTATTCTGCATCCTACCAAAACGAGGTCTTTTCTTTAACAAATTTCTCACTGGTATATATAAAACAAGGATACTGGATTTTATTCAGTATTATTTTAATTATCATAACCCAGGCAATAGAAGTAAAATTTTATGAACGTTTTGCAGGATTAATTTATGTAATATCTTTATTATCTCTACTTGGGTTATTTGTATTTGGTAAAAATATAAACGGAGCTACTTCTTGGTATGCTTTTGGCCCTATAGGACTACAACCATCTGAGTTTGCAAAAGCTTGTACGGCTTTAGCTTTGGCAAAATACTTAAGCGATATGCAAACCAATATCAAGCTTCTTGGTCATCAGGTAAGAGCATTTTTAATTATTGTAATACCAGCTATAATTATAATACCGCAACCTGACCCTGGTAGTGCCTTGGTATATGCTGCTTTTTTCTTCCCGTTATACAGAGAGGGCTTAGCTGCTATATATCTTATTGTTGGAGCCTCTGCCGCGGTATTATTTATACTTACATTACTATTTGATCCATTATGGGTAGTGCTCGCAATAGCTGTATTTATGTTTCTTATTTTGATTAAAAACAGAAAACAAAAACCTAAATACTCTAGATATATATTAACTATTATTGTAGTAACTGCTTTTTGTTTCTCTGTAAATTATATTTTCAATAATGTCTTTGAGCAAAGACATCGGGATAGATTTAATATTGTTCTTGGAAAAGAAATAGACACAAAAGGAATAGGGTATAACACAAATCAAAGTGAAATTGCGATTGGTAGTGGTGGTTGGACTGGCAAAGGTTGGAAAGAAGGAACACAAACCAAAGGTGGTTTTGTACCAGAACAACATACAGATTATATATTTAGTACTGTTGGAGAAGAGTGGGGTTTTCTTGGAGCATCTCTAATTATAATTTTGTTTATGCTACTATTAATCCGGCTTATTCATCTTGCAGAAAGGCAGAAATCTCAGTTTAGCCGAGTATATGGCTATAGTGTTATTGGCATTTTATTTATTCATTTTGCAATTAACATAGGTATGGTAACTGGATTAATGCCTACTATAGGTATTCCCTTACCATTCTTTAGCTATGGGGGCTCTGGTCTTTGGGGTTTTACCGTTTTACTTTTTATATTTATTAAACTAGATGCAAATCGGGTTAATGAGTGGTAATTTGAATATTAGAATTTCCATTCTTTTATAGAAGGAGAGGACTCTAATTTATCTTCCATTTTATTGTCTAGTTTTTCAAAAAAATCAATGCCTGTTAATTTTTCGATATCATCTACTGGTACAACAAATTTTTCTAGTGGTTTATTAGAATTTTTATGTGGTAATAAAAACGCTATCATTTTTGGATTAGTAGAAGAATTACTAAACACTATTTTATAGAATTGTTTTGGTACTGTTACATGCTCATACCCTATTGTAGGAAGGTTATTAGATAACACTCCTCCAGTTATTACATATACTCCATCATATATATTTGCCCAATATCTAACTTTTTGTTCTAAAGCACTCCAAATCCCACTATTAAAATCGTGATTCTGAGGACTAATATTAGAGGTTAAAAATGTTTCCTCGAAAGCTTGCTGTGTAAACCTTCTATCCCCAGCTGGGCATAAATGCCCTTTATCATAACCGGATTTTTTATAATTTCGCCAATCCGCAGAAGAGGTTTTTACTTTTTTATCCTCTTCAAAATATGGTCTTTTAAATTCATTTTTAGATAAATGCTTTTTTTTCAATTCATAAGCTACCCACTCTGCCTGTTCATGCTTTTCTGAATATGATAATGAATAATTATTATGTACTATTATAGACCCTGTAGTTGATGTAGGCAAATAGAAAAAACCAAAACTATTTGGTTCTTTCTCATTAGAGTAGTTATTATTATCAAAATATTCTTCAAAATAATAAAACCCAGCCGTTATTATAATCATTAATAACGGATATATATATTTTCTTTTATTCATTTTACATTACACCTTAATTCAAAATAATTATCGCGAAAGTATTAAAATAATAAGACATCACAAATCATCCATATTAACTAACTCGTAACTAAAGATTTATGTTAAAAACAAGAATTAACAAGTACAAACCTTTAGTTTTTTTAATAATTACGGTTTAACCTTAGAAAATACGATGTTATGTCTCAACCTAAATATTCTTTAATGCTCTATATTTGTATAAATAAATATTGTTAATCAGTTGTGGCTTTTAAAAAAACTGATTAATAATCTATTAAGACTTCACACAAGTCATCTTAATATTTCTAAAATTAATCCATATACATGTCGTCAAAATTGTAATAAATATTGTCAAAATTGCAATGGGTTATTTTAGAATATTATGTTTCTACATAAATACTCTATCCATATCTAAAATTTAATTTACAAATAGATACGTTTATCTTTTCCAAAAAAATAGACATAAACCTTGGGTGTCTTTAAAAGTTCAAGGTACTTTAATATATAAAAAACCTATTAATTATGTTAAAAAATATTTTAAATCAAACTGGAGTTAAATCTTTAGACAGAAAAGAAAAAGCCTCTATTAATGGAGGGGTTGTACTTTGCGAAAAACTAGGTGTTTGTTTTGATCCTATTAGTGGTTTTATTGATTTTGTTTCTTGTTGTAGCCTATGCAATCATGGGACACTGCCTGAAGATTGCCTTCTATAAAAATCATATATAACAAATAATGTAGGTATGTTTTTATTTCTTTCATCAACAACATACCTTCAAAATGATTACAAATTAAAGTATTCTATTTATATGTTTAATTCCTAAAATTATATCGATTAAAATCTTTAAATTTAATAGTAGATAATTTTAGGAATTAATTTTATTACATCTCTTAATATAGATTATCTCAACAAAATAACAATGTAATATACGAATTACTCTAACCTAAGTAAAAATGGATAATACTATCGAGAAAATTGTAGAAAATGTTTTGATTCAAAACAGAATTAGAAATTATAACAAAAAAGACCTGGAACTACAGCTACAAATACATCCAAATTACCCTAGTTTTCAATCCATTACAGATACTCTAGACTATTTTAGCATTGATAATATTGCTGTAGAAGTACCCATTGATGCTTTAGACCAACTCCCTAACAGTTTTATTTCCTTAATAAAAACAGATGGTATAGAAGAAATAGTAACTGTAAACAAAAAAAACAACTTTATAAACCTTAAACATTCTAGCTTAAAGAAAAAGAAACTCTCTCTTAATGAATTTAAAGAAATATGGGTACCTAAAGTTATTGCGGTAGAATATAACACCAAGCATAGTGTTGTTTCGAATACATCTATTATCCAAAACATACTATTTACAGGACTCTTCATTAGTTTAATTTTCATACTTATTGAAAAATCTTGGGGCGTCAATCAGATTCTTTTTTTGCTCTTATCCTTAGCAGGGGTTGTTTTTAGTTTTTTTGCGGTTCGGGAAAGCTTAGGGATACAATCTCAAACTATACATCAATTTTGCACATCTATAGGAAACACAAATTGCGGCGATGTTATTAATAACAACAGCGGTATACTCTTTAAGAATTTTTCTTTAGCAGATGCAGGAATGGCCTTTTTTGGTTCTATTACATTATACCAAATATTTTATGGATATAGTAACGTCCTTTTAATATCTTCTTTAGCAGGGATTCCTTTTATATTATATTCTATATACTCTCAAGCATTTATAATTAAAAAATGGTGTGTGATCTGTTTGGGTATAGCTTCCATTTCATTAACACTAGCAGGCATTGCAATACTCAATTTCCCTTTTGACTTAGATTTCTCCAAAACTATTCCTTCATTTATAATGGTCTCCTCTTTATTTACACTAGCATATTTGTATTCTAAAGAAAAAATAAAAGACAATAACTTATTTAAGTCCGAAAATTTAAAATTAAATCAGTTTAAAAGAGATGAGGAAATATACACTTATCTAATGAATACTTCTGAAAAAATAAAAGAGACTATAACTATTCCTAATGAGATTATATTAGGCAATCCCAATGCTACTTTTAAAATCACCAGTATTACTAATCCTATGTGTGGTCATTGCAAGAAAGCGTTTAAAGCCTACACTCGGGTTATTAGATCTATGGGGGATCAATTAAAGATAGTTATTCGTTTAAGTGTAAATACCGATGATTTAGACAATAAATCAACACAGATAGCTTTAAAACTTTTAGAAATATATCATGAACAAGGCACTAACAAGTTCATAGATGCATATACAGATTGGTTCACCGATAAAGCGCATAGTAAATGGTTAAAAGAACATGGGCTTCCAAAAAACAACTTGAATGATCTGGATATTCTAAAAAACCAGTCTGAATGGGCTAAAGCAAACCAACTTTATTATACTCCAACTTCTATAATAGGTAACACTATATATCCGCAAAAATATGGGTACGATGAGTTTTTTCACTTTATAAGTGTAATGATAGAAAAAAAGAGTAACTATATTCTCGAAGAGAATGAACAACCAATAGAAATATAATTTTAAACAGAAAAATATTAACTCCAAAACTAAATACTATGAAACTAATTTCGAAATTAAAAAATGC
The DNA here is from genome assembly GCF_000430665.1 of Aquimarina muelleri DSM 19832. Classification (GTDB taxonomy): domain Bacteria; phylum Bacteroidota; class Bacteroidia; order Flavobacteriales; family Flavobacteriaceae; genus Aquimarina; species Aquimarina muelleri. The sequence continues at coordinate 11,374 of NZ_AUML01000004.1, read as the reverse complement.
TAAATCTCTTTCTAAAGAGCAACAAAAAGATCTAAACGGAGGTAAAACACCACTTGTTTTTATTAAAAGAGATGGTTGTGTACCTGCTATAAGTTGTTGTTACCATAACGGAACTACGTGGGTACAAGGTCCACCCTGTTTCTAAACCCTTTAATTAATAAAATCAAAAGCTGGCTCCTAAATCAAAAGAGTCAGTTTTTGATCTTATTAATTTACTTGATAAGATCACCCTTTCACATCCAATGCATCTCGGAGTGCATTACCTATTAGCATAAATGCCATTACCAGACTCATAATCCCTAATCCTGGAATCACTGCAAGATAGGCTTTGCCCAAAATAATATAAGAATAGTGATCTTTAATCATTGCCCCCCAACTTGCCATAGGCGGCTGTGCTCCTATCCCTAAAAAACTAAGACCGCTTTCAATAAGAATAGCCCCTGCAAAATTTGCTGCAGAAATCACAATTACCGGAGCTAAACTATTAGGTAAAATATGTTTTGTTATGATTCTAAAATTTGTAAATCCCATTGCTCGTGCAGCGGTAACATATTGCATCCGTTTAACACCTAATACCTGTCCTCTAACCACTCTTGCTACCTCTACCCACATGGTTAGTCCTACCGCTATAAAAACCTGCCAAAAACCTTTTCCTAAAGCTAAAGTTATTGCTATAACTAATAATAATGTAGGTATGGACCATGTAACATTAATCAGCCACATAATTATAGCATCTATTTTTCCTCCAAAATATCCTGCTATTGCTCCAAGAGATATTCCTAAAATTAAAGATATTAATACCGCTACAAAACCAATAGAAAAGGAAATACGGATACCAACTAACATTCTACTTAACAAGTCTCTACCATACTTGTCCGTACCTAATATAAATATTTGGTTTTTAATATATTTACTTATTATCTGATCCTCTGTTAAGCCTTTAGGGAAATGTTCTAATTTTATATTTTTGGATAATTCTATTATCTCTCCTTCACTGTATGGAGATACATTTAAAACACCGTCTTTTAGACTATATTTTTCTATTGGAATCTCAGTTTCTGTGTTTTTTTCTCCGAAGAATATTTTACTAAAAAAAGATTGACCTGAAATAACCTGTGATGGAATTGTTAGCATTTGCACTTTAAACCCTGGAGGTTTAGAATGAATAGACAAATGCATTTGATTTGCATTTTGAGAATTATCTGGAGCTAAAACGTATGCAAATATTGCTATAAACGCACAAGAGATAATAAAATAAAAACTGAAAACGCCCCAAAAATTCTTTTTGAATTTTTGGAGCGCTATTGTACTTAAAGAGTTTGAATTTGCTTCTGTCATTAATACATACTAATTCTTTACTGTAAGTGGATTCTTAGATTTTCTGATATTGTTTATCTTTAAATCCTCTAGCACGCTTATTGCTTCTTCTACATAAACATCTTTACTAAGACTTTCATGCCATCTTTTTCTTTTTTCTTCTAAAACTGAATCTTTTTTCATTAACTCTGCTTCATAAGGCAATGATTCGAAAGTCAAATTAGTCTTATATTTATTGATCTTATCAAAGCGTTTTGCTTGTTCTTCATTGAGCTCTATGTTTTCTTTATATTTACTAAACTGTAAAGAATAGCTATTAACATCTCTTTTTTCTCTAACCCACCTTGCATTTTCATCAATCAATTTTAATTGACTGTTTTTAGCCATTCTTTCCTTACTATTATTAATGGTTTGATTAAAATCAATATACCCATCCCAAATAGTATAATCTGCTGCAGGTATTTTATCCCATGGCAGTGGGTTTTCTTGATCTTTTTCTCCAATATTAATATAACTATAACGATCTGGGACTACAACATCACTTTTTACTCCTTCTAACTGAGTTGATCCACCATTAACTCTATAAAATTTTTGTGTAGTTAATTTTAGTGCTCCAAGGTCTCCAAAATCATTGCTTCGCATCCACCTATTAAGATCCATTACATTTTGAACTGTTCCTTTACCATACGTTTGTTTACTACCAATAATAATAGCTCTTTTATAATCTTGCATCGCTGCTGCCAAAATCTCTGAAGCTGAGGCGGATAATTCATTAACCAATATTACTAGTGGTCCATCCCATAATATATTTCTATCCTTATCACTTAAAACTTCGGGAGATTCTTCTTTAGTCCTAACTTGCACTATAGGTCCCTTTTCTATAAACAATCCTGCAATATCTACTACTGTTTGCAAAGACCCTCCTCCATTATCTCTTAGATCAATTACTAAACCATCCATATTCTGTTCTTTAAGACGAATAATTTCTTGTTTTACATCTTTTGCAGCATTACGTTGGTTATAATCTTGCATGTTAAAATAAAATTTTGGCAAGTTAACAATGCCAAACGTTTTGTCTTCTTTTTTGACGATAGAGGATTTCGCGTAAGTTTCTTCTAATTCGACAACATCTCTTATAATATTTATTACTTCTATAGTACCATCTACTTTTTTAACTGTTAAAGATACTTTAGTGCCTTTAGGCCCTTTAATCAAACTTACCGCATCGTCTAAACGCATCCCTACTACACTTACAGGTTCTGCTTCATCTTCTTGTTTAACTTTCATGATAAGATCACCAACTTCTATTTGATTTCCTCTCCATGCAGGTCCCCCAGAAATAACCTCAACTATCTTTACATTATCATTTTTCTTTTGCAACCTTGCTCCAATCCCCTCTAATTTTCCAGACATAGCAATATCAAATCGATCCTTATCTTGTGGCGCAAAATAATAAGTATGTGGATCAAACTCTTCTACTATAGAGTTAATATAAATAGAAAACCAATCTTTTCGCTCTAAATCATCAGCAAATTCAAAATACTCTTTTAAAGATGTTTTAGTTATATCCCTAGCTTCTTGTTCTAAAACAACAGAGGTTTTTCTTTTATAATTAGTGTTTTTAGACACAGAATCTATTTGCTCTTCTACTTTATCATAATAGCTGGATAATGCATTAAATTTAAGTTGCAATCTCCAACGATCTTTCATTTCCTTTTTATCAGTCACATAAGGTAACTTCTCATAGTCTGTATCTATAATTTCATTTTTTTCGAAGTTAAATGGTTTTTCTAAAATCTCCTTATGTAAAGTTCTAGCCTCTCCCATTCTTTGTTGAAGTCTTTCATAAGTTAAATTAAAAAAAGTTATTTCCTTATTTCTTATTTCGTCATCAATAAGTTTTTCGTAATTCTTAAACTCCTCTATATCACTTTTATAGAAATAACGTTTTAATGGATCCAAAGCATCAATATAGTCTATAAAGACTTCTCTAGAAAAATCATCATTAATATCTTTTGCATCATAGTGTCCTTTACCTAATACATAGCTTATTAAATCTATTAATAATTTATCTTTATCTGGATCATTTTCAACTTTAGTCGTAAAACTGCAAGAGGCTACTGAAACGATAACAGCAAGCATCAATGCCAAAAAACTCTTTTTCATATACTCATTTAATTTAGGGGATTTACAGCAAAATACATTAAAAATCATGCCAATAACAAGTAATATTACTAATTTTTTCTTAAATCAACTAATATTATTTCCCCATCTATTATTAAGATAAAAATTAAGGTGTTATATATTTGTTATTTTATAATGATCTTATAAAAATATAATTAGATTTATTTTAATAGATATTGACTTTTAGTTATAACTCTTATACTATAAAAAAATGTATTTTTACCAATATAAAACTCAGGAATATGACACAAAAAAAACCTCTTATTTTAGTTACTAATGATGATGGTATAACCGCTCCTGGAATTCGTGCTCTAATAGATGTTATGAATGAAATTGGTGAAGTTGTTGTTGTTGCTCCAGATAGCCCACAAAGCGGTATGGGTCATGCTATTACAATTAATAGCACATTATATTGTGATCCTGTTATAATTAATAAAAATGCACCACAAAAAGAATTCAGCTGTTCTGGAACTCCTGTAGACTGTGTTAAGATGGCATCTCGTGAAATTCTTAACAGAAAACCTGATTTATGTGTAAGTGGAATAAATCATGGATCTAATTCTGCTATTAATGTAATTTATTCTGGTACCATGAGTGCTGCAGTCGAAGCTGGTATTGAGGGCATTCCTGCTATAGGATTCTCTTTACTTGATTATGCAATGGACGCTAATTTTGAACCTTCAAAAAAACATATAAAAGCGATTGTAAAAAATGTATTGAAAAATGGATTACCAAAAGGTGTTGTACTAAATGTTAACATCCCTAAACTAGAAGAATCAGAAATAAAAGGAGTAAAAATATGTCGTCAAGCAAATGCACATTGGGTTGAAGAGTTTGATAAAAGAACAAATCCTATGGGACGTGATTATTACTGGCTTTCAGGGAAGTTCATTAATGAAGACAAAGGTGAAGACACAGATGAATGGGCTCTACATAATGGATATATTTCGATTGTACCTACCCAATTTGATCTTACTGCACATCATTTTATTCAAGAATTAAACAACTGGTCATTAAATGGTTAAAAAAGAAATTATTATAGGGTTTATAATTGGCTTATTAATTAATTGTTTAGGTTTTATATTATGCCTGTTTATTTTTTCTACATTAAGTGGGCAAGAATACACATTTACTGAAACAATGAAAGCTTCTATAAAAAATGGTTCTTTAGGAAGTTTAATCGCTCTTGGGGCAATACCAAATTTGATTACCTTCTTTTACTTTTTAAGAAAAAACAACATATATAGAGCTCGTGGTATACTTCTTGTCTGTCTTATTGCAGCTATTTGTATAGCAATTAGTAAATTTGAATCTTACTAAAATATTTTTTTAAGTACAATCTTAATCCTTTATTAGAAATCTAAACTCTTAAAAAAGAAAAATAATACATGAAGTACTATCTAATTGCAGGAGAAGCATCTGGTGATTTACACGGTGCTAATCTTATGAAATCTATTCTTAAAGAAGATCCTAAAGCAGAATTCAGGTTCTGGGGAGGTGATCTTATGCTTGCTGTAGGAGGGTCAATAGTAAAGCATTATAGAGATCTTGCATTTATGGGATTTATAGAAGTAATTTTAAACCTGTTTACTATTTTAAGAAATATAAAATTTTGCAAACAAGACATCACAAACTTTCAACCAGACGTACTTGTTTTTATAGATTATCCTGGATTTAATTTGCGTATTGCAGAATGGGCTAAGCAAAAAGGGTTTAAAACTCACTATTATATCTCTCCTCAAATATGGGCATGGAAAGAGGGTAGAATAAAAAGTATTAAACAATGTGTCGATATGATGTACGTTATACTTCCGTTTGAAAAATCTTTTTATGAAGACAAACATCATTTTCCTGTTGAATTTGTAGGTCACCCCCTAATTGATGCTATTGCTGATCATAAACAGATAATGCCTGAAAATTTTAAAACTAAACATAATTTAGATGACCGCCCTATAATAGCAATACTTCCTGGAAGCAGAAAGCAAGAGATTCGAAAAATGCTTGAAGTTATGCTAACTGTGGTAAATGAATTTTCTGATTATCAATTCGTAATTGCAGGAGCACCTAGTCAAGAAGCTTCTTTTTATGCTCCTTTTATTAAAAAAGAAGGGGTACATCTAATTATGAACCAAACATATGACCTATTAAGCCTTAGTAGCGCAGCTTTAGTCACGTCTGGAACAGCTACACTAGAAACAGCTTTATTTAAAGTCCCAGAAGTCGTTTGTTATAAAGGTAGTTATATCTCTTATCAAATTGCAAAACGAGTTATTAATTTGGATTATATTTCTTTGGTAAACTTGATAATGGATAAACCTGTAGTAACTGAGTTAATACAAGGTGAATTTAATTCTAAAAGACTTAAAGAGGAACTTACCACTATAATTGATGATTATAACAGAGCAGTAATGTTTTTAGACTATTATGATTTAGAAAAAAAATTAGGGGGTAGAGGAGCTAGTGATAAAACTGCTAAATTAATCGTAGAAGCTATAAAAAACTAGTCTAATATTTTTACAATATCCCTTTCTATTGTCATATATTTCTTTATCTATTTCAAAAGCTACAGGACAAATCTTTTTAAACTTTGATTTTATTCTAACATCAATCAATAACCTAGGAGCAAGCTCATAAGATGTGCTTCTGAAAAATATATTTTGTTTTAAAGGTAAGTAAGCCTCGAAGAATTAAATAAACTACTCTGAAACGGAACCATCGAGGTAATTTATTATAAAATTGATTTTTTAATAAATAAATACCTTAAATCTGTCTTAATGATTGGTTTTTTTTTGAAAATGTTGCATAAATACGCTTACTTTGTTATAAACTCCAAATTGAATGAAAAGGATTATAATATATTTTTTATTTATAATAGCATTAATTTCTTGTGGGAGTTCTTCAAAAAAGAAAGCTGTTATTTCTTCCTCAAAAAACAGAACTGCTTTAAAATCTAAACTAAAGAAAAATTCTGATTACAGAAAAGTTAACAGTATTATAAACTATGCTAAAACTTTTAACGGTACTCGTTATAAGTTTGGTGGCACTACAAAAAAAGGGATGGATTGCTCTGGTTTAGTATATACATCTTTCAAAAAAGAAAACATTATTTTACCTAGAACTTCTAGAACTATGGCTACGCAAGGGACTGCTATATCTCTAAAAAAAGTTACTGTCGGAGATTTACTCTTCTTTAAAACCAATAAAAGAAAAAATGTTATTTCGCATGTGGGATTAGTTGTTGAGACTAAAGGCAGTATTAAATTCATACATTCTTCTAGTTCTAAAGGCGTCATTATATCCAGTCTTAATGAAGCTTATTGGAATAAATGTTTTGCTTGGGCAAGAAGGGTATTATAACTCTAACACCCTTTAAAATTACTTTTAATAAAACACAATTAACTTTTCAATATCGTTTTTAGAATAATATTTATATTCTAAAAATTTATTAGCTCCGAAAAATGAAACTACAATTTCTTATCATTGTAGAAACAAAGATATTTTCATTTCATAATTCAGATTCTAAATAATTGTGCATAAAAAAGTTAATCCTAAACTCATTAACACTCCTTTTGTTATTATTACTATTGCCACTCTATTAGGGGTCCTTTTAGGGTACTATACTTTTATAGAAGTTAATATAGCAATTATAAGCTTTTTAATTTCTATTTGTGGATTAGCTATCTTTTGGCAACAATCAAAAAAAATGTTTAGTAAAACTACTCCTTTTGTTATTCTAACAATTCTGGTGTTTATCAATTTTGGGATTGTTTTAGTAAAAATTCATAACCTCCAAAATTACTCAAATCATTATAGTAATGAAATTAATTCAAAAGAGATTGGCAAAACTCCTATAGGTATCGAATTTTGTATTACAGAGAGGTTAAAATCTACAGCATACTATGATAAATACATTGTCTCTATTAGACTTATAAAAAACAAAGCTACCCATGGTAAAATATTACTCAGAATATCAAAAAAAAGTTCTATTAACATTTTGGATATAGGTAATATCTATCTTTCTTATGCAACTCTAAAACCTATTACTAAACCACTAAATCCTAATCAATTTGACTATGCAAGATATTTAAGAAATCAGTATATACTTCATCAAATCACAATTCAACCGAACCAATTAATTTACAATGAAAAAAAAGAATGGTCTGTATACTTTCTTGCTGATCAAATAAGGAAGAAAATTAATGAAAATCTATCTAAATACCATTTCAAGTCTAAAGAGTTTTCTGTTATTAATGCACTATATCTTGGGCAAAGACAAGATATGAGTCAGGAAATTTTTAAAGATTACAGAGATGCTGGAGCTATTCATATTTTAGCCGTTTCTGGATTACATATAGGCATACTTTTATTTATTATAAAATTAATGTTAATGCCTCTAAATCGAATAAAAAAATATGGAAGAAAAACTAAGCTAATACTCTCCATTACTTTATTATGGAGTTTTGCTATCATTGCAGGTTTATCCCCTTCTGTTCTTAGAGCGGTCACTATGTTTTCTTTTCTTGCGATTGGCATGGAAATAAGGTCTAAAACAAGTACTTATAATTCCTTATTTATTTCATTATTCTTATTGGTATGCTCTAACCCTTTATTAATATTCTCAGTAAGTTTTCAATTAAGTTATGTAGCTGTTTTTTCTATACTCTGGATACAGCCAATTATAGTAAACAAATACAAACCGAGATTTTATGTAACTAAAATATTATGGACAATATTTACAGTAACAATAGCCGCTCAACTTGGGTTACTACCATTATCCTTATTTTATTTTCATCAGTTCCCTCTATTATTTTTTGTTTCTAATCTTATTATTCTTCCTTTTTTAGGGATAATTCTTGGATTTGGTGTTTTTGTTATCTTGCTTGCTTTGTTAAATATCCTTCCTCAATTTATAGCAAATTTATTTGGAAACTGTATCGATAGTATGAATACTACAATTGGGTGGATTGCACAGCAAGAAATATTCATCATAAAAAACATCTCCTTTTCATGGAGCATGTTAATTGCATCTTATCTTGTAATTATTTCTTTTATTTTAGTCTGTAAGCAATATAAAAGAATGAAATTATATTTTATGGTATCTTCTATTATTTTAATAATTTCTATAATCACTTATGAAAAATACAGAGCATCTCGCATTGAAGAATTAATACTATTTCATAATCAACAAAATACCACATTAGGAATTGTAGAAAATCAAAAAATACAACTTTATAGCAAAGATTCTATTTCTATGCGCACTACTACTTTTTTATTAAAAAATTATCTCATTAAAAATCAAATAACTCTTATAGACTCTACCATCAAATTAAAAAATGTTTATCTATATAAAAAACAAACAATTTTGATCTTAGATAGCTCGGATATCTACAAAAAATTAAACCTACAACCTGACGTTCTTATTTTATCAAATTCACCTAAAATACATTTAAAAAGAGTAATCAACACCTTAAAACCTAAACAGATTGTTGCAGATGGGAGTAACTATAGATCTTATTTAGATCGATGGGAAAAAAGTTGTACTATATTAAAAGTTCCTTTTTATCGTACAGACAAAGAAGGAGCCTTTATAATTAAACAATAATATCTATTATAATAACACTAAAGATTCTTTAGCATATCTTTCTTCTTGAGTATTCATTATTTCTTGTATTATTTCATAAATTTTAGGTATACAGTCTTTAGCCATTTTATTTTGACTATTGAAAAGAACACAAATTCCTAAATCTTCCTCTGGATAGATAGCGATTTCGCTTCTATAATTATTAACACTACCGCCATGATGTACAATAGTGGTAGCTTTTCCTGTTTCTATATTATTAAAAGAATGTATCCGCCACCCTAGTCCATAAAAAGATTTAGAGTGTCCAAACCATTTTTGATAATATTTTCTTCTTCCTTCTTCTTTAATAATCGGAGAAAAAACAGTTCTCATAGTACTAGGCATCATAACCTCTGGGTTATTGCCTAATAAAAATTTCATCCATTTCCCCATATCGGTTGCACTTGCATTGATGCCTCCAGCTGCAACTGCGTTATTATAATATTTTTTATTAATACGTATAGATCTCCATCCGTTTCGAAGACGTTTATGTGGATATGCTACATTCTCTGCATTTGTTATAGCTTCGTAGCTAGCAGAAGCCGTCTCCATTTTTAATGGACTAAAAATTCTTTCCTGGATTATTTCTCTTAAGGGTTTCCCTGTAACTTGTTCTAGTATCTTTCCACTAAGTGCAAAAACAGCATTTTGATAACTATAAATATGACCAGGCTTTTGAATTAAGCGAACTTTTTTAAAACGGCTCGCAATGGCTGTAATTGGTAACCCAGCCTCTACAAGATTTGTAAAACTATGGTATGGCAACCCTGTTGTATGAGATAATATATGAGATATAGTTATATTATTGGTTTGTTCCTTACTGGAGAGTTGAAAATCTGGAATATAATCTACTACTTTATCTTCCCAACTTATTAAATCTTGTTCTACATGGATTCCGGTTAGTATTCCTGCAAAACCTTTAGACACAGATCCAACTCTAAATATAGTCTCTTCATTTACCGTATCTTTTAATGCTATATTTCTATTACCATAACCTCCTAAGTAAATAATTGAATCACATTTCACTATAGCTACAGAGGCTCCCACTATCTGTTTTTTAGATACTGCTTGATTAAAATATGCTTGTATAGAATCTATTAGTCTTTGCTTCTTGTAATCAGAAAAACGAACATCTGGAGATAACGGTTCAGACAATTGTGATTTCTCTGATATATGAGATAATTTAGGCTGTTCTGCAGAAACAAAAGAAAAAAGTAAAGCCACAAACAACATAGATAGGGAAACTATGATAAATATCTTTTTCATAAGTAGGTATATGATCCATAAAAAGAAATAACAGTTTTTACTAAAAGGTTTTCTTTTTAAGAATTCAATTTTGGGGTATTATTTTAGGTTACATAGCTAGTAACGTATATATTTTCAAATAATTGTCATTTCCTATTAACTTAAAGTCAAATTTTTTATTCTTTTCAAATAAAAAATCGATTCTTTTTTTGAAAGAAAAAACCTTCATTTTTACAACAAAAACAACTAATGTACGATAAAAAACAAAATAAACAAGATTAAACGCTTATTTAAAATAAGTGTAAAAAGAAAAAGGTGCGTATTCTTATAACTTAATACTCATTAAGACATAACTTTAAACTTAACAAAGGAGGCTTTATTAACATGAATTCGATGTAAGAAAAACTCACATTGAATTTAATTATTTTTGACATCATTTTTCTTTAACTCGCTTTATGTAGTAGAACTTCGTAATGAGGCTTGAAGATGCCATAAATACAGTCGTTTTCTTGATTTTAGCAGAGCGATGATTAAATTAAAAAACGAAGCAAAGCGTCTGTATTTGCAGCAGCTACAAGATGGAATAAATTTTCTACTGCATAAAATGGGTTTAATCATATCTAGAATAATCAAGAAGCAATCATAAAAACTACTAAATTATAAACCTGAGTTCGACGTAAGGATTTAACAGAAAAGAGTCAATTGTTCAGATTTTTGTGTTTCAAATTTGATACTTGGTTTCTTTTCTTGAAAGGAGTATGCTATTAGACTAGCCACTAAATTAGTGATGAAATTTCCAAAACTTCTGTGTCTGGAATGTTCAGCTTGAGCGATGTTTTTAAGTTGATCATTGATAGTTTCTATAACTGATCTTTTGCGAAGCAATATTTTATCTCTTAGTGTCATTAATACATTTTTCATATTGTTTCTAATACCTGTTACTAGGTGTAAGCCTTGATCAAAGAGTAAGTTGGCTAACTCTTTGGAAATATATCCTTTATCCCCATA
>NZ_AUML01000003.1 GCF_000430665.1 Aquimarina muelleri DSM 19832 | reverse complement strand
TGAATTTCTAATCCATTAGGTAAATGAATCAAGATAAAACGTGAGGTTGAAACTTCAGAATCCCCCACTTCTATTGGAATAAAAGAACAGGACGCCTCTGAGAGATTATTTGACTCCTTTGATAACTTCTTAACCCAATAATGTAGCTTATCTTTAGTTAATCCCCGAGATTGAGCAAATGCTTTTTGGCTTTGACCTGAAATGTGATATTCTGATACTAACTTACGCATTCTTTTGGCTTCCGATAATTTAGACATCTATCTTTTTTAAACAAAAATATAGCCTATAAAGAATCTAATCAAGATGTACTTAGACGGATGCATACGTTATAAACTATAATAATTGTCGATTATATTGTTGACTAAAAATTAAAATTCCCGTAATCATTGATGATTCGGAGTAGCAAAGTTCGAACTAATTAATCTAAGATATTCGATTAATTAGTTCAATATAAAACTTAAAAATGAAATGTATCCTACTGTTTTTTTAAGCAAAAATAGTATAAACTAAGAATATATAATATAGTTGGTTCAGTCACGATTATTTATGCAGTATATTATTTGGAATAAATCTAAATAAACATATCTTTGTCCTTAGTTTTTAACCATGATATTATATATCATTAAGGTTAATTAGAAAAAAATAAGGATCATTTCAATCAATACCAAGACATATCATTTAATGAATGAATTAGCTTTTGAGAAGCTATATAAAATGTATTGGAAAAAATTGTATGCTATTTGTTTATCAAAAACAAATAATGCCGAAGCATCTCAAGAAATAGTTCATGATGTGTATGTTTCTATATGGAAACGTCGAGATAAATTTGTGGTGACTCAAGGAGTAGAAAACTATTTATTAAAATCGACGAGGTCAAAAATCATTGATTATTATAGGAAAAACTCAAAAAATCAAGTAAAAGTATATCCCTCGGAGGATGTATGTAAGGGAAATCATTTTGATGTTAATGCCATTACTCATAATTCAGCTTTACATTATTTTCTGGAAAGTGATTTAGAATTGATAGTAACTCAACTACCATTTCAGTGTCAAAAGGTATATCGATTAAGTCGTGAAAAACAACTAACGACAAACGAAATTGCCCAAAAATTAAATATTTCTCAAAAAACAGTAAAAAACCACCTTACCAAAGCCCTTTCTTTTTTACAAAAACATATTAGACAGAGTTTAGTTCACCAATAATTCTCATTTCTATTCAGTAACTGGATGTATTTTTTATTCCACATTGTGGAGTTTAATTCTCCGAGGTTATTGATAAAAAATGATTCTACTTTATAATAGCTTTGATAGCTATGGGTGATTTTTATTTATTTGATTTTAAATAATTTATACTGTTTTAAATCCTTCTGGCAGGGCAGGGGATATGCTGATTTTCGATAAAATTATTAATGTTATTATAAACTATATCCTTAAAAATAGAAAGTGTAACTATCTCATTTTAGTGTCAAATTGCATTGTTGTTATTCTTTAAACTAATACCAGAAAAAAATATTGGGTACAACTAGGTCTCCCCCCAGAGTATTTTCGTTTTTATATATGAATAACAAATTAGCAAATGGAAATAACACCAGAATTACTACAAAAATATGCGGAAGGAAAATGCTCTAAAGCAGAGGAGTTGGAAGTGGAATCCTGGCTAGACCCAAAAGAAGGATTTGGTACTCTAAATAGCAAAATAGATGTTTGTTCACATCCAGAGATAGAAAAAGCTCTTTGGAAGAAGATAGAAAAAACAAAAAATAGCATTCCTGAAAAACAAAAGAAGATACTTAATGTTAAAAAATGGACTATTGCTGCTTCTATTGTAATACTGTTAGGAACTTCCTTTTTTTTAGGGTTTTTCAATAACCCCGTTACTTATGTTACAGTAGCTTCTGAGTTAAAAATGGTTATACTTGAGGATGGAACTAAAGTTACTTTAAATGCGGCATCTACGCTTACAATAGCAAAAAATTTCAATAAAAAAGAACGTATGGTACTATTAGATGGAGAAGCTTTTTTTGAAGTAGCAAGAGATAGCCTTCACCCTTTTATAGTACAAACCAAAACCACTAAAACCCAAGTGTTAGGAACCAAATTTAATCTTTACGCCTATACAGGTGAAGACAATATAATAACACTAAATGAAGGAAAAGTACAGTTTTCTGGGGTGTTGCCCAATCCTAATAATATAGTAACATTATTACCGAATGAGCAAGTAATTTTCAATAAGGGAGATATACTAAAAAAGAAAGTAAAACCCGAGCAATACAATGCATGGATTAACAAAAAACTAACTTTTAAGGATAAACCTTTTTTATCCATAATTCGTGAAATAGAACGCTTTTACAACATTAATATTACTGTAAAAAAAGAAGGAATTCAGGATAGAAAATTCAACGGGGTTTATGATAATCCGCCTTTAGAAGTTTTGATGAATGATTTGAGTTTTGTATTTGATTTCAGTTACAAAAAAGAAGAAAACAAATTATTAATTTTTTAAATATTTATTATAGAAATGAAAGAATAGAGAAAAACTATATTTAAAAAAAACCAGCAATCCGTCGACAAACTTTATGCTGGTATTCGATGCTTTAATAGCAAAATTAAAACAACATTATTTACAAAAATATGAAAAATAATACAGTAATCCCTTTTATAAAAGGGGCACTAAAATTTACTCTTTTTTTACTTATACTAAGTAACTTGCAATTTGTCTTTGCTCAAAATACTACCATACTTGATAAAAAAATTACTATTACCTTTAAAAATGACGATATAACCTCGGCTCTTGATAAAATCAAAAAAGCAGTTGATTGTAACTTTGCTTATGAATCTATTCAATTAAAAAAAGAACATAGTATCTCAAAAAACTACACTAATACAGCCTTACGAGGAATACTGAATGATATTTTGGTTGAGCACCAAATTTATTATGCGGTTAGAGGAAATGTCATTTTAATAAGAACCGATGTAGAAAAAAAACAGGTTTCAGGAAAGGTAATAACTCCAGATGGTAATCCAGCGGCTTTTGTTTCGGTAGTATTAAAAAGTACAAATTACGGAGCATCGACAGACGAAAATGGGAACTTTAACTTTTATGCACCAGAAGGAAATTATAAAATAGTTGTTTCATCTATAGGGTTCAAAAGTGAAGAAAAACCAATAACTATTGTTTCTGATAATGTAACGCAAATTAATTTTACATTATCCAAAGCACTAGAAAACCTAGAAGAAATTATTGTATCAGCAGGTAGAACTTCTGAAAAATTATCTGAAATTTCCTCCTCAATTTCTGTACTAGCTTCAAGAGACATTAAACAGATCAGTCAGTATTCAAATGTAGTATCTGATTTGGTAGCAAGAATTCCAGGAGCCAATATTCAAACAAATAGACAACAAACTAGGGGGCAATACTTGAGAGGAAGAAATATGTTAATACTAATTGATGGAGTACCCCAGTCATCTCCCCTATTTGTAACAGGAAACATGAACCTTTTAGACCCTTCAGCTATTGAAAGGATAGAAGTTGTAAAAGGATCAACCTCTATCTATGGAAATGGTGCTGAAGGAGGAATAATTAATTATATTACCAAGAAGAATATTACAGCTAATACGTTTGAATCTAATACTACTATTGGCAGTTCTATTTCTTTGACCGAGCCCAGCCATACCTCAGGGAGTTCTTTTTCACAATTTTTTAATGGGCGAGTAAAAAAGTGGAACTATGTACTGGGAGGAACATATAAGCAATTTGGGATCAAGCGTGATGCTAATGGTGAAATATTGTCGCCAAGAGATGGTCTGGGAGAAACCCAATGGTACAATGCTTTTGCTAAAATTGGATATGAAATAGGTAATGGGTATGATATAGGAGTGATGTACAATTTTTTTAGCAACAACCAAAGAACGGAGTTAAGTCCGGTTGTTGGAGTCTATGGAGAATCTCCTTCCACAGGAATTTTTGGGTTACAAGGTGTAGAAAGTCCAACTCGCGGAGTAGAATATAACCACAACCTCAAATTTACGTTAAGTAAAAAAAACATATATAAAAACACAGACCTAACAGCATCATATTATTTACAAAATTTTAAAACTATATATGACTCCTTTGCCTATTTTGCTAATGTTTCAGAAGGTTTGTCAGCAGGGCAACCTGGTGTTACTACCAAGCAAAGTGGTCTGAGGTTTAATTTAAAGACCGACTATAGTTTTTCAAATAATTTTAACGGAAATCTTGTTTATGGACTGGATTTATTAAGGAACAAAACGGCACAACCAATGAAAGATGGAAGGGTGTTTGCTCCTGAAATGGATATGAAAAACTATGCTTTATATTTTCAAACCAAAGCAAAATATAATGATTTGATAATTAGAGCTGGTTCTAGGTATGAAATTATAAATATTGCAGTTGATGATTATACTACCCTTTTTCGTAACAATGGAGAAACAGCTGGTGGAGGTATTGATATTAATGGAGGGGAACAAGATTACAGAGCAATTACCTTTAATTTTGGATTACGTTATAATGTTTTAAACAGCATTCAGCCTTATACAAATTTTTCACAGAGCTTTTCTGTAGGAGAACTTGGAAGAATTTTACGATCTACTGAAGACCCTAACATAATAACCGATAACATTGAAGACGCCAAGGCTGTAATCACCAATAATTTTGAATTAGGGTTGGCAGGAAATATTACCGAGAACATAAGTTATAAGGGAAATTATTTTATTAGTCATTCAAAATTAGGCACAACTTATACAGAAAAATCTAACGGTTTCTTTGAATTAGCTAGATTACCAGAGAAAATATATGGACTTGAGTTTGAATTAGGTTTTAGTGTTAACCAAAAACTTGATGTAGATCTTTCATTAGCTACAATTGAAGGTAAAGTAGATAGTAATAATAACAAGAATTTCAATGATGCAGAAGATAGCTATATAAGTGGATTAAGAATTAGTCCAACTATTTTTAGAAGTAGTATTAATTATAAAGTAACATCAAAGTGGGAATTAAATATAGCCAGTATAATTAGTGGAAAGAGGGATAAATTTTCAGAAAATGAAAATGGAAGATACTCTTTTGGACAGGCTCCTGTTAAAAGTACTTTTGTTACCAATCTATTTACATCATATAAACTAACAAAAAACACTAGTTTATTGGTAGGGATAGAAAACTTATTTAATAGTGATTATTACCCTATTTACTCTCAGTATTCAGGAAGAGCAGCAGATTATATCAAAGGAGATGGTATAAATGGTAAGGTTTCTTTAAATATAAAATTGTAGATTAGGTATTCTTGATCATTTTAAAAGTAAAGACTCTAGTTTATAATAACATTGATAATTTTATCGAAACTCAGCATATCCCACTTTCAGCCCTTCCTTTTGGGAAGGATTTTTAGGATAGGGTAAATATCTTTAAATCAATTAAAAACATGTTATTAATAACTAATACGATTTACGAATAAAAATCTCGCATATAATCGCATTCTTTTTCTACTATATTTTCTTCATAAAATGAAACAATAGCTATGACTATTCTTTAATTTGATTCATCAATCTAGCGAAAAACCTTTGTAATTATTTATACGCAATTCTCATCCGTAAATCGTATAAAACCAAAATAAATAAAAATGCCAGACAATTTTGTCTGGCATTTAAAAAAAATGTCTTTGTGGAGTCGGAGGGACAGAGTTCGAACTTTTTAGTAGAGAATATGATGTTGATTCTTAAAATTAAAAACCTGCTAAGATAGATTCTTTTATATACGTTCATACTAATATAGTAAGTCAATATAGTAGTTTGTAAACGGTTTAAGTTGCCTTAGTTTTGCTGTAAAGGAAAAAGTTACTTTAGATTTAAAATTAAGAAACTAATTCCTTCAATTCATCATTAGACAAATCACCAATCCATTTTTCACCAGTAGAAACCGCCATATTAGCTAACTGTTTTTTATCTTGTAGCATTTGGTTGATTTTTTCTTCAAAAGTTCCTTTAGAAATTAGACGATGCACTAATACATTTTTTTGTTGACCGATACGGAAAGCTCGATCTGTAGCTTGGGCTTCAACGGCAGGATTCCACCAAAGGTCATAATGGATTACATGATTGGCAGCAGTTAGGTTCAACCCTGTCCCTCCCGCTTTTATAGAGAGAATGAAAGTTTTGATATGTTTTTTTTCTTGAAAGTCTTCTACCATCTCGTCTCTTTTTTTACGAGAAACCCCTCCGTGTAAGAACAAAGGTTTTGTTCCAAAAGCTTTAGATAATATTTCTGAAAGAATCTGCCCCATTTCTTTGTATTGGGTAAAGATCAACACTTTTTCATTATTCTCATAGATAGAACACAATAACTCTAATAGTCGTTCTGATTTTCCTGACAATTGTGGGCGATAATCTTCTTTTTTCAAAAATTGAGATGGATGGTTACAAACTTGCTTTAAGGCCGTAATCATTTTAAGGACCAATCCTTTTCGTTCAATAGATTTTTCCTCAACCCCATTTAGGGCTTTTATCATTTGATCAACCACATTTTGATATAAGGCAGTCTGTTCCTTTCCTAAAGCAATAAAGCAATCTTGCTCTATCTTTTCAGGAAGATCAGAAATAATAGATTTGTCCGTTTTTAAGCGACGTAGTATAAAAGGATCTGTAATTTTTTTGAAACGATGTAATGCTACCTGATCATTCTTTCGTTCAATAGGAGAAGAAAAATGTTCTGTAAAATATTTCATAGAACCTAAATACCCTTTATTCGTAAAATCGAATAAACTCCAGTATTCACTTAAACGATTTTCTACAGGTGTGCCACTCATAGCAACTTTTACAGTAGCTTTAATTTTCTTTACGGCTTTGGTCTGTTCTGTTCCTGCATTTTTGATAGCTTGGGCTTCATCGATAACTAATATCTCCCATTTTATTTTCTGAAATTTCAATACATCCGATCGCAATAAACCATAAGTGGTCATAAAAATGTCAAAACCTTCTTTGTCAAAAGTACGTTTTGCCCCATGATAAATATAGGTACTTAAGTCTGGAGCAAACTTTTCTATTTCTTTCTGCCAGTTGGTCAAAAGCGTAGTTGGCACCACAATTAACCCTTTCTTTTTATCTAACCTTCCTTCAGCTTTAAATTGAAGTAGTAAGGTAATTACCTGAAGGGTCTTACCGAGCCCCATATCATCAGCAATAATACTCCCAAAACCTACCTTACTATTATTATACAACCATTGAAAACCTCTTTCTTGATAGGGTCGTAAAGTGGCTTTCAAATTTTGAGGATTTGGTTTAGCCTCACTTTTCAACAAACTTTCTATAATTTCACGAGCCGAATTCGAAAGGGATATTTTAGCTTTTTGATATTCTTCGGTTAACGCCGATTGTAATATATCAATATGGGAAAGCTCTCTCCCTTTTTCTAAATTGTTTAACAAGGTTTGGATTTGCTTGGGGTCAATAAGGACATATTCTCCTTTAATATTGACCACTCCAGAGGTGTCTTTAACCAACTTTTTAAATTCAGCAATGGATACTGTTTGATTTCCTATAGCTACCTGCCATTGAAAATCTAACATTTCATTCAAGTTTAAGTAGGTTTTACTGTCTGTGGTTAGGCCATTACTGTC
The DNA here is from genome assembly GCF_000430665.1 of Aquimarina muelleri DSM 19832. GTDB lineage: Bacteria > Bacteroidota > Bacteroidia > Flavobacteriales > Flavobacteriaceae > Aquimarina > Aquimarina muelleri. The sequence continues at coordinate 234,019 of NZ_AUML01000003.1, read as the reverse complement.
TAATTTCATGGAGATTTGAGGTTTCGACAACTGCTTTAAAGAATTGGGCAATAGTATTCGAATCCCTAGTAATTTGATAATAGGTAATACTTGAAGCAAAACGGTAGCAAAACCATCGCCATCTAAAAAGAGTTGCTCTTTACCTAAAGAAGAAATCAATTGTTTTATGTCTACAAAATCTTTTGATAAACTTGATAAAGATTGAAAAACAGAAGCTTTGTAGGGGGCATACTTCTCTCCTTTGACAAACGCCTCTAAAGAAACTGGTTTTTGAACAGCATCCTCCTTATTCTCCACCCATAATTGTATTTCAAGAATAGTTTTAGAAGGATTATCTTCTATTTTAATCAATGGAGCATAAATCTGGCTACTAATGTGTAATCGCTGTAGATATTGGTGAATAGAATCAGGAACTTGTTGCTCTTCGAAGTCAGGAAAAGATTGCTTCTTGTTACTAAAAAAAAGTTCATCAATTTTAAAATCCAAAAGTGTTTGTGTGCCAGCGGTAAACAGTCCTTTTTTAAGCACATAATGTGTTAAAAAAATAGATAACAAACAAATGATTTGATCTTTTGGTGCCAAATAGCGTTTCTTTTTCGAACCAGTATCTATGGTAACAAAGCTCTGCGAAATATTTTTCTCCAAAGATTCTACTAAATCATTTACTTCCTCGCTAGCTGTAGCGGGTATCCAACGAACCTTATAATGTACTTCTTCCAATTCTAAAATTTGAGGAACATAAGCACCATTAAGCATTAAATGAATACTTAAATGATAAGCTCGGTACAGACATTTTAAATCAAGGGAAAGTCTATTCTCATACTTTTTAGGGATTCTTTCTAAAAAATGAATTAATGAAGTTAAGTCTTTATTAAAAGGTGAAGTATCTATAGGTTCTCCACCAGAAAAAAACTTAATTCCTTGGAAACTTATTTCTTTTTTATCGATTTGAATTTCGATGTTTTCAATCTTTTCAAATGCTTTGGGATCTAATTCGAAAATTTCTTTTGTTAATACATTTTTAGCAAATGAAGTCCCTTGTTTGTAATGCCTTTTAAGTATCGGGACAAATGGTTTTGTATAAAAAAGTGCCTTATCTTCTAACAGAGATAATACATTTTCAGCTTGAGGAGTAATTTTAGACAAGTCAAAAACAGCTTTATCAGAACTATTAGGAAATTCAGTAGAAATTGGTTTCTCGTGAAGTAAATTTTCAAAATTTAAAGCTTTTACACTTCCTTCTAACTGCATTCCTGCTTTCGCCAATTCACCAAGAATATCCAAATCGTGTAATTGAAATAGTAAAAAAGGATTTCGATCAATTTCTGCCGAGAAAACATAAATGACTGCTGCCAAATGCTTACAAGGTACTGCCCAATCTGGACAAGAACATTGCATTTCAAAATCTGACCATTGATTAGGAAAAACTTGTATTTCGTTTTGCTTTGCAATCTCATTTAATTCTTGTGGTAATTGGCGATTTAATAAATGAGATAATGACAATGGATCACCAATAATAGCATCCATGAGTTTCTTTTTTTCTGAAGGGTAAAACGCCAGAATGGTAATCTTAACATCATAAGGTCTAGGTCTACTACCTTTAACTTTTGCTTCAATAATGTTCTTGTTGATCCTAATATCCTTTACAGTACCTTTTCGAGCATAGGCTTTTCCTCGTGGTAAACGGTTAGAATAATCGATTTTTGATAAAGCCTTTAGAAATTGTTCTCCCCACCAAGTTTTACCGAATTGTTGTGCCATAACGTTCTATCAAAATTTTGTGTCTTTTTTAGACCAAAATACTGAGATTCTTTAAATTGAAAAATTCTTTTTGGTGAGAAATAATGTATCTTTCAAAAAACTCGAACTTATATCGCATTGAAAAACAAAGTTTTGTAAAAAAATCATAAAAATAAAAAAAAACCTGTAAAAAATTAATTTACAGGTTTTTATAAGTTATGTGGAGTCGGAGGGATTCGAACCCTCGTCCAAACAAGTAATACAATAGCTTTCTACACGCTTAGTTTTTGTTTAGGTTTTCGTGGGATTGCCGGTCAAAAACTACCAACTCACCCCTTATTCTCGATTAATTTCAAAACCATATCAAGATCCTATAGTTTCTAGGTTTACTTTTACGATACTCAAAACCAAACGCCATAAACCAAGGCTTTTGAAGAGTATCCTGCTTGTCTACCTTGTAGACCGAGGCATTATCCTACTAAAATTCGGATTATGCAGCTAGGGCGTAGTTATTCTCGCCGTTTAAAAAAGTTGAAATATGATATTTACGAGCTATATCCCAGCGCTCGACGTGCTTACCACTCTATTAATCTCGCTGTCAAAACCAGTCGACCCCAATAGGATTTTTCCGAAAATTGATTATTATTTTTCTTTTAAAAACAGAATCTGTTTTCAATTTGATCAAAAACACTTTCGGGCAGCAAAGATAATCATAATTATCATATCTTTATGCTCATTTTTTAATACAAAATTTATACCAATTCATATGACTAAATTCGGTGTCATTAAAGAGCGAAAAAATCCGCCAGATCGTCGTGTTGTTTTTTCGCCAAGTGGCCTTAAAAATATAATGGAAAAATTTCCAAAAGCTTCTTTTGTTGTCGAAAAATCTGATGTTAGGGTTTTTAAGGATTCTGAATATCAAAAAGAAGGATTTGTTCTTTCTGAAGATATATCTAATTGTGATGTGTTGATTGGCGTAAAAGAAGTGCCTGTTTCTGCATTGATTCCTAATAAGAAATATTTTTTCTTTTCTCATACCATAAAAAAACAACCCTATAACAGAGCTTTGCTTAAAGCTGTTTTAGATAAAAATATAGAACTTTACGATCACGAAGTAATAGTAGACGAAAGAGGTTTTAGATTAATTGGTTTTGGTAAATATGCAGGAATTGTTGGTGCTTACAATGCCTTCAGAACTTGGGGAATAAAGCAAGAAACATTTACATTGCCAAAAGCAGAAACACTTAATAATCAAAAGGCATTAGAAACTGAATTATCTAAAATTAAACTTCCTAATATAAAAATTGTACTTACAGGTAATGGTAAAGTAGGAAACGGAGCAAAAGAAATTTTGGATGCCATGAAGGTTAAAGAGGTTTCTGTAAGCGAATATTTGCAGACTACTTTTGATGAACCAGTATACGTGCAAATAGATGTTTTGGATTATAATAAACGTAAAGATGGAGAGATTAAAGATAAAAACGATTTTTATGTTAATCCACAAGAGTATGAAGGCGATTTTATGCGATTCGCAAAAGTAAGCGATATGTATATTGCAGGTCACTTTTTTGGAGACGGAGCTCCTTTTATTTTTACAAGAGAAGATGCAAAATCTAAAGATTTTAATATTAAAGTAGTCGCTGATATTTCTTGTGATATTGATGGGCCAGTAGCTAGTACAATTAGATCTTCTACTATCGCAGATCCAATATATGGATATGATCCAAAGACAGAAAGTGAAGTAGATTTTAAAGGCTCTAACGCTATTGCAGTAATGGCAGTAGATAATTTACCTTGTGAGTTGCCCAAGGATGCAAGTGAAGGATTTGGAGAAATGTTTTTAGAACATGTAATACCTGCATTTTTTAATAATGATAAAGATGAAGTTCTTAAAAGAGCTAAAATGACAGAAAACGGTAAACTAACTACCAGATACAGCTATCTTCAGGATTATGTAGAAGGAAAAGAATAATTATAAATAAATGCAAGATTTAATATGACAACTCAAGAACTTGTCGGACAGATTTATAAAAAACAATCGTTTTTATGCATTGGTTTAGATGTGGATTTACATAAAATGCCAAAGCACTTATTAGATGCGAAAGATCCTATTTTCGAATTCAATAAAGCAATAATAGATGCTACACATCATTTAGCAGTTGCCTATAAACCCAATACAGCTTTTTACGAAGCTTATGGTATCAAAGGTTGGCAATCTCTTCAAAAAACAATACAGTATCTTAATTCTAATTATCCAGATATTTTTACTATTGCAGATGCTAAAAGAGGAGATATAGGAAATACAAGTACGATGTATGCCAAAGCTTTTTTTGAAGATATGGAGTTTGATTCGGTAACGGTTGCTCCTTATATGGGTAAGGATTCTGTAGAGCCATTTCTTGCTTTTAAAAATAAACACACCATACTTCTTGCGTTAACATCTAATCAAGGGGCTTTTGATTTTCAAACAAAAGAGGTGGAAGGAAAAGAACTGTATAAACAAGTTTTAGAAACCTCTATAGCATATAAGAATTCTGAAAATTTAATGTATGTAGTTGGAGCTACAAAAGCAGAGTATTTATCAGATATAAGAAAGATAGTACCAAATAGTTTTTTATTAGTTCCTGGAGTAGGAGCGCAAGGAGGAAATTTAAAAGAGGTATGTAAATATGGACTTAATACGCAGGTGGGGTTGTTAATAAACTCTTCCAGAGGTATTATATATGCATCTAATGATGCTGATTTTGCAAAGTCTGCCGCAAGTAAAGCGTTAGAGCTTCAAGAAGAAATGAAGCAAATTTTAGAAGAAATAAAATAAAAATTAAGCTGTCTAAAAAGTATTTATATACTTGTCATTAGATTATATGAAAAATTAATATCCAAATTTAATCTAAAGTAGAATAACGTAAATCTTTTCAGACAGCTTTTTTTAAAAATCGAATTAACGTCTATTAGCATTAAAGACTTGTTTTGCATATCCGTAAAGACTGTATGCAATAAAAACAACGAAAAATACCATTATACTGTAAATGGTAATACTTAGTAGTACTGAATTCATAGCCCCAAAGTTTAAATATTAATAATTTCTAATTTAGCCATTATTTTTAATAATATGAAATTTAAAACGTTAATATTTAAGTGTTTATGTTTTTTTTAGTTAGGATATACGGAAGATTATGATAAGTAAAGATCAAATGGGTAGAGAAATTAATATAACCAAACCTATAGAGCGTATTGTTTCTCTTGTTCCTTCTCAAACCGAATTATTGGTAGATTTAGGGTTGTTAGATAAGATTGTAGGGGTTACTAAATTTTGTGTGCATCCAGAAAATATAAGAAAACAGAAAGTTATCGTAGGAGGGACCAAAAAAATTAATTATGAGAAGATAAAAGAGTTACATCCAGATATAATCCTTTGTAATAAAGAAGAAAACACAAAAGAAATAGTAGAGCGCTTAGAAAAAGAATATAAAGTGCATGTCTCTAGTATTTGTTCTATTTCAGAAACTTTTGTAATGATAGAACAATATGGAGATCTTTTTAAAAAAAAGAAAGAAGCAGTCTTATTGATATCTAAAATTAAATTAGAGAAAGAGAAGTTCGCTTCTTTCATAAAAGATATACCTCTAAAAAAAGTTGCTTATTTTATATGGAAAAACCCTTGGATGGTAGCTGGTAAAGGAACATTTATAAATTATATGTTGGAAACTGCTGGTTTCATAAATGTTTTTGGAGATAAAGATCGCTATCCAGAAATTCTTTTAAAGGAACTTAATGTTTTTAAGGATTTAGATTTAATTATGTTATCCTCAGAACCTTTTCCTTTTACAAACAAACATATTGTAGAACTAAACAATAATACTAAAACACTTTTGGTAGATGGGGAATATTTTTCTTGGTATGGATCACGTTTGGTAGATGCTTTTTCTTACTTTAAAACACTTCATGAGTCTTGTGAATTAAAAGAAGAATAAATAAACGTTTCTATAAATAAGGTAAACATGCTCTTTTATCAAAAATAAGTTCCTATTTTTGAATATCTAAAATAATTTTTGGTATTGCTTAATTATTCAATATATAAACATCCTGATAGCGAAAAATGGGTGACTTTTGTTCATGGAGCAGGAGGTAGTTCTTCTATTTGGTATAAACAAGTTAGAGAATTTAGAAATCATTTTAATGTACTTTTGTTAGACCTTAGAGGACATGGTAAATCAAAACCTGTTTTTAAAGATGCTTTTAATTCTAAATACACTTTTGATTCAATAACTGAAGATATAGTTGAAGTTATTAATAAAGAAGGAATAGAAAAATCTCATTTTGTAGGGATATCTTTAGGTACTATTTTGATTAGAAGTCTGGCGGAAAAATATCCGAATCGTGTATCGAGTATGATCATGGGTGGAGCGATAATGAAGCTTAATCTTAGGTCTCAAATATTAATGCGACTAGGGGTTATATTTAAATCAGTAATCCCATATATGATGTTGTATAAGCTTTTTGCTTTTATTATAATGCCTAAAAAAAATCATAGAAAATCCAGATTGCTATTTGCTAATGAAGCTAAGAAATTGTGTCAAAAAGAGTTTATAAAATGGTATAAATTAACTTCAGAAATTAATCCATTACTTCGATTTTTTAGGTCAAAAGATATTAGTATTCCTACATTGTATATGATGGGAGAAGAGGATTATCTTTTTTTACCATCTGTAGAGAAAGTAGTTGCAGCCCATCAATTTTCTAACTTATTTATTGTCAAAAATTCTGGGCATGTAGTAAATGTAGAGCAACCAGAAATTTTTAACCAACAATCTATTGCATTTATAAGTAATAGCTTGTGAAAATATTTTTTTTTAAGCTAATTGCTTTTCTATTTTTTTTATTTTAACCAAAATTTCATTTGCTTTTTTGTGGAGTTGGTCACTTTTGTCTTTATCGGTAAGCGCCAATTTATAAGCATTTTTCATTAGTTTACAATAGTGATATTGTAATTTTTGTAATTCAGTTTTATTTTTTAACCAAGGAAACATTTTTATATTCTTACATTATATATCACAAAAATAATAGATATGCAAGAAACAAGATCTTAATACCTAGTTAACATAATTTAAAGTTGTTATAAATGTTTAAAATAAATAAAAGTAGCTACGTCCTTTCTACTATAAATTTGCTATAGTAGAAGCGGTGAAGTTAAGCCTGTTCTTGGCAGCCCATAAGAAAATTTAATTTTTTATTTTAACCCTCAATAAAAGGGATTAATTCCCCAAGACTTGCTTCGAAAACTTATACCTCCGTGAACTTACTCCAAGGTTATTGATTTAAGATAGTAATATTGTGTACAGCTTTGTTTTGTTAATCTTGTAGAGCAAATACTCTTTTTAATAAATCAGATGTTCTGGAGTTTAGTTTGGTTCTAATATCTTTTTCTTCAACAGCGATCATTGTATATACACCTTTAAGAGCTTGACTTGTTACATAATCTGTTAAATCAGGATTTACGTTGTTTGTAAAAGGGATAGTGTTGTATTTTCGGATGATATTAGACCATATTTTATCAGCTCCTACTTTAGAAAAAGATTTATTGATTACAGGATTAAATTTTTGATAAAGTTGAGTTTGGGTTTTGTTTTCCAGATATTTGGTAGCAGAGTTATCACTGCCTAATAGAATTTGCCTGGCATCATTAAATGTAATTTGTTGTACCGCACTTACGAATATAGGTGTAGCTTCTTTCACAGCATCTTCTGCAGCACGATTAAGAACTTTTAAGCCTTCGTCTGCAAGTTTGCCTAATCCAATATCTCTTAAAGCTTTATCTACTTTTTGTAATTCCTGCGGAAGAAGTATTTTTACTAGTTGATTATTATAAAAACCACCTTTTTGGGTTAATTTAGTAACCTCTTTATCTACCCCGTTATTTAAAGCTTCTTTAAGTCCGTTTGCAATATCTAGATTGCTTATTCCAAATCCACCCCCTGTAGCCTGTGGTAGATTATTTACAACTTGTTGTAATTCGGCACAACTGGACATCAAAAAAACAGTAAGTATAATAAAAATTTGTTTCATAATTTCTTGTTAGGTTTGAGATTGTAATTAGAGTTAAATGAATGCAAAGTTAATGCCAATTTACTAAATAATAGATAAGCTAATATGCTTCTGAAAATATATTTTATTTTCGAGGCAAGCCTCGAAAGGTGGTAAACTCATGATGAGAGTTAAAAAACAATAAATATAAGCAGATGAAACGAAACTTTATTTTTTTATTAGTATCTATTTTGATTATCTCCTGTAAAAGAGATAAAGTATCGATGAAAAGCAAATCCTTTTTACAGAACACAGCAGATACGTATATTGTTGTTTTAGGAGTGGCTCAGGATGGTGGTTTTCCTCATATAAATAATAGTAAAGAATTTGAAGCTGTTAAAGAAAATAAGGTTCATAAAGCGCTAGTTACATCTTTGGGGGTGGTCGATAAAAATAATAATAAGAAATTTATTTTTGAAGCCACACCAGATATGCCAGAACAATTATCGATTTTAGAAAGTGACCATTTAAAAAATAAAAATATAATAGATGGAGTGTTTTTGACTCATGCCCATATTGGACACTATACAGGGTTAATGTATTTTGGAAGAGAGGCAATGGGGGCAAAAAATATACCTGTGTATGCAATGCCAAGAATGCGATCTTTTCTTGAAAACAATGGCCCATGGTCACAATTAGTTTCTTTACAGAATATAACTATCCACCCGATAAAAACAGATGTTTTATTACAAATAACAGAAACCATACAGGTTACTCCTTTTTTAGTTCCCCATAGAGATGAATATTCAGAGACTGTTGGATATAAAATTATAGGTAGCAATAAAAAAGCACTTTTTATACCAGATATTAATAAATGGTCCTTCTGGAAAAAGGATATAGTAAAAGAAGTAAAAAAAGTAGATTATGCATTTATTGACGCAACATTTTTTAAGAATGGCGAGATCCCTAGACCAATGGCAGAAGTTCCGCATCCTTTTATAGAAGAAACTATCAAATTATTCAACAAAGAATCAAAAGAAGTAAAATCCAAAATTATATTTATTCACTTTAATCATTCTAATCCAATCTTACAAAAAGTGTCTAAAGAAAGAATAAAACTCGAAAAACAGGGATATCGTATTGCTAATACAGGAGATATTTTTTCTTTATGAAAAAATTACAGTCTTATTATTGTAAACGAGTACTTTTCTTTCAATATGATGTTTAATAGCACGGGATAATACTATTTTTTCAAGATCCCTGCCTTTAAGAATAAAGTCCTGTACATTGTGTATATGAGATACCCGAACAACCTCTTGCTCTATAATAGGTCCTTCATCCAAATCAGAAGTTACATAATGACTAGTTGCTCCAATGATTTTTACACCTCTTTCGTATGCAGAGTGATATGGTTTTGCCCCTGGAAATGCAGGTAAAAAGGAATGGTGTATGTTTATAATTTTATGTGGATATTGTGTTACAAAATTTGCAGAAAGAATTTGCATATACCTTGCAAGAACAATAAAATCGATCTTATGTTCTTTAAGAAGTTCTAATTGTTGTGATTCTGCTTTTTCTTTAGTAGCTTTTGTAACAGGGATATATGCGAACGGAACATTAAAAGCATCAGCTATAGGTTTAAGATCTTTGTGATTACTTATAATTACAGGTATTTTTACATTTAATTCTCCTGAAGCATATCTTCCTAAAATATCATAAAGACAATGATCATATTTAGAAACAAAAAGAGCCATTTTGGGTGTTTTCTCAGCATTATACATTTCCCAATGCATATGGTGGTTTTTAGCAACATTGGTAGTGAAAGATTTTTTAAATAAAGCTAGTTTCTTTTCGTCTTGATCGAATTCACATTCTAATCGCATAAAAAAACCTTTTAACTCATGATCTACATGTTGCTCCACATAGGTTGTGTTTCCTTTTTTTGCTAAAATAAAATTAGTAACAGTTGCAATAATTCCTTTTTTATCAGGACAGTTAATCAATACGATTGTTTTTTTCATTGTAGCATAAATTTAAGAGTATAAACTTACTACTATTGAAATCATTTTTAGTAATTACCTTAGTTTAGATTTCGATAATCTTCTTCTTTTTAGTAGATTATAAATTTAGAGAGTCGATACATGTATAATTGTCAAAAAAGCATAGATAATTTGCCTTAAATTTGAACTTAAAACAACGTAAAGATAAAATTGTATAAATAAATTATATAATTCTAAATAAACTCTCGTTTTTGATGCATATTTCGTAAATTGGCATCGTTAAATTCACTTTTTATTGATAATGGAACAAATAGCACCATATACCCCAAAGAATAAAGTAAGAATTGTTACTGCAGCCTCATTATTTGATGGTCATGATGCAGCAATAAATATTATGCGCCGTATTATACAATCTACAGGAGTAGAGGTTATACATTTAGGACATGATCGTAGTGTTGAAGAAGTAGTGAATTGCGCGATACAGGAAGATGCTAATGCAATTGCTATGACTTCTTATCAAGGAGGGCACAATGAGTATTTTAAGTATATGTATGATTTGCTAAAAGAAAAAGGAGCGACGCACATAAAAATATTTGGAGGAGGAGGAGGAGTAATCCTTCCAGAAGAAATTAAGGAATTAATGGATTATGGAATAACTCGTATATATTCTCCAGATGATGGTAGAGAGCTTGGCTTACAAGGAATGATTAATGATTTGGTACAAAGATCAGATTTTCCTGTAGGAGATAGTCTTAATGGAGAGGTAGATCATTTAGCTGAAAAACAAATAGGAGCAATTGCACGGGTTATTTCTGCGGCAGAAAACTTTCCTGAGATAGCAAAAGATGCTTTAGAGCAAATACATAAAAAAAATAAAACTTCAAAAACACCTGTACTTGGAATTACAGGAACAGGTGGAGCAGGAAAATCATCCTTGGTAGATGAATTGGTTCGTAGATTTTTAATAGATTTTCCAGAAAAAACCATTGGATTAATATCGGTAGATCCTTCTAAAAGAAAAACAGGAGGAGCACTACTTGGAGATCGAATTAGAATGAATGCAATTAACTCTCCACGAGTCTATATGCGCTCTCTGGCTACAAGACAATCTAATTTGGCATTATCCAAATATGTAGCACAAGCTATAGAGGTGTTAAAAGCAGCAGAGTTTGATTTAATTATATTAGAAACATCTGGTATTGGGCAATCCGATACCGAAATTTTAGAGCATAGTGATACATCTTTGTATGTAATGACTCCAGAATTTGGAGCAGCTACACAATTAGAAAAAATAGACATGCTGGATTTTGCAGATCTTGTAGCAATTAACAAATTTGATAAACGAGGATCTTTAGATGCGTTACGAGATGTAAAAAAGCAGTATGTTCGTAACCATAATTTATGGCATACACCACAAGAAGATTTACCTGTATACGGTACAATTGCTTCCCAGTTTAATGATCCTGGTATGAACACCTTATACAAAGCAATAATGGATAAGGTAGTAGAAAAAACGGGAGCAACATTAAAGTCAGGATTTGTTATCTCTAAAGAAATGTCTGAAAAAGTATTTGTTATTCCACCAAATAGAACGAGATATTTATCAGAAATCTCTGAAAACAACAGAGCTTATGATGATAAAGCAACAACACAAGCAATAGTAGCACAAAAATTATTTGGGATATTTCAGACCATATTATCTGTAGCAGAAATCCAATCCAACGGAACCGAAATATTGACAAAATCAGGGATTGATCAGGATCTTATTTTTAGTAATGTTAAGGAAGATTCCACCAAAGTTTTCCTAAATCTGCTATTGGATCAATTTGATAAAATAAAACTAGATCTGGATCCTTATAATTGGGAAATTATAATAAACTGGAAAGATAAAGTCCAAAAATATAAAGACCCTATTTACTCTTTTAAAGTTAGGGATAAAGAAATTAGAATAGATACACATACCGAATCTCTATCGCATACTCAAATTCCTAAAGTGGCATTACCAAAATATGAAGCTTGGGGAGATGTTTTAAAATGGTGTTTGCAAGAAAATGTACCAGGGGAGTTTCCTTATACCTCTGGATTGTATCCTTTTAAACGCACAGGAGAAGATCCAACCCGTATGTTTGCAGGAGAAGGAGGGCCAGAGCGAACCAATCGTCGTTTTCATTATGTAAGTTTAGGAATGGATGCAAAACGTCTTTCTACAGCTTTTGATTCTGTTACTTTATATGGAAACGATCCGGATTTAAGACCCGATATCTATGGTAAAATAGGTAATGCAGGAGTCTCTATTTGTTGTTTAGACGATGCTAAAAAATTATATTCAGGATTTGATTTAACCCATACAATGACATCGGTGAGTATGACTATTAATGGTCCTGCGCCGATGATGTTAGCATTTTTTATGAATGCAGCAATAGATCAAAACTGTGAAAAATATATTAAAGAAAATAATTTAGAGTCTGAAGTAGAAGCGAAAATTAAAGCTATCTATACCGAAAGAGGAACTGTACGTCCAGAATATCAAGGGGATCTGCCAGAAGGTAACGATGGTTTAGGATTGATGCTTTTGGGAGTTACAGGAGATCAGGTTTTGCCAGAAGATGTATATCTAGATATTAAAACACAAACATTAAATACAGTTCGAGGTACCATACAAGCAGATATCTTGAAAGAGGATCAAGCACAAAATACCTGTATTTTTTCTACAGAATTTGCATTGCGATTAATGGGGGATGTACAAGAGTATTTTATAAATAAGCTGGTTCGTAATTTTTATTCTGTTTCTATTTCAGGATATCATATTGCAGAAGCAGGAGCAAATCCAATAACCCAATTAGCATTAACCTTATCTAATGGTTTTACCTATGTAGAATATTATTTAAGCAGAGGAATGGATATTAATAAGTTTGGACCAAACTTATCTTTCTTTTTCTCTAATGGGATCGATCCTGAATATGCAGTTATTGGTCGTGTAGCTCGTAAAATATGGGCAAAAGCACTAAAAGGAAAGTACGGAGCGAATTCGAGAGCACAGATGTTGAAATATCATATCCAGACTTCGGGAAGATCCTTGCATGCGCAGGAAATTGATTTTAATGATATTCGAACAACATTACAAGCATTGTACGCGATCTATGATAACTGTAATTCATTGCATACCAACGCATATGACGAAGCAATAACCACGCCGACCGAAGAATCTGTACGTAGAGCAATGGCAATACAGTTAATTATTAATAAAGAACTGGGGTTAGCTAAAAATGAAAACCCAATACAAGGGTCTTTTATTATAGAAGAGCTTACGGATCTTGTAGAAGAAGCAGTTTTATTAGAGTTTGATAGAATTACGGAAAGAGGTGGGGTATTAGGAGCTATGGAGACTATGTATCAACGTAGTAAAATACAAGAAGAAAGCTTGTATTATGAAACGTTAAAACATAATGGAGAATTTCCGATCATAGGGGTAAATACATTTTTAAGCTCTAAAGGATCCCCTACGGTAACACCAGGAGAAGTAATTCGTGCAACCGAAGAAGAAAAAGAATATCAAATTAAAATGCTAAGTGAATTTCATAAAGGGAATTCTAAAGATACGGCAGCTCTTTTAAAAGATTTACAACAAAAGGCAATTACCAATCAAAATATTTTTGAAGCCTTAATGGAAGTTACAAAAAAATGCTCTTTAGGGCAGATTACTGCTTCTTTGTTTGAAGTAGGAGGGCAATATCGCCGTAATATGTAATGGTATACCTATTTCAAAATTAAATTGATAAAAAAACAACCAACATTTTATAGCTCAAAATGTTGGTTGTTTTCTTTTAAAGCTTAGGATGACATTTTCTTCATGATTTTTTCAATCTTCTTCATCATAAGTTACACACTGTTGTATTTTATACGTAGCTTCAAACATATAATCTTTGCTATAATTAGCTTCTAATATAGCGATGACTATTATAAAAAAGCTAAAGCTATAGTGGATGTAATACGATTTACGGATGAGAATTGCGTATAAATAATTGCAAAGGTTTTTCGCTAGATTGATGAATCAAATTAAAGAATAGTCATAGCTATTGTTTCATTTTATGAAGAAAATATAGTAGAAAAAGAATGCGATTATATGCGAGATTTTTATTCGTAAATCGTATAAAATATATTTCATGATTTTTGAATTCTGTTTTTTTATAGTATGTATTTTACAAAGCCAAATAGTTTTATTTAGTTTTGACTTCTAATAATACTTTTAATGGATAATCTACTAATTTGGAAACAAAACTTCTTAAGTGTTTTTTCAAACCTTTCAGAGGAGTTTTATAGCCTAAAACAAATTGTAATCATTGAGTATATATCATATAAAAGATTACAAAGTCATTCTCCAGGAACGCTGTAGACGTTTAAACTTGCGGAGTTCTTTACGTAAAAGAATTAAAAACTCTTTACCATTGCTTTCTGATTGCTCTAAACGTTCACAATGTTTATAAAGCCTGTTTGTGATATGAAACAAAGAAGTTGCATGTTTTATACGGTCATCCTGAAATATTTGATTTTCGGCACTTATAATTTTAGGAGCCAAAGCATCAGATTGTCTTATAATATCACCAGTAAAATAAATATGAGGATTTTCGCTCCCATTATTCTGTAATGGAGCTAAATCATGAATAAGATAGGTTGAGATATTTCTGGAAAGAGATAATATTTCGAGAGCTTTCTTATATAACCTTTTATTTCTTGGTTGTGATCTCATAACAATTAGTTATATCAAAAATAAAGCTATTTTTATTATTTTTTCTTTTTAATTTAAAGCTAATTGATTATTTTACCTTAATAATTAATGAATATCATTGTTTTTTATTTAGAAACAACAGTGTTTAGAATTTGAGTATATTACTATATTAAATTTATAGAGTAAAAATGTAATACTAGCTAAATGATTAGGGGTATTATAAAGTCAAGAATAATAATTAGATAGAATTGTATGAAAATAGATGTTAAAAATTGGGATATTATAAAGTGCTTACAAAAAAATGCAAGATTATCTAATGCCGAAATAGGAAGAAAAGTAGGCTTAAGTTCTCCAGCAGTAGCAGAAAGAATAAAAAAATTAGAAGACTATGGTATTTTAAAAGGATATATAGCAGAGGTATCTCATACTAAAACAGGATATCAATTAAAAGCAATGATAACCCTAAGAGCATTTATGGGGCGTTTACAACCTTTTTTGATTAAAGTATCCGAGTTTAAAGAAGTTATAAATTGTTATAGGATTACAGGTAATGAAAACATAATAATGGAGGTAGTTTTAAAAGATCAAATACATTTACAAGAATTTATAGATAGGTTAATCACTTATGGAGAAGTGAAAACACATATAATACTTTCTAATCTTATAGAAAATAATCCAATTACAAATTATACACAATTAGATCGTGTCAAAATTTGATCTCTAATATAGAGGTAAATTTTAAGTAAGCACATTCTTATAATTTTTTTCTACAGTACGTCTATATTTATTTCTGAGACATTTATTTTTATTTCCATTTCTAAGCATATCCCTTTATATAGATTCAGGTTTTTTAATTAATATAAAAATACGATAAACATGAAAAAATAAAATAGTTCATCAATGTTGGGTGAAAACTTAAAAAACAATCTTTTTTTTGAATTTTTATTTTCAATTTAAACTGAAAAATGAGTATTTTGTGTATTTCATCTATTTTATATGTTTTTTATCGTAATTTTTTTTGTTTTAATAGTTTTTTTACATTACATTTACAACATAATAAAAAACTTGATGTATGATAAAAAACTAACATTTTAGCTCGTATGACGATATGGATTTAAAATATTAGTTTGGAATACATCAGGGTCGAATTAAGTGTGAGGACATTAGTAAAAAGACCCCGAATCTTGAACTAAAGAGAGTACATAATTTTGCCCTAAATATTAAAAGCACTCTTTAGCTAAAGAGTGCTTTTAATATTTATACCAACCTTAAACTATCATCTTCAGATAAAAGAACAAATTTTGATTCACAATAAATTTAGAATTTTCTTTAAGACATATAAAATGGTTTATTGTCTATTATAGTTTAGGAGTGGATTCTTATAATTTTTTTCTACAGTACGTCTATATCTATTTCTAAGACATTTATTTTTATTTCCATTTCTAAGCATATCTCTTTATATAGATTCAGGTTTTTTAATTAATATAAAAATACGATAAACATGAAAAAATAAAATAGTTCATCAATGTAGGGTAAAAACTCAAAAAACAATCTTTTTTTTGAATTTTTGTTTTCAATTTAAACTGAAAAGTGAATATTTTGTGTATTTCATCGATTTTATATGTTTTTTATCGTAATTTTTTTTGTTTTAATAGTTTTTTTACATTACATTTACAATATAATAAAAAACTTGATGTATGATAAAAAACTAATATTTTAGCTCGTATGACGATATGGATTTAAAATATTAGTTTGGAATACATCAGGGTCGAATTAAGTGTGAGGACATTAGTAAAAAGACCCCGAATCTTGAACTAAAGAGAGTACATAATTTTGCCCTAAATATTAAAAGCACTCTTTAGCTAAAGAGTGCTTTTAATATTTATACCAACCTTAAACTATTATCTTCAGATAAAAGAACAAAATTTGATCCACAATAAATTTAGAATCTTCTTAAGACATATAAAATAGTTTATTGTCTATTATAGTTTAGGTGTCGATTCTTATACGATTTACGGATGAGAATTGCGTATAAATAATTGCAAAGGTTTTTCGCTAGATTGATGAATCAAATTAAAGAATAGTCATAGCTATTGTTTCATTTTATGAAGAAAATATAGTAGAAAAAGAATGCGATTATATGCGAGATTTTTATTCGTAAATCGTATTATAGGTTATCTTATTTTAAATTTCTTATCAAATAAGATAAATTTATCTTTAATATTGATAGATTCAATAGGAAGTTCAGAAACACCAACATCTTTATTTAAATCATTTTTTTATGATGGAGAGACGGCTAAATAAGAGATAGAATCTTAGTAGCTAAGAATGTGTATTCTTGAATTTTCTGTAGATATTACCACGTAAATTCAAGAGGATAGATGTGTTATTTAAAGTAATTTAAATTTGATGATCCACTATATTTAATATAGAAACAATTTTTAAAGATTCCTTTTGGTTAGCCGAGTGTTATTTATTTGTTAATTGTTTTTAGAAACAAGCATTGAAATATTTTTAATATATTGATAAACAGTAATTTGATTATGGTTACTTTTATGTTTATGGTTTAACCGTAATTTTTCTATTTATTAAGATTTGTATATTTGGAAAAACTTTTAGATTTAGAGTAAAGAGAGAAAGATTTATTCTTAATAGCTTATTAGGATTATTTACTCCTTATTTTTTGTAAAAAGACTAATTGAATGAAATGATTTTCTACTTAATTAGTCTACTATTCAACATTATTTTTTATAGATAATATTGATTCATGAAATTCTTGAAAAATAGAAAAAATTGTGAGTCAAATGGCGAAGCCTTTCCAATAATCAAGTAACTTTTAATCAATATACTTAATATAATAATATCAAGAATAGTGATACTAATTAGTAGTATTTAGTGTGTATACGTTTATACTACAAAAAGGAAAATCAAAAAACAGATAGAGTAATAAAAATACGATAGATAAGATTAAAGACTATGAAGTAGAATCAAATAATATTTTTATAAAAAGAACATTGCAGTATAAGTATTAAGTTTCAATCAAGAGCTTAAAGTAAATAAACTTAAACAAATAGAGCAATTAAAATTATAAAGTATAAATTTCGAAAATATCATGCATATTGGTTCAATTACCCAAAATATTATAGCCATGATATTTATTACATTTATTCTAAACTTAGGGTAGTTTAAAATATTTATTTCATCTATATCTTATAACATCATCTACTTATTAAAGTGATATAATAATGATGTTATAATAAAAATTTCATTTTTCATTTTTCAGTAGAATTTTACTTTGAATATTAGGTTATTCAGGATTTAATATTTCTGCTTTTATTTATGACCAAGAGGATAATATCCTGCAAGTCATTCAAGCTATATTATACTATTTATTTCTTTAAAATCTACTTCTTAGACTATATAGAAGTAATATTTAGACATTTTTTAACTGATCCGAAAGAATGTTTAACAACAACAATAGAATCCACTTAAAGAACAAACAATTTTTAAAATGTCATACACAAATCAGATATTTAAGAATACTCAGGAGGCAAAAACATTAATACAAGTATTCGAAAATCATTTAACACAATCTCCAAATAAGGTTTTATACCGTTTTTTGTTAGATGGAGAGGCAGAAAGTGATTCAAGAACTTATCTAGAACTATATAATAGATCTAAAAGAATTGCTTCTCATATTTTGATTCATGTAAATCCAGGGGATCGAGTCTTATTATTATACCCTTCAGGGTTAGATTTTGTAGATGCTTTTTTTGGTTGTATGCTAGCAGGTGTTATTGCAGTTCCCGCTTTTCCTCCTCAAGGAAAACGAAGAATAGGTAGACTAGAGAAAATTGTTTCTGATTGTGATGCTAATCTAATCATGACTACAGAAGATATCTATAGTAAGAGTAATAGTTGGTTTGATAATAATGAGGTTTTTGCAAAAGTAGAATGGCTTAAAACTAATGTTTTAGAAGAAGATATAGATAAAAAATTTCCTTTGGTTAATGAAGAAGATGTAGCATTTCTTCAATATACATCAGGTTCTACTGGCGATCCTAAAGGGGTTATGGTTACCCATTCTAATATTATTCATAATAGTAAGCTTATCCAAAATTGTAATCATCATACCTCACAAACTATAGGGGTTAGCTGGTTACCAATTTATCATGACATGGGGCTTATAGGAAACATTCTTCAATCTTTCTATGTAGGTTTTGAGATGATTATTATGCCACCAACAGCATTTGTTCAAAAACCTGTTAAGTGGCTAAAAACAATTTCTAAATATAAAGCTACATTAAGTGGTGGTCCTAATTTTGCCTATGATCTATGTGTAAATCAAATTAAAAAGGAAGATCTTATTGGGATAGATCTAAGTAGTTGGCTTATTGCTTACAATGGATCAGAGCCTATTCGTACAGAAACTATGGGTAATTTTGCAGATAGTTTCGAACACTTGGGTTTTCAAAGGACTTCTCTAACGCCGTGCTACGGAATGGCAGAAACAACTTTGATAGTTAGTTCTTGTGTTTTTAAAAAAGTTCCTGAAACTTTAAAGCTAGATAAAGCTAATTTTAGTTCTGGTAAAATCGCCCTTTTTAACGAAAAAACTCCAGAAGCAGATCTAATAGAATTTGTGGGTAACGGGCCTGTTTTAGAAGACTTAGATGTTATAATAGTTAACCCTGATACAAAACAAGCCTGCGAGGCAAATGCTATAGGTGAAATATGGATTAGTGGCCCTAGTGTTACTAAAGGGTATTGGAATAAGAAAGATCTATCTAAGGAAATATTTTCTGCATATATTCGAGATAATAAAAACATAGTAGATAAAAATAAAGGGCCTTATTTAAGAACAGGAGATATGGGTTTTTTAAATAAGGGACAGCTTTATATTTCGGGTCGTCTAAAAGAAATGATGATCATTAATGGAGTAAATCATTTTCCACAAGATATTGAACAAACAGTACAACGTTCTCATTCAGATTTACAAAATAATGCAGGTGCTATATTTTCTATAACAGTAGATGGAAAAGAGCAATTAGCAATGGTACAGGAAATCAAAAGAACTAGTATACGAAGTTATGATTTTGGAGCAATAATAAAATCTATATATGAATCCGTCTTTCAGGAGCATGAATTAGCAATACACAGTATTGTTTTAGTGAGTCCAGGTAATGTTCCTAAAACATCAAGCGGAAAAATAAAACGAGTAGCTACAAAAATAGTATTCGAATCAGATACTATAAGTGGAGTTATTGATCGATGGGTAACAGGAGAAGTTATTAAAGAAAAAAAGAAATCATCCGTTAAGAATAAACAAGAACCCAAAACAACAGATCACTCTGCGGATTTACTTAAAGAATGGTTGCAAAAGACAATTAGTGAAGAATTAAAAATAGATATATCTAGGGTAAGTATTTATAAATCTTTTGCCGAGTTAGGTATTACCTCAATACAAGGAATTCGCTTGTCAGGAATGTTGTCAGAATTTATGGGAGAAGAAATATCTCCAGTATTAATTTACAGTTATCCTGATATCAATAGCTTAGCTAATTATTTAAAAAACATACCCGAGATATCTGATTCAAATGAGATAAGGCCTGATGTTTTATCTAAAAATGAACCTATTGCCATAATCAGTATGGCATGCAGGTTTCCTGGAGCAAATACCATTGAAGAATTCTGGGAAAATTTGAAATCAGGAAAAGACGCAATAACAGAAGTGCCTATAACCAGATGGGATATAGATAAATATTACAAAGATACTACCGATGGATATAATATGAATACCCGTTGGGGAGGGTTTATAGACGATGTAGATATGTTTGACGCTTCGTTTTTTGAGATCTCACCCAGAGAGGCAAAATTTATGGATCCCCAACAGCGTATTTTACTAGAGTTAAGTCATGAATTGATAGAGAGAGCAGGATATATCCCATCAGACTTGAAAGGTACAAAAACAGGTGTTTATATAGGAGTAGAGCAAGTCGACTATAGTACAATTATAAAAGATACAGCAAAAGATGTCTATTCAGGAGCAGGTCTCGCTTTGAACATGACTTCAAACAGGTTATCCTATTTCTATGATTTCCGAGGGCCAAGTATATCAATAGATACTGCTTGTTCGGCTTCTTTAACAAGTATTCATATGGCTGTTAAGGATATTCGAAATGGCGAGTCAACTATGGCTATTGCAGGAGGAGTAAATCTATTACTGTCTCCAGATGTTACAGTTGCATTATCCCAAGCAAATATGATGTCTAAAGATGGTAGATGCAAAACTTTTGATGATTCTGCTAATGGATATGTACGTAGCGAAGGCTGTGGTTTGGTATTATTAAAATCACTATCTAAAGCCATAGAAGATGGAGATAAAATAGAAGGAATTATAAAAGGATCTGCTGTAAATCAAGATGGTAGAAGTAATGGGTTAACCGCTCCTAACGGATTAGCACAAGAAAATGTTATTAAAACAGCTTTAGAATCAGCAAATATTGAACCCAACGAAATAGTTTATGTAGAAGCTCATGGAACAGGTACTCCTTTGGGAGATCCAATAGAGATTAATGCACTTAATAATGTATATCGAAAACAAAAGAGCGAAACCAATCCATTAATTGTAGGATCTGTTAAATCAAATATTGGACATTTAGAAGCAGCAGCGGGAATAGCAGGGGTTATTAAGTCCATATTGTGTTTGAAATATCGCCAGATTCCAAAACAATTGCATTATAAAACCCCTAATACTAATATTAATTGGGGTACACTTAATGTAGTGATTCCTGACAAACATTTAGAATTAAAAGAAAAAGAAAATAGTAGCATAAAAGCAGGAGTAAGTTCTTTTGGGTTTGGAGGAACAAATGCGCATATTATATTAGAAGAAGCTCCAATAAAAAAAGAAAACTTTAGCGAGGATAGGATATCACGTTCTCTGGAATTGATACCATTATCAGGAAAAAATAAAGAAGCACTGAATTCTCAAATAGAGAATTTATCAAAATATATAGAAGTCAATCCAGAGTTATCTTTAAGAGATTTAGCATACAGTTTATCAGTCACCAGAAGTCATTTTTCAAATCGAATAGGAATCCTTTCTAAAGACATAGAAGATCTTAAAGAAAAGCTTAATAATAAAGAAGAATTTCTATTAGAAAAACCCAAAAATATAGCTACACTATCAACAGCATTTTTATTTACAGGACAAGGCTCTCAGTATATAAATATGGGGAAATCTCTTTATCAAAGTGAACCTGTTTTTAAAGAAACATTACACCAGTGTGCATCTATATTGAAAGCTTATTTAGAAGAAGATATTGTATCAATTTTATTAGCAGATGCAGAAAATGAAAAAGGAGCACTATTAAACCAAACACTATATACACAACCTATATTATTTTCTCTAGAATATGCACTCTATAAATTATGGGAAAGTTGGGGAATAGAACCAGATGTATTGCTAGGACATAGTGTTGGAGAATTGGTAGCAGCATGTATAGCAGGCGTGTTTTCTTTAGAAGAAGGATTAAAATTAATTGCTGCAAGAGGACGTTTAATGCAAGAATTGCCAGAAGTAGGAACAATGGCGTCATTACAATGTGGGGTAACAGCAGTATCAGAATTTATTGAAATACATAAAGAAAAAGTTAGTCTTGCAGGAATCAACAGCCCTAATCAAACAATTATATCAGGAGATAAAGAAACAGTATTTGCTATATGTGAAGCTTTAGCAATAAAAGGAATACAGTATAAAGAGCTAAAAGTTTCTCATGCTTTTCACTCTCCACTAATGAAACCAATGCTCGCCGAATTCAAAAAAGTAGCTGAAACAATAAATTATAAAAAACCAGCAAAGAAATTAATAAGTAATGTTTCAGGAAAACTTGCAGGAGATGAGATTATAACAGCAGATTATTGGGTAACACATATTAGTGCACCCGTAGATTTTTTACAAGGAATGCAGACATTAGAAACACGAGGTGTTAATGTGTATGTAGAAATAGGTCCCCACCCTGTATTAATCTCCTTAGGAAAACAATGTGTACTAGATGATACTAAAGCTATATGGGGAGCTACGATGAGAAGAGGTAAAAGTGAGGATTCAGAGCTACTAAAATGTATTAACACAGTATATCAAGCAGGAAAGAATATAAACTGGCAATCCTTTTATAAAGGGAGAACAGCAAAAAAGATATCATGTCCAACTTATGCTTTTCAAAGAAAAAGACATTGGATTCAAGAAAATGGTATTGTACAAAAAGAACTAGACGTTAATCAAATCCTAAAGGAAAACCAACAAATGACTACTACAAGTAAAATTTCTAACGATATAGAAAAACGTTTAAAAGAAATTATTTCGGGATCATTGCAAATGAATGCAGATGAAATTTCTTTACATGATCCGTTATTACAATTAGGAGCAGATTCTCTTGTCTTATCTGAAATTGTAACCAAAATTAAAAAAGAGTATAAAGTAGAGTTGCCTATTCGAAGATTATTTGATGATTTAACAAATCTAGCCTCTATTATTAAATATATCATAGAAGAAACTGTTTTGGAAGACGAAATGATATCTAATCCAACAGTAAATTCTAATCTAGATCAAAGTTCAATAGTAAATAGTTCTGGTAATACAAATAACAATATTAATGTATCTGTAAATAAAGAAATTGGTAATGATGCCCTACAGGTATTAGTGGGACAATTCGCTACTCAAAACCAACTATTAATGCAGCAGTTTGAATCACAGAATAAACTGCTAATGCAATTTGGAAATATAACTATGCAGGAGAGTACCGTTGGAGTTACACAAGTATCTTCTAAGGGGGCAGAAACAAAAACTATAATTTCAGAACAAAAGAATAAGTCTACAGATATACAAGAAACTATTCATATCAAAGGAAAAAAGATATTACCCTCTTTTGATGAGCAGTATTTGTTCTTTGGAGAATTGCCAAAAAATCAAGAGTTACAACTGCCAGATCTGATAGATAATTATACAGTTAAAACACAAAAATCTAAGTCATATGCAGTAGATTATCGTAAGGTCTTAGCAGATTATCGCTCTAGCTTTAGGTTTAAAATTGCCACCAAAGAAATGATTTATCCTATAGTAAATGATACAGCTTCGGGATCTAGGTTTATAGATATAGACGGTAATGAATATATTGATATTGTAAATGGATTTGGCTCCTGTATTTTTGGACATCAACCAGATGATATTATAAAAGCGATCGAAGTGCAATTGCATGAGGGAATTAATATCGGGCCATTACCAAAACTATCGGGAGAGGTGGCAAGCTTAATAACAGAACAGACAGGAATGGAAAGAGTTTGTTTTGCTAATACAGGAACAGAAGCTATATCCTTTGCAATGCGTTTTGCTAGAAATGTAACAGGAAAAAAGAAGATTGTTAAATTCACAGGGTCATATCACGGGCATTCAGAAATTGTACTCGGAGCGAATGGAGAGATAGAAAACACCATAGAGCCTATGACACCTGGAATTACAAAAAAAATGGTAGAAGATCTAATTGTATTAGATTATAATGATGAGGATCTCATTCAAAAAATAAAGAATAATGCGAGCGAGATTGCAGGAATTATTATAGAGCCTGTAAGAAGCAGATACCCGGGGATTCAGCCAAAAGAGCTATTAAAAGAATTGAGGAGGTTGACAAAAGAGTTAGATATTCCGCTGATATTCGATGAAATAATTACTGGATTTAGAATAATGCCAGGAGGAGCCCAAGAATATTTTGGGATAAAGGCTGATATGGCTACTTATGGTAAAATACTTGGCGGCGGAATGCCAATTGGTGCTGTGGCTGGATCAAGTAAGTATTTAGATTCTGTAGATGGAGGAATATGGTACTACGGAGATGAATCTTACCCAATGGAGAATAGAACTTTTGTAGCGGGTACTTTTACAAGACATCCATTAGCAATGGCAGCTGCTAAGGCAGTACTTAATAAAATAAAAAAGATAGGACACGACGGATATTTAGAACTAAATAGAAAAACCAAAGATTTAGTAGATCGGTTAAATAATTTTTTTAAACAGGAAGCCTTACCAGTTGAGATGGTATGCTTTGGATCCTTATTTTCATTTAAGTATAAAAATGATTTTGAACTATTATTGTTCCATTTGTTAGAAAGAGGCATTTATGCATTACCTTCAAATAATTATTTTTTAACCTTTGCGCATACAGATGAAGATATAACTCGTATATATGAAGCTATCTGTGAAAGTGTTTATATTACTCATAATTCCGATAGGTATGTATCTTCCTCAATTACATCATTAGAAGACAAAAATGCATTACAATTAGAAAAAGGGATTGTTTCATCACCAGTTACATTAACTCAAGAAAAGTTTAACCTATTATATCAAATTGACCCACAGCGATCCTTAGCATACATGCAATCTTTTGGGATTCAGATTACAGGTAGTATGAATGTACCTGTTTTAGAAAAAGCAATCCAACATATTATTCAGGATCATCAAATTTTACAAAGTAAAATTTCAGAAGATGGAAAAAGATTATTATTTGATCCATCTATGGAGTTAGTATTGAAACACATAGATATATCTGAAGAACCAAAAGAAAAACAAGAACAAAAATATAAAGAATTAGTAGAAGAAAACCTAAACACAACTTTCTCTTTTTCAGAAGGGCCATTAATACGATTATTTTTAGTTCGCTTTTCTGATGAAGATTTTACTTTGTTTATAGTGATGCATCACATAATTGCAGATGGTTGGTCTTGTGCAATAATTATTAGAGAACTGGTTCATAATTATAATACTTTAATGAATGGCCAACCTCATGTACCATCGATAAAAATACAGTTTTCAGAATATGTAAAATGGTATAAAAGAAAGCAACAAACCAAAGCATGGAAAGATCATGAAGAATATTTGCTGAATAATTTTTCAGGAAAGACATTATACTTGAACTTACCTTTTGAAACTAATGTTTTGAAAGCAGGAAATACAAGTGGCTCCCAAGTTATACGAATTGAATCAGGTAAGGTTGATTTGTTGAAAACATGGAGCAGAGAACAAGGGCTTACTTTATTTATGACATTCTTGGCTACTTTTGAGTTAGTACTTTTTAAATTAAGTAAACAAAAAGAACTTGTCATAGGACTACCCGTAGGAGGAAGATCTATGTCTGATATAGATAAAACTATAGGAGATTTTTCACACTATATTCCTTTGGCGTCATCCTACGATGATAAAGCCGTATTGTCCTTATATTTTGTAGAATTAAAACGTAGACTATTTGATGCGTATGAGCATCAAGACTATCCATTTGCACATTTTGTAGAATTGTTGCAGAGAGAAACTAGTATTAGTAACGATAATTTTATCAATACCATTATAAATTTTGATGTAAGCATCGGAGAACTAGAAATGAAAGATGTTTCCTTAAATCTACAAGAGTATAAACCACTGTATAGTGATTTTGATCTTATTCTTAATGTTATAGAAGATAATGCAGAACTGATAATAAGTCTGGATTATCGTAAGTCTTTTATAAGCGATGCGATAGCATTAGAATTTCTAGATACTTATACCACTGTATTGAATCAAATCACGAGCGGTTCTGATCCAACATTACAGCAAATAAACTTACTATCTGATAAAAAAATAACGCAGCAATTGGTTCATTTTAATGAAACAGCAGTTGAATATCCAAAAGATAAATCGATACTAAGTTTATTTAAGGATCAAGTACATAAAACACCAGATAATATTGCGGTAGTTTATAAGGAAAAGACAGTAACATATACAGAATTAGATGAGCAGTCGAATCAATTAGCTCACTATTTGATAAAAAAAGGAGTTACTTCAAAAGATTTAGTTGCAATTTGTATGGATCGGTCTTTAGAAATGATTACTGGGGTGCTTGCAATTCTAAAGGCAGGTGGAGCATATGTGTCTATTGATCCGGATTATCCTTTGGATCGAATTCATCATATAATAGAAGACAGTAAAGCATTGTTTTTTGTAACTACTAAGTCATATAAAAAACTAATCACCAATGATAAGGTAACCATTATAGCAATAGATACAGAGGCTTCAAAAATAAAGAAAGCTTCAAAAACAGTACCAGACATAGTTATAAATTTAGACCAACCAGTGTATGTTATTTATACTTCAGGTTCTACAGGAAAACCAAAAGGAGTAGTAATTACTCATGCCAATTTATTGAATATGGCAATGTGCTGGAAACGAAAGTACCAGTTAGATGAGAACCTCCGTTTATTACAAATGGCAAGTTTTTCATTTGATGTTTTCTCAGGAGATTTATGCAGAGGGTTATTGTCTGGAGGACAATTAATACTTTGCCCATCAGATACTAGACTAGATCCAGAAGCACTATATAAAGTAATAGAAACTTCAAAAGTTAATTTTTTAGAAATAACCCCAGCATTAGCAGTCCCATTAATGGATTATATTTATGAAAATTCATTAGATATATCTTGGATGAAATTACTGGTTTTAGGATCAGATGTTTGTTCTGTATTTGATTTTGATACATTGAATAAGCGTTTTGGAAGTTCTATGCGGATTTTAAACAGTTACGGTACTACAGAAAGTACTATTGATAGTTCTTATTTTGAATTAGATAATACAGAAGGTTTTAATGATTTGATTCATGTTCCGATAGGAAAACCATTAGATAATACTAGTTTTTATATTCTTGATGAATCACAGGAGTTGGTGCCAATTGGAGTTGTAGGAGAATTATATATAGGAGGAGAAGGATTAGCAAAAGAATACCTGAATAAACCAGCATTAACCATGAGCAAGTTTATAGCACATCCTTTTAATCCAAAAGAGCTAGTGTATAAAACGGGTGATCTGGCACATTGGTTACCAGATGGAAATATGGTATTTGTAGGAAGAAAAGATAATCAGGTAAAAATAAGAGGGTATCGAATAGAATTAGGAGAGATAGAAAGTGTATTATCTCAAGAACCTATAGTAAAGAGTTGTTGCGTATTGGCTAAAGAGGATTCTTCTGGAGGTAAACGTTTAATCGCTTATGTAGTAACAAAAGATCCATTAGATAAACAAGCCCTAGAAGAACATCTAAAATCTAAGCTGCCAGAATATATGATACCTAGGTTATGGGTTGAATTAAACAAAATGCCACTTACTCCTAATGGAAAAATAGATAAAAAAGGTTTGCCTGATCCAGATTTTTCAAAAGTTTTTGGTAAAGAAAACAGTATTCCTAAGAATCAAACAGAAGAAAAACTTGTAGAAATATGGAAAGAGGTTTTATCGTTCACAGAAAAACAAATAGTAAATGCAATTCCATTAGATGTAAGTTTTTTTGAAATCGGTGGAGATTCTCTTAGAGCAGGACTTATTGCAGCCAAAATAAAAAAGCAATTCGATGTAGAAATACCTATCGCAATGTTTTTTACAAACTCCTCTATTACTTCTATAAGTAATTTTATTATCCATTCAAAAACAAGTAAAAGTCAGGAAATACAACCTGTTAAACCCCAAGATTTTTATGAAGTATCAGCCGCACAAAAAAGGATGTTTTTTGTGCATATGTTAGAAAAAGAAAGTCTAGCGTACAATGAGTTTTTTGCTTTAACAATTCAAGGAACATTAGATGTTGATCGTTTTCAAGATGCATTATCAAAGTTGATAGAATTACAAGAATCTCTTAGAACAGTATTTAGGTTAGAAAAAGGAATACCTGTTCAGGTAATTAAGAAAGAAGTGGTAATACCTCTAAAAGCTGAAGAGATCATATTATCTAACGATATAAGTGTAGAAGAAGCAGAAAAAGTTATTCAGCGTAAAATACATGAGTTTATTCATCCTTTTGACCTAGAAAAAGGTCCTTTACTTAGGGTAAAACTACTCCAAATACAAGGTAATTGGGAGGTTGTTGATAGAAAACTGGTTAAAACTACAGTTAGCAAGAGTCCAATATGTTTGTTTTTGATAGATATGCATCATATCATTACAGATGGGTATTCATTCAATATATTTTCAAAGGATATTTTAAAGTTATATAATGGAGAGGAGTTACCAAAACTAACAATACAATATAAAGATTATGCATTCTGGAATAATCAATTAAAAGAAAGTAAAACGTACCAAAAACAAGAAAAATATTGGGTTTCTAAATTCGAACAACCTGTAGCGTCATTACGATTGCCATATGATTTTCCTACTCCAGAAAATACTACTACCAAAGGTCTAGATTATATTTTTGAGATAGATGAAGAATTAACAAAAGAAATTAAGGATTTTGGAAATGAAAACAAAACAACCTTATTTATCACATTATTATCTGCATACTACATTTTATTACAAAGCCAAAGTTTACAAGAAGATATAGTCATAGGATTTCCTGTAGCAGGCAGACCCGTTTCTGAATTGCATGATATTATTGGTATGTATATAAACATGCTAGCATTGCGAAATTTTCCTGAGGAAGATAAAGATTTTTTAAAATTTCTAAACGAAGTAAGACAAAGTGTTATAGAAGCATTAGAAAATCAGGAGTATCAATTTGAAGATTTAGTAAAGAATCTTGGACTTCATGAAAACTCTAGTAATAACCCATTATTTGATGCAGCCTTTGTGTTACAAAGCACTAATAGCGAATCTGTTGTTGGAGATAGCTTTAAGGCTATTCAATATCAATTCCCAATTGGGAAATCAGCTTTTAATTTAACATTAGAAGCAGAAGAGATTGGTGGAAAAATCGAATGTAGATTTGAATATCGAACGCAATGTTTTAAACAAGAAACAATCAAGGTGTTTTCAGAAAATTACATAAATATTTTGAAAAGATTGTTAAAAGATCCTTCTAAGCCAATTAGTGCTATTGGAACAGAAAAAGGAAAACGCTTAATGGCTATGTCAATAGACGAAGAATCAGGAAGTTTTAATTTCTAAGAGATGTCCAAACATTTCTAGCCTAACTCACACTACTAATAGCCTTTGTGCGCAATAAACTAATAAACCACTCTTTTAATTTAATTATCAAAAATGGAAAATGAATTAAACCAATTGAAACAATATTGGACAGATCGCTTATCCTTAATTATCAATAAAAATTATTTCCCATATTCAAAAAATAATACAGAAGACAATACATACAATCAAAAACAATACACGTTTGTATTACCAGAAAAAACAGGAAATGATATAGTTTCTATAAGTGGCAATTCAGATCAGAGACTATTTATGATTTTGTTGGCTGCCGTTAATTCTCTATTGTTTAAATATACGAATCAAAAGAAGAGTTTGTTATTTTCTCCTATTATTAGACAAAAAGAGGAAGTTGATTTTATAAACACATTGTTACCATTATATGCCGAGATAGGAGCAGAAAACAGCTTTAAAGAGCTTATTATTAAAATGAAAGATGTTATTATAGATGCATCTCAAAAACAGAATTATCCAGTAGAAAAACATTTGTTAAAAATATCTGGAAAAACAATTAAGGATCAACTTGTATTGGATACTGGTTTTATTTTAAAAAACATACATGATGAGAACTATTTGGATACAGTCAGGTTTCAACTATTATTTTCTTTTGAGCGAGTAGAAAAAGAGATTCAGTGTAGTATACTGTATAACGATAATAAATATAAAGAGGAAACTGTTAAAAGTTTAGCATCTCATTTTGCCCATTGGATTTCAGTAATAACAGATGCAATAGAAAAACCTATAAGTACATTAAGTATATTAACAGATGAAGAAATAGTAAGATTTCAATCTTTTAACGATACAAAAACATTATACCCTTCTGCTAGTACTATTGTATCATTATTTGAAGAACAAGTACAAAGAACACCAGATAACGAAGCAATAATATATAAGGATAAAAAGATCACTTATAAGAGTCTTGATGAACAAGCTAATCAATTAGCAAATTGTTTAATAACAAAATATAACATAGAGATCGGTAGTATAATTGGAGTTATGCTTAATCGTTCTGAAAAGGCTATGATTAGTATTTTGGCCATAATGAAGGCTGGAGGTACGTACTTACCGATAGATCCTGATTATCCAAAAGATAGAAAAAAATATATTATTGATGACGCCGATATTAGTGTGCTAATAACGGATACAAAACAATTAGAGGCAGTAGATTTTTATACAGGAAAATCATTTCTTATAGAAGACGAATTAGGAAACTTACAGACGAGTGATCAAAAACCGAAATTAGACATTCTACCTAGCAGTTCTGCGTACATTATTTATACCTCTGGTTCAACAGGAAAACCAAAGGGAGTTGTATTGAGGCATATTAGTAATGTAAACATGGCATTAGATCAAATCAGACAATTTTCTATTACAGAAAATGATCATATACTACAGTTTGCATCACTATCGTTTGATGCTTCTATTTATGAAATATTCATGGCTTTATATACAGGGGCAGCACTGGTTATTGCAGATAGAGAAACTATTAATGATCCCGCGATATTCACTCAGTATATAAAAGAAAAAGAAGTAAGTGTAGTTACGTTACCACCAGTGTATTTATCAGGATTAGATTCTGATGAATTATCATTTTTAAGAGTAATGATAACTGCTGGAGAAGCTGCAAATGTAGAGGAAGCGGTAAAATACAGTCAATTTTTAGAGTATTATAATGCTTATGGCCCAACAGAATGTGCTGTATGTGTAAGTACATATAAGGTAGGAGTAGAAGATATAAACCGTACAAGTATTCCAATAGGAAAACCTATTGCTAATGTTAAGACATATATATTAGATAAATATGGGCAATTAGTTCCAGAGGGGATAGCTGGTGAAATATGTATTGCAGGGGTTAATTTGGCAAAAGAATACCTTAATAACGAGGAACTTACAGCAGCGGCATTTATAGAAAATCCGTACTCAGAAAAGGAGTATGAATATCTCTATAAAACAGGAGATTTAGGCAAATGGCTCCCTGATGGTAATATAGAATTTTTGGGCAGAATAGATCATCAAGTAAAGATTAATGGTTATAGAATAGAGCCTGAAGAAATAAATCAAAGCTTATTAAAACATCAAAGCATAATATCATCAATAGTTGTTGCCAAAACAGGAGATCAGGGACAAAAATATCTTTGCGCATATTATACAATAAAAGATCAAATATCAGAAACCTCTATTCGTGAGTATTTGGTAGAAATACTACCAGATTATATGATTCCTTCATTTTTTATCCCTTTAGAGGAGCTACCTCTTACCGTTAATGGTAAAATAGATAAAGAATTATTGCCATTACCTAGTATTGATAATGAGTATGTAGAACCAACAAATGATCAAGAAATTATATTAGTTAAAATATGGGAAGAAGTATTAGGAATTAAAGGTATTGGGATAAAGAATAACTTTTTTAAAACAGGAGGAGATTCTATAAAAATTATTCAGATTGTATCGCGTCTTATCGATTATGGTTTCAAACTAGATATGAAGGATGTATTTAAATATCCAACTATCGAAGCGTTAAGTAAGCAGATTAAACCCATATCATTTGTTAATAGCGAACAAGGAACTGTAGAAGGAGAAATCAAATTAGCTCCTGTACAGAAATGGTTTTTTGAAAAACACCAAACCGACAGACATCATTTTAATCAAGATGTTATGCTGTATAATGCAAATGGTTTTGATGAGGAGGCGTTAGAAATAACTTTTAGAAAACTATTGGCACATCATGATGCATTGAGGATTCTATTTAAAAGTGAAGGAGAGGAAATAATTGCTTATAATAGAGGAGAAGTAACCGATAAATTATTTAAATACGAAATTTTTGATTTGTTAGATATCGATAATTTTGATAGTAGTATAGAAGCCGAGGTTACTAAGCTTCATAGTAGTTTTTCATTATCCAAAGGTCCTCTTGTTCATGTAGGTTTATTTCGTACACAAAAAGGGGATTATTTACAAATTATAGTACATCACTTGGTAATCGATGGTATTTCTTGGCGTATTTTATTAAAAGATCTACAGGAGATTTATGCACAAGCAATCACTAATACTAAGGAAATAAAACTTCCTCTAAAAACAAATTCGTATAAGTTTTGGATAGATACATTATATAAATATATCGAGAAGGGGATAAATAGTAATATAATTAAGTATTGGGATTCTATCTCAAAAATAGAAGTAGAACCTCTTCCAAAAGATAAGATTGTTAATAATAGAACTTTTAAAGATCTAGCAACGATAACGGTTAATTTAGGAAACCAAGAAACTACACAATTATTAAGACAAGTAAATCACGCATATAATACAGAAATAAATGATATCCTTCTTACTGCTTTAGGAATATCATTTAGTAAATGGACAAAAAGCAATAAATTACGGATTAATCTTGAGGGGCATGGAAGAGAAGATATTTTTGAAGGAATTGATATCAGTAGAACAATAGGATGGTTTACCACTATTTTTCCAGTGGTGATTAATATTGAAGAAGAGCAGGATTTATCATATACTATAAGAAGTGTAAAAGAAAACCTTAGAAAAATACCAAACAAGGGAATCGAATATGGTATTTTAAAATATTTATCTGATGAAAAAGTAGAAACTACTAACGCAGAAATTGCTTTTAATTATTTAGGACAAATAGATCAAGATACAACTTCTGAACATTTTGAAGTATCCTCTAGAAAAGGAGGAGAATATATGAGTAAGGATATGGAAA
This sequence comes from Aquimarina muelleri DSM 19832, assembly GCF_000430665.1. Taxonomy (GTDB): domain Bacteria; phylum Bacteroidota; class Bacteroidia; order Flavobacteriales; family Flavobacteriaceae; genus Aquimarina; species Aquimarina muelleri. Next base: position 200,822 of record NZ_AUML01000003.1, on the reverse strand, counting down.
CACCATATTCGATTATGATAGATGGGATTATAAAAAACGATCAATTAGTACTAAATTTTAATTATCATGCCACAGAGCATTATGAAGATACAATTACTACGCTGGCAAAAAATTATGTAGAAAATTTAAAATATATCATAAAACACTGTATTGAGCGTGATAATGCAATAATGACTCCATCAGATTATGGAGCAAGTATTAGCATCGATGAGCTAACTACGGTACAAGAAAGTGTTTTGGCATATGGTATTAAAAAAGACATAAAAAAGATTTATAATCTTTCACCGATGCAAAAAGGATTGTTTTTCTATTTTTTACGTAGTAAAAAATCAAAAACGTATTCTATACAATCATTTGTAGATGTTGAAGGTAAAATAGATGAGGTTATTCTAGAAGAAAGTCTTGATAGAATAAGTAAAAGATATGATGTTTTAAGAACCAATTTTATACACGAAAATATATCAAATCCCATACAATTTGTTTATGATGAAAGATCATTAGAATTTACTTCTTCAGATGTATCCCATTTTTCAAAAGAGGAAGCAGAAAAACAAGTCAATATGCTAATTAAGAGGGATCTTGATAAAGGTTTTGATTTGGAGAAAGAAGGATTGTTTAGGATACAATTAATTAGAACAGAAAAAGACAAATATAAATTAATATGGAACATTCATCATATCATAATGGATGGATGGTGTTTATCTATTTTATATAATGATTTATTTAGTACTTATTTAGAGGTAAAAGAAGGAAGAGAAGCTAATTTAACAGAAGTCACACCATTTCAGGAATATATTTATTGGTTAGAGAAGCAAGATAATGACGCAATGTTATCTTTTTGGAAAGAATATCTTACAGGATATGATAAAAAAGCACTTATTCCAAAAGACAAAATAGTTATAGGAGAGCAATCCAGACGTATTGATCGAAAAACAATTATTTTAGAGGAAGAAATCGTTAATAAATTTAGTGAGTTATCTCAAAAATATCAAGTAACTTCTAATGTCCTTATCCAGTCAATTTGGGGCATTTTACTGCAAAAATATAATGATACAGATGATGTCGTTTTTGGTGTTGTTGTGTCAGGAAGACCAACAGAGATAAAAGGAATAGAAGAAATGGTAGGGCTGTTTACCAATACAGTTCCATTACGTATTAGAAACAAGTCTACCAATTTCGAAACACTAGTACAAGAGGCACAACAAGAATTTTTAGAAATAAAGGAACGGGAGTATTTACCACTTGTAGAAATTCAAGGACAAGTTGAATTAAAAAATGAATTGATTGATCACATCATGATGTTCGAAAATTATCCCGTAGACGAAGCCTTGTCCAATCTCGAAATTGATGAGCAACTAGGATTTAAAGTATCTAATCATCAAACTTATGAAGAAACGGATTATGATTTTTATGTAACCATAATTCCAGGAGCAACATATCAGGTTATCTTTAGTTATGATCAAAATGTATATGAATCAGAAACAATAGATAGATTAGGCGAACATTTTCAGAAAATTCTAAATACGGTATTATCGCAGCCAGAAATTGATATTAAGAATATAGAGCTTAATTCAGAAGCAGATAAAATACAATTAGAATTATATAACAATACAAGTATTCCTTATCCATCTACAGATAATATAGCCTCTTTGTTCGAAGAGCAAGTAGCACAACACCCAGAACATATAGCTATATCGTTTGATCAAGTATCATTAACTTATCAGACATTAAATAATAAGGCAAATCAACTAGCTCATGCATTACAATCAAAAGGAATAGGTAAAGAAGATATTGTAGCGATATACGGAGAACGTTCTTTAGAAACAACAATTGCCATCTTAGGGGTTATTAAATCAGGAGGAGTTTACTTACCAATCGATCCAGCATATCCTAAAGGTCGTATAGATCATATGCTAACGGATACAGGCGCTCAGCTAATGATTGTATCAGGATCTCATGAATCTCCAGAAGATTTTATGGGAACTGTACTTAGGCTAGAAGAAGTCGAAATAGCTAATTACTCCACTACAAATATAGAAGCAAAGATACCTAGTGATCAACTATGTTATATAATGTATACCTCTGGTTCTACAGGCACCCCAAAAGGAGTACAAATTATGCATCGTAATGTTATTCGACTAGTAAAAAGCTGCACTTATATTAATTTGGATGAACAAACACGTTTCTTACAAACAGGAGCCCCCGTGTTTGATGCTACTACTATAGAAATATGGGGTAGTTTATTAAACGGAGGAAGTTTATATCTAATCGATAATGATAGCTTATTAGATGCAAAAAAATTAGGACAAAAAATTAAGGAATATCAGATTAATACAATGTGGTTAACCTCTCCTTTATTTAATCAATTAGTAAATCAAGATCTAACAATTTTTGAACCATTGAGATATTTGATAGTAGGAGGAGATGCATTATCCCCACCACATATCAATAGCGTTCGAGAGATGTTTCCTAACCTACAATTATTTAATGGATATGGACCGACAGAAAACACTACTTTTTCTACAATATATGCTATTACAAAAACACATGACCGTAATATACCAATTGGTAAACCGATAGCTAATTCTACTGCCTATGTTCTTAATACAAATCATCAAATACAGCCTATAGGAGTATTTGGTGAGTTATATGTTGGAGGAGATGGTGTAGCCAGAGGTTATCTTAATAATAAGGAATTAACAAAAGAGCGATTTATAGAAAATCCTTTTCAACCAACCGAGCGTTTATATAAAACGGGAGATGTAGTACGATGGTTACCAGAAGGAGTACTAGAATTTGCAGGAAGAGCAGATCAACAAGTAAAAGTAAGAGGTTATCGAATTGAACTGGGAGAAATAACACACCGTTTGTTAGAACATGAGGATATTATTGAAGGTATTGTCATTACCAGAACCAACGAGCATAACGACAAATATTTATGTAGTTATTATGTAGGTAAAAATGGAGAGATTAATGCAGAGGAATTAAAGAGCCATATGAAAGAGTCTTTACCAGAGTATATGGTTCCTAGTTTTTATATACACTTAGAACAAATACCATTAACAACCAACGGTAAAGTCAACAAAAAAGCACTTCCTGAACCAACGCTACAAGAAGAAGTTACCAAGGGAGTTAATGCGATAGAAGAAAAATTAATACAGGTATGGGAGGAAGTCTTAGGAATTAAGAATATTAATACAAATACAGACTTCTTTAATATAGGAGGAGACTCTATAAAGTCAATTCAGATTGTGGTACGAATGGCAGAATATGGGTATCAATTAGAATTAGATGATGTATTCGCATATAACACAATTACTAAGTTAAGTCAAAGAATAAAAGAAGTTACACCAAAGCAAATAGATCAAGACTTGGTAGAAGGTCAGAGTCCTCTTACACCTATTCAAGAATGGTTTTTTGAGAATAATCATACAAAACCAAATCATTTCAATCAAGATGTTATGTTGTTTAGAGAGAATGGTTTTGATGAAACTGTAGTTTATAATTCGTTTAAAGAGTTAATACTACATCATGATATCCTTAGAGCTAATTTTGTAAAGCAAGTAGACTCTAATGTATTAATTGAATATACCAAAGATGCATGCTCTTCTTTTGATATAAAAGTTTTTGATTTTAGAGGCCATCCCGAAGCAGATATAGAAAAAGAGGCCAACATTTTACAAGCAAGCTTGAATATAGAAAAAGGCCCTTTAATACAATTAGGTATTTTTAGAACAGATGAAGGAGATCATTTGTTAGTAATTGTTCATCATTTAGTTATTGATGGTGTTTCTTGGAGAGTTTTACTAGAAGATTTTGCAACATTATATGAACAAATACTCAAATCAGAATCCCCAAAATTACCTTTAAAAACCAATTCATTTAAGGATTGGGCTATAGCAATACAAGAATATGCTAAAGGGACGAGGCTGCAGAATGAATTAACGTATTGGAATGAAGTAGTAAATGAACACGTAACAGCACTGCCAACAGATGGTACTGTCCAGAATAATAATTATGAAAATATTGTTTCTACTTCTGTTGAATTAACAGTAGAAGAAACAACTGATTTGTTAAGAAATGTTAATCAATCATATCATACAGAAATCAATGATATCCTATTAACCGCATTAGGATTGTCTATTCAAAATTGGAGTAAATCTGATAGGGTTTTATTACACCTAGAGGGTCACGGAAGAGAAAACCTTTTTAAAGATATAGATGTTACCAGAACAATAGGCTGGTTTACAGGGCTTTTTCCTGTATTATTAAAAATGCCAGAAATAAATAGCGATTTAGTTACAGCTATTAAAACAATAAAAGAAGACCTTAGGAAAATACCTAACAAAGGGGTTGGATATGGTATTATAAATTATTTATCATCACATCCATTAACTGCATGTAATCCAGAAATAGTATTTAATTATCTCGGACAAATTGATCAGGATATTCCAATTGGACTATTTAAAATCTCAGACCTTTCTGGAGGAGATTCAGAAAGTAAAACAACAAACAACAAATATAAACTTCTTATAAATAGTTGGATTGTTGATAAAAAGCTAAAGATTAGTATTAGTTATAATACGCATCAGTATAATGAGAGTACGATAGAAAGTTTATCATACTCTTACAAGAATTATTTAGCAGATATTATTTCTCACTGTATTACAGTAGCAATACCAGAAAAAACACCAAGTGATTATGGAGTTTCGTTATCCTTATCAGAATATGATTTAGTACAAGAATATATAAAAAATAGTGAAGATAATAGAGAGGTTGATGACATATATCATTTATCTCCTATGCAAGAAGGAATGTTGTTTCATCACTTATTTGATGATAGTAAACAAGCATATTGTATTCAGTCTATTTTTGATCTAGAAGGAGAACTAGATACAACCCTCTTTGAAAAGAGTATAAACAAATTATGCGAAAGACACGAAATATTTAGAACAGGGTTTTTTAATGATGGAATCTCTCATCCTGTACAAATCATTTTTAGCGATAGAGTTGCTCCAGTACATAATATATCCTTAATAGAAGAAGAACCTTATGATTTAGAAAAAAGAGTAGCAACCATAATTAGAGAAGATCTAGAACGAGGTTTTGATATCTTTAAGGAACCATTAATGAGAGTTCATTTAATTCAATTAAGTGAAAATAGATATAAAGTAATTTGGAATTTCCATCATATTTTGATGGATGGGTGGTGTTTATCATTGATGTACACCGATTTCTTCAATATTTATATTTCATTAAAAGATAATGTACACCCTGACTTTAAAGAAATAAAACCATATCGAAACTATATTGATTGGTTTTATAAAATTAATAAAACAGAGATGTTGAATTTTTGGGATTCGTATTTAAAAGGATATGAAGAACAATCAAGTATTCCTGTTGATTATGTAAATACAACCGATAAATATCAATTAGGCGAACGTAGAATTATATTAGATGAAACCATTATAAAACAGTTTGATGAGTTATCTAGTCAATATAATATTACTAAAAATATAATTATTCAGGCATTATGGGGGATTTTATTACAGAAATATAATGATACAAATGATGTACTCTTTGGAGCTGTAGTTTCAGGAAGACCTTCTGAAATTCAAGGAATAGAAGATATGGTAGGTCTTTTTATTAATACAGTACCAGTTCGAATCCAAGCAGGTAAAGTTAGTTTTGTAGAATTGCTTCAAGAAACACAACGTCAATTTCTAAAAGTACAATCCAACGAATATATTCCATTATCAGAAATACAAGGGCTCACCAAATTAAAAGGAGACTTGTTTGATCATATAATGATTTTTGAGAACTTCCCTATAGACCAGTCCTTGTATAATATGGATTTAGATACTCGTTTAGGATTCTCTGTATCAAATTATGATTCTTATGAAGAAACACATTATAATTTATATCTAAGTGTCTTACCAGGTAAACACCTAGAAATAATTATTAATTATAATGAGAATGTGTATGAATCTTCGACAATAGATCAAGTGTGTACTCATTTTAAACAGATTACAGATGTAATTCTACAAACACCAGAGATACTACTTAACGATATCGAAATTATTACTCCGGTAGAAAAGCAAGAATTATTAAAAGGAAGTTTTAATGATACCGAGGCTAATTACCCTTATCATCAAACTATTCATGGTAAGTTTGAGGAACAAGCATTGGCAACACCAAATCATACAGCAGTAAGCTGGGAAGATGAAGAAATAACATACGAAGTATTAAATCAAAGGGCCAATAACCTAGCAGAAGCTTTGACCAGTAAAGGAGTAGTTTCAGAGGACATTGTAGGAGTACTCTTGGATCGATCTACAGATATGATTGTTAGTATCCTGGCGATTCTAAAGGTAGGAGCTATATATGTACCAATAGACCCAGAATATCCAGAAGCTAGAATTAACTATATATTGCAAGATAGTAATGCCTCTGCAATAATAGTACATAGTACTACCAAACATCAGACCGAACATACCAAAAAAGAATTACTTCTTATAGAAATTAATAAGTTAGAACTAGATAAGGAATCAACCTATAAAAATGAGTTTGATATTGCAGCTGATCAAGTAGCTTATGTAATATATACTTCGGGTACTACGGGGAACCCAAAGGGGGTTATGATAAATCATCGAAATGTAATACGCTTACTTTTTAATGATAAATTTCAATATGATTTTAGTGATACAGATGTTTGGACCTTATTTCATTCTTATTGTTTTGATTTTTCGGTTTGGGAAATGTATGGAGCCTTGTTAAGAGGAGGCGAATTAGTTATTGTTCCAAAAGAAATATCTAGAGACCCATCAAAATTCGGTAATCTGTTGGCAAATAAGAAAGTAACAGTATTAAATCAAACCCCATCCGCATTTTATAATCTTATTCCAGAAATAATTGATAACCAAAAAGAACTGTTTTTGCGATATGTTACTTTTGGTGGGGATGTCTTAAAACCTGCATTGTTAAAAGAATTCTTTTTACAATATCCAAATACGAAACTTATTAATATGTATGGAATTACAGAGACAACTGTACATGCAACTTATAAGGAAATTGGAGCATATGAAATAGAAAATAATATCAGCAATATAGGAACTCCGATTCCAACATTAACAATGTATATTTTTGATAAAAACAGGAAGTTAACCCCAAAAGGTTGCATAGGAGAATTGTATGTTGGAGGTCCGGGAGTAGCCAAAGGATATCTTAATAGAGAGGAACTTACCAAAGAACGTTTTATTCAAAATCCATATAATCCAGAAGAACGTTTATATCGCTCTGGCGATTTAGCTAGAATGACTACAAACGGAGAATTAGAATATATAGGTAGAATAGATCATCAAGTAAAAATTCGTGGATTTAGAATAGAATTGGGAGAAGTAGAAAACGAACTTCTGGCAATAGATTGTATTAAAAAAGCTGTGGTTATAGCAAAGAAAGACAAACAAGATCAACCATTTTTATGTGCGTATTATATTTCAGAAAATGAATTTAGTTTTCAGGAATTTAAAGGAATGTTATCGGCTACATTGCCAGACCATATGATACCATCATATTTTGTTTGGATGCAAGAATTTCCTCTTAACTCTAATGAAAAAATAGATCGAAAAGCACTACCCGATCCAGAATTTAAAGGATCAGATTATATCGCTCCAAGTACCAAAATAGAAGAAATATTAGTAAGTGTATGGGAAGAAGTTTTAGGAGCAAAACAAATAGGGGTAGGAGATAACTTTTTTGAGATAGGAGGAGACTCTATCAAATCAATTCAGATTGTATCTAAACTTAAAGCATATGGCTATAACCTTGTAGTAAAGGATGTTTTTGAACAACCTAATATAGCACTATTAAGCAAAATGGTCAAAGAGACGCAGAAATTCGAAATTGATCAAGGAATTGTAACAGGAGAAGTTGTTATAAGTCCAATACAAAATTGGTTTTTCGATTCATACCCTACATATTACAATCAATTGAGTCAACATTTACTTCTTTTTAATGAGGACTCTTTAGATCCTGAACTTATGAAAGAATCTATAGATATCATCTTACAGCATCACGATATCTTAAGAACTAAATATCAAAAGAAAGGAGATATAATATCACAATATATTGAAGAGTCTATTGATGGGCAATATAACTTTACTGTATTTGACTATTCTAAAGAAGCTAAAGAGGTACAGAAAGAAAAAATAGAAGAAGAAGTTAATAGGTTATTACTGAGTTTAAATATTGAAACGGGACCATTAGTACAAATAGGGATATTTAAAACAGCAGAAGGAGACCATTTGTTTATAGGAATACATCACTTGATTATTGATGGGGTTTCTTGGAGAATTTTACTCGAAGATTTAAATACACTATATGATCAGCTAAAAACAAAGAGCAAAGCAAAATTACCATCAAAAACAACATCATACAAGCAGTGGGCTACAGAATTACAAAAGTATGGTAGTGGTATTGATGAAAGTTATAAAGATTGGCATACTTCAGAAATTGAATATTGGAAAAGTATAGATGTCACAAAAGTTAATCCATTAGTAAAAGACCATATAATTACAGAAAACACCTATAAAGATGTAAGAAGTATGGAGTTTACATTTTCAAAAAAGATAACCACCCAGATATTAACTACGGTACATCAAGCCTATAAAACAGAAATCAATGACATTTTACTAACGGTATTAGGGCTAGCTTTAAAAAAATGGGCAAAAGAAGATACGTTTTTGATTTCTATGGAAGGTCATGGTAGAGAGGATATCTTAGAACAAACGGATATAACCAGAACCATAGGATGGTTTACATCTATATTTCCTGTATTACTAGATATGTCTCATACTTCAGATATTTCATATCAATTAAGAATAATAAAGGAAACACTTAGGAGAATTCCAGAAAAAGGAATGAATTATGGGATATTAAAATATGGATATCAAGCAGAAGAACTAGAAAACCCTATTTGGAGTATACAGCCAGAAATATGTTTTAACTACTTAGGACAGATAGATCAAGATGTTACCTTAGATAATTTTAGGAAATCAGATATAGTATTAGAAAATTTCGAGAATTTTGATTTAGAAAACTTATATGCTCTAAATATTAATAGTATTGTAGAGAATCAACAATTAAGCGTAAACATAAGCTATAACGAAAAAGAATATAATAAAGAAAGTATTATTAGATTTTCTCAGTTATTTCAGGAAGCTTTAGAAGACGTAGTTTTTCATTGTATATCTAGAGAAAAAGTAGAAACAACACCACATGATTATAAAACAGATATAACTCTAGGAGAATTAGATTATGTAAAACAAAGAGTAGGTACACTTACCTCAGGAGCATCGCTAGAAAAAGTGTATAAACTATCATCGATGCAAGAGGCGATATTATTTGAGCATATGTATAATCAGGAGGCTGGTGCTTATATTATTCAATTAGCCTTTGATATTAAAGGAGATTTAGATCTTGATTTATGGGAAAAATCTTTTAGTATTTTAGTAAACCACTATGATATTCTACGTACTCGATTTATTTATGATAACGTAACTGTACCATTACAAGTAGTGTTAAGCGAATCATCTGTAGGACTTCAATATCATGATATTACAGAAGAAAAGGGTACAGAAAAAATAATAGCAGACTTTATGAAGTCTGATAATCAACAGAGTTTTGATTTATGGGCAGATTCATTAATGAGGGTTACTATATTTAAGACAGATGTTGAGGTGTTTAAAGTAGTTTGGAGTTTTCATCATATCCTTATGGACGGATGGTGTACCTCTATTATGTATGATAACTTTTTTACAATTTATAAACAATTAAAAAGTAATAACCAACCATTGCTTGGTACTGCCAGACCTTATCAAGATTATATCTTATGGTATGAGCAACAGCCAAAAAATAAAGCATTAGATTTCTGGAGTAATTATTTATCAGATTACGAAGACATAGCTACACTTCCAAAACAGTCACAAAGTAATGTTCAGGAAGGATATGAGCTTAGATCAGAGCGATTGACATTAAATAAAGATACCCTTGTTCAGATAGAAAAAATAGCTGTAGAAAATAATTTAACTATAAGTATTGTTTTACAAGTAATTTGGGGAGCATTATTACAAGCCTATAACAATACGGATGATGTTGTGTTTGGAGTAGTTGTAGCAGGTCGACCATCAGAAATAGAAGGAATCGAAGAAATGCTGGGGTTATTTATTAATACACTTCCAGTAAGAATTAGAAAGGAAAGTAATTTTCTGGAAATGCTTCAGAAAACAAAAAAGGATCTAATTAATGCTAGAACATACGAACATTGTTCTTTGGTAGATATTCAATCTCAAACAGCATTAAAAAACAACTTACTTGATCATGTAATTATTTTTGACAATCTGCCAAAAGAAACACAAGACCCTTCTGCAAAAGAACATTTAGGATTTATATTAGGAAATGCTAAAATGTATGATCATATCAATTACGATTTTTATATAGATGTGTATTTAGGAGACGATGTAGAGATCGATTTTTGCTATAACAGTTTGGTATATGATCAACGTATTATCGAACAAGTTAAAGGACATTTTTTAAGTATAACAGAAAAAGTAGCTAAGAATCCTGAGGCTAGAATAGAAGATGTAACCCTAATTCCTGAATATCAAGTTCAAAATTTATTAAACAAACACTCTTATGAAGATTTTGCTTATGAAAAAACAATTCAAGAAGAGTTTGAATTACAGGCTGCTCAATTCCCAAATAAAGAAGCAGTAATTTATGGAGATGGTATAGGAGAAACATTAACTTATGAAACATTAAATAGTAGAGCAAATCAGTTAGCACAAGTGTTACGGGATAAAGGGGTAACAAGAAACACGATAGTAGGAATTTATGCAGGCAGAGAAATCTCTTCTATAGTTGTTATTTTAGGAATCCTAAAAGCTGGAGCAGCTTATGTACCATTAGATAAAGCCTATCCTGCAGAACGTATTAATTATACAATTGAAGCAAGTGGAATAAACACATTGATTGCAACATCAACCCTAAAAGAGGGTATGTTTTATGAAGGAGAAGTTATTGAATTAAATTCGATCTCCTGGTCTCAAGAAATAGTGCCAAACCTCGAAAATATTAACAGCCCATCAGATTTAGCCTATGTTATATTTACTTCGGGTACAACAGGTAACCCAAAAGGAGTAATGGTAGAGCATAAGAGTTTTGTTCATGTATCCTATGTATGGAGGCGAGATTATGGATATGAAAAAGTAACTCCTAATTTATTACAGATAGCAGGTTTTTCTTTTGATATTTTTATGGGAGATATAGGAAGAAGTTTATTGCATGGAGGAAGCTTAGTTATTTGTCCAGAGGATACTCGTTTAGATTGGGAAGAATTGTATAAACTATTACAGCAACGACAAATTACTGTTTTTGAATCTACACCTGCATTGATTATTCCTTTTATGCAATATGTGTTTGAAAATGATTTGAAATTAGATTCTTTGAATCTATTGATTATAGGATCAGATATTTTTAGAATGGAAGATCTTAAAGAAATAGCTAATAATTTTGAAAATCAATTTCGGGTTATTAATAGTTATGGAGTAACAGAAGCTACAGTCGATACATGTTTTTATGAAGAACCTTTGGCACTCATGAATAGTAATGGTAATGTTCCAATCGGAAAACCAATGCCTAATATGCAAATGTACGTGTTGGATGATACCATGAATCTTTTACCAGAAGGAACTATTGGAGAAATGTATATAGGAGGACCTGGAGTAGCGCGTGGATACTTAAACAACAAATATCCTGAGGAAATATCAATTCTTAATCAAGAAAAATTCGTAGAAGACCCTTTTCATAAAGGTAACATACTCTATAAAACAGGAGACTTAGTTAAATGGCTACCAGATGGAAATTTAGCATTTTTAGGAAGAAAAGATTTTCAAGTAAATATTAGAGGGTATCGTGTAGAAATAGGAGAGATTGAAGATATTTTATTAAAATACAAAACCGTAAAAGAAGTAGCAGTAGTAGCATTTACTGATGCGTCAGGAGGTTATTATTTGGCAGCATATTACAGTATAACTAATCAGGAAAAAGAAGAAGTTAAAAGTGCAGATGACCTAAGAGCATTTTTATCAGAACAAGTACCAAGTTTTATGGTGCCAGCATATTTTGTAGAACTAGATAAATTACCATTAGCACCAAGTGGTAAAATCGACAGAAAACAATTACCTAAACCTGATAGTAGTTTATTAGATGATGCCACATATACAGAACCAAGTAATAAAACAGAAGAAGTTTTAGCGAGTATCTGGCAAGCGGTTTTAGGAATAGAAAAAATAGGGGTAACCAATGATTTTTTTGCTAGTGGTGGAGATTCTATCAAAGCTATTCAAGTAGCCTCTCGATTAAATCAACATGGATTAAAATTAACTATTAGAGACTTATTTATACACCCCACAATAAAAGAACTCAGTCCTTATATTAAAGAAGGTGTGCGAATCTTGACAGAACAAGGAATTGTAACAGGAGAAGTAAAATTAACACCTGTTCAACAATGGTTCTTTGATCACTTTGATGGATATAATCACTTTAATCAGTCTGTTATGTTGTATAAAGCAAATGGATTTGACGAAAATATTCTTGATAAAGTAATATCGCAACTGGTAGTGCAACATGATGCACTTAGAATGCGATTTGATATCTCTTCACATAATACTCAGTATAATGCAGGAATAGAAGAAAAAACCTATGATTTTAAGGTGTTTGATCTAACTAGTCAAGAAAACCCTCAATCAGTAATAGAAACCAGAGTTCAGGAAGTACAAAAAAGTTTAGACATTTCGAAAGGAGTGGTATTTGCAATAGCACTTTATAAAACTTCAGAAGGAGATCATTTACAACTAGTATTTCATCACTTAGTAATCGATGGAGTTTCTCTACGAATTATTTTTGAAGATTTAACAACAGTATATACACAATTAGAAAACGGAGAGCATATACAGTTACCACAAAAAACAACTTCTTTTAAGCAGTGGGCACAAGCATTAGATCAATATACCCATACTAGTAAAGCCTTAGGTAATGAAAGAGAATACTGGGAAAAAATTGTAAATACAGAAACGGCTATTTTACCAAAGGATAATGAAATTACAGATAGATATTTTGATCAATCTACAGAAGTATCTGTTTCATTAACAGAAGAAGAAACTTCGAAATTATTAAAAGAGGTAAATCAAAAGTTTAATACCGAAATCAATGATATTTTATTATCTGCACTAGGACTAACCATAAAAGATTGGACAGATTCGGATAAAATAATAATTAATCTAGAAGGACATGGTAGAGAAGAAATCATAAATACCGTAGATATTTCGAGAACGGTAGGATGGTTTACAGTAGATTATCCAATCATCCTCGATATGTATAAATCAGATGATATGAGTTATACTATAAAATCTATAAAAGAAACTTTGCGTAATATACCAAACAAAGGGATAGGATATGGATTATTAAAGTATATGACAGAAGGAGGTAGAAAAATATTTAATAAACAACCAGAAATCAGCTTTAACTATCTAGGAGATTTTGATCAAGATATAAAAAAGAGTCTTTTTGAGATTTCACCAATTACTTCAGGAGTAGATGTTGATCTTAAACAAAAAAATGAATTTGTTTTGGATATCTCAGGGTTTATTATGGAAGGAAAACTAAAATTTAGTTTTGATTACAGTAAAGAAGAATATCAAAAAGAAACCATAGAATTACTTGCTCAGAAGTATAAAATGTATTTGACTAGTATTATTGATTTTAGTCTAAACAATAATCAAGTAGAATATTCTCCTACAGACTATGGAGCAACGGATATAACATTAGATGAACTAGGCAGTATAGAGGATGTTATAGAAGGTCTGGAAATAGAAATATAAATAAACCCAATAAAAATAAAATAGTATACTACAACTAACAGGTGTAAACTAATGAAACTTAATATACAAAATGAAACATCCCGATTAAGATCGGTAGTTTTAGGCACAGCCAATAGTACAGGAGGAGAGCCAAAAATAGAAGAAGCATACGATCCAAAATCAATCGAACATATAAAGGCAGGTACTTATCCTAAAGAATTAGATATGATTGCAGAAATGAATGCCGTTGCCAGAATATTCGAAAAATATGATGTAGATGTATATCGTCCCCAAACAATTGAAGATTATAATCAGATTTTTACAAGAGATATTGCAATAGTAATTGAAGATAAGTTTATCAAATCAAATATGATACCTGATCGATCTAAAGAAATAGACGGTATTCAATACTTGATTGATGATATCTCCCCTAATAATGTATGTACAGCGGTATCAGGAAATACTCATTTTGAAGGAGGAGATATTGTATTACATAACGATCATATATTTATAGGAACTTATAAAGGAGACGATTATGATAATTGTATTGTTGCCAGGACAAATATGAACGGAGTAGCATATATACGAGAACTTTTTCCTAATAAAATAGTAAAAGAATTTGATCTCAAAAAATCTACGATTGATCCAAAAAATAATGCATTACATCTGGACTGTTGTTTTCAACCAGTAGGAAAAAACAAGGCAATAATTCATAAAGAAGCATTTAAGAATAAAGAAGATTATCAGTATTTAGTTGATTTTTTTGGAAACGAAAATCTATTTCATATTACTAAAAAAGAAATGTATCATATGAACTCTAATGTATTCTCAATCGATGATAATGTAGTCATTTCTGAGAAAAACTTCACAAGACTAAACAATTGGTTAAGAAGTATTAATATTACTGTAGAAGAAGTTAATTATGCAGAAATAGCGAAACAAGAAGGTTTGATTCGTTGCTCTACATTACCATTATTAAGAGATTAGGATAATATAGATTACCTAATTATCAATTTCTACATGGTGGAGGGTGTTGAGTCGATATTCATCCACAATATTTGTTATAGACATCTCATGATTATAGCATTTCAAATACAATAACTCAGATTAAAAACAATTCCTTTTTTAGAAGTTATAGCTCTTAAATAATTGCTTTAACTATAGTTCTTTGCATACTTAAGAAATATAACTTCAAAAAAGAGAATATAACAATAGGATAAGTAAATGAAACAAATTAAAATAATGCAAAAAGTTAACCTATTTTATGTATTAATAGTCTTGCTGTTCTCGATAGAGATTAATGCAAATAAAGCTAATGATCATAAACTATTTACAGACGAAATAGAGACTTTTATAAAAGAACAAATGGAGGAAGGCGATATTCAGGGTATGAGTGTTGTTTTTGTAAAAAATGGTCAGAAAACGATTCGAAATTTTGGATATTTAAATAAAGAACAAAAAGTAGCTGTCGATTCTAAATCAACTTTTGAAATAGCAGAGCTGAGTAAAACTTTTTGTGCTTTGGCAATATTAGATTTAGAAGGTAAAGGTAAAATCAATATTAATGATAGAGTATCTAAATATTTACCTTGGTTTGCTACTTCTTATAATAAAACAGTACAACAAGTACAGATCAAACATTTATTGTATCAAAATAGTGGATTTAGTTCAGAAAGCTTACTGTTTACAACACAAAAGGAAGAAGAAACCAGAGAACAATATCTTAAAAGAGTCATTACAACTTCTAAGCTAAACTTAGTTAGTATACCAGGAGAAGTATTTTCAGAATCTGATATCAATGAATTTGTTTTAGCAACTATTATTGAACAAGTAACCAAGAAATCTTATGAAACTTATATTATAGACGCTATCTTCAAACCATTAGGAATGCATGATAGTGGATTTATAAAATCTAATGAAGATTCTACAGATTCTACAGGGTATAAGAAAGGTTTTTTTGGAGTAAGTATATATAATACAGAATTTCAAAGTTATGAACTTCCTGCTAGGGGAGTACGAATGTCTGGAGCTGATCTGGCTACATGGTTACAATTACAATCAGGAGAAAGAAATGGACCATTACAAAAAATAATATTACAAGTACAACAAATAGACTTAGACATAAAATCAAGTAATCCATCTGCAGGTTATACATATAACATGGGATGGAATGTTTCAATAACAGGTAATGGATTGATGTATCAAAGAGGAGAAAATCCAGCATCTTCTAGTTATTTGTTATTTCATAAAAAGGATAACGTTTCTGTTGGGATATTAGCAAATATAAATAGTGGGATAACACGCGAAATAGGAGTATCTATTCTAGAAAAAATACAGGAAAAAGAATATCAGGTAGCTTTGATAGAAGATAATCAAATGACTGCAGACGTATATACTATTATTTCATTGGTATTAGCATTTTTTCTAGCAGTAAGTATAGGATACGTTTTATATACGGTATTTAATGTAACTAGAAAAAAACAAAGATACCATGCGATTTCTAAGAAAACGCGTTCAAAAGTAATTATTATAGGTCTTATTTTGATTACAATGATAGGGGGATTTTGGTTGACAATGAACATACCTTTAGAATCCCTAAAAATGTATATCCTTCGTTGGTCACCAACTAGTTTAGTACCTGCTTTATGGATGGTTGCTCTCAACATAATAGGATTATATGGGGTGTATGTTGTGGCTACCGTTTTTCCATCAGAAAATGAAATAAAAAGTAAACTTCCTACATTAATTATTTTAAGCTTATTTGCAGGGCTTTCAGATTCTGCAATTGTATTAATTATAACTAATGCTTTTCATTTTGGTATAGACCCAATTTATATGATAGCTCTATTTGTAGTGGTAATGGCAGTATATGTATTTACTCATAAGATAGCACATACCAGATTAATTTGGTTAACCAACCAGCTTATATATGAAAAACGTATGATTTTGGCTAATAAAGTTCTTTCATCATCTTATCAAAGATTTGAGAAAATGAATAGAGGCAGAATCTTATCCACCTTAAATGATGATACTTTTAAAATAGGTGGTATGGCAGATATGTTAGTTATGGTTTTTATTAGTTCTTTTACCATATTAATAGTACTATCATATCTTATTATAACAGCATTTTGGATCACTATAATGATTTTTGCAATAGCATCGGTAATTGCATTTATTTATGTAACAATAAGTACCAAAGCAGAAGAGTATTTAGAAAATGCAAGAGATACAATAGATGACTATTTATTTAAAGTAAATGGATTAATAGATGGCTTCAAAGAGCTTAGTTTACAACATAAAAAGAGAGAGCATTATAAAAACGACCTAAAAGAGGTATGTGAAAGTTTTAGAGATAAAAATGCGATTGGAGCTGTAAAATTAATTAATGCATATATCATAGGAAATACCTTAATATTTGCGGTATTAGGATTTACATGTTTTATAGTACCAGTTATTTTTCCAGAAACAAGTCTTACAGTTATGTTGTCCATTACAATGGTAGTATTATATCTCATCACTCCAATATCCCAATTACTGTCCTCCATTCCTCAAATATTTCAAATTAAAATTTCTTGGAATAGAGTAACTGAATTTTTAGAAGAATTAAAAGGAAATGAAGAAAATGAAGAAGAACTTTTAATAGAGAACGTGACCTCACCTATCGTTGAGAGCCTTAAAATATCAAATATTGAATTTACGTATAAGCAAAAAGATGGAGAACCTCCTTTCTCTATAGGACCTATTAACCTAGAGTTAAACAAAGGAGAAATTATTTTTATTGTAGGAGGTAATGGAAGTGGAAAAACAACATTTTCTAGACTTTTAACAGGATTATATGAACCACACAGTGGAGAAATCATGGTTAATGATAATAAGTTAAATAGTAATCAGTTAGGAGAATATTACTCTACTGTTTTTGATGACTTTTTTATGTTTAAGAAATTATATGACGTTAACTTAGAAGGAAAAGAAGAAAAGATAGAGTATTATTTAAATGTTCTAAAATTAAAAGGAAAAGTAGAGATTAAAAATGGGCAGTTTTCTACAATTGACCTATCAAGAGGTCAAAGAAAAAGATTAGCTTTATTACGTTGCTATCTAGAAGATAAACCTATATACTTATTTGATGAATGGGCAGCAGATCAAGATCCTAATTTTAGAAAATTTTTCTACAGAGAGTTACTAATTGAAATGAAAAATCAAGGGAAAATCGTAATAGCTATTACTCATGATGATCATTATTTTGACGTAGCAGATAAGATAGTAAAACTTGATATGGGAAAAGTAGATGAGTTACATTACAAAAAAGAAGAACCTTTACTAATGGATTAGTAAATCCATCAAAAGAGCCACAATATTTATAGATCTGATTTTGTAATGTGATATTCGTTTTAGTTATCACATTAATAGTACTCTTATTAAAAGCAAATCTGCTAAAAAAAATAGCAATACAATAAATATCTTCAATAGGCACTAGACTAAAAGCATAATGTGTCTAAGCAAAACACTTTTCACTGTTTTTCTAAAAATAGTGAAGTAGTTATGCTAAAAATAATCACACAAAAGAATCAAATTCATGAAGAAGAAACTTGAAATTCAAAAAATATATCCGTTAACTTCTATGCAAGAAGGAATGTTCTTTGAGCATATATATAACAAAAATTCTAGTGCCTATTTTGAACAAATGTCTTTTATCTTAAAAGGAAAATTAGACATAGAAAAGTGTGAGAAGAGTTTTAATCTTCTTATAGAGAAATATGATCTTTTTAGATCCATTTTTATATATAAGAATATTGAAAAACCAAAAAGAGTAGTTCTTAAAAAAGTTAACGCAAAGATTATATATAAAGAAATTGATGGTTTATCAAAAAAAGAGAAAACTACCTACCAACAAAATTTTATACAAGATGATATTAATCAAGGGTTTGATTTAGAAAAAGAGATTCCGACACGTTTATCTATTCTAAAAAAGAACGAACAAGAATATGTAGTGGTTTGGAGTACTCATCATATTATTTTAGATGGATGGAGTAACAGTATTGTATTAAATTCTTTTTTTGAAATGTATGGCGCATTAGTGCAAAATAAGCCTGTAAATAATGAGCCAATCATACAGTTTGACCAATACCTTAATTGGTTAAATACTCAGAATAAAGAAGAAGGACTTAATTTTTGGAAAAATTATATAAAAGACTATACGTTACAGTCTACTATGCCCAAAAAGCATACAAACACTAAAGATGCTGCAGAACTAAAAATAGCGAATTATACATTCGAGAAATCCTTATATGAGAAAATCAGTGACTTTGCTAATGAAAATAAAATTACAGTAAACAATTTATTTCAATGTGCATGGGGAATAGTATTGCAGAAGTACAATAATACAAATGATGTTCTTTTTGGAAATGTTGTATCTGGAAGAAATCCAGAAGTATCAGGAGTAGAAGAAATGGTTGGGCTTTTTATTAATACAATTCCAGTAAGAGTAACTGCAACTTCAGAAACAACTTGTATTGACTTAATAAAAGAAATCAACCAACAAACACTAGCAGCGCAATCCTATGAGTATTTTCCACTTCATGAAATCCAGATAGCAAGTGAATTAAAAAATGAGTTGATCGATAATATTTTGGTATTCGAGAATTATCCTTTATCAGAAGAAGTAGGTAAAATGGGATTAGAAGAAGCACTAAGCCTTAAAATCGAAGATGTTAAATTATTTACCCAAACTAGCTATAACTTTGATGTAACAGTTGTTCCAGGAAAGAATTTGGTAGTAGAAATATATTATAATAGTCTAATATATGATAGCAGTATCGCCAGCCAAGTACCTGAACAATTAGCTAAAATAATAGCTACTATTATAGATAAACCAAATACTGTAGTTCAGGATATTTCCATTATTTCTGACGAGGAAGTAACCCATCAATTAGGGTTTAATCAAACGTATCTAGAAGTAGATAAAGAGATTACGTTTCATCAGTTGTTCGAAGCGCAATGCATTAAAACACCAGAGCAAATTGCAGTAGTATTTGAAGAAGAAGAACTTACATATAATGAATTAAATAACAGAGCAAATCAATTAGCAGCAGTATTACTTAAAAAAGGAGTGCAACCTGATGAAATAATCGGAATTTATGCAAAACGGAATATAACCACAATAGTATCTGTTCTTGCAGTATTAAAAGCAGGAGGAGCATATCTTCCATTAGATATTTCTTATCCAGAAGATAGAATATCTTATATGATTGCAAGTAGTGGTACAAATAAGATTTTGACCCAATCAGAGCTAAGTGATACAATAAACTATAAGGGCGATTTTATTAATGTAGGAACAATAGAATGGTCTAAAGAACAGGTAGCAGAAGTAACCAGTGCAGTAAACTCCCATAACCTTGCTTATGTTATTTTTACATCTGGATCTACCGGCAAACCAAAAGGAGTTATGGTAGAGCATCGCAATTTTGTAAATAACACTTTTGCATGGAGAAACGATTTCAAGTTAGGAGACATTAATCCTAATCTGCTTCAAATGGCAGGTTTTTCTTTTGATGTTTTTTGTGGAGATTTAGGGCGTTCCCTTTTGAATGGAGGAACATTAGTTATCTGTCCAGATCACCTAAAATTAGATTGGAAAGCATTATACCAATTAGTAGATAGCCATAAAATTACTCTTTTTGAAGCAACACCAGCTTTAGTGATTCCATTTTTGGAATATATATATGAGAATAAGTTGCATCTGGAACATCTTAAACTAGTAAGTATAGGATCAGATGTGTGTAGAATGAAAGATTTTAAAGAAGTAGTTTCTCGTTTTGGTAATGATATTAGAATAATCAATAGTTATGGGGTTACAGAAGCCACGGTAGATACCACATACTATGAGAAGCCAGCAGAAGAACTGGATAGTATAGGTAATGTACCGATAGGTAAACCTATGAGTAATATGCAGTGTTATATCCTAGATAAAGCAATGAATATGCTTCCGATAGGAGTAGTAGGAGAATTATATATTGGAGGAGAAGGAGTGGCTAGAGGATACCTGAATAAGCAATATGTAGAAGAAACAGAAAAGCTAACAATAGATCGATTTGTACCGAATCCATACATATCAGGAACTCGATTATATAAAACTGGGGATTTAGCTAAATGGTTGCCAGATGGCAATGTCGCTTTTTTAGGAAGAGAAGATTTTCAGGTAAAAGTAAGAGGATATCGAATAGAAGTAGGAGAAATAGAAGATACACTTTTAAAACATCCCGATATTGTACAAACTGTGGTAACTGCTACAAAAGATAATGATGAACTTTATTATTTAACAGCATACTATGAGCTTATAAACAATACGGTTACTGATGAAGAAAAAGCAAATATACAGGAATCTGTTCGTTTATTTTTAGAAAAAAGTTTGCCAGATTATATGGTGCCCGCATATTTTATGCAATTAGAACAGATACCACTAACAGCTAATCGAAAAATAGACAGAAAGCAATTACCACTCCCAACAGGAATGCAGTGGCAGTCACAAACGGTTATTCCACCTACCAATGATACAGAAGAAAAACTAGTACAATTATGGCAATCTCTACTAAATATAGACGATGTAGGTATTGATAATGACTTTTTTGAAATGGGAGGTCATTCTTTAAAAATACTTACCCTTTCTTCTAAAATCAAGAAAGAATTTGAAATAGAAATTAATATATCCAGCCTTTTTGAACTACGAACTATTAGAAAACAAGCGGCATATATTACTAGAGCAGATAGTAGTCAATATATAGATATTCTACCATTACCAGTACAAGAATATTATGAATTATCTTCTGCTCAGAAACGTATGTACGCCTTACAGCAAATAGATGAAGAAAGTACAGTGTACAATACTATAGATTTTGCTTTAATAGAAGGAAATTTAGATATTGATACGTTAGAAAAAGCTTTTATTCAAATTATAGATGAGCATGAAACGTTGCGAACCTCATTTGATATTGTAGAAAATCGTCCAGTACAATATATTCATAAACAAGTTGATTTTAAACTGGATTATGAAAAGACTACATCATTAGAAATAGATACAGTTGTTTCCGATTTTATAGCCCCTTTTAATCTTAAAAGCCCTGGATTATTTAAAGTTAAAATTGTAGAAATAAATGATAAAGAAATAACTCAATATCTGCTTGTTATTTCGATGCATCATATCATCTCAGATGGGGTGTCGTCTGCAATTTTAATAGAACAATTGTGTACATTATATGAAGGAGGAATTCTTAAGCCATTAAAAGTACAGTATAAAGATTTTGCAAAATGGCAGAATGAATTATATGGTACAGAAGCTATTATAAAACACCAAAAATATTGGCTAGAAGAGTTTAAAAATGAAATACCTGTATTAGAATTACCTACAGATTTTCCTCGCCCTGCAATCCAAAGTTTCGAAGGAGAAAAGCATACGATAGAGTTGGATAAATCTCTCGTATATGGGATACAAAAATTAGCAAACCAAGAAGGGACGACATCTTTTATGGTTTTATTTGCAGCTTATTATGTTACATTATCAAAATATACAAATCAAGAAGATATTGTTGTAGGTTCTGTAACATCAGGAAGAAATCATGTAGATATAGAAAATATGATAGGAATGTTCGTTAATACATTTGCTATTAGAACATTTCCATCTGGAGAGAAATCATTTACTACATTTCTTGATGAGGTTAAGAAAAAAATAACGAATGCGTTAGATCATCAGGATTTCCCTTTTGATGCATTAGTTGAAGCTTTGGATGTAAAACGGGATAGTAGTAGAAATCCGTTGTTTGATACATTATTTACTATTCAGGATTTTGCAAAAGAAGATATAACATTAGACCAGATAAAGATTAAACCATATGAGGCTAAAGGAACGACTTCTAATTTTGATCTAAGTGTCTTTTGTGCAGAGGTAGAAGACCAAATTTGGTTAAATATAGAGTACTGCGTACAATTATTTAAGGAAGAAACCATTATTCGACTTGCAGAACATTTTAAGAATGTTTTACGGGCAATTATAAGTGATCCTTCTAGAAAACTGGATGAAGTAGAGATGATATCTAAAGAAGAAACTAAGTGTATTCTTCATGAGTTTAATAATACTACAGTTCAATATCCAAAAGATAAAACTATTCAGGAACTGTTTACAGAGCAGGCGCATAAAACTCCGGATACAATCGCTATAGGTTATTATGAAAAAACACTGATTTATAAGGAGTTAGAGCAACAATCTAATCAAGTAGCAAATGCGCTAACAGTATTAGGAGTAAAAAAAGGAGAAACTGTAGGTCTAATGTTTAATAGATCTATAGAAATGATTGTAACGATTCTTGGGATTTTAAAAACAGGAGCTGTATATCTTCCTTTATCTCCCAAATCACCAAAAGAAACAACAAGATATATTATAGAAGATACTAAAACCAAAGTAGTGGTTTTAGAACAGCAATATGATCAAATATTTAAAGAAAGTAGTTGGTATAAAGGAGAACTATTATTCTATACAGATAATAATTTGCAATATCCAACAAAATATAAATGTAAGGACCTTATTAATGGAGGTGATCTTTGCTATATTATGTATACTTCGGGATCCACAGGACAACCTAAAGGGGTACTAATAGAACATAAAAATGTGGTACGATTAGTTAAAAATTGTACCTACATGCGATTAAATAAAGAAACAAGATTTTTACAAACAGGTGCACCTGTATTTGATGCTACTACAATAGAGATATGGGGGAGCTTATTAAATGGAGGTAGTCTTTTCATGGTGGACGACGATACTTTGTTGGATGTAAAAGATTTAGGGCAATCTATTGATAAATATGCAATAAATACATTGTGGCTAACATCGTCACTATTTAATCAATTAGTCAATCAAGATCACACTATTTTTAAAACTTTAGAATATCTATTGGTCGGAGGAGACAAGTTATCTCCTAATCATATAAATAAAGTAAGAAAAGCATATCCTTTACTAAAATTAATAAATGGATACGGTCCAACAGAAAATACAACATTTTCTACAACCCATCTTATACAACAGCAGTACAATGATACTATTCCTATCGGTAAACCTATAAGTAATTCTACCGCTTATATATGTAACCAGTTAATACAATTGCAGCCTATTGGAGTGGTAGGAGAGTTATTAGTAGGAGGAGATGGAGTTGCAAGAGGATATTTAAATAATAAAGCTCTTACCAAAGAAAAATTTATAGAGAGTCCTTTTAAAGAAAATGAAAAACTATATCGTACTGGTGATTTAGCGCGATGGTTACCCGATGGTACTATAGATTTTATGGGTAGAGTTGATAATCAAGTAAAAATAAGAGGTTTTAGAATAGAACCAGAAGAAGTAACACATCATATATTAAATCATCAATCTATTAAGGAATGTGTTGTTACTGTAGCGGGTGAACATGACAAGTACTTATGTGCTTATTATGTATCTAAAGAAACAACTACTGGAGATGCTTTAAGAAAGTATCTTTCGGAACATCTGCCACATTATATGATTCCATCGTTTTTTGTAGCATTAGATCAATTACCATTAAACGCCAATGGAAAAGTAGATAGAAAAGCATTACCAATACCAGAAGTGTCACAAGAAGAAACCTATATAGCACCAGTAACAGATCATGAAATACAGTTAACAAAGGCATGGGAAGAGGTTTTAGGTATAGAGAAAATTAGTGTCAATAGTAATTTCTTTAATATTGGAGGAGACTCTATAAAAGCAATTCAGGTTACCGCTAAATTAGCAAAGGTAAATCTTCAAATTAAGGTTAGAGATTTATTTGAGTATCCAACTATAAAAGAGTTAAGTAAATGTGTCGTTGTTGGTGTGTCTATACTGGCAGAGCAGGGAGAAATAACAGGCGAAGTATCATTAACACCAATTCAGCAATGGTTTTTTAAAGAAGATTTGATAGATGAGAATCACTTTAATCAATCCATAATGTTATTTAAAGCGGAAGGGTTTGATTTAGAGATTCTAAATACTGTTTTTAAAGAAATCGTATCACATCACGATATGTTAAGAACAGTATTTATTGCAAAAAACTCATCTGAGATATTACCAGTACAAAAAATAGAACCAGTAACAGAAAATCTTTATGAGGTTTCGGTAATAGATTTAACAGAGGATCAATCCCCTAATGATACTATAGAAAAAGAAGCACAAAAGATTCAGAAAAGTATAGATCTATCAATAGCACCAATAAAGATTACCTTGTTTAAAACAAATCAAGGAGATCACCTTTTATTAGTAATACATCATTTAGTAATTGATGGAGTATCTTGGAGACTTCTTCTAGAAGATTTTTCAATTGCGTATGAGCAAAAACGTAATGAAGATAAGATTATATTACAACACAAAACAACTTCATTTAAGCAATGGTCTAAGTCTTTGTCTGAATATGCAGAAAACAGTAAAGAATTACAAAAAGAAGTCAACTACTGGAAAAAAATAGAGAACACACATTTTGCCACTTTACCAAAAGATTATAAACCTGAAACAAAAACACTTCGAGATACAGAAGTTGTATCCATAAAGCTTTCAAAAAAAGATACAAATGCTTTATTAAAAAAAGCAAACAAAGCATACACAACCGAAGTAAATGATATTCTATTAGCAGCTCTAAGTAAAACAATTGCACAATGGACACAAGAAAAAGAGGTGTGTATAATGATGGAAGGTCATGGTAGAGAAAACATAATAGACACAGTAGATATTAGCAGGACAATAGGTTGGTTTACATCCATGTATCCATTACACCTTACGGTAGAAGAATTAGATCTTCCGATGCTCATTTCTCAAACAAAAGAAAATAGTAGAAGAATACCAAATAAAGGAATAGGTTACGGACTTTTAAAATATCTGAAACAAGAGAATAGTATAGATTTTACTATAAAACCAGAAATCGTATTCAACTATCTCGGACAGTTTAATGAAGAAGCATCTTCTGACCTTTTTGATATTTCTCCATTAAAAACTGGAGACGAAGAAAGTGAGGATAATACTGCTAAATACGCATTAGAAGTTTCAGGGATGATCGCTGATGATAGTTTAGGAATAGACTTTTTGTTTAATTCTAAAGAGTTTAAAAATACCACAATATCTAAACTAGCAAAGCAATTTAAAAAGAATTTAAAAGAAATTATAGAGCATTGTGCTTTACAAGAAAAAACAATAGCAACACCTTCAGATTATAATTTAGATATCGAATTATCGACTTTAGCTAAGATTAATGATACAGTGCAAGGTCTAATAGGTCAGCAATCTTATATCGATAAAATATACCCGTTATCAGGAATGCAGGAAGGACTGTATTTTCATGCCTTATATGAAGCCTCAAAAACAATGTATTTTGAGCAATCTAATATGGAAGTTAAGGGAGAACTAAATAAAGATTTTATCAATAAAGCCTTCAATATATTGATAAAGAGACATGATGTTTTAAGAACATTATTTATATCATCTCAGATCCCAAAACCACTACAAGTAGTTATTAAAGAAAGACCATCAATAGTCAATTATCAAGATATTCAAATCCTATCGGATACGGATAAACTACAATTTAAAGAACAATTTTTAAGTAAGGATAGAGAGCGAGGATTTGATCTAGAAAAAGATCAATTAATAAGAATGGCAATACTTGATTATGGTAGTAATCATTATGAAGTTGTTATTAGTTTGCATCATATTATTATGGATGGATGGAGTTTAGGTATTATTATGGGAGAGTTCTTTCATATTTACAACTCCTTAAATGCGGGTAGTGAAATTTCTTTAGAAACCAATGGGCAGTTTGGAAATTATATAAAATGGCTCGAAAGTCAAGATAAAGAAGAAGCATTACAGTACTGGCAAAATTATCTCGAAGGATATGAAGAAACAGCAACCTTACCATCTTTTGTTAAAAAAACAACCCAAAGTTATACTGCAAACCAGTATACTTTTAAACTTGATAAAACTGTAACAAGAGATCTGGAGAATCTTGCTAAAGAAAATAGTACAACATTAAATACCGTAATACAAGGACTCTGGGGAACTATACTTCAACGATATAACAATACAGATGATGTAGTATTTGGTACCATTGTCTCTGGGCGACCACCCGAAGTAAAAAATATAGAGCAAACAGTAGGGTTATTTATCAATGCTATTCCAGTTAGAGTAACATCTCAAAACAATCAATCATTTACTGAGATATTGCAGAAACTACAAGAACAAATAGGAAAATCTCAGAAATATGATTTCGTTCCATTAGCAGATATTCAGTCGAGAACAGTATTAACGAATAATCTTTTAGATCACTTATTGGTATTTGAAAATTATCCGGTATATCAAGAAAAGAATGATTTAGAAATGCCAGAAGATAGTGATGTGGAGATGGTGTATGCAGATCATTTTTGGCAAACCAATTATGATTTTACAATTGCCGTAATTCCTGGAGATGAATTAATTTTTAATATCGGTTATAATAGTACTGTATATGCAGAAGAAACAATACAATCCATAGGCGACCATGTTATACAGTTGGTAGAAGGAATACTAAAAAATCCGACTAATTTTGTCCATGATCATAGTTTGCTAACAGAAGTTGAAGAAAAAGAAATACAATCTCTTAATGATACAACGACAGCATATCCAAAAGATAAAACTATTCATCAATTATTTGAAGAACAAGTAGAGATAGATCCAGCTAGTATTGCACTAAGGTATCACCAAATAGATTTTACATATCAAGAAATTAATGATAAAGCGAATCGTATAGCGCATCTATTATTAGAATCCGAAGTTAAAAATGGGGATGTCATAGCAATGCTTTTTGATAGATCTCCAGAAATGATAATTACGATATTAGGGATTTTAAAAACTGGAGCAGCATATTTACCTATAGATCCGCAGTATCCTGAAGAACGAATACAATACCTATTAGAAGATAGTGGTACACAGATATTATTGACACAAAAGAAATTCAGTAACTCTATAGCTAATAAAATAAATACTATTGTTTTTGAAGATATAGATTTAGAAAAATATCCAGAACATAACCCAGAACATACAGGAAGTTCTAAGGATCTCTGTTATATGATTTATACATCAGGATCTACAGGAAAACCAAAAGGGGTATTAACATCACATTATAATGTTACTCGTGTAGTACAGTCGACAAACTATATAGATATTAATAAAAAAGACAAAATTCTTCAATTATCAAATTATGCATTTGATGGCTCTGTATTTGATATTTATGGAGCGCTCTTAAGTGGAGCTATGTTAGTTATGATTGATAAGAGTGAATTTTTAGATATTAATAGCTTATCTAACTCTATTCAAAATAACAATATATCCGTCTTTTTTGTCACCACTGCAATGTTTAATACAATTGTAGACGTAAATATAGGTTGCCTTAACAAAGTTCGTAAAATTTTGTTTGGAGGAGAAAATGTATCCATAAAACATGTACAAAAAGCTTTTGAGGCTCTTGGTGAAAATAGAATTATCCATGTATATGGACCAACAGAAAGTACAGTATATGCGACATATTACCCAGTTAATGCCATTAGCGATTATGAAACTACAATTCCAATAGGAAAACCATTATCAAATACTATAGCAGTAGTAGTAGATAAATGGGGAAATATACAACCAAAAGGGGCTTTGGGAGAATTGTTATTGTCTGGTGATGGTTTAGCTGATGGATATTGGAAAAATAAAGAGTTAACAGAAGAGAAGTTTAAATTAGATTTTGACACTAAAATAGATCAATTAGGTATAGGAAGGTATTACAGTACAGGTGATGTAGTAAGGTGGTCACAAGATTTAAATATAGAATTTATAGGAAGAACAGATGATCAGTTAAAGATAAGAGGGTTTAGGATTGAGCTAGGAGAGATTTATGATCAATTAATTGGTTATGAACCAATAAAAGAAGCAGTAATTAAAGTTTGGTCTGACCCTCAACATAATCCACATATTTGTGCATATTATGTCACTAATTCTGAAGAAGTATCGGTTAATGATATAAAAGAATATATGACCAAATCTCTTCCTATATTCATGATCCCTGGTTATTTCATTAAAATAGATCAACTCCCGCTAACAATTAATGGTAAAATAAATAAAAAAGCATTACCAGAACCTCAATTTAAAGAAAGAGTATATGAAGCCCCATCTAATAACGTAGAAGAATCATTAGTTCAGATTTGGCAAAATATATTAAATATTGAGCAAATAGGAGTAGGAGATAATTTCTTTGAACTTGGAGGACATTCATTAAAAGCAATTTATCTAAACTCAAGAATAAGTAAAGAGTTTGATATAATAATGCCAATAGCTAAGATCTTTGAGAAACCAACTATTAAAGAATTAGCAAGATACATAGCGACATTAGATGTAAGCCTATATAAGGAGATTAAAAAAGCCCCAGATCAAGAATATTATGAAGTCTCTTCTGCTCAAAAAAGAATTTTTATTTTATCACAATTCGATGATGCAGGAATTAATTATAATATGCCAAATGCAGTTATAATCAAAGGTGAAATAGATGTTAAACGACTAGAAGGAGCATTTATAAAACTAATACAAAGACACGAATCATTAAGAACTTCATTTAGTATTATTGAAGATCGTCCTTCTCAGATTATTCATGCAACTGTACCATTTGCACTAGACAGTATTACTACAACAGAATCAGAATTATCAGACATATATCAAGAGTTTGTAATTCCTTTTGATATAACCCAACCAGGTCTTTTTAGAATGAAATTAGCTGTGTTAAAGGATTTGGATATCCCCCAAGCAGTATTGTTCTATGACATGCACCATATCATTTCTGATGGAGTATCTATGGGGATTTTAATTCAAGAATTAGGAGCCCTTTATGATGGTATTCAATTACCAGAATTACATATACAGTATAGAGATTATGCAGTTTGGCAAAATGAGCTATTAAACTCAGATAAAATAACAAACCAAAAAAACTATTGGCAAAAACAATTTGAAGGAGAATTACCTGTATTACAATTAGCAACAGATCATCCACGCCCAGCAGTACAGCAATTTGATGGAACAACTATTGCTTTTGAAATTAATGAAACGATAGTACAAAGTATTAAAACAGTAGCAAAAGAAGAATCAGCATCTCTCTTTATGACATTACTGGCGGGATATACTCTTTTGTTACATAAATATACAGGGCAAGAAGATATCATTGTTGGTACACCAATATCAGGTAGAGCACAATTAGATATCGAACGAGTTATAGGAATGTTTGTAAATACATTAGCGATTCGAAACCATCCCAATCCAAATCAAACATTTAGAGAGTTATTACAAGAGGTAAAAGAAAATAGTATACAAGCATTTGATCATCAAGATTATCAATTTGATGAATTGGTAGAAGCATTAGATATTCCTAGAGATTTAAGCAGAAACCCATTATTCGATACTATTTTTACTTTACAGAATTTAGATGAAGAAGTAGAACAACAAGGAGAACTACAAATAGAGCCTTATGAATCAGAAGGGGTTACATCAAAAGTAGATATAACGATTACTTGTCAAGAAAAAGAAGGAAAAATTCTTGGAGAAGTAGAGTATGCTACAGCTTTATTTCATAAAAATACTATAGAAAGGCTGATAAAGCATTTTATACATATTTTAGAAAATGTAGCCAGCCTACCAGATAAAAAGAATAAAGAAATTCAGTTAATTACTAATACAGAATTACAAGAGGTTTTTAATGAGTTTAATACACCAATTCAAAATTTTGGATTAAGCAATATCTGTGAAGTATTTGAAACCTATTATCATCAAACACCAGATCAATTAGCAATAGTTACAGAAGAAGAAACATACACTTACAAAGAATTACATGAGGCATCAAATAAATTAGCCGCATACTTACATAAAAAAGGGGTAATACCAGGCAGTCTTGTTGCGGTATGTTTGGATCGTTCTGCAGATATGATTATCACGCTACTAGCCATCTTAAAGTGTAAAAGTGCTTATGTACCAATCGATCCTACATACCCTCATAATAGGATTTCTTATATTATTGAAAACTCAGAAGCAGTATTGTTGGTAACTAATACAGCTTCTTGCCCTAAAAACATAGTTGTTCAAAACATAATATTAGAGGAACAAAGAGATGTAATAGCACAGGAAAAAATAGAGTTTGACTTACCAAAAATCAATTCAGAAGATATTGCGTATGTTATATATACTTCAGGAACAACAGGAAAACCAAAAGGAGTGATGATAACACATCATTCTATTGCAAACTTAATAGGATGGCATATACAAGCATATAAAGTAACCAATAAAAGTATAGCATCTGTTATGGCAGGAGTAGGATTCGATGCTTTTACTTGGGAAATATGGCCGTATTTATGTGCAGGAGCAACATTAAATATTGTTCCAATAGAAACAAAACTTAATCTAGAAAAGTTAGTATCCTATATCGTCTCCAATAAAATTTCTCATAGTTTTATCGCAACAGCATTAGTTCCGGATTTTATCGAACTAACAAGATATAAAACCACTCCTCTTGCCTATATATTAACAGGAGGAGATAGTTTAGCTAGGATTAAGGTTGCCGACTTGGATTATAAAGTAGTGAATAATTATGGGCCTACAGAAAATACTGTGGTTGCTACAGCTTATGAAGTACAAGAAAAGGACAAGAATGATTTTCCTTTTATAGGTAGACCAATTGCAAATACCCAAGCATATATATTAGATGAGCATCTTAACGTTCTGCCACCTGGTGTAATAGGAGAATTATATCTTGCAGGAAAAGGCTTGGCCAAAGGATATTATAATGACACGAAACTTACAGCAAGTAAATTTATATATCATACAATAAATAAAAAGGAAACACGACTATATAAAACAGGAGATTTAGCACGATGGAATTCAGATGGAATCATTGCATTTGTAGGTAGAAAAGATCAACAAGTACAATTAAGAGGATATAGAATAGAATTAAAAGAAATAGAAGAAACACTAGTGCAATGTGAGCAGGTAAAACAAAGCGTCGTTTTACTTCAAAATCAAGAAGATATTGGTTCAAAAGAATTAGTAGCATTTGTAGTACTAAATCAAGGAAGTGAGTTATCAGGAATAAAACAATATTTAGGTACGCACTTACCAGAGTATATGATACCTTCTCATATTATTGAGATATCAGAAATCCCATTGACGGCCAATGGAAAAATTAATAACAAAAGTCTTTTAGAACTCAAAACACCAAAACGAGAACAAAAAATACATGTTCCACCATCAAATGAAATAGAAGCAACACTTGTTGATATATGGAAAGAGGTTTTACAAGTCGAGCAAGTAAGTATTTTAGATAATTTCTTCGAACTAGGAGGTCATTCATTAAAAGTAATTCTATTTATTTCTAAAATAACCAGAACTTTAGAAGTAGAAGTAACAGTTCCTGATGTATTTAGGCATCCAGTATTAAAAGAATTAGCTTCATTTATTGATAAAGCAGAAAAAATATCTATAGTAACTATAACTCCTGTAGAAAAGAAACCTTACTATAAAGTATCCTCCGCGCAACGCAGGTTATATGCTTTACAACAATTTGATTTAGAAAGTACTGGTTATAATATGCCAGGAGCTTTTATATTAAATACAGATGTAGATAAAGTTCAATTTCAGAAAGTTTTTGAAAAATTGATTCAAAGACACGAAAGTTTAAGGACATCCTTTGACTTAATTGAGGATGAATTAGTACAAATAGTACATGATTCAATAGATTTTCAAATTCAGTACGACACAATATTGCAAAAGGATTTGTACGATTATGCAATAACTCATATCCAACCATTCGATCTTTCTAAGGTACCGTTATTAAGAGTAACATTATTAGAAATTACAGATGCTTCAGGTCCACAGTATTTAGTGGTTTTTGATATGCATCATAGTATCTCTGATGGTTTATCGATGGATATTTTACTTAGAGAATTTGCATTATTATACGAAGGAGAAAAATTAGTAGACCTTCCTCTTCAATATAAAGATTTTTCAGCATGGCAACATGAGCAATTATCTACAGAAAATGTAGCAAAACAGAGTGCATATTGGTTAGAACGTTTTAAAGGGAAAATACCAGTACTGGATATGCCACTGGATTATAACAGACCAGTGATGCAAAGTTCAGAAGGAAATACAATAATTTTTGAGTTAGAGATATTAACATCTCAAAAATTAAAAGAACTAGCTCAAACAAACGGAGCAACACTATATATGCTATTATTGGCAATCTATAATGTGTTGTTATATAAGTATACTGGGCAAAAGGATATTATTGTAGGAACCCCATCAGCAGGAAGAAAACACAAAGTATTAGAAGGGATAATAGGAATGTTTATCAATACTTTGGCGATGAGAAATCACATTGTTTCAGAAAAATCTTTTATTACATATTTAGAAGAGGTGAAACAAAACTCAATGAATGCTTTTGAGTACCAAGAATATCAATTTGATGACTTAGTTGATCAACTAAACATAGAAAAAGATACCAGTAGAAATCCATTATTTGATACAATGTTTTCGCTTCAAAATTTTGGAGATGAAGAAAAAGAGATTGAAAATAATTTGGTAACACCTTTTGAGTTTGATACTAAATCTGCGCAGTTTGATATATCACTCGATTGTTATGAAGAAGCAGGTACTATAAAAGGAAGACTTAATTACTGCACAAAATTATTTGCAGAATCTACCATGCGCCGATTTATTGTGCATTTTAAAAATGTTATACAACAAATTGTTACGAATCCAGAAAAATCGATAGATACTATACAATTAGTGACAGAAGATGAAATACATTTGTTAGTAAGAGAGTTTAATAATAGCAGAAGTATTTTTGAAGAAAAAACATCTATTATTGAGTTTTTTGAAGCTCAAGTAGAGCAAATACCTAATCAGGTAGCAGTTGTGTTAGGGGGAACCGAAG
Organism: Aquimarina muelleri DSM 19832; assembly: GCF_000430665.1. GTDB lineage: Bacteria > Bacteroidota > Bacteroidia > Flavobacteriales > Flavobacteriaceae > Aquimarina > Aquimarina muelleri. Next base: position 166,897 of record NZ_AUML01000003.1, on the reverse strand, counting down.
AAAAAATCACATATTTACAATTAAATCAACGAGCTAATTATTTAGGACAAAAATTAATAGATCAAGGTGTAACCAATAATAGTATTGTAGGTGTTTATGCAGAAAAATCTATAGAAACCATAATAGCAGTAATAGCAATTTTAAAATCAGGAGGAGCATTTTTACCATTAGCATCCTCTTATCCTGAAGATAGAATTAAGTACATGATCGAAAGTAGTGGAGCAGAATTAGTGCTGTGCGGAAAAACATTAAATCAAAACATTTCTGATAAGATAAAATGTATATCAATACAAGATATCGAATGGTCAGATGAGGTTTGCCCAAATCTTACGATAGAAAGACAGGCAGATGACTTAGCTTATGTTATTTACACATCAGGATCTACAGGAAGACCCAAAGGAGTAATGGTTACACACCAAAACTTTATCAATAATACATATGCATGGAGAAAGGATTTTCTTGATGATCCAGCGATCCAACCTAATATTTTACAGATGGCTGGGATTTCTTTTGACGTGTTCTGTAGTGATTTAGCCCGAGCACTCACTAATGGAGGGCAATTAGTGCTCTGTCCAGAAACGATGCGTTTAGATTGGGATGCCTTATATCATTTAATCAATACGTATTCTATTGGATTATTTGAATCTACTCCAGCATTAATTATTCCATTTATGAATCATATTTATGAGAATCAATTACAAGTGGATAGCCTTAAGTTATTGATTTTAGGTTCGGATATCTGTCCTATGGAAGGATTTAAAGAAATTGTTGCCAGATTTGGTAAACAGATGAGAGTCATTAATAGTTATGGAGTAACAGAAGCAACAATTGATTCTAGTTTTTATGAAGCAACAATTAGTGATATGGGACAAGGAGGAAATGTTCCAATAGGAAAACCAATGGCTAATATGCAATTATATGTATTAGATTCAATGATGAACACGCAGCCAATTGGAGTTACAGGAGAATTATATATAGGAGGTACAGGTGTTGCAAAAGGATACCTAAATGAAATAAACCCTGAAGAAGCTATTAAATTAACAAATGAACGATTTGTAGAAAACCCATTCGCTACTGAAGGTAAATTATATAAAACAGGAGATCTTGCCAAATGGCTTCCAGATGGTAACCTGTCCTTTTTAGGAAGAGAAGATTTTCAAGTAAAAGTTAGAGGATATCGAGTAGAAATAGGAGAAATAGAAGATAAGTTACTACACTATTCTGATATTAAAGAAACAGTTGTTGTGGCACATAAAGATCGTTTAGAAAATATTTATTTATGTGCATATTATACTGTAAATAAAAATGAAGCAGAACCAATTAATATTGAAGTAGAAAAACTTCGTTCGTATTTGTCAGAAATACTTCCAGACTTTATGATTCCTGCATACTTTATGCAATTAGAAGAGATGCCACTTACACCAAATGGTAAAGTGAATCGAAAAGGAATGCCATTACCAGAATGGAAATTAGAAGATAAAACAGCATATGTACCACCAAAAACAGAAACAGAAAAAATATTAGTTGCTATTTGGGAAGAAGTACTAGATATTGAGAAAATTGGGATAACAAATAATTTTTTCATTAGCGGAGGAGATTCTATAAAAGCCATTATGATTGCTGCTCGATTAAAAAAACAAGGACTTAAATTAGCAATACGACATCTTTTTGAGTATCCAACAATTCAATATTTAGCTAAGCATGTAAAAGAAGTAGGGCAGATAAAAGCAGATCAGAATATTGTAGAAGGAGAAGTAAACCTTACACCAATACAACAAGAGTTTTTTGTAAATATCGACGAAGGGTTACATCATTATAACCAATCGATGATGTTATATAAAAAAGAAGGATTTGATGCAGCTATGGTAAAAGAAGTGATGACTAAAATAGTAGAACATCATGATGCATTAAGAACGGTTTTTAAAGCAGAAAAAAGTGAAGAAACAAATAAAGTAAGCTATACAGCATATAATAGAGGAGTAGAAAAAGATGTTTTTGATTTTACAAGTATTGATATAGAAACCGATGATGGATACGAAGCACAAATAGAAACAAAAGCTACAGAAATACAAAGTAGTCTCAATATTACAGACGGGCCATTAATACATATAGCATTATTTAAAACAAATAAAGGAGATCATTTATTATTAGCGATACATCACTTATTAATAGATGGAGTTTCTTGGAGAATCATTTTAGAAGATTTTGAACAACTATACACCCAGATAGTAAACGAAAAGCCTACGGTTATAGAAGAAAAAAGTACTTCTTATAAGGAGTGGTCCGAAGCATTGTATCAATATGCTTTGCATGATGATCAATTAAAAGAAGAACAAAAATATTGGGAAGAAATTGTAAATATTCAATGCCCACCTTTACCAAAAGACAAAGAAATTTCATATAGCAGGCATGGAGATAGTGACACTTATTCGGTTTCATTATCACCGGAGCAAACAAATCATTTAATGACTACGGTTCATGAAGCTTATCATACCGAGATGAATGATATTTTGTTAACAGCGCTAGGGTTTGCATTAAACGAATGGAGTGGTCAACAAAAATTCTTTATTAATCTAGAAGGTCATGGAAGAGAAGAAATAATAGAAAATGTAGATATAACAAGAACCGTAGGGTGGTTTACAAGTGAATTTCCTGTAGTATTGGATACCACAGAAGTGATATATATTGGACAACAAATTAAAGAAGTAAAAGAAAACCTAAGAGCAATCCCTAATAAAGGAATTGGATTTGGAATTTTAAAATATATAGCACAAAATAAAACTATTTCTATACCTATAAATAAAGAAATAAGTTTTAACTATTTAGGACAAATCAACAGTCAAAGTAAAGAGGAAAAGGGAGTTTTTGAGATGTCATCAATATCATCAGGAGAACAAATTTCAGCAGAAAAACATAATGAAATTAGTCTAGATATTAATGCTGTAATTGTAGACGATGAATTTCATGTAAATATTACATACAATGAAAATGAATTTTTAGAAGAAAGTATTTCTAGATTTGGTAAACTATTTCAAAAACAGCTTATACAAGTAATAGATCACTGTTTAGATAAGAAGTATCCAGAGAAAACTCCTTCAGATCTTGGCTTATCTATATCCTTAGAAGAGTATGATTTAATTCTTTCTAAAACAAAACGCTTAGCAGAAGAAGGAGAGGGTATCGAGAATATATATTCACTTTCTCCAATGCAAGAAAATATGTTATTCTATTTTTTATATAATGACAAAAGCGCAGAAGGATATGTAGATCAATCCGTATATTCAATATCAGGAAATATTGAAATACCCGCAATAGAAGAAGCGCTGGATAAACTTATTCAAAAATATGCAGTATTAAGAACAGTATTTATATACAATGAAGTTTCTAAACCATTGCAAATTGTTCTAAAATCGAGAAAAGGAAAAGTACAATTTCAAGATATATCCCATTTATCGATTGAAGCACAAAAAAGCTATGAAGAAAATATTAAAAAACAAGAGCGCTTAACAGGTTTTGATTTAACAGAAGACGTGTTAACTAAGCTATTTGTAATACAAAAAGATATCGATACCTATAGTGTGATTTGGACAACTCATCATGTTGTTATTGATGGATGGAGTAATGGAATTGTTTCTCTTGATTTTTTTACAATTTATAACGCCATTATTTCTAACACATCATTTATAACCAAAGAAACATATCCTTTTAGTAATTATATAAAATGGTTACAGAAACAAAATAAAAAACAAGGACTATCTTATTGGAACTCATATTTAGAAAACTATGATCAGATGGTTGGGCTGCCTAAGTATAAAAATGAGCAAATCACAGATAATACTTATGAAGTAGCAGAATATTACCTGACTATTCCAGAAGATAAAACAAAGCGATTAAATAAACTGGCAACAGATAATCAAGTAACACTTAATACCGTTATACAATGTTTATGGGGAGTTTTGTTGCAAAAATATAATAATACTAATGATGTTGTATTTGGAGCAGTTGTATCTGGTAGACCCCCAGAAATAGAAGGAACAGAGGAAATTGTTGGGATATTTATCAATACAACTCCTATTCGTATAATTGCAGACAGCGATACATCTTTTAATACATTAATACAGCAGTCTAGAGATAGCTCTTTGGAAGCATCTAATTATCAACATCTAACATTAGCTGATGTTCAGTCACAAAGTCAATTAGGAAGCCAATTATTTGATCATATTATGGCTTTTGAAAACTTCCCTATAGCAGAAGGATTACAAGGAGTCAATGATCAAGGAAATAATACAATAGAGATTGAGGACCAGTTTACACAAACTAATTATGACCTAAACCTTATAATTAGTCCAGCAGATGAATTGTTTTTTAATTTCAGTTACAATCGATCTGCTTATAATGAAACTAGTATAGTTTCAATGACACAGCATTTAATGCAGATGATTGATCAGGTAATCGCAAAACCAGAAATAAATCTAAAAAACATAATATTACTTTCTAAAGAAGAGGAGGAAGAAATAATAACAACTAATACATCTATACAAAACGTAACTTATCCTACATCAGAAACCATAGTAAGTCTATTTGAAAAAATAGTCAATAAAACACCTCAAAATATAGCAGTCACTTATCAAGATGAATCACTCACGTATTATGAGTTAAATAAAAAGGTGAATCAAGTAGCAAACTTATTGATAGAAAAAGGAGTAGTTGCAGATGATTTAGTTCCTATTTGTATAGACAGATCATTAGAAATGATGATTGGATTACTTGGAATCCTAAAAGCAGGAGGAGCTTATGTTCCTATTGATCCTGCATATCCAAAAGAGCGAATCGAATATATAATGAAAGATGTCAATGCAAAAATTTGTATTACAAAATCAATATATACAGATTTTATAGAAATAGAAGAATCGTTCACTATTATTTGTTTGGATGATTGGAGTGCTATTGCTAAAAAACCTACTGACAATCCAAAAATTAACATTGCACCAAATAATTTGGCATATGTGATTTATACTTCTGGAACTACAGGAAAACCAAAAGGAGTACTTATTGAACATAGAAATATTGTTAGATTATATATTACAGAAACACCATTGTTTGATTTTAATACAAAGGATGTATGGACAATGTTTCATTCGTTTTGTTTTGATTTTTCGGTATGGGAAATGTATGGAGCATTACTTTATGGAGGGCGATTAGTCATAGTCCCAAAAGAAATAGCTCCAAATACTATTGCATTTGCTAACTTGTTATCCAAAGAAGGAGTTACGATTTTAAACCAAACCCCTTCAGTATTCTATAAGCTTCAGGACTATGTTATTGCTAATCAACTAAAACTTAATGTTAGAACTATTATTTATGGAGGAGAAGCATTAAGTTTAGAAAGATTACAAAGTTGGAAAACACAATATCCAGCATGTAAATTAATTAATATGTATGGTATTACAGAGACAACAGTACATGTTACTTATAAAGAAGTATTGCAAGAAGACATTGATAAAGGAATAAGTAATATTGGAGTACCAATCCCTACATTAAGTTGTTATGTTTTAGACCAAGATTTAAATCTGTTGCCAAATGGTGTTGCAGGAGAATTACATGTCGGAGGTGCAGGATTAGCTAGAGGTTATTTAAACAAAAAAGATTTAACAAATCAAAAATTTATCACAAACCCTTTTAATAGAAAAGAACAACTATATAAATCAGGAGACTTGGTCAGATGTTTGTCAGATGGAAGTTTTGAATATTTAGGGAGAATAGATCGACAAGTAAAAGTAAGAGGATATCGTATTGAATTATCAGAGATAGAATCTATATTACTAAAACATTCTGAGGTTAAAAATGTAGCCGTTATGGTACAGAATCAAAACACAGATAACCCACAAATAGTTGCTTATATAGAAAAAGATGATGCAATTGTAAATAAAGAAGAGTTAAAATCTATAGCTAGTATTTATTTACCTTCATATATGGTACCAACTAAGTTTATTACTTTACCATTTTTTCCTATAACATCTAATGGTAAATTAGATAGAAAACAATTAGAAAAAGAAGGAAAAACGCAGGATAAGGAAAAAGAACGTGTAATCGCAACAACAGATACAGAAATACAACTAACATCCATATGGAGCAAGTTATTAGATATAGATAATATAGGTGTTGAGGATGACTTTTTTGAATTAGGAGGACATTCATTAATGACTATTTATATGGTTTCCGAAATTCAAAAGATATTTCAGGTAGAAGTATCGTTAGTTCAAATTTTTGAAAAACGTATAATAAAAGAATTAGCAAGGTATATTGAAGAAGCAGATCAAAGCGAATATATTTCTATAGAACGTATAGAGAAAAGCGAATATTATAATGTTTCTGCGGCACAAAATCGTATATATGCATTGCATCAGTTTGATCAACAAGGTACAGGCTATAATATACCTAATGCAATTTGGATCGAAGGAAATGTAGATATAAACAGGTTAGAAAAAGCATTTAGGACACTAATAGATCGTCATGAAGCATTTAAAACTACATTTAAGTTACAAAACAATAAACCTGTACAGATTATACAAGATACAGTTGCATTTGAGATAGTAAAGCAGACGTCAAAACTAGAAGATTTAGAATTGGTTTTTGATCAATTTGTAAGACCATTTGATTTAGAAAAAGCACCTTTGTTCAGAGTTCAATTAGTAAGACTAGAAGGAGACTTAACAAATCGATGTCTTTTAATGATTGATATTCATCATATTATTGCAGATGGAGCTTCTATGAATATCTTTATAAACGAACTTAGTCTGATCTACGAAAATAATCGATTACCAGAACAACAAATCACATACAAAGATTTTGCTGTTTGGCATAATAGTATTTTAAATACGGATTCCGCTCAAAAACAAAAACAATATTGGAAACAACAATTTGATGGAGAAATACCAATATTAAACCTACCAACAGATTATGCTAGACCAGTAATACAAAGTTTTGAAGGAAAAACAATTGATTTTGATTTAGATAGTGAGTTAAGTGAAGCATTACAGCAATTAGCAGAAAAACACAACGCAACACTATTTATGGTATTATTAGGAGCATTTAATGTACTTCTTTATAAATACACCAATCAAAAAGACGTAGTAGTGGGTAGCCCAGCTTTGGGAAGAAGACATGCTGATTTAGAAAATGTCATAGGAATGTTTGTCAACACTCTGGCACTAAGAAATAAAATTGATGAAAACACAACGTTTATTGAGTTTTTAGAAAACATAAAAAGTAATGCTCTGGCTGCGTTTGAAAATCAGGATTACCAATTCGATGCTTTGGTAGAAGATCTCAATTTAAGAAGAGATATGAGCAGAAACCCATTGTTTGATGTAATGTTTATAATGGAAAATGGAAGCTCCGAAAAAATAATTTCAGAAGATATATTATTTACACCTTTTGATATAGCTCATGAAGTTTCAAAATTTGATATAAGCCTTACCTGCACAAAAAATGAAAATGAATTATGTGCAGCTATAGAATATAGTACCAGTCTATTCAAAGAAGAAACGATACAACGTTTTATTACACATTTTATAGAAGTATTGCGAAGTATTACTGAACAACCATCAGTACAATTAAAAACAATAGAAATATTACAACCTTCAGAAAGAGATCAAATACTTCATGAATTTAATACAATATGTATAGACCCTAAGGAAAAAAGTGTTTATGAATTATTCGAAGAGAAATATAGAGTATCTCCAAATAAAACAGCATTAGTATATAAAGAAGAAGAATTAAGTTATCAGGAAGTTTATGATAAAGTACACGAATTAGCATCAATATTAAGAGAAAAAGGAGTTAAGTCCGAAGTTTGTGTTGGAATGATGGTAAAACGTTCCCCACTAATGATAATAGGTATTCTGGCAATATTGAAATCAGGAGGAGCCTATGTGCCAATAAGTCCGTCGTATCCAGAAGAACGAGTTAATTATATTAGTAAGGATAGTGAGATGAAAATAATATTGGTAGATGATGAGGTGTCATCAAATATTTCTGTTGATATTCTTGATATATCAAAACCCTTTAATGTTCCCTCAGAAATTATTAAGTGGAAACAAATAAACAATCCAAAATCCCTTGCATATATTATTTATACGTCAGGATCTACAGGAAATCCAAAAGGAGTAATGATCGAAAACAGATCAGTAGTTCATCTACTCACAAATTTAGAAGAGCTATATCCAATGCAAGAAACAGATGCATTTTTATTAAAAACAAACTACACCTTTGATGTATCTGTTCCAGAATTATTTGGATGGTTTGTAGGAAATGGAAAATTGGTAATTCTAGAAGAAGGAGATGAGAAAAATCCATCAAAAATAGTACAAACACTGTCAGATAATAAGGTAACACACCTTAATTTTTCACCATCGATGTTTAAATTATTTGTAGAACATGTTTCGTTAGAAAAAATCTCAGAAAAACTAAAAGATCTTCGATATATCTGTTTATGTGGAGAAGTAGTAACAGAAGAGATGGCTACAAAATATTATGAGACAGGTATTTCTGCGCAATTAGATAATATTTATGGACCAACAGAAGATACTGTTTATGCAACCAGATATAATATAAATTCTACTAATATTCCATCCAATATTCCGATAGGAAGACCATTAAAAAATAATCAAGCATATATAGTAGATGAGCAAATGCAATTATTACCAGTAGGAATAGTAGGGGAGCTATGTTTATCAGGAGAGTGTCTAGCAAGGGGATACGTTAATTTAGAAGAAGAAACATCCAGTAAGTTTGTAGACCACCCTTTTTATAGCAATAAAAAAATGTATAAAACAGGAGATTTAGCTAAATGGTTACCCGATGGAGAAATCGAATTTTTAGGCAGAAAAGATCACCAAGTAAAGATCAGAGGTTTTAGAATTGAACTAGGAGAAATAGAAAGCAATCTACATAAACATTCTAAAATTAATGATGTTATCGTGATAGCCAGAGAAGGAAAAGATCAAGATAAATATCTTATAGCATATTATATTTCAGATATAGAAATAGAAGTAGACCAACTCAAAAATTTCTTAAAGAAAGATTTGCCAGAGTATATGGTGCCAACACATTTTATACATCTAGAGGCAATGCCTCTTAACTCTAGCGGAAAAATAAATAGAAAAGAACTTCCATTACCTAACAGAGCACATTTACAGAATGTAGAATATCTGGCACCAAGAAACGAGGTAGAAGAAGAACTAGCAAGGATTTATAAAGAAATATTAGAATTAGATAAAGTAGGAGTGATCGATAATTTCTTTGACTTGGGAGGAAATTCAATGAAATTAATAGCATTACTATTTAAGATCAAAGAACAACTGAAAATAGAATTATCTATAGAGAAAATATTTTTGAACCCTACAATAGAAGCATTAGCAATACTATTATTCGAAAATAATGAGAATAGCGAAGTACTTTTGCTTAATAAAGAAAACGACAAAAAACTATTCTGTCTACCTCCGGGAAGTACATTAGGAGCTGCTTATATGCAATTGTCTAAATCTTTTGATAGTTTAGCCTTGTACGGTTTTAATTACATAAAGGATAGTAACAATGTAGAGTTTTATGCAAATACTATTGTAAACATTCAGGAAGAAGGGCCTTATGTATTATTTGGACATTCTTTGGGAGGGGTGCTTTCTTATCACATTATTTTAGAATTAGAAAAACAAGGAAAACATGTTTCAGACCTTATTCTATTAGACTCCAGACCTTCTGTAATGATGACACAAACAGAAGAAGAAATGGAGCATTTAGAAAAAGAAGCAGAGCAAAAACTTATAGAGTTAATTCCTGATAAGCAGATTAGAAAAACATACTTAAGTAAAGTCGTTGCTTATGGAAACGATATGCAAAAAAGACAGATGAATGATAAGATTAATGCAAATATCCACCTTATTACTGCAGAAGATGTAAGAAGTACCCCAGAGGTATTACATCAAATGAAAGAAGAATGGAAAAAACTAACAACAAAAGAGTTTTTTGTATATGATGGCAAAGGCCCTCATGAAGATATGGTAGATCAAGGAAATGTTGAAACCAATGCAATCATTATTGAAGAAATATTAAACACAATTAATATTTCTATTTCAGAATAGTAATTTTTTGTTTTTAAAGTTACAGAGTCCCTCTATAATAAAAAGAGGGACTCTAAATTCATGAATAAATTTAGAGTATAGATAGAAGAACCTAAAGACTTATTTAGTATTTCGACGCACTCTGTAAACCGTATTAGATATAAGAAAATTGTATTAGTTCTAGTTTTTTCTTCGATTAAAAAACAAGAAAATATATGGAGAACAAGTTGTTTCTTGAACAAAAACATAATATCGATATAATTTTTCTTCATTTCATTTCGAAAAGAGCTTGATTAGGTAGGCGGCTTTTATAACCTTCTAAGCTTTTATATCGAACTCACATTATGAACATCTATCTCAAACCATTTTTTTAGATAAATCACAAAAACGTAATTCATTAATACAAACCAATAATCACAAATCAGAATGGGATATACTATTTTAGAGCCTAGTAAGGAAGCTGCTCATGCAGAAATAGCTGTAGAGCATAATATCTCTAGAGAGAAATTTTATAAAGAATATGTCAATAAATGCAAGCCAGTAATCATTAAAGGATTAATGGACGAATGGCCAGCTAAGAATATTTGGAGCAATCAATATTTTAGTAACCTAAATACAGATCAAAGTATTGTTGCTAAAAAAGGAAATGTAAAAAAAGGAAATGTAGAAGCAATGAAATTGTCAGAATACGTTGCTTTGATGCAAGCATATGAGCTTTCAGGAAAAAAAGGGAAACCACCATATTACTTACATGATTTTCCATTGTTTCAGGTAATGCCAGAATTAAGACATGATATAGGACCATTTCCATTACACTTATTTCCAAAATGGTATTCTTATGAATGGTGGAATTATATCTGTTTTTTTATGGGAACATCCAATAATTCAACACCTATGCATATTGATACATTATTGACCAATAACTTGTTTTTTCAAGTTTCAGGAACAAAAGAATTTTTGATAGTACTACCAGAAGACATGGATAAATGCTATAGATATGCATGGAAATGGTCTAAAATTAATCCAGATAAACCAGATTATGAAAAATACCCTAAGTATAAAGAAGCAAAACCACTTAGATTTAAAGTGTCAGATGGAGATATTCTTTATATGCCATCAGGAACTTTTCATCAAGTTAGAAGTTTAACAAGCTCAATTTCATTCAACATTGACTGGCATACCAAAAAAACGGTTAGAAAAGGATTGCTAAACTCCATAACAGGAAGAGCATCTTTTCCTAATATTTATTATAATGTTTTACTATCGTTAGGTTTAAATGCCAAAGTGCCAGCAAAATATATATTTCCATACTATAAATCATATTTTGACTTTATAGCATAATAGCTTGGAGTCGATTAATATTTGGATGCACCATAAAAACCACCAATTCGAATGATTTTTTGTATTGAAATGGAGAAAAATAATATCGAGAATAAGTTATTAGTGTTGAAATGCTGGTTTTCGACACAAAATTCTTAACAGAATTTGACTCCTTTAGATTCTGTTTACAAAGAATTAGTTAATTAAAAACGGAAAAAATACTATCCAATCAATCAGACTGACGCATTTCAGATTAATCAACTTAAGTTAATAGTAATTTTTTAAAATAAAATAATAAATACGGATGTAATAATGAATGTATTTTGTCTACCTTTTGCAGGAGGTAACCAGTATTCTTATCTAGATTATAAAAAAATAGAACCAGATTCTTTAAATTTCATTTTTATTGAACTTCCAGGAAGAAGCCGAAGAATAAGAGAAAAACTTTTAACAAATGTCTATGATATTGCAGAGGATGTTTTTGATCAAATTAAAAACAATTTAAAAACCCCTTATGCTATATACGGGCATAGTATGGGAAGTATATTGGGATATCTAATAACCCAAAAAATAGTTCAAGAAAACCTCAATCAGCCTAAACATCTTTTTTTTTCAGGAGCTACAGCACCTTCTTTAAGAGATAAACATATTATTAAGCATGACCTACCAAGAAAAGAGTTTTTTGAAAAAATAAGAACACTTGGAGGAAGCCCAGAAGAGGTCTTGAATAATGATGCTTTGATGAATATTTTTGAACCTATATTACGATCAGACTTTAAGGCGGTAGCAACTTATAAATATAAACAATCATCTCTTTTAAATATTCCTATTACAGTAATGATAGGAAAAGATGAAAACATTACAAAAATTGATGCTATGGCTTGGGGGAAAGAAACCCAAGCTCCTATAGAGGTCATTGAATTTACAGGAAATCATTTTTTTATTTATAATCATCAAAAAGAAGTGGTAAAAATTATTGAAAATAAACTTATAAAATATGAAAAACAATATAGTTTATCTTAAACCTAATGTGGTAATAGAGCCTTTGGTAGAAAAATGGTATGCTTGGGCACACCTAATATCCCCAGCAACTGCTGCGATGAATGTTACCAGACGGCATTTAAAAATTATTGATTCTTACATACAAGCACCAGAAATACATACCATAGCGGTAAAAAACCCTAAAATGTTAGGAGGACCCTTTATGGACTTTGATAAGAAACGTGTAGATGAGGTTAAAGAATTAAAAGAACAAACCAAACAAAATCAAGCAGAGCTTATAGCTTTGTCAGAATCTATTTTAGAATTAGAAGCATTACTTAAATCTCATGATAAAGGAATGTCATTAGAACCACTATATGATAAGGTTCCTGAACGATTAAAAGGATATGTTGAACTTATATACGATCTTAATAATAATCCATCATTTAGATTTTTTGAACACTTTTTATACTCAAGTAAATATTATAATACAGCTTCCCAGAGTATATCTTTATGGGTAACTCAAAATGATGAACGACCATTTTGTCTAAGTACTCCAAGATTAAAGGAAGATCATGTTTTACACTTGGATATACCTTTTAAACACGAAGGGATTGATGCTCTAAGTAAAATGAAGCGAATCGGAAATCAATATGATTTCATAAAAGAACTGTTAGGGATAAAAGAAGAAGATGAATCACTTTTTAAAACTCTTTTTACAGAGGAAAAGCCTCCAGAATACCAAAAATATACAGGAGACAAAGTAAGGATGCGATATTTTGGACATGCCTGTATTTTGGTAGAAACAAAAGATGTAAGTATTCTTGTAGATCCATTAATAAGTTATTACGGTTATGATACAGATGTAGCACATTTTTCTGATATAGACCTTCCTGAGGTTATAGATTATATCTTAATTACTCACAATCACCAAGATCATGTATTATTCGAAACCTTATTACCATTAAGACATAAAACAAAAAATGTCATTGTACCAAGAACAAATTCGGGAGCACTACAAGATCCTAGTCTTAAATTAATGTTTCAAAATATTGGATTTAATAACGTTGTGGAAGTAGATGAAATGGATGCTGTTAATTTTGAAGATGCCACAATAACGAGTATTCCGTTTACAGGAGAACATTCGGATCTTAATATTAGAGCTAAAACATGTTTTCATGTTAAATTTGGAGGATTTTCTTTACTTTTTGTAGCAGATTCTAGAGTGATGGAATCAAAGATTTATGACCATGTACATCAACAAATGGGAGATATAGACATTCTGTTTTTAGGGATGGAATGTGATGGAGCACCTATGACTTGGTTATACGGGCCATTACTTTCTGATAATTTGCCTAGAAATAAAGACGAAAGCAGGAGACTTTCTGGTTCAGATTGTGATAAAGGAATGTCGTTAATAGATATATTTAACCCTAAGGAAGCTTATGTATATGCAATGGGACAAGAGCCTTGGGTAGAGTTTATTAGTAGTATAAAATATACCAATGAATCCAATCCGATAAAGCAGTCTAATGAATTAATTAGGAAATGTAAACAGAAAAAAATGATAGCAGAAAGATTGTACGGCGAAAAAGAGCTTTTTTATGATTATTATAAGTTAATTGAAAAAAGTGAAGAGGTCTCAGTCGTTGATTGTAATTTATTATAAAGATGAACTAGCTTTAGCGATCAAAATTTCTTAAAAAAATATTTTTTATATTCTTTTTTAAGAAATTAGATTTAATACGATTTACGGATGAGAATTACGTATAAATAATTGCAAAGGTTTTTCGCTAGATTGATGAATCAAATTAAAGAATAGCCATAGCTATTGTTTCATTTTATGAAGAAAATATAGTAGAAAAAGAATGCGACTATATGCGAGATTTTTATTCGTAAATCGTATAATACCATTTACACCTTGAATTTATCGTAATAAAACACTCTTTTTTTATTTCTACTTCATAACAAAAATGAATTGTAGTAAATGTTATGCTTAATTTTTAAGACTAATATTATTTTAACTTTGAAATAGCACTAATGAATTCAATTTATATACGCACGATTTCAAAGTTAAAGTGGTATGAATAGAGTAGAACACCTAGTTTTAAAAAACTTCTTTCTTTTTAAATAATGTCTTTGTATAGGATTTTGCTTGGTATATTCAGAAGTTAATACAATAGTAAGTATGTATAAATATGACCGCCTTTATTTATTGGATGTGTTATTCATGAGTCAGTTGATACTAGTTTTTCGTTATTCAGTTTTTGTTTTACAACGTATAGCAAAAATATTCCTAAAACAGATATCAAAGCCATAAAAATCCAAGTGTTGTTAAAGCCAAATTTATCGATAAGTTGCATCCCAGAGTTATGACCAAAAATATGTGCGGCAGAAAAAGACATACTGTATAACCCCATATATGCACCTTGCCTTCCTTTTTTAGATCTGTCTAAAGCAAAAGCGTTTCCAAATGGAAAGGATACCATTTCGCCTAGAGTGGCTATAATCATTCCTATAATTAATATTCCTGCCCAAGGAGTAATTAAAAACAAAACGAAACTTATACCAGTAAGTATAAATCCGCCTGCAACATTTCCTATTTTAGTTATATTTGTTTTTTCTAAATAGGCAATCAAAGGCATTTCGAATAAGAATATTAGTGCACCATTCATTGCTAATAATAGACCAATTTTTTCTTCCGATAAATGATGTATTTTTTTATAGTATAAAGGAATTGTAGAAAAATATTGAACAAATATGAAGCCAAATAAAGCTAATGCAATTAAAAACAGAATATAAATACCATCTTTATGAGCTTTTAGAGGGTTTTTAATGACTACTTCTTGATCTAATATTTTAGCTTTTTTAGGGTGTAGAGTTTGTATCATTACCAACCCAGCAATAATACAGGTAATACCATCTATCCAAAATATTCCATAATACCCTATAGTAGCTATAATTACTCCACCCAATGCAGGCCCAGCAGAAAATCCAAGATTAATAGCTAATCGTATAAATGTTAAGGATCGGGTTTTGTTTTCTGGTTTACTATATGCGCTTAACGCAACAAAAAACGCTGGTCTTGCCATATCTGCAACAGCTATCAACACAAAAAAACCAATGCAAATGCTCCAAAAACTAGTAAAGTATTGGATTGCCATAAATGAAATACCAGTAAGAAAAAGAGAACCTAGAATTACTTTGTAATATCCAATTTGATCACTTAATTTACCACCAAGCCAAGCTCCTAAAAAAGAACCTAAACCATAACTAGTCATAATCCAACCCACTTGTTGTAACGAAAATTCTAAATTATCAGTTAAGTATAATGATAGAAATGGAATAACCATGGCCCCAGCTCTGTTGATTAAAGTAATTAAAGCTAGCCACCAGACTTCTTTGGATAGTCCTGAAAAAGATTGAAAATAGGAAAGTATAATTTTTAGCAATGTGTATAGAATTTATAAGTTATACCCAAATAATAGATAAAAGTAATTTTTTATCTATTATTTGAGTACAATTTTACCAAAATTAATTAGTTAACTAATTGTAAATTGTATTTTTGCAAAAAAAGGAAAGTGTTTCGATTATCAATTTTATTTATTTTCTTGATTAACAATCTATTTGCTCAGGATTCTACTGCCATAAAGAGGATATTATCTTTTCAGCAAGAGCTTAATAAAGATTTTACATCTGAAGAAACTTCGCCTCTTATACCAAAAGATTTAGAGCGTTTTAAATCCTTAGATTTTTTTAAAATAGATACTTCATTTTGTGTTACAGCAAAATTTGTACGTACTCCTTACGAGACTCCTTTTGTTATGAAAACAACAACAGGTACAGAACCATTATATGTAAAGTATGGTGAGGTACATTTTGTACTTCAATCTAAGGTATTTATATTAAATGTATATCAAAATCAAGGATTGACAACAGAACCTCAATATGATACATATCTGTTTTTGCCATTTACAGATTTAACGAATGCAGAATCTAGTTATTCTGGGGGACGTTTTATTGATCTCAAAATTCCTGAAGGAGATTCGGTTTTGATTGATTTCAATACATCTTACAATCCTTACTGTGCATATAATCCCCGTTATTCTTGTCCTATTCCTCCAGAGGATAATCATTTGGAGATAAAGATTCCTGTAGGAGTCAAAAAATTTAAAAACGAATCAGAAAACAAGTGATTTTATTGAAGAATAATAATAAGATCTAAGAAAAGATTTAGATTTTTAAAACCTCTTCTTAGATCTCATTATAATTGTTTTTTAGAATTTATATACCGCAGCTAATACAAAAGAAGAAAGGTTTTTTGTAGGCTTTCTGTCCTTGTTGATAAAAAAATCTTCAGAAGTTGTATCTAATCTTAGTTCTGGTATAAGAGTTAGATCTCCAATAGTATAATTTCCTGTTAAGGTAGTAGCTATAACATCTCCGTCGCCTTGATTATCTAAACCAATAACATCTGTGAGACCATCGTTATATACAGATAGATATTCCCCTCTTAATCCAATAGAAAATTTTTCAGATGTTTTATATTGTGGGTATAATGCAACCCCATAAAATCCAGAAGTATCTCCGTTCTCTTCAGGTTCAGTAGTTACATAAGTAGTATTTAGACCAAGTTTAAAATCCTCTGTTAAATTCCAAGTTGTAGTAAGATCCGCTTGGAAAGTAGGACCTACTTCTCCAGGAAAGCCTTCGTTGCCATATCTAAAATTAAGATATGTACTAAGTTTATCTACTTCATATCCTAATTGCGCACCAACAATATAGGTGTCAAAAGGATTACTATCGGTATAATCCGATGGATTCATTATGGCAAGCATCGCAGACCATTTTTTATTAAGCTTAAAATCAGCCTTTAGACCAGTATGAGATAAAGGACCATAAGTAAACATATAAGATGTGGAGTAATTGAAGTTGTTAGTAGGCGAAATCATTTCATACCCTATATAAGTATTGAAATTACCAAAGGTAAACTTAACATTTTGGTTTACTTGCCAATATACATATAGTTGATTGATGATTTGTGATGTTCCTTCAGAGTTAAATACAGCTTCTTCTCCTCTTTTTCCAAATACAAGATCAGCGACAAATCCAATTTTTTCTCCTTCATATGCTAAAACGGTATTTACCATTCCTAAGGCAAAGCCACTTTGATTAGCAAAAAAAGTTTGTGGAGCCACTAAATTGTTATTAGGAGCATCAAAATTATATCTATAATAAGTGTCTATAGATCCAGATAAGTTGATTTTAGAGAATAACTCTTCTAAGTTTGATTTTTGTTTTTCCTCTTGTGCTATAGTATGAAAACTTAAAAAAGTTAAAGTTATAAGAGAAGCTCTTTTTAAAAAGTTTGCGATAGTCATTATTTTCATTATTAATTTTAGTTATCCGTAATAATATTTCAATTTTGAGTGTGTAAAACTATATAAAAGAAAGGTAACTAAGAAGGAGATAAGGGGTAGAATATTGTAAGAACATTTTATTACAGTAAATTCAAACAATAATCGATATACAATAAAGGTTGTTTATAAAAAAAATCAATACGTATTTTTAAAATAAAATTTGTAGGTTTTTTAATAGTCTAAACTTTATATAATATTAAATAGCATCTAATATAAAAGCAAAAAGGCTTTGAGTTGTCTATCTCTACTTTGTAGATAAAATATTAAGAGGTAGTGCTTAATCTTATTTTCTGACTTTAGAATTCAATACTTATTTAACTTTACTGAGCGTAAGTTGCTTCAATTTTTTTATAAACCTTTTGGAAAGGTTATTATAAATAGAAAAATGGGATAGTTTATTTGGTAATAAACATTCCTAAAAAAACAAAAAGAAGCCCAATAACCAGAGATGCTATTGCATACAAAATGAAATTTATAAAATCTCCTGACTTTAATAATACATGGTTTTCATAAGCAAAAGTAGAAAAGGTTGTAAATCCACCACAAAACCCTGTTGCAAGAAGAAGAACTGTATTTTGAGATATGATATTGTTTTTAAGAGAAAGGCCTAAGATAATACCAATTAAAAGACAACCAAGTACATTGGCGGTTAATGTACCATAAGGGATTCCTGTAGAGGAGTTATTAAGGTATTTACTAATAAGGTAGCGAGCAATGCTGCCAGTACCACCACCAATAAATACCAAAAATATCTGTTTCATTATTATAATTTAAAAGCTATGTTTTGCTTAGGTCTTAGTTACTGCTAAAGAATCTCTTTGAGAAGGATTTAAGTGTAATTTATAGTGTTATTTAATTTGATACGCTGCATTTTATTAAGATATAAAATGTAGCGTATCAAATAGTTTCTTTACTTTATTGGAATATAAATTTCAGTTATCCACTCTGCTGGATTTGGTTGTAATTCTGGATCTATACGGTATACCTCAAAAGGAGCAGACTCTGTATTTAGTTCCAGATTATTTTCGTTAATATATTTATATGCGGCTTCCCATGCTTCTTTTAGATTTATATAATCCCCATTCAGTGTAGTTTTAGCCACTTTTTGTCTTGGTAAGAAATCACAAAGAATAGAACTTTCTTTTGGAGTAACTACTTTATCTCTTGTTGGGATAGCGGTAGAAAAAATAGCTGTTCCTTGTTCTTCATTGTATTCATTATATAAGGTAAAAGGCATTCCTGTTTGAGGAAGGTTATTTTGCTTCATATAGGTACTTACCGCAGGTAGCATTTGTGCCATTTTTTCAGGAATAATTGTTATAGAGGAAGCTGTAGCGCTATACATATAAAACCCTCCACCATGTTCGGTTATACCATCTACATGGATAGAATATTTTTTCATTTTTTCATTTACAAAGGCATCTAGTTTTTCGAGCCCACGAGAATACATAGGTTTTATCGCTTGGGATAGAGTACTATCCTGAGTTAGCCAAAAAGCCTTTTCCATAAAAGACTGTGTGCCTTTCATTCCCCAGGTAACTTTAGTTTTTTTACCTTCCAGTTTTTCAAATTTCCAGTATACATCACTTTTACTTTCTCCCGTAGGGGTAATAAATGTTATTCCTTGATCTATACTACTAAAAGGAGAAGCTTTTTTGGTTTCCATTCTACCATCTCCTTGTGTTTTACTTTTCCAGGAATAAGAAGCTCCTTCACCACTTGTTTTTTCAGGATATTCCATAATAAAGTCGTCAGACTCATCCATCCATGGTCCCCATTTGTCCCATGTTTTATACTCATTAATAGTACTAAATAATAATTCATCAGGAGCATCTATTACTCTGCTTTCTTCTACTTGATAATCACCATCTATAGTAGCTATATAAACAGCGCCACCAATTATTACTAATAATAATAGAAAAAATAAATACTTTACTATTTTCATTTTAGTTAGTTTATATTGTTTGGTCAGCTAATATAAACAATTTTAACATCCTTTTATTTTGTTACATTTGTCAAAACAATAAAATATAACAAATGAAGCTTAATAAAATAGTGTTTTTTATAGCTATCTCTGGTATAATGATAGCATGTAAGAAAGATCCGAAGGTTAAAGATCAAATCGATAATCAAGAAGAAAAACAAGAGATAACAGAGGAAAAATTTGATTATGTTGTAGAACAGTTTGCAGATTTAAAAGTTTTACGATATCAAATTCCGGGTTGGGAAAATCTTACTTTAAAAGAACAAAAATTAGTGTATTATCTTACGCAAGCAGGTTTAAGCGGAAGAGATATTATGTGGGATCAAAACTATCGCCATAATCTTACTATAAGAAAAGCGTTAGAAAAAGTCTACACTTCGTATGAAGGAGATAAAAATTTAGAAGAATGGAAAGCTTTTGAAACGTACTTAAAAAGAGTTTGGTTTTCTAATGGTATCCATCACCACTATAGTAATGATAAAATCAAACCAGAATTCAGTAAAGATTATTTAAGTTCTCTACTAGCTGCAACAAGTACCGAGATGCCAAAAGAAGCGTATGAAGTAATCTTTGATGAGGCAGACACTAAAAAAGTAAATCAAGCAAAAGGAGTAGATAATGTAGCAGTATCTGCGGTTAATTTTTATGGACCAGGTGTAACTAATAAAGATGTAACCTCTTTTTACGGAAAAATGAAATCACCTAATCCAGCTAAACCATTATCTTTTGGTTTAAACTCTCAATTAGTAAAAGAAAATGGAGCGCTTAAAGAAAGAGTATATAAATCAGGTGGGTTATATGGTTCTGCAATCGACGAAATAGTTAAGTGGTTAGAAAAAGCACAAGGAGTAGCAGAAAATAAAGCGCAAGGAGATGCTCTTGGTTTGTTGATAAAATATTACAAAACAGGGGATTTACAAACTTGGGATGACTATAACGTAGCATGGACAGCCGCTACCGAAGGAAATATAGATTATATTAATAGTTTTATCGAGGTATATAACGATCCATTAGGATACAGAGGATCTTATGAGAGTATCATACAGATCAAAGATTTTGATATGTCTCAAAAAATGTCTGTATTATCTGAAAATGCACAATGGTTCGAGGATAATTCTCCGTTAATGGACGAGCACAAAAAAGACAGTGTAGTAGGAGTTTCTTATAAAGTGGTAGCAGTTGCAGGAGAGGCAGGAGATGCTTCGCCAAGTACGCCAATAGGAGTAAATCTACCTAATGCAAACTGGATTAGAGCCGCAGTAGGATCAAAATCTGTTTCTTTAGGAAATATTACGGAAGCATATAGTAATGCTGGTGGTTCTGGTCGTTTAAAAGAGTTTGTTCATGATCAAGAAGAGTTTGTATTAGAAGAAAAATATGGACAGTTAGGAGATAAACTGCACACTGCCTTACACGAAGTAGTAGGACATGCATCTGGACAATTAAATCCAGGAGTAGGCGAAACTAAAGAGACGTTAAAAAACTATGCTTCTACTATGGAAGAAGGTCGTGCAGATTTAGTAGGATTATACTATTTAATGGATCCAAAATTACAAGAATTAGGATTGGTTGAAGATTGGGAAAAAACAGGAAAAGCTGCCTATGATGGATATATCCGTAATGGTTTAATGACACAATTAATACGTTTAAACCTGGGGGATGATGTAGAAGAAGCACACATGCGTAACCGCCAGTGGGTAAGTGGCTGGGCTTTTGAGCAAGGAAAAAAGGATAATGTAATAGAAAAAGTTACCAGAGATGGTAAGACCTATTTTGATATTAAGGATTATGCTAAACTAAGAGAGATTTTTGGACGATTATTAAGAGAAACACAACGTATTAAATCGGAAGGAGATTATAAAGCAGCAGAAGAATTAGTAGAAGGATATGGTGTAAAAGTAGATCAGGCGATTCATGCAGAAGTATTAGAGCGTAATAAGCAATTTACATCTGCACCGTACAGTGGTTTTGTAAATCCTGTTTTAGTTCCTGAAATGAACGAGAGTGGAGAGATAACAAAAATAGAGGTTACACAACCAGAAGATTTTGTTTCACAAATGTTATTTTATAGTAAGAATTATAATTTCTTACCAGAAGTGAATTAATTTTTATCTAGTATAAAACATATAAAAAGCCACCATTTCTATTTAGAATATGGTGGCTTTTTGTTTGTAGTTTAAATATTATTGTAATTCTATTCGGGTTTATTATTTGAACTTTCCCCTTTACTTTCTGAAAGAGAAAACCCTATATTGACACCAATACCAAACCATATTTTTTTGTTGTATTTCCAGTCTGCTTCAATGTCACTATTTCCTAAAAAATCCATGCCTGAAAATAAACCAATATTGATGTTTTTGTCAAAATGAAGAATAAGACCTATAGAGCTACTAAAAGCACTAGCTGTTCTTTCTTCTGAAACATTACTATTTTTACTATTCAAATTTATAGAGGATATCCCTATTCCAATAGAAGGTTCGTATAACCAGCTATCTTCAATTTTTTTATTAAACCTAAATTGGAAGCCGATATTCATTCCAAAATTTATATTTTGTTCAAAATCAAAATTATCTATTCTGATTTTAAATGGAATAGTATAAAATCCAGCTCTAACTCCTCTAAAACAGGAATAGATAGGATCTGTGTATTTATTGAATACTTCACGAACCATAATGTGTTGAATAGAAGAGTTATTTTCTGTTTCATAAAAAAGAGTATTTAATTTAATTCCTTTTTTGTTTTCGTTTGAAGTATCAATTTTAAATCTATTAACAGTAAATATAATGCTGTCTTTTTTCTCATTGCCATCCAGCGCAGGTTTAATATCTATTACTTTAATTTTATATCCTTTTTTATAATTTAATTTTGTGATTGTATCAGTATAGTTTGTGTTGAAGATGTAACTTGATTGTAAATCTTGGGCATTACAGCAAAAGAGATAACATAGACTAAGTATTAAAATAAGTGTAATTTTTTTCATGATTGTAGTGTTTTAGATAGTACTCAAAACTACCTAACAATCCAGCGCAAAAGAATACCCGTAACAGGGTATATTGTGTTTGTTTACAGGTTTATAATGATAAACAACCGTACATAGAAAACGGTTGTTTTTTTAAGTACGATATATCTAATTTTTGTCATTCCAGCCCTTCAGCAAGCTCGTGGTAAACTAAAGTATGGGATCTATTTAGCATTAGGATTATTACCAATAGATTTCGTTTTGCTATAAAATGATAAATTCACTCATTTTTATGACCTGTAACTTGAATAACACATAGCACTGACCTCTCCATACTCTCCAAAAAGGAGCTTAGGGCGCCTCAGCCTGCCATATACTTGATCCCAGCAGCTAGGACGATACTTTTGATTGCCGGGAAGGGGTACTATACCGTCGGGAAGGGGTTTTATAGTGCTGGGAAAGCATTTCTAACTGCCGGGAAGGGTCTTTGTACTTACGGGAATAATAAATACACCTACGGGAAGAGGTTATATATAGAAGGGGACATAAAATAAGTTGCGGGAAAGTAAATATACTATAGGGTTTCGAGAGTCTTAGCTAGCGATATATGTAGGAGGTGTTTTAGTTTCTAAAGACAATCTATTCTATTATTTAATATCGTCATTTATTGAATAACACCTATTCGAACCTGATGAACTAGGGGGCTTCTGACAAAAAAATACTGCTACCAGCAATTATTTTCCAATTGCAATCTATTTTTTTCCAGACTCGTAAAACACGATATTTTCCATCAAGAATATGATTTTGAAACTTTCCTCTCATCTCAATTATTACAGAAACAATTGCAGTATAGTCAATTAAATTAATAACTTGTTCGCTTGACGAGATTTCATCTATTTTTATACTTTTTAATCGATAGGTATCCAAATCTATGGATTTACTTATTGTTTGTCCATTAGGTATATTGAAAAGTAAATCTTCATGAATTAATTCGTCTAATTTTTGGACATTACAAGTCTTCATAGAATTTAATAATTCCTGTTCAAGAGTAATTATAACATTTCGGTTATTTGAATTTCTCATATCCATAATAAATAACATTTATTTTTGCTTATTAATTTTAAAAATCAGTTTTGAAAATTTAATTTCATCAAAAACCTTGGTTGGTACAAATTCAATTAATTCATAATCAGCTAAATCGTTTACTTTAAAAGGATCTTTTTGTATGATTTTTTCTAGTTCTAATTCATTATGAACCTGGCATAATATTATCCCACCAGTTCTTGGTGTTTTTCGTCCAGAAATAATAAAATTCCCCAATTTGTATTGTTCGTCCAAAAAAGCTGTATGCTCTTTTATATAAAAGTCAATTATCTCAAGTTTCGTTTTATATGTTAAGTTTATGATAAACATTTTTACTGTGTTTTTTTGCTATTTAATTGATATAAAAGTTTCAACTTCGTCATTGTCTCTATTCTAATATTTTTTTCCTGTGGATAGTAAAATCAACTCTATAAGCTTCTTTAATGTCTTTATTCTGTCATATTTCTATCGAAGTATCAAGAACAACATCTGGTATTTTACTTTTTGAAACAAATTTTCCGTACACATCCAAAGAAAGGAGGATGTTTTTTACAATATGATTGTAAAATGAGTCGAATATTTAAGAAGCTTATAGAGGTATGCAACTTCATACTAAAACCTAATATAATTTACAAGATTTGGCATTACTGCTAAATTCTAATAAGGATTGATTGCTATGGAAAAATAAAGCGTAACCCACTAAAACCTGTTTTTTTATTAACTCTATCATCGAATTCTTAAATGGGTTTTGAACAAGTGTAAACACTTCACAAGAATTCGGGTCTTAGCTGTAAAATGGTTATGACGTATTAGAAGATATTATCCAGATATGTTTTATCATAGGGGATTAGGTTATCAGTTAATTTAATGGTATTGGAGGTTTAGGGGGGATCCCTCTTTTCCTACTCGTTGTATATTTGTACTTTCCAGAAATTATTTTTTTGAATATAGTCCAATAGTATTTCCATCTCTATCCATTAAGATAGATACAAAACCAAATTCCCCTATAGATATTTTAGACCTAATGATTTTTCCTCCAGCTTTTTCAACTAAATTTTCTTCAGTTGTACAGTCTTGTGATTCAAAGTAAATAATGGTATTGTTGTTGTTTGGTGCAAAGTCTTTCTTTTCTACTAATGCACCAGTAATATTTAAACCTTTTGGGTCAAAAGGGAAACCAGATTGTTTACCGAACTCAATAGGAAAATCTACAAGTTTGATATTGAAAACAGTTTCATAGAACTCTTTAGCATTCTTTAGGTTTGAAACATTGATGTCGAACCAGCTTACAGGATTTACGTTTTTCATTTTTACAATTTTATTGCGTTATTATAATGCAAATATGAGATGACATTAAAATATAAAATTGTAAAAATGGGACAAGGTTAGTCTATATTATCAAAAATCATTGACATTTTTAAATCATCTCCATAAAACTCTTTAGGAGTTAGTCCTGTAAATTCTTTAAAATCTTTAATGAAATGTGCTTGATCAAAATATTCATTTTCATAAGCTAAATTGGTAAGACTAGCAACTTCTTTATTTAATAGTGTTTTCAGAGTATTTTGAATTCTTATAGTTTTGGAAAGTTGTTTAGGACTTAATCCAATTGTTGACGAAAACTTACGGGTTAATTGTCTCCTGTTAATATTGCTTTGCTTTGAATGTTTATTTACTGAAAATTGCCCATTAGTTTTGAAAATTGTTTCAACTGTAGATTTTACAATATTGTCAATAGTATTTTTGTCGATTAATCTTTTTAGTAAAAATGTTTCGATTAACTCTATTCTTTCAGAAGTAGAATTAGCATTTAAAATTTGTTCTCCAATTTCTTCTCCATCTTTTCCAAAAAGTTTATCTAGTGGTACAGCTGTATTTTGAATTTTTTTTACATCTATGTTTGCAAAAGGTAAAAATCCGTTGGGTCGAAATCGAACAATAAAAGAACCAGTAGTACCGAGTGGTTCTACGACATACGGACGTGTCAATTGACCTATTAAAAAATATTTTGGTAAAATTATACTTTCTTTATCGTTTGGGTGATGTTTGTAAGTATCTCCATAATGAAAAATTAGTTTCATTGTTCCATCTGGAATAATGGTATTCCTTAAAGGCGTATTTTCAAAAGCACTTTCTAATGTCCAATAGCATTTTATCCATTCTGCCAAATTCTGTTGTGGTTCAAATATTCTATGATTCATTAGGTGTTTTATTTTTGTTTAGTCAGTTTCTTGAGTATGATGTACAACGTTCAGTGATCGAGTAGGCAAGGAGGTTTTGCCTCAATCCTCTCCCTGAATCTCTCATTTCATACAGCTCTTGTTATACAAATCTAAGCGATTACAATTAATATGTAAAAATTGGCAATAGTATCTAAACAAGTTTGTTTACCAACTAAACCGAAGTTGTAGCTGCTACAAATACAGACGCTTTGCTTCGTTTTTTAATCCATATTGAGGAGTTTAATTCTCCGAGGCTTTCCTCGAAAACAAAATATATTTTCGGAAGCATACCTCACGAGCTTGTTCCGAGGTTCTTGACTTTAACCATAGCGGAGCTATGCTAAAATCAAGAAAATGACTGTGTTTATGGTGCTTTCAAGCTTCATTACGAAGTTCTACTGCATAAAGCGGGTTAAATTAAAAAAAATGTAAGGTCGAACTATTTTTTTAGAGAATAGAAAACTTTAGTATCTTTCGAGAATAACACAAATTGTTGTATGAAGAAGATAAGTCACGAAGATTTTAAAGTTGTTACTCCAATAGAACTATCTAAAATACCGACCACTTTTGATCTGGAAGAGAGTGAAAATAAAATTGAGAAAGAACTCGAAGAAGTACGAGAAAAACTAGGGAAACTTCAGGATACCATGTATGCACAT
Organism: Aquimarina muelleri DSM 19832; assembly: GCF_000430665.1. GTDB lineage: Bacteria > Bacteroidota > Bacteroidia > Flavobacteriales > Flavobacteriaceae > Aquimarina > Aquimarina muelleri. The sequence goes on along the minus strand of NZ_AUML01000003.1, from coordinate 140,148 downwards.
GATAAATATGCCGTTTTGATATGTCTTCAAGGAATGGATACTTCGGGTAAAGATAGTTTGATAAGAGAAGTCTTTAAAGATTTTAATACTCGAGGAATCATTGTGCATAGTTTTAAAGTGCCAACCGAGTTAGAAAGTAGCCACGATTACCTATGGCGTCATTATATTGCTTTGCCACAGAGGGGTAAATTTGGGGTGTTTAATAGGACACATTATGAAAATGTTCTAGTAACCAGAGTCCATCCAGAATATATAATGGGAGAGAATATCCCTAATATTAATTCAGTAGAGGATATTGACGATGCATTTTGGGATACACGTTTTGAGCAAATCAGAAATTTTGAAAAACATATTGCTCAAAATGGTACTTTAGTTTATAAATTCTACTTACACTTATCCAAAAAAGAACAAAAAAATAGATTACTTCGCAGGCTCGAAAAAAAAGAAAAAAACTGGAAGTTCTCAGCAGGAGATTTAAAAGAAAGAAAGCTTTGGGATCAATATCAAAACTGTTACCAGGATGCCATAAACAAAACATCTGTACCACATGCACCATGGTATATAGTCCCCGCTGATGATAAGCCAGTAGCAAGATATATTGTAGCAAAAACAATATACGATAGTCTAAAAGAATATAAAGATATACAAGAACCCGAATTAGATGATGAAACAAAGGCTAATCTGGAATTATATAAAGAGCAATTAGAAAAAGAATAAAAACAAAATATGTCTAGAAAAATAATAATACTCATTTTCGCAATCTTATCGCTTAATTGCTTTGCTCAAAATAATAGTAAAGAAGATTCGATAACCTTAAAAAAACTCTATAATACCTCTTTGTTAAACGGAAAAAGTTATGAATGGTTAGACTATTTATCTAATCAGATAGGAGGAAGATTATCAGGATCTTTAAATGCACAAAAAGCTGTAGAGTGGGGAGAAAAAGAATTAAAAGAGTTAGGGATAGATAAAGTGTGGTTACAGCCAGTTATGGTTCCTAAATGGACTAGAGGTGTTACAGAATATGCATATATAGAGACAGAACCAGGGGTAACTACAAATGTGCCTGTATGTGCTTTAGGAGGGTCTGTTCCAACCTCTATTGGAGGAATAAAAGCACAGGTTATTGAAGTAAAAGGCTTAGATGAACTTAAAAAAATAGGAATTGATAAAATAAAAGGGAAAATAGTATTTTATAATCGCCCTATGCAAGCAGATGTTATAGAAACATTTATGGCATATGGAGGATGTGTAGATCAAAGATACTCTGGTGCAGCCGAAGCAGCTAAATTTGGCGCAATAGGAGTTATAGTACGATCTATGAATCTTAGGTTAGACGATTACCCCCATACAGGAGCAATGAGTTACGGGGATCTTAAGGATACAGACAAAATTCCCGCAGCAGCAATTAGTACCAAAGGAGCAAACCTATTGAGCTCTATGCTAAAACTAGACCCTAATGTTAAGTTTCATATTAATATGAATTGCCGTACATGGAAAGATGTACAATCTTATAATGTAATTGGAGAGATAACAGGTAGTGAATTCCCTAAAGAGTATATGGTAGTAGGAGGACACCTAGATTCTTGGGATCTAGGAGATGGCTCTCATGATGATGGAGCAGGAATAGTGCAATCTATGGAGGTATTACGATTATTTAAAGAAATAGGGTATAAACCAAAAAGATCTATTAGAGTAGTGTTTTTTATGAATGAAGAAAATGGATTGCGAGGAGGTAAAAAATATGCACAAGTAGCAAAAGATAAAGGAGAAAATCACGTATTTGCTCTAGAAAGTGATTCAGGAGGATTTACTCCAAGAGGCTTTTCTTTAGATTGTAATGCAGATAATTTTGAGCAAGTACAAAGTTGGAAACCCCTTTTTGAACCATATCTAATACACTTTTTTGCTAAAGGTGGTAGTGGAGCAGATATTGGACCACTCAAAAAAGAAGGAATGGTTTTAGCAGGGCTTCGACCAGATTCGCAACGTTATTTTGATTATCATCATGCAAAAAATGATACTTTTGATGCAGTAAACAAACGGGAGCTAGAACTAGGAGCAGCAACTATGGCTAGTTTTATGTATCTTTTTGATAAATATGGAGTAAAATAAATACATACACTATTGAGTAAATACATATTATAAAACAATAAGTGTAATAAATTACAACAGATAAAAAATAATAGCTAGTTAACAAATTCTGGTTACCTTAAAATAACACAATCATGATATTTAAAAAAATAATATACAGTATAGCTGTTTTAGCATTAGGAGTTTTAGCGTCTTGTACAGATAAAAAGAAAGAAGATCAAAATGTAGTTAAAAATGAAACAGAACAAAAAGTAACCTCAGATATAGATACACAAACTACAGAAATTTCTGAAGCAGAAAAAAGAAAACTAGATAGTATTAGACAAGTAAAAGAGCATGGACATGCACATTAATTAAAATTGTTTATGTTTAAAAAAACAGTAACACTCCCCGTATTTATCATATTATGTTTTGTTTCTGTAGTCATGTACGCACATGGTGTAGATGATGAAACACAGTCTTTTTTATTAGGAAATAAAGGTATTGCTTTTGGTCCGTTTTTTTACATTGGAGCAAAACATATGATTACAGGATACGATCACCTGCTTTTTTTAGTAGGGGTTATTTTCTTTTTATATAAACCCAAAGAAATACTATTATACGTAAGCTTTTTTACGATAGGACATAGTGTAACATTGCTATTGGGGGTGATGGCAGATATTAGTATAAATGCATACTTGATAGATGCCATAATAGCATTATCAATAGTGTATAAAGGATTTGATAATCTAGGTGGATTTAAACAGTTTTTAGGTAAACAACCTAATACAAAATTAGCAGTATTAATTTTTGGATTATTCCATGGCTTTGGATTAGCAACCAAATTACAAGAATTTAAATTTGATAAAGATGGACTTTTTGTAAATCTTTTAGGATTTAATTTAGGAGTAGAGATAGGACAATTTTTAGCTCTAGGGTTAGTTCTTTTAGTTATAAATGTTTGGAGAAGATATGATAGCTATATCAAGTTTTCTAACCTAACTAATATACTGCTTATGGCAGCAGGTTTTCTTTTGCTAGGATTTCAATTAACAGGTTATTTTATTGCTTAATATGAATAGTATGACAACACATGATCAGCCAGTGATGAGTAAAAAACAATTAGTAAAATCAATATGCATAGCATTAGTTATTGGTGCCGTTGTTTTAATAACTGCTGTTTTACCTGCAGAGTACGGTATGGATCCATTAGGAACAGGAAAACTATTTGGATTTAATGAACTGTATATAGCAGATGATTCAAAAATTAATAAAGATGCACTACAAGAAGTTCCATTAAGTTTTAAAAAATTAAAATTAGAAAAACTAGGTTCTCCAACAAGTGTTTCCAAACCATTAGAGGCAAACAATCCACCACCAGTAGAACAATATATCGAACAAAGTGATACTATTTTAGTAGAAGTTCCTGCTGGTAAAGGAATAGAGTACAAATTTAAAGCATTAAAGTATGGTAGTGTAAAATATGAATGGACTACCGCAAATGATAAAGTTGTTTATATTGATTTTCATGGAGAAGTTAAACAAGATAACCCTCCAGAAAATGTATTTTATGAAAGCTATACTCTAGCCTATTCTAACAATATGGCAGGAACATTAACAGTTCCCTTTGAAGGGAAACATGGTTGGTATTTTAGAAATGATACTAAAAAAAACATAATAGTTACCCTAAGACTTAAAGGTCAATATAAATTGTTTGATAAGTAATGAGATGATATTAACAATCAAAATTACTATCACAAATTTTCTAATATATTTCTCGTTTAGAAAAAATAATAATATTATAAAGTTAAATATACGATAAGAGTCATTTAATTTATGAAGGTTCTAATACCTTTACGACTTCAAAATTGTAAAATGTTACAAAACTACACTAAAGAATTTCGGTATAATCTAAAATTGGCAGCACCAGTGATGTTGGGCATGCTTGGTCATACTTTTGTAGGGCTGGTAGATAATGTTATGGTAGGACAATTAGGTACTGCAGAATTAGCAGCAGTATCTTTAGGTAATAGCTTTATGTTTATAGCCATGTCTTTAGGAATTGGTTTTTCTACAGCAATAACCCCATTAGTAGCAGAAGCAGATGGGGAAAATAATTTTAAAAATGGTAAGTCCGCATATAAGCACGGTTTATTTTTGTGTACTACAATAGGAATAGCATTGTTTTTAGTGATTCTGGCAGCAAAGCCATTAATGTATTTAATGAAACAGCCTCCAGAAGTTGTAGAATTGGCAATACCTTACTTAGATTTAGTAGCTTTTTCTTTAATACCATTAGTGAGTTTTCAGGCATTAAAACAATTCTCAGATGGGTTGTCGATGACTAAATATCCTATGTACGCTACTCTGGTGGCAAATGTGGTTAATATAGCTTTAAACTATCTATTGATTTTTGGAAAATTTGGTTTTCCGCAGATGGGAATAGTTGGTGCAGCTATAGGAACATTAGTTTCAAGATTTGCAATGGTAGCACTTATGTGGGCTTTTCTTAGGTATAAAGAAAAATCAAAACAATATGTATCAAACATCAAGTTTTTTGTTTTAGAAAACAAAATGATACATAAAATAGTGTCGCTTGGATTTCCATCAGCACTACAGATGTTTTTTGAAGTAGCAATTTTTACGGCAGCTATTTGGTTGTCAGGGATTTTAGGTAAAAACCCGCAAGCAGCAAATCAAATAGCATTAAACCTTGCTTCGATGACCTTTATGGTTGCAATGGGGTTAAGCGTTGCTGCTATGGTTAGAGTAGGTAATCAAAAAGGACTTCAGCATTTTAGAGATTTACGAAGAATTGCAATTTCTATATTCTTACTTACCTTTTTGTTAGAAGTCATTTTTGCTATATTTTTTATTTTATGTAACGAAATGCTGCCTAAAATATATTTAGATGTAAAAGATGTAGAAAACCTGGTTGACAATACCGAAGTGATTAGTATTGCAGCAGAACTGTTAATTATTGCAGCATTATTTCAAATCTCAGATGGAATACAGGTTACAGTATTGGGCGCTTTAAGAGGATTACAAGATGTTAAAATTCCAACATTTATTACCTTTATAGCATATTGGGTAATAGGTTTTCCTATTAGTTATTATTTAGGATTACATACCGAATACAAAAATTCTGGAATTTGGATTGGTCTATTAGCAGGTCTAACTGTTTCTGCAGTATTGCTCTATATTAGATTTGATTATTTAACCAAAGATTTGATTAAGAAAAACTGAAATATTAAATAAAAAGAGATACCAAATACCATTTTTGTAGTTATTACGTTTATTTGGTATTAACTAATAATTAACTATCTTTCCAAAAAAACAGAATACAAAAATGAAAGTCCCAAACTCTAAATTTTGTCTACTGCTTGTTGCATTTTTCTTACTGGTAACACAAAGTAGTATAAGTCAAAACTTTGTTCATAGTATAAACGAAAACCTTGTTCCTAATCCTAGTTTTGAAATGACTAATGCAGCCATAGCCAGATTAGATATGGAGATGCAAAATTTTGGTATTATAAAAGATTGGAAACCAGCTATTAATTCTCCAGATGCTTACCATCCAAAATTAAAAGACATTAAATTTATACATAAATCGCCTAATTTTTTAAAACAATTTGGAGAGCAAGAGCCAAGAACAGGACAAGGTAAAGTTGGTATGTATATAGCAGGTGGTGCTTATAAAGAAGGAGTTACTGCTAAATTAAAAAGACCATTATCTAAAGGTAAATATTATTATTATCATATGTATGTTTCTTTAGCTGAAGGGATTTCTAATTCCTGTACTTCATCTATAGGATCTTATTTTACAGCAAGAAGCCCAAAAATAACAAGTACCTCAAAATTTCCTTTAAATATTGAATCTTCAAAAATGGTGTGTGACACCAAAAATTGGAAAAAAGTTTGTGGGGTTTATAAAGCAAAAGGAACAGAAAAGTATATATCTCTAGGATATTTTTCAGACAGTCCAAAAGGCAAATCCGTAAAAGGAGGAGAATTTGATACTGCCTACTATTTTATTGATGATGTGTTACTAATGGAAATGCGGAACCCTAAAAACTTAGTATCTAGTCAGGTTTGTGATATGGCTCTTGACTTTCTTCCTGTAGAGTTTTTAGTAGGAGAAAGTGAAGCGTATAAAGAAATCCAAAAACTTTTAGATTCTTATATTCAATATGTAACTATATTTAAAGTAAATAAAGTTAAAATTATAGGTCATGCAGACGATGCAGGTTCGGATTTTGAAAATGAGATTATGTCTGCTATGAGAGCCATTAATGTAAAAAAATATTTTATAGAAAAAGGGATAGATGAATCTTTAATAGAGGTAATCGCTTTGGGTAATACAGAGCCCATAGTTACTAAAGACTCTAATTTGGACCCAGAATCTAATAATAGAGTAGAAATTAAGATAGAATAACTACAAGGCAATAAATTTTCCTGATTTACATAAAAAAGATAGTACCTTTGACGCTTTATAATTTTAAGCACCTATTATGAGCTTTCCAAAATTTTTATTAGGAGATAATACAGATTTCCCAGATGCTATTTTTGTAATTCATACAGAATTTCCTAGATTTATAATCAATTTGGAGAATGATGAAGTAGAATGGTTGGAGGAGTTTGATAAAAGTGAAGAAAAAGAACTTTTAGAAGAAGCAGAAAATCTTTTTGAAGCAGCCAATAATTTCTATGATCGAGAGATAAAACGTTACGAAGATTAATATATAACAATGATGGATGAGCTTATACAATTAGATAAAGATCTTTTTTTATACCTTAATAATCTAGGAGTTCCAGCATGGGATGGGTTCTGGTTATTTATGACTGAGAAGTTTTATCAAATTCCCTTGTATGCAGTATTGCTACTGTTTTTTTACAAATATTTTGGTGTAAGAGGAACTATTATTACATTGATTGTTGTAGCATTAATGATTACTGCTACAGATCAGTTATCCAATTTATTTAAGAACGTTTTATTTATGAGGCCTAGGCCTTGTCGAGCTGATGGAGTGTCTGACTTTACACGTTTTATAGCAGAGAGATGTGGACGACATGGGTATTTTTCTGGTCATGCTGCAAATTCTATGGCATTGGCTTTTTTTGCAGGATTAGCTTTAAAAAAACATCTAAAGTATATTTTTCCATTTATGGTAGTTTGGTCTATTGTTGTAAGTTATAGCAGGATATATATAGGAGTGCATTATCCAGGAGATATTATTACAGGTATGGCTATAGGTATTTTATTAGGAGTAGGGGCATTTAAGTTACATACATTATTGGTAAAAAAATACGGAGAAGCAAGTGTTTAATCCACATTGTGGAGTTTAATTCTCCGAGGCTAGCCTCGCAAAATATATTTTCAGAAGTAACCTCGTGAGCTTGCTCCGAGGGTATTGATTTTAATGTTTTCTATTAGCTATAGTATATCATTAGGTAGCTTTACCAAACTTTTTGTTTTTTCTCTTTTTTCCAAAAATACGTTTCAAAAAATTATCTCTTTTTTCAGGTTTACAATCCAAGTCATTTAGGATATTTTTAGGAGTTTCTTCAAACTTACTTTTAGTAATAGAATCAAAAGTACTATCTAGATTCATTTTTTGATATAATTTTGCAAATATAGGTAAAGCCGTATTTGCTCCTTGCCCTAAAGTAGTGGTTTTAAATCCAATATTATAGTTGTCGTTTCCTACCCAAGTAACAGTTACCAAATTAGGTGTAATACCAACAAACCAACCATCTTTATTATCTTGTGTAGTTCCTGTTTTTCCTGCAATTTCATTTTGTAGATTATAAGACGTTCTAAGTCTAGCAGCAGTACCATTTTTTACAGTAGATTTCATCATCTCTAAAAGTACTTGCTTAGTATATTCACTATAAGCAGGTTTTTCTGCTATTTGTGGTTCAAAAGAAGCAATTAGATTGCCTTTTTTGTCTTCTATTTTAGAAATATAATACGGTTTTACTGCTTTACCATTATTTACATAACTAGCGTAAGCTCCAGCTAATTCATTTAATTTAATGCCATCTGTACCCAATGCCATGGCGGGTTCTTCAGATAGTTTAGTTTTGATTCCTAATTTTCTTACTTGTTCTACAACTTTAGGTATGCCTACTTCATTTAATACTTTTACGGCTATGGTATTGACAGAAGTACTTAAAGCTTTTTCTAAAGTAAAATTAAGATGAGAATCCTCTTCTTTCGAAGAGTTTTTAGGAGTCCAGTTACCCAAGTTGGTATAAGTAATTTCTTTGGTAGAAAAATAAGTACAGGGTTTCATACCGTTTTCTATAGCAGCAGTGTAAACAAACGGCTTAAAAGTAGAGCCCACTTGCCGTTCGCTTTGCGAAACATGATCGTATTTAAAATAGCGATAATCAATTCCGCCAAGATAAGCTTGTACAGCACCTGTAGTTGGTTCTATAGCAATCATCCCAGCATTTAAAAATTTTAAATAATGACGTATACTGTCTAAAGAAGATGCTTTTTTAGTAATATTTCCTTTCCATTCAAATAACTCCATGTCTTTTTTTATAGAAAGAGAATCTTCAATTTGAGATTCGGTTAATCCTTGTTCTTTGTATAGGGTGTAAGTAGTAAGGTTTTTTATAGTATTTTTAACCAAATCAGAGTTGTTTTTCCAAGGAGCATCATTGCCAAAGGATTTTTCATATTCTTTTTGTAAAACTACCATGTGTTCTTTTAGAGCTTCTTCTGCCATAGATTGTATTTTGTGATCTATAGTAGTATAAACGATTAAACCATCTTTATAAATATCATAAGTGGTGCTATCTTCTTTTTTGTATTTTTCTAGAATATTAACAAGTTCTTTTTTAACCTCTTCTCTAAAATAAGGAGCTAATCCAAGATCATGATTAAAATGCTGATAATCGAGGCGGATAGGCTGGCTCATTGTTTGATTAGAACGACTTGTACTGATGTAGTTATATTTTACCATTTGTTGTAAAACTACATCTCTTCTTAATTGACTTCTTTCAGGAAAAAGTCTTGGATTGAAACTATGATTAGCCTTTAATGTTCCGATAAGAGTAGCGGCTTGGGATAAGGTTAACTGTTGTGTGGTTTTATTAAAGAATTTTTGTGCGGCGCTCTCAATACCGTATGTATTGTCAGAAAACGGAACCGTATTAAAATACAAAGTAAGAATCTCTTTTTTAGAGTAAATATCTTCTATTCTTTTAGCGATAAAAGATTCTTTTAGTTTATTTATAACAGTACTAAAAACGGGGTATTTCTTTCTTCCAAAAAGATTTTTAGCTAGTTGTAATGTAATAGTACTACCTCCTCCAGAAGACTTGTCGCGTAAAAGAATCGTTTTAAAAAATACCCGTAAGAGACTAGTGTTGTCTACTCCATCATGATCGTAAAAACGGATATCTTCTGTAGCGATAAGGGCATCGATTAGATGTTTAGGTAGATCCTCATAAGTTATGGGTTGTCTGTCGTAAATATAATATTTACCAATCATACGACCGTTTTTATCTAGTACCTGTGTAGCTTCAGATTGTTTTAAAGAACTTAATTGTTCTTTATTGGGTAGTTTTCCCCAAAAACCAAAATAAATACTTGCATAAAAACAGGAGCCTAAGAAAACGAATCCAACTAGTAAAAAGAAAAACCATTTGACCCATTTTTTTTGTAATATTTTTTTTATCATAATTGTAATAACGAAATAGATAACGCCTAAAATAAAAGATTATTTGGAATAGCTAGTATGTAGGTTTTTTTTGTAATCTCTAAAAAATAATATAATCATTAAAACCATGAGTAACGAAAAAGGTAGAGATGTTATAATAAGGAGCTTTTGCATTGCTATTAATACATTAATATCTGCTTTGGCATTTCCTAATAAGATAATTGCTATAGAAAAAACAGTAAGGATTATACTCCATAAAATTCGATGTTTTTTTGATGGTTCTTGTTTTCCGTTATCTGTAAACATACTTAATACAAAAATAGCAGAATCTAGCGAAGTAACTAAAAAGCTTATTAAAAGTAATATGATAAGTGTATTTATAAACCCTTGAAATGGATAATTTTCAAAGAAAACAAAAATAGAACTAAACACATTATCGAATTGCCCTTGGTACACTTCAAAACTTTCAATAATCTCAAAAGCAGATTGACCAAAAGTGGTAAACCAAAAAAATGTTCCCATAGAGGGTACTAATAATACACCTATAATAACCTCGCGTATTGTACGACCTTTAGAAATACGAGCAATAAAAATACCTGTAAAAGGAGCCCAAGCTAACCAGAATGCCCAATAATAATAGGTCCAATCTGTTAAAAAAGCTTCTCCGGGATTATATTCTCCATATGCTAAACTTAAAGGTATAAAATCAATAATATAATGATACAGCGAAGTGCAAAATTGAGTTATAATAGATAAAACATCATTTTGTAAAAACACAAAAATCAAAAGACCTATGGTAATATAAATATTCCAGGTGGATATTATTTTGATACCTTTATTAACGCCCCTAAAAACAGATGTAAAAGCTAGAAGAGAAATAATTAATAAAATTAAAATGGTTCCTTTAAGTCCAAAATTTTCATTAAAAAGATGATTTAATCCACCTTCAATTTGTGTGGTTCCTAAACCAATGGCAGCAACTAATCCAAAAACAGTAGTTAAGATAGCTAGAATATCGATACTTCCAAAGATAATGTTTTTAGATCTTTTAGAGTTAATCAAATCCTCTATAGAGGAGAAAGCGCTACTAGATAATACCTTCTTAGATTTTACAAACAAATAATAACCCATTGCAATAGCAAAAACGGCATAAAATGCCCAAGCCGTAAATCCCCATTGATAAAATGTATATTCTAATGCGATGGTTTTTGTACTGATATTATTTTTAATTGGAGGGTTGTGCATCATAAATACAGGTTCTTGTATCGCTCGCAACAATATTCCAGCTCCCATTCCAGCACTATATAGCATAGATATCCATGCCAATCTGGAAAATTGAGGTTTGTCTGAAGCTTTACCTAATCGATGTTTGCCCCATGAAGAAAAAGCTAATAAAATTAATAATAAAACACATGAAAGACCTAGCCATAGGTAAAATCTACCAAATAGTTGTCTTATATGTATTGAAAAAGATTCGATATAGTCATAGGACTCAAGAGTAAAAAAGTATAAGAAAAAAGAAAAAAATAGTAGTATTGCTATAGAAATGAATAGTAAACTATTTTTTTTAATATCAAATTTCATAGAATTTGTTTTTGTTTTGCAACATAGCTTTAGATAAAAAAATGCGATATAAGATTATAAATGTCTTAAAAAGTTTTGAGAAAGGTCTTGTACATAGTAAAAAACTTCTTTTTTTTTCAGAAGTAATAAAAATAAAAAAATAGTACACTTTTTTTTGTCAATATCTCAAAGTCTCATTTTTTTTGTTTAGAATTGCAATAGCATATAGCTAGACATTATGACAAGTGTTTTTAGATTCGGAGTCTTGAATGGCAGGAAGTTACTTTCAAGTATGGCTTATTGGATAAGCCCCCGAAACTTAGATTTTACTTCTGTTTTTACTATTATTTCAAGTCAGCATGACTATTTTTTTTTACCAACTACATGTAAGTTGATAAGAGTTTGATATTTGTTATTCTTTAGTTTGGATATCTGTTTTTTTTAACGCTTTTTTTAAGCATGTTTAATAATAATAATGAATATAAAATATATAGATCTAATTGATCAAACATACTATTTCCCGCAAGAAGAATTTGACTTAAATAACAATAAATTATCTTTTCATGGAATAGATTTAATGGGACTTGTAGAAAAATACGGGGCACCTTTAAAATTTACCTACTTACCTAGGATATCTGAAAATATCAATAGAGCAAAAAAATGGTTTAGTACATCTATTGATAAAAACAATTATCAAGGATCTTATCATTACTGTTATTGTACTAAAAGCTCACATTTTGAGCATGTACTAAATGAAGTTCTTAATAACGATGTCCATATTGAAACCTCATCTGCTTTTGATATAGATATTGTAGAAAAACTAAAGAAAAAAGGTAAAATATCTAATGATACTTTTATACTTTGTAATGGTTTTAAAAGAGATCAATATATAACCAATATAGGAAGATTGATTAATAATGGACATCGTAATTGTATTCCTATAATAGATAATTATGAAGAGATCGATCTACTTGCAGAAGAGATAGATGGCAAATTTCAGATTGGAGTAAGGATAGCATCAGAAGAAGAGCCTAAGTTCGAATTTTATACTTCTCGATTAGGTATAGGATATAAGAATATAGTTCCTTTTTTTAATAAACAAATTAAAGGGAATGATAAAGTAGAGCTAAAAATGCTTCACTTTTTTATTAATACAGGAATTCGTGATACTGCATATTATTGGAACGAATTACTTAAGTGCTTAAAAGTATATGTACAACTTAAAAAAGTATGTCCAACTTTAGATAGCTTAAACATAGGGGGAGGTTTTCCTATTAAAAACTCTCTTGCATTTAATTATGATTACCAATATATGATTGATGAAATCATAAACCAGATTAATCTTGCGTGTCAAGAAGCAAATGTCCCTGTACCAGATATCTTTACAGAATTTGGAAGTTTTACAGTGGGAGAAAGCGGAGGGGCTATTTATGAAATTTTGTATCAGAAACAACAAAATGATAGAGAAAAGTGGAATATGATTGATTCTTCTTTTATTACAACTTTGCCAGATACTTGGGCAATAAACAGACGTTTTGTGATGTTAGCAATTAATAGATGGAATGATGAGTATGAACGGGTTTTGTTGGGAGGTTTGACCTGTGATAGTGATGATTATTATAATAGTGAACAAAACATGAATGCTATATATTTACCTAAATATAGAAAGGATAAACCTTTATATATTGGTTTTTTTAATACAGGAGCATATCAGGAAACGATAGGTGGATTTGGAGGATTACAACATTGTTTGATCCCTCAACCAAAACATATTTTGATAGATAGAGATAAAAGTGGTAATTTAACAACACAATTGTTCAGCGAACAACAAAAAAGCGAAGATTTATTACAAATATTAGGTTATAATGGAAACTAATAATTATGCGGGTATTCCCGACAAACATGCTAAATTAGATAACGCCAAAGTGGTATTGATCCCTGTTCCTTATGATGGAACAAGTACCTGGCAAAAAGGATCTGACAAAGGTCCAGAAGCGTTTTTGGAAGCTTCAAAAAACATGGAGCTATATGATATAGAAACAGATACCGAGGTATACAAACAAGGGGTGTTTCTTGTAGATCCAATTAAAGAAAATGGTTCTCCCGAAGCTATGGTGGATGCTGTTCATGAAATGACAAAAAAGTATATTAAAAGAAACAAGTTTGTAACTGTTTTTGGAGGAGAACACTCCGTTTCAATAGGAACTATTCGTGCTTTTGATGAATGTTTTGATAATCTTACTGTTTTGCATATCGATGCACATGCAGATTTAAGATCAGAATATGAAGGTACAAAATGTAATCATGCCTGTGCTGTGTATGAAGCAAGCCAAAAGACTAATCTGATCCAAGTAGGGATTCGTAGTATGGATGTTTTGGAGCGAAGTGTAATGAATGAGGATAAAACCTATTTTGCGCACGATATGGTAACAGATGAATATTGGATGGATAATGCTATTGAACAAATGACAGATAATGTGTTTATAACATTTGATTTAGATGCATTTGATCCTTCTATATTACCTTCTACAGGAACGCCAGAACCAGGAGGTTTATTTTGGTACGAAACTTTAGAATTTTTAAAAGAAGTTTTTAAAGAAAAAAATGTAGTAGGTTTTGATATCGTAGAGCTTTGTCCTAATGAAGTTGATAAATCTTCTGATTTCTTAGCTGCAAAATTATATTATAAGATGTTGAGTTATAAATTCATGGGGCAGAAAGCAGATCAACAATATGAAGGTGCTCAAACAGAAAAAGACTCTTCGAAAACTAAGAAATTAAATTTATACGATGACGAAAACTAAAGGACCTATATCAGATTTTATCCAAAAATACTATTTGCATTTTAATGCGGCGGCGTTAGTCGATGCAGCAAAAGGATATGAGGATCAACTTGATAATGGTGCTAAAATGCTAGTTTCTCTTGCGGGAGCAATGAGTACAGCCGAATTAGGGAAGATATTTGCAGAAGTTATCCGTCAGGATAAGGTAGATATTATATCTTGTACAGGAGCCAATCTTGAAGAGGATATAATGAATCTTGTTGCTCACTCACACTATAAACGTGTGCCTAATTATAGAGACCTTACTCCAAAAGAAGAGTGGGATTTGTTAGAAAAAGGATTAAACAGGGTAACAGATACTTGTATCCCAGAAGAAGAAGCTTTTAGGAGATTACAGAAGCATATTTTTAAGATATGGAAAGACGCCGAAGCAAAAGGAGAGCGATATTTTCCTCATGAGTTTATGTATAAGCTTTTGCTTTCAGGAGTTTTAGAAGAGTATTATGAAATAGATATCAAAGATTCTTGGATGTATGCTGCTGCAGAGAAAAATTTGCCAATAGTAGTTCCTGGTTGGGAAGATAGTACTATGGGAAATATATTCGCTTCGTATGTCTTAAAAGGAGAACTTCAAGCCAGTACTATGAAATCAGGAATAGAATATATGACTTTTCTTGCAGATTGGTATACTGATAACTCAAAACAGGGAATAGGTTTTTTTCAAATAGGAGGAGGAATAGCAGGGGATTTTCCTATATGTGTAGTACCAATGTTATATCAGGATATGGAGAGAACAGATACTCCGTTTTGGAGTTATTTTTGTCAAATTTCAGATTCGACAACCAGTTATGGATCTTATTCTGGAGCCGTGCCTAATGAAAAAATTACTTGGGGTAAGTTAGATATAGATACTCCAAAGTTTATAATAGAGAGTGATGCAACTATAGTAGCCCCTTTATTATTTGCCTATTTGTTAGATATGTAAATTTAAACTCATAAAACCTACTAATCCATGAAAAGAGTAATTGTTGACTATAAAAAGTTAAATAAAGATATTTTAAATCTTCTGGTAGAGAAATTTCCAGATGGGTATGAAGACCGTGATATTATAGCGTTTAAGAATCAACATAATGAAACCATTGAAGCTGTTGAGGTAAGAACTGAAGAGACTATTTATCTGGTTAAGATTAGTAAGCGTTTGGCAGATACTATGCAAAGTTTTGATGATGACGATGATGATGACAATACAGGGTCAGATGCTGATATTCCTGAGGAAGTAAATAGCGATGAAGATGATATGGATTAAAGTCAAATAGTGTAATATCATTAAATAGTTTATACTCAGTGTTGAAATAAACGATACTTTATAATAAAAAAGCAGGAATTGTAAACTCCTGCTTTTTTATTATAAAAGTATGATAAAGTACTTTTTTTTTAAGCTATTATGTAGAAGAACTTAATTTTAATAAATATCGAGCAGCAGCAAAAGGGGTTATTTTATGCTGTTGTACAGCTTTGATTTGTGTAGTTAATTCAGCTTTGACTTTTGAATGATTGTAAAAAGAGCTTTTTAATTGTTCCTCTATTGTTTGTAATAACCAAAATTTATTTTGTTGAATTCTGTTTTTTTCAAAAAAACCATTTTCAGAAGTAATTTTTATATATTTAAGTATTAGTTGCCATATTTCTTCTATTCCAGAGCCTTCTATTGCGCTACAGGTTAAAACTTCTGGAGACCAACTGTTTTGTGCAAGAGGGTATAAGTGTAATGCTTTGCTAAATTGATTTTTTGCTTTTTGTGCACGTAAAGTGTTGTCTCCATCTGCTTTATTGATAACTAGGGCATCTGCCATTTCTATAATACCTCGTTTGATTCCTTGTAACTCATCCCCAGCACCTGCAAGTTTTAGTAATAAAAAGAAATCTACCATGCTGTGTACGGCTGTCTCGCTTTGTCCTACGCCTACTGTTTCTATTATAATAACATCATACCCTGCTGCTTCACAAAGTATAATCGACTCTCGGGTTTTTTGCGCTACTCCTCCCAAAGATTTTCCTGAAGGAGAAGGTCGTATAAAAGCATTGGTAGACCTAACCAGAGATTCCATTCTTGTTTTGTCTCCAAGAATACTGCCATGTGATATAGTGCTACTAGGATCTACAGCTAAAACAGCTACTTTTTTTCCTTTTCGAATTAATAGATTACCTAATGATTCAATAAAAGTGCTTTTCCCTACACCAGGAACTCCTGTTATTCCTATTCTAATCGAATTATTGGCATAAGGCAAGCATTTTTCAACAAGTTGTTGTGCTTTTTCTAAATGGCTTTCTTGGGTGCTTTCAATTAAGGTAATACCTCTGCTTAATGCAGACGTATCTTTAGTAATAATCGAATTAAAAATATGGGCAATTGAAATTTCTTTTTTTTGTAATTTTTTAAAACGATTAATAGACGAAAAACTCGTATTTAAAGGAGCTTTAGAAGATGGGTTATTATATGGAGAAGAATCTTTTGACACAGAATAGGCTTTATAGCAAAGTTATAAATTCCTTTTGTAAAACTTATCATTAATATAGGTTTCTATATTTTGATCGGAACAGCAATAGCTGTTCTGTCCCATGCCATATATAGTATGGTAAAATCATTTGCATCTTCAAAGTATATAGAAAATTGTTCTACTATATTTAATAGTGGTTGAGTAGGAACTTCTACAATAAGATTATCAAATAAAGGATCTCGTTTTGGATTACCATTCATATGTACCCCCCAATCATATTTTTTGCTATTAAAAATTACTTTCCAAGATTTGGGGTTTGGAATGGTCCATAAAGTGTAAGTTCCTGCTTTAAGAGTAGTTCCATCTACCATAATGTTTTTTGTAGTAGTAAAAGTAGTGGCTTCATTAGCTCCAGTTCTCCATACTTCATTATAAGGAACTAGAGAACCAAAAATTTTTCTATTTTTTTTATACGGTCTATTATAAAATATACTAAAAGAGGCGTCTTTAATAGTATGAGTTATTGTTTCTTCAGGGCTATGTTTTTTAGTATTTTGTTTCATAAAAAACATTCCCAAAACTCCAATTGTTACTAATCCTAATAAAATAAGTATTATTTGTTTTAAAAACTTAGGCATGATATTTTTTATTCTTAAAGATAATTCTTTTTACAAATTAAGTTTATAATTTGATTTCTATAAAATAAAAAAAAACTATATACAGAAAAGAATATTAAGGTTTTATGGGTTTAACAGATTGATAAATAGTATTTTATTTTTTTTGATCATACTTTTTGTATATAATTTTGCAACAAGTAATATATATGTACGTCTATATAGATGTACACGATTTAAAAAGTTTTTAAACAATATCACTAACCAAAAGTTAAAAAAGTTTGTTACAAAGCGAGCTAATAGAGCAATGTAGAGTTAACGATCGTAGAGCGCAAATGAAACTCTATAATAAATACTGTGATGGTATGTATTATGTTGCATTACGTTTTCTTAAAGATCCGTTTGAGGCAGAGGAAGCTATGCAAGAGTCTTTTATTAAAGCATTTGCAAAACTTCACCAATTTACAGGAGATGTAACTTTTGGAGCTTGGCTTAAGCGAATAGTAATTAATAAAAGTATTGATATGCTTAAGGCTAAGAAAATGAATATGGTAGCCATTAATGAGCAGGTTATGGCAACTGTAGATGAACAAGAAGATTGGTCGGTTTCGGATTCTGTTACGGTAGATGAAGTTAAAAAAGAAATCGAAAAACTACCAGAAAAATATAGATATGCAGTTATGTTATTTTTAATAGAGGGATATGATCATAAAGAGATTAGTGAAATATTGAATATTACTCCAGTTTCTTCAAGAACATTAGTACATAGAGGAAAAAAACAGCTACAGGAACAATTAAAATATTTGAATGATGGCACAGGATATTAGAGAGTTACTAAAACAGGATAAGCAGATTCCTTCTGAAAAAATAAAAGAAGGTCATCAACAACGGTTCATATCTCGATTAGAAAAAGAACTGCCCCAAAAGACACGAAGTTTAAAATACCATTGGCTTAATATTGCGGCTAGTATTGTTGTTATTCTTTCTGTTTCTTTACTTACGTATAATCAACTAAATACTAGTACTTCTAAGGGTACTCAGATTGTAGATAGTGAAACAGTAAAAAATTCATCAGTTATTTTATCTAAACAGTCTTCTCCTTTGGCTGAAATATCTCCAGAATATGAAAAAGTGGAGAATAGTATACTTACAAGTATAAAGTTTCAATTATCAAAGATTACAATTGATGACAGTAACAGGGAGTTAGTTGATAGTTTTAGAGATAGATTAGATAATTTAGACAAGGAATATCAACGACTTAATAAAGAGTTAATAGAGGTAGGTCCAAATGTACAAAGTGTAGAGGCTATGATGGAAAATTTAACAATAAGATTATCTCTTCTAAATAGATTAAAAGATAAACTGAAAGAATTAGAGCAAATAGAAAACGAAAATTATAATGAAGTACAAGCTTAATATTTTTACGCTTAGTGTACTGTGTTGTACAGGAGTGTTTGCGCAGGAAAAACAAAGTAAGTTAAACAAAAAACTTGTTGTAAATAATGATGTTACTATAAATCTTAATACAAGTCATACTAATATTGTTTTTGAAACTTGGAACAAAAACACAGTATCTGTAGACGCTTATCTGGAAGGAGATCTTTCTGACGAAAACAATAAACGGGTGTTAGATAGCTGGCAAGTAAATGTAGTTGGAGATAATAAAGAGGTAACTATTAATTCTGTTGCAGGTAATTTATGGAGTACAGATATTAGTTCATCCAATATTAATACAGATAGAAACCTACAAGAATTAAAGATGTTAGGCCCTGCTATAACAAATATGTTAGGTCCTCTTATGGAAAATATAGCTAAAAACCCTATGCCAAATGCTCTTTCTGAAAGCAAAGCTAATGTTAATTATGATAACTCCCCATTTAAAGAAAAAAATGAAAAATATATAAAACAATGGGAAAGCCAGATACGTGAAAAGTTTAAAGAAGATATAGGAGAAAAAAAGCAGAAATGGGCTAAGGAATTTGAAAATAAAGGTATAAAAATCCCAGAAGGAAAAAAGGATATTCGTTTAGAAACATGGGGAGAGCAATACGGAAAACAGATGGATGCTTGGGCATCACAATTAATAAAAGATATACAAAGTCAACAAAGTGGTTTAACAAATGTTACGGTATATCGTTATAGCTCTAGTAGAGTAAATAATAATTCCACTAGTGCAAAAACCATTAAAATACATATACCAGTAAAAGCTAAATTAAGACTTAATATTAGACATGGAGATGTACAATTGGCCGAAAAGTCTAATAATGTTAAGGCGTCATTATCTCATACTAAGCTTTCTGCTAATGTTATAGATGGAGATCAAACTTTTATAAAAGCTTCTTATTCTCCAGTATTTGTTCGTCAATGGAATAATGGTAGATTAGTTATAAATTATGTTAAGAATTGTAGGATACAAAAAGCAAAAAGCCTTACTGTGAACGCAGATTCTAGTAATATATTTATTCAACAACTTGATAAAAAAGGAGCTATTTCAGCAAGCTTTGGTGTAATTACTATCGCTAACTTAGGAGAGTCTTTTTCTACTTTGGATTTAGTAGTACAGAATAGTGATTTTAAACTTAATTTACCCAAAATAGCTTTTAATTTATCTTATAATGGAGCGCAAAGTATAATTGCTTTACCTAAAACAATGGAAATAAGCACTAGGAAAAATTTTGGTAATGTCCTTGTTAATGGATTTCAAAATAGCCGAAGTACAGATAAAATGATTACTATAAATGCTAAATATAGTGAGGTAGTATTAAATAATAAATAAGTTTTTTCGTAGTAATGTAGTGTTAATTATAGGAGAGCTCTATTGGTCAAATCAATAGGGCTTTTTTAGTAACATAATTTTTTAATTCCCTTAACATTGCAGAAAGGTAAAAACGTAAGAATATTACAGGTAAGTTCTTTTTGCCTGCTAAAAAAAGCATTTTATCTGATTTTTTAACAAGCTCTTGTTTTTAGATAGCTTAAAATCAATTAATTATGGTTTTATAAGTTGTTTTTTAACAGTTTTTGTGTTATTTGTCGAAAATCATAATCATTTAGTCTAAAAGTCTGGTTTTTAATTTGTTTAACTATAATTAAGTAATACTATTGTATGGGAAAACCGTAATAAAGTGATAAAGCTTTAATTGTAAAGTATACAAATGATGAGATCAATAGCATATTTTTTTAGTTTATTTTTATTCTTAAATAGTTATGCAAATGGCTTGGGACAATCCTTACAAGTAGAAAAAGAAGGACTGATAGTAGTAGTTATAGATTTTCAAGAAGGGGATAAGCTGAAATTATTTGAAGTAGAAAGTGGAGATCATGTTTTATCTAAGACTCGCGGACAAATAGATTTAAGTCAGTTACCAATGGGAGCATATTTACTTGAAAATAGTATTGGAGAGTCTATAGTGATACAAAGATTAGAAGGCGAGGTTATTATAGAAGGAGGAATCGTAGATAATGAAGAACAAGATTTTGTTGTAGAAGAGGATAGTAAAAGGTTATATATGTCTTCAGAAACTACTGTAGAACAAGAATATATTCAGTATTACGAAAATGAAGAAACAAATTTATTAGAAATCATAAGAGAAGGCGATATCGTGACAGTAGTTGATTTCGAAGTAGGAGATAAGATAAAATTATTTGAAGTAAAAAACACAGTACACGTTTTGTCAAAAACCACAAACTACATAGATCTTAGTCAATTACCTACAGGTGTTTATGTCTTAGAAAATAATAAAGGAGAATCTGTTATAGTAGAGAAGTTTTTGAATAAGAAAGAACTTGTAGTGGATATGTAGAAAAAATAGTTGTCTAGCCCTAAATAATCGATACAGATTAATAGGGATTAAAATTAATTATTTAAAGCTGAAGAATGATATCATTCTTCAGCTTTTTTTATTGATACGTTTTTCTTTTGATTTTTTGTTGTTGATGCATTTTTAATGGAGTCAACATATAGTTTGATAAATGTGGTCTTTTATTGTTGTAGATTGATGTTGTTTTTTCTTCGAACTAGACCATCCTGAATCGTGTAACATTTCAATATATTTAAAAAAGACCTATAATAGATTTTTAAACTATAAGATAAGAGTAATCCTTATGAATAAAGAAGAACTATTTAGGTATACTTTTTAAGGGAACTTATAAACTGATAAAAATCATATTTATTAAGTGTAGTCTAGAATACTTTTGTACTTCAATTAACAGTAATATATAGCAGCAATGACTGTTGATGCAGTTCTTATAACCAAAGATCTACTGTAAAACCTTAAAACCTATATAAATGAAAAGCAAAATGTATATGAATAAAAAAATGTTAATGATTTTTATGATCGGATTAGTTTATCCTATCTTTAATAATATTTACGCACAACAAAGCGGAAAATATGGGTCATTATCATTTAAAAGTGCAATAAATGTATCTGGTAAGCAACGTATGTTTACTCAAAAAATATCTAAAGCATATTTGTATCTACTAAATAATACTAATGATATACAGGCTAAAAAAGATTTAGCATCCAGTCAAATTATTTTTGAAGAGCAAAATAGAATTCTTATTCAGAACAGTAAATCTATAGAGATTAATAATAGGCTGAAAGCGGTTAATGAGCTATGGAAAAATTTTAAAGAGATAGTCGAAACCCAGCCAAACTATGATAATGCTAAAAAACTTATAGATATAAATACAGATTTTCTAAAAGCAACAAATGCAGTAGTAGAATCTATTATTTCTGAATCTAAAAAATCTGTTCAAGATATTCAAAATAGTCTAGATGAATCGGGAGCAGGAGAAGATCAATTAGAATTAGAGAGTTTAATCAATATTTCAGGAAGACAACGGATGTTATCACAAAGATTAGCTTTTTATTATTTTGCAAATAGAGTTGAGCTTAAAAATAAAAACTCTACTCAAATGCTTAATAATGTTTTTCATGAATTAGATGGAGCACTTAATAAACTTCTGATATCTAAATTTAATACCCCAAAGATTGATGAAAAAATTGGGGTTGCATTTTCTAAATGGAATGCAATTAAAAAAAATAAATCTATATTAATGAGTCAAAAACTTGAAGAAGACGAAGTTTATAGAATAAGTAATGAATTGACTAAAGTATTTAACGAAATAACATTACTATATGAAAAAGTTAATGTTTGATTTTTTATAAGTTGTATATAATGTCATACATACCTCGTGAGCTTGCTCCGAGGTTATTGATTTTATTGAAAAGCATAAAGCCTGAAGCTATGGCTTCAGGCTTTATGCTTTTCAATAAAAATACTTTTTTATTCATTAACTATTACCCATTCTCCTTTTTCGATTAGAGGTATAGCTTGTTTGTATTTCATTGTTTTATTTTCACCACTCATTATGTGTTTGATAGTAACCTTGTCATTACGTCCAATTTTTGGTTGTTCGCGTACAATAGTTTCGGTGATTTGAGGTTGTTCTTGTGTTTGACCAGCAGCTCTATTTTGTGCTGCACGCTCATCCATATTAGGGATTTCTTCTTTAGAAGTCTCTAATCTTTCTTTTCTTTGAACTTGCCTTGCTTCAGATATGTCTTGAGTATTACCAGTTGGTAACTCTCCTTTAAATAAAAATGATATTACTTCTTTGTTTACTTCTTCAATCATTGCTTTAAAAAGTTCGAAAGCCTCAAATTTATAGATTAACAATGGATCTTTTTGTTCATGAACGGCCAGCTGTACACTTTGTTTTAATTCGTCCATTTTACGAAGATGGGTTTTCCATGCATCATCAATAATAGCTAGAGTAATATTTTTTTCAAAATCAGTAATTAACTGTTTACCTTCAGATTCATAAGCTTTTTGCAGATCTGTAGCCACGTTTATATTTTTTACACCATCTGTAAACGGAACTAAAATTCTTTCGTACTTGCTACTAGGGTCTTCATATACCTGTTTAATTACAGGATAAGCAGCCTCTGCATTACGTTTCATTTTATCTTGATAATGCTCATAAGCAACTTTGTATACTTGTTTTGCAATTTTTAGAGAATCCATTTTTTCGAATTCTGTTTCAGAAACAGGGCTACTCATAGAGAAGTATCGAATCAACTCAAATTCAAAATTTTTATAATCTTGTGCAGCTTTATTACCTTCGGTAACTACTTCGACAGTATCGTAGATCATGTTGGCGATATCTACACGAAGGCGTTCTCCAAACAATGCGTGATAACGACGTTTGTATACTACTTCTCGTTGTGCATTCATTACATCGTCATATTCAAGTAGTCGTTTACGAACCCCAAAGTTGTTTTCTTCTACTTTTTTCTGTGCTCTTTCGATAGATTTAGAGATCATAGAGTGTTGTATTACTTCTCCTTCTTTTAGACCCATTCTATCCATCATTTTTGCAATACGCTCAGAACCAAATAAACGCATTAAATTGTCTTCTAAAGAAACATAAAACTGAGAACTTCCTGGATCTCCTTGACGACCAGCACGACCACGTAATTGTCTATCAACACGACGAGAATCGTGACGTTCTGTACCTACAATAGCAAGACCGCCTGCTGCTTTTACTTCTTCGGTTAGTTTAATATCAGTACCACGCCCCGCCATATTGGTAGCAATAGTTACCACTCCAGGGTTACCGGCTTCAGCGACAATATCCGCTTCTTTTTTATGTAGTTTAGCATTTAATACATTGTGAGGGACTTTTCGAATAGTTAACATTCTCCCTAATAATTCAGAAATCTCTACAGAAGTAGTACCAATAAGCACAGGTCTTCCTGCGCGAGATAATTCTGTTACTTCTTCTATAACAGCATTGTATTTTTCACGTTTCGTTTTGTATACTAAATCCTCTCTATCATGCCTGGCTATAGGTCGGTTAGTTGGTATTTCTACTACGTCTAATTTATAGATTTCCCAAAGTTCTCCGGCTTCTGTTACAGCAGTACCTGTCATTCCACATAACTTGCCATACATACGGAAGTAATTTTGAAGTGTTACCGTAGCAAAAGTCTGTGTTGCATCTTCAATTTTTACGTTTTCTTTTGCTTCAATAGCTTGGTGTAATCCATCGCTATATCTACGGCCATCCATAATACGCCCTGTCTGTTCGTCAACAATTTTCACTTTATTGTCCATTACGACATATTCTACATCCTTTTCGAATAATGAATATGCTTTAAGTAATTGCCTAAGGGTATGGATACGTTCACTTTTTACGCTATAATCCCTAAAAAGATCTTCTTTTTGTTCCGCTTCTTCTTCTTTAGATAATTCTTGTTTCTCTATTTTAGCGATTTCCATACCAATTTGTGGTAATACAAAAAAATCAGGGTCATCCTTACCAGAAAGATATTCAACACCTTTATCAGTAAGATCAATTTGATTATTTTTTTCTTCAATAACATAATACAAATCTGCATCTACTTTATGCATTTCGCGGTTATTGTCTTGCATATAAAAGTTTTCTGTTTTTTGAAGCAGTATTTTGACTCCTTCTTCACTTAAAAACTTGATTAACGCTTTGTTTTTTGGAATACCTCTGTATACTTGTAATAATTTAAAACCACCTTCTTTAGTATCCCCTTCTTTAATGAGTTTTTTAGCTTCGGCAAAGACAGTAGTCAGGTATTTGTGTTGTACAGATACTATATCGGCAATCTTTGGTTTTAATTCATCAAACTCATGTATATCTCCTTTTGGTATAGGGCCTGAGATAATCAATGGTGTACGAGCATCATCAATCAATACAGAGTCTACTTCATCTATAATAGCATAGTTGTGGGGACGTTGTACTAAATCTTCTGGAGCATGTGACATGTTATCTCGTAGATAATCAAATCCAAATTCATTATTAGTACCATAGGTAATATCTGCATTATAAGCAGCTCTTCTTTCTGGGGAATTAGGCCTATGGTTATCAATACAGTCTACAGTTAGTCCATGAAATTGAAAAATAGGAGCCATCCACTCGCTATCACGACGAGCTAAATAATCATTTACTGTTACTAAATGAACACCATTGCCAGATAGCGCATTAAGATAAACGGGTAATGTTGCAACCAAAGTTTTTCCTTCTCCTGTTTGCATCTCTGCTACTTTTCCTTCGTGTAAAGTGATACCACCAACTAATTGCACGTCATAATGAACCATGTCCCATTTAACTTCTTTACCAGCCGCATCCCAACTTGTAGACCAGATAGCTTTTTCTTCATTAAGAGTAATATGCTCTCTAGTTCCAGAAAGTTCACGATCATAGGCAGAAGCAGTAACCTCTATAGTGTCATTGCTCGTAAAACGTTTTGCAGTTTCTTTTATCACAGCAAAAGCTTCAGGAAGAATATCGTTTAAAGCTTTTTCAGTGACTTTATAGGCTTCTTCTTTTAGAGCATCTATTTCTGCGTAAATGTCTTCTTTTTTGTCAATATCTTCTTCGCTATTGGCTTCTTGTTTAAGAGCTTCTATTTTGGTGTTAATCTCTGTTCGTGCTTCGTTTATCCTGTTTTTAAATTCAACAGTTTTGGCACGAAGTTCATCATGAGAAATACCTTCAAGTGCTTTCTCCGCGTTTTTGATTAGCTCAACCTTTGGTTGAACTTCTTTTATGTCTTTTTTGGATTTATCTCCAACAAATACTTTTAATACAGAATCTAAAATTCCCATAATTTATGGTTGTGTGTTTAGTTAGATCTAATTTCAAAACGAAATTAATCGGTCTTTCATCTATAATAAGATTATATTTAACTCAGATTCTTAACTTATTAAGAGTCTGCTTCATTATTTCAGAACCTAACTTAGTCGTTATACAATATTTTATGCGTTATAAATAACCATAAAACTGACGTAATTTACGCAAAAAAAAAGCCTCTTTCGAGACTTTTAATACTATTTGGTTTTTTAATATTCATCCTCATTCCAAAGATAATCTTCATCCGTAGGATAATCTGGCCATATCTCTTCAATAGAGTCATACGAATCTCCTTCATCCTCAATGGATTGTAGGTTTTCTACAACCTCTAAAGGTGCTCCAGTACGAATTGCGTAATCTATTAACTCGTCTTTTGTAGCTGGCCAAGGCGCATCGCTTAAGTAAGATGCTAATTCTAAAGTCCAATACATATGTTTACTGGTTTTGTTTTTTGCAAAAATAATTTTTTAGTTTAAAAAGTCAAGTAAAAAATTAATTATTTAAACAATAATTATAAGAACGTGATTTTTTAGGGCTTTCCCATACTGATTTTTTAGCATTAAAAATTTAAGAATTTTTTTTAGGAATCCACTCAATTTCCTCTGCTTTAAGATCGTGAGACAACTTTCGTGCCAGTACAAAAAGATAGTCAGATAGTCGGTTTAAGTACTGTAATGTTTTTTCTTCAAAAGGAGCTATTTCATATAAAGCAGTGGATAAACGCTCTGCTCTTCGACATACACAGCGAGCAATATGACAGAATGACACAGTTTGATGTCCTCCTGGTAATACAAAATGTGTCATTGGTGGCAAGGATTCATTCATTCTATCCATTTCTTTTTCTAATAACTCAATATCTTCTATAGAAATTGTAGGGATATTTAATCTTTTTTCCCCATTTTTTAAAATAGCTTTTTCAGGATCTGTAGCCAAAACAGCTCCAACAGTAAAAAGTTTATCCTGTATATTTATTAAAACTGTTTTGCTAATATTGTCAATTTTTTGATCTCTAATAAGTCCTATATGTGAATTTAGCTCATCAACGGTGCCATAACTATCTATTCTGATATGATGTTTAGGTACTCTTGTGCCACCAAATAGTGCGGTAGTTCCTTTGTCTCCTGTTTTTGTGTATATTTTCATTAGGGCTATTTTTTCTTTTTTAAATAATTTTTCTTAAAATTTCGGCTACCGCGATTATACAACTTATTTTTATTTCGTTTAGTATTCCAGGATACCGCAGCAAAAAGGATTGCAATGGCAATTACCGTTAGAATAAGTTGAGTTTCTTCTGAAAAGCTTTCAAACATTACTGTACTTTTGAAGTAAAAATAGTAAATAGTTTTGTGTGTTTTTATAAGGTAGATAATATAAATTAAAGAAGATGCTTTTAGTAAGCATGTTGTTTTTAAGAAAACACTAGTTATCTAAATAATCAAAAAATAGTACATTTGTTGCATTATGGAATTTTCTTCGAAATTATTAGAAAACGCTGTTTATGAAATGTCTCAGTTACCTGGGATAGGAAAACGAACTGCATTACGATTAGTATTGCATTTACTAAGGCAACCAGAAACCCAAACGCAACATTTGGTTAATGCATTAGGAACATTGCGAAAAGAAATTAAGTTTTGTAAGGTTTGTCATAGCATTAGTGATATGGATACCTGTGAAATTTGTAGTAATCCAGTTCGAAACCGTAAAATTATTTGTGTTGTAGAAGATATTAGAGATGTAATGGCAATAGAAAGTACAGGGCAATATAGAGGTTTGTATCATGTATTGGGAGGGAAAATAAGCCCGTTGGATGGTGTTGGACCGCAAGAGTTACATATTAATTCTTTGATAGAAAAAGCTAAATCAGATAATGTAGAAGAATTAATATTTGCATTAAGCGCAACTATGGAAGGGGACACAACCAATTTTTTTATATATAAACAATTAGAAGGAGTGGATATAAAAACGTCTACTATTGCAAGAGGTATAGGTGTTAATGATGAACTTGAATATGCTGATGAGGTTACTTTGGGTAGAAGTATACTTAATAGAATACCTTTTGTAAATGCGTTGAGAAATGGATAAAGAATTATAAGCTGTTTTTTTTAAAAAAATTAAAGTTTATTTTAATTGAGAAAGAATTGTTTTTTTAGATATAATATTATATTTAAAAAGATATATCAAGAGAAAAAAAAGAGGGTTACCTGCTGAAAAACATTTTTCAGACAAAATTAATAAAGAAAAAATAACGTTTGAGTTGAATTTTGATTAAATTCGCAAAAACTATAACTAATAAACACTTTTAATTACGGATATGGCAAAATTTGAGCTTAAACTTCCAAAAATGGGTGAGAGTGTTGCAGAAGCAACAATAACAACTTGGTTAAAAGAAGTTGGAGATACTATTGAATTGGATGACGCAGTTGTTGAAATTGCAACAGATAAAGTAGATAGTGAAGTACCTAGTGAGGTAGAAGGTGTACTTATAGAAAAACTTTTTGAAGTAGATGATGTAGTACAGGTAGGTCAGGTTATTGCTGTAATAGAAACCGAAGGTGAGGGTAGTGCAGAGGTAGCTACTCAAGAAACTACTTCAAAAGTAGAAGAAACTCCAAAAGAAGCAGTTGCTATAGAAACTGCAATCGTTAAAACAACAGAAGAAGTTACAGCGGGTAAAGTTGATTTTTCTGAAAGTAGTAAATTCTACTCTCCGTTAGTAAAAAATATTGCTGCTACAGAAGGTGTTTCTTTACAAGAACTAGAAGCTATTTCTGGAACTGGTAAAGATGGGCGAGTTACCAAAAATGATATTTTACAGTTTGTAGAGGATCGTAAAAATGGAAAAGTAGTCTCTCCATCAGTAGGTAAAACAGAACCACAATCCGTATCGGTTGCAAAAAAATCAGAAGTTACTAAAGCTACACCAATAGCAGCATCGGGAGAAGATGAGATTATCGAAATGACCAGAATGGGCAAGCTTATTGCGCATCACATGGTAGAATCTGTACAAACTTCGGCACACGTACAATCGTTTATTGAAGCAGATGTAACCAATATCTGGAACTGGAGAAAAAAGGTAAAAGACGGGTTTATGAAGCGAGAGGGAGAAAACCTTACGTTTACTCCGATATTTATGGAGGCAGTTGCAAAAGCACTTAAAGATTTCCCGATGATGAATATCTCTGTTTCTGGAGATACTATAATTAAAAAGAAAAACATAAATCTTGGTATGGCAGCAGCCTTGCCAGATGGTAATTTAATCGTTCCTGTAATTAAAAACGCAGATCAATTAAATCTAGTAGGGATGACCAAAGCAGTAAACGACCTTGCTAACAGAGCACGTACCAAAGCTTTAAAACCAGATGATACCCAAGGAGGAACCTATACCGTAACTAATGTAGGTACCTTTGGTAGTATAATGGGAACACCAATCATTAATCAACCGCAAGTAGGTATTTTGGCTTTGGGAGCAATTAGAAAAGTTCCTGCGGTTATAGAAACTCCCGAAGGAGATTTTATAGGTATTCGATATAAAATGTTCTTATCTCACTCTTATGACCATAGAGTAGTAAACGGAGCACTAGGAGGACAGTTTGTACAACGTGTAAAAGATTATTTAGAGACTTGGGATGCGAATAGGGAGTTCTAATATTCTTAAAAAAATCGAAGAATTAACATTGTAGACTATTTAGCAGCAAAAGGAAATTGAAGAGTTGAAATCCATGATGGATAGGTTGCTTAGTTCTAACAAGTAAAAGAGTTCTTTTATCAAAAGTAAAAAACCACAATACAGACAAGTATTGTGGTTTTTTACTTTTAGATTTATACTTATTTTTTTTAAACATAAAACCAAAATGGAGATTGATCAAGAAAAATATATGAGTAAACTAAAAACAAAATTAGATAGTTATTCTCCAATAACTATTGATTCTTGGCAGTTTATGCAATCTATTGTTACCTTTAAGATTTTAAATAAAGAAGAGGTTCTGTTAAGGAATGGGCAAATAGCAAAAAACATTTATTTTGTTTGTAAAGGGGCATTAAGAGCTTATTTTACCAATGATAGAGGTGATGTGTATACTAAAAATATTTTCTTAGAAAATGATTTGGCAGGGTCTACCGTTTCAAATCTTTTACAGACACCTTCTACATTTACTTTAGAAACATTAGAAAAGGTGGTGTTGATAAGTATTAATTATAAAAAGTATAGAGAACTTATTTTTAAACATGAAGATTTAAAAAATTTCTATATAGCATATTTAGAGAAAAATTGGGTGATAGAAAAGGAGCAAATAGAGGTTTCTATAGTAATGGAAAACGCAACTAAAAGGTATATGAAATTATTAAATCAACATCCAAATCTAGATCAAAGAATACCACAAATGTATATTGCTTCTCATTTGGGTATTACACCCACCCAACTAAGTAGAATAAGAAAAGAATTAAAAAAATAGTGTAGAATCAACATATGTAAATGTGCATCCTATTTCTTGGATTTATTTTCGCAATGAATCTTAAAAGAAAATTATGAATGTATTAGAAAATTTAAAATGGCGTTACGCTACAAAAAAATTTGACCCTTCAAGAAAAATTGAAGATCACAGTTTAGATGTTTTAAAAGAAAGTATACAGTTATCTGTTTCTTCATTTGGCCTTCAGTTATATAAGGTGTTATTTATTAAAGATAAAGAGTTAAGAGAGGAACTAAAAAAATTCTCATGGCAACAGAATCAAATAACAGACGCTTCTTATATTGTTGTTTTTTGTAATTATATCAAAAAAAGCGAAGAACATGTGGATGAGTTTATAGCTTTAAAATCATACACAGAACAGAGTAGTATAGAAGATTTAAGAGGGTACGGTGATTTTATAAAGACTAAAATAAAAGAAAAGTCTATAAAAGAATACCAACATTGGACAGCTTTGCAAACATATTTGGCTCTTAGTAATTTGTTGTATAGTTGCGCAGAACTAAAAATTGATGCTTGCCCAATGGAAGGGTTTATTCCAGAAAAATATAACGATATCTTGAAACTTTCCGAACAAGGTCTTAGTGCATCTGTGATTGCTGCCATTGGATACCGTTCTGATAAAGATAAAACTCAATATTATTCAAAAACCAGAAAGCCAATCCATAAATTATTTGAAGAAATATGAACACATACATATTATCTGTCATTGCATTTTTTGGAGGAGCATTTCTGGCTGCCCAAGGTGGGTTGAATGCTCATTTGGGAGTTTTGTTAAAAAACCCATTATTGGCGTCGATAGTAGCTTTTACGAGTAGTCTGATTTTTGCATTTATATTTATTGTCTTTACCACTAAAAGTGTTCCAAGTTTAGTGGAGATAAAGGAAATTCCGATATATCTATGGTTTACAGGTGGTCTTTGTAGTGTAATAGGGGTTAGCTTATACTACTATACTATTCCAAAATTAGGAATAGCAACAATGATTTCGTTAGGATTATCTGGGCAGTTGATTTTTTCGATTATAGCAGGACAGTTTGGATGGTTAAGTTTACCAACCGAACCGATAACAATAAAAAAAATAGTAGGTGTTATTACAATGCTTATAGGAATATTATTAATTAATTTAAAATGAAAGAAATATCTAGTATTATAGATGCCAATATCGAAAACCTAACCTCTTTATGGAAAACAGCAAGCGTTCCTTTTGATTCTTACTATAAAACTCCAGGGTTTGAGTATTGTAAAATAAAAGATAGTGATTGGCCTAATAGGTTATGGTTTTCTAGGAATTTGAAAGAGAATGATATAGATCTAGTTAAAGAAATAATAAGATCTGGTAACCTAACTATTCCATATTGGAATACTAAAAGTAAAAATGAGGATGTACTTTTTTTGAAAAATCATTTTGAGTTGAAGTTTAAACAAGTAGCTATGTATCTTAAGCCAGATACATATTTTGAAATAGGAAATGAGATAAAAATAAAGCGGATACATAAAACGCTTGAAATGAAGATGTGGACAGATTTATATCCAAAGGCTTTTAGATATAAGATTTCAGAAAATATACTGGTAAATACATATAAAGATATTCACTATTATTTAGCTTATTATAATGACGAGCCTATAGGGACAGCTATACTATTTCAAACTAATAATATTGTAGGTGTACATGGCGTAGGGGTTGTTCCTCAAATGCGGAAAAGAGGTTTTGCAGCACAAATAATGAAATCATTAATAAATGTAGCGATTATAAATAATATGGATTACGTAATGCTACAGGCATC
The DNA here is from genome assembly GCF_000430665.1 of Aquimarina muelleri DSM 19832. Classification (GTDB taxonomy): domain Bacteria; phylum Bacteroidota; class Bacteroidia; order Flavobacteriales; family Flavobacteriaceae; genus Aquimarina; species Aquimarina muelleri. Next base: position 108,021 of record NZ_AUML01000003.1, on the reverse strand, counting down.
TGATATGGGTAAGAATGTATATCTAAAACTAGGCTTCAAAGAGCTGTTTGAGATAAGGAATTATGTTGCTAGATAGTTTTTTTGAGTTAAAGACTATCTCCTTTTTTTAGCCTTTTGCTACGATCGACATCAATAGCTTGTAATGTGTCATTAACAATTAAGGTATGGGTATAATAAGATTCTGTATCTGTTAACGGAATTAATATTAACATCTGTACCTTGCTTTTTGGAGGAATTTTTTTAAGTATAGGTCGTTGTGCACTTCTTCTATATCCAGTAGGGTTCACTTTTAAGAAAACACTTTTGTCTTCGTTAGTATCATTTTTAACATAAAGAATAGTTCGTTTTTTTTGTTTTTCTTCTACCAAACGAACAGGCTTATCTTGAGCAGAAATAGTAAAAGAAAAAAGGGATACAAAGAGAGGAATAAATATTTTCATGTAATCAAAGATACAATTTATGGATTGGTTGAAAAATTCTTTATTCTTAATTTTTTAATGCAAATGGGATGAAATAAAACTAGCCTCTAAACAAGAAAAATCGATCCTTCATGTTTTCGATTTCAGAATTTTTATTATCTACAATATAATCAATAGCTTCTGTGGTAAAGGTTTCTCCTTTTTTAGTTAAAGTAACAATATCTTTATGGATAGTGATCATATTGTTTTTTAGAGCAAGATCTAAAACAGATTTTGACTGTACCTTTTGCCAATTAATATGCTCATTTAAGTGTTTTACATGTCGTTCTTCTTCTTCTTGATGATTTCCTAAGTGTAACAGAAACGTAAGTAGAGAGACTTCGATACGTTGTTGTTTTTGTCGATATAAAACAGAAAATAATCCTTTGCTAGGAGCGAATAGATATACTAATAAGAAAATTAGTCCCAATACAGTGGTCATCGATCCAGAAATTGAAGTATCTAATATGTGGGCTAGCCAATAGCCCATTATAGCGCTACTTACTCCAAAAATAACTGAAAGTAATAACATTTTTTTTAAGTCATTAGTTAGTAAATATGCGGTGGCAGCCGGAGCAATCATTAATGCTATTACTAAAATGGCACCTACGGCATCAAAAGCACCAACAGTTGTGATCGATGAAATTGTCATTAAGCCATAATGCATAATTACAGGTGATAAACCCATAGCAGAAGCTAACCCAGCATCAAATGTACTTACTTTTAGTTCTTTAAAAAATGCTAGTAATAGTCCAAGGGTGATTAATACTATAGTGCCGATAATCCATAAAGATTTAGGGCCAACATCTTGCCCTCCTATAGTAAGTCTATCAAAAGGTGCAAAAGCAAGTTCTCCTAATAGTACAGCATCTATGTCTAGATGTACATCATTTGCATTTTGAGCAATAAGAATAACTCCTATACTAAATAAAGCAGGAAAAACAAGACCAATTGCAGTGTCTTCTTTAACCAAACCTGTTTTTTGAATAAACTCTACTAAAACAACAGTTATTACACCACTAATTGCGGCTAGAATAATAAGTAGAGGAGAAGATAAATCTTGTGTAATAAAAAAACCTATAACTATTCCTGGTAGTATAGAGTGGCTTATCGCATCTGTAATTAATGCCATTTTTCGTAATACCAAAAATACTCCTGGTATAGCACAAGCTATAGCAACCATGCTAGCGATTAACTGTATTTCTATCTGTGCACTACTCATTACCTTCTTTTGTTAATTGATTATATAGATTGGAAGCAGTACGAAATCCAGATTCAGTCATAGACCACATAGTACCTTCAATCGTTACATAGTTTTTGTCTTCTAGTTCTTGTAATGATTTTCTAGTAAACCCTTGAAAATTATTTAGTATTTTAATGGCATGTGGATGACTAATGTTTTCATGAGTGCGGGCAATATCATACATAAAAGATAGTGTTTTATGTAATTGAAGGTCATTTCTGTTTTTTCTAAAACGTATTTCTCTAAATAATAATCCTCGTCCTGGTGAAAATATAAAAGAGAATAATACAAAAACTCCTGCTACCAATACGATAACAGGCCCTGTGGATAAGTTGTTGTGGCTAGCACTAATTGCAGTTCCTAAAACCCCTGAAGATGCACCAAAAATTGCAGCTATAACAACCATGGTAGCAAGATTATTTGTCCATTGTCTTGCAGCAGCAGCAGGAGCTAATAGCATAGCACTCATTAATACGACACCTACAGTTTGTAGCCCTAGTACAATTGCGATCACAATAAACGAGGTGATGAGAATATCTAAAAATTTAGTATTGAATCCTAATGTTTTAGTGTAATCAGCATCGAATAATAATAATTTCAATTCTTTCCAGAACAATAATAGTATGATTAGGCTTATTCCTGTAATGATAATCATTAACCAGACATCACTTTCTAAAAGTGTGGCTGCCTGTCCAAAAAGATAGCTTTCTAGACCAGCTTGGTTTGCGTTTGGCATTTTTTGAATGTAAGTGAGTAGTAACATTCCAAAACCAAAAAATAAAGACAAGATTAATCCTAATGCGGTATCTGATTTAAGGTGTGTTTTACTGGTAATACCACGAATCCAAAAAGTACCTATTAATCCACTAATTAATGCCCCTAGTAAAAAAACAGAACTATTTTTGGTTCCTATTATCAAAAATGCAATAGCAATACCAGGTAATGCAGCATGAGAGATTGCGTCGCCCAATAAGCTTTGTTTGCGTAAAACAGCAAAACTACCTAACATACCACAAATTGCACCTAGTACAGCGGTTCCTAATGTAATGGTACGCAGAGTGTAATCGGTAAAAACAAGTTCTAAGTATTCTTTTAAGTTCATTGTTGTTAATAGTAGTTAGTTTTTTTAGAAATTAGTTTTAGTTAGTGAAATAGTAAATAGAGATTAGCTTTTAGTAGTTAGTAAAATAATAAATAATGGTTAGTAGTTAGTTTTCTTTTTATTTTTTAAATGTTTTTGTAAACTGGTTATCATTTTTGAAAGTTCAGCTAATTTAATTCTGGTGTTTTTGTTTTGACCATCAGAAATATATTTTCTTCTTGTAGCTATTGTTGAACATACTACACATTCTCTAGTAGAATCTAGCGCTATTTGAAGATATCGGTTAAATTGAGCATCAGAAGCTCCGGCTCCTTCAGAAATATTTAAAGCAATAGAATTTGCAGCTCGGATGTATTGGGATACAGGAATATATGTTTCCATTTTCGGAAATTTGTCACAAGTATCATATACTAAATCAACAAAATCAAGAGATTTTTGATATACTATTAAATCTTCAAAATTAAACTTTACTTCTTGCATACCATATTTTATAACTTATTTCTACTCCCTAAAAAAAAACTATCCCACTATCTACTAAAAAACTACCCGCTAAAAGACTAACTGCTATTGTTGTACACTTACTTTATAGTTAATGCCGTATGTTTTTGTGAGGTTGTCATCATTAAAAATATCTTTAACAGGGCCAGTTGCAATTTTTTTTACGTTTAAAAACGTTACCCAATCAAAATATTCTGGTACTGTTTGTAAATCATGATGCACAACAATAACTGTTTTTCCTGCTTTTCTAAGTTCTTTTAAAATGTTTATAATCGCTTTTTCGGTAGTGGCATCCACTCCTTGAAAAGGTTCATCCATAAAATAGATAGCCGCATTTTGGACTAAAGCTCTGGCTAAAAAAATACGTTGTTGCTGTCCTCCAGAAAGTTGGCTGATTTGCCTATTTTTAAAAGCTAGCATTCCTACTTTTTCTAGTGCTTCAAGTGCTGCTTTTTTTTCTTTTTGTCCTGGTCTTTTTATCCAACCTAAGCTGCCATAAGTGCCCATCATTACTACATCTAAAGCTGTTGTAGGAAAATCCCAGTCTACGCTTCCTTTTTGAGGTACGTAAGCCACTAAAGAGCGTTGTTTTTTATAAGGTTTGCCATAGATCTCTACGCTTCCGGCAATAGGTTTGATAATATCTAAAATTGATTTTATAAGAGTAGATTTTCCAGCTCCGTTTGGCCCTACAATTGCCATTAATACCCCTTCTGGGATGGCGAGATCAATATCCCATAATACAGGTTTGTAATTGTATGCTACGGTTAAATCATCTATTTGAACTGCAATTTTTTGTTCTTCCATAATAAAATCATTTATACACTGCTATTTTAAACTCAAGATCCCGAGCATTATTTTAAAGCATTTATAATAGTATTTACATTGTATTCAAACATGCCTATGTAAGTGCCTTCTTTTGTATTTGCGTTACCAAGAGCATCAGAAAACAGAGTTCCACCTATAGTTACCTTATGGTCTTTAGATTCTACAGCAGCCTGCAAGGCTTCTATAGTTCGTTTAGGAACAGAACTTTCTACAAAAATTGCTTTAACTTCTTTTTCTATAATAAATTTCGCTAACTTTTGTACATCTTGTACACCAGCTTCGGTAGCAGTTGATAAACCTTGAAGACCAACTACAGTAAAACCATATGCTTTGCCAAAATAGCTAAAGGCATCGTGAGCAGTAACTAAAATTCGTTTTTCTTTAGGTAAAGTAGCTATCGTATTTTTTAATTTAGCTTCTAATGCTTCCAATTGTGCTAGGTATTCTTTTCCATTAGCTTCAAAAGCTTTGGCGTTTTTAGGATCTACTTCTATAAGTTTTTTTATAACAAATTTAGTTATAGTTTTCCAATTTTCGACGCTAAACCATATATGTGGATCATAATTAGAAGCAAAATAATCAGAACCGATCAAGGTGTTTTTTTCTAAACTTTCTCCAATCGCTATAGTTTTGATGTTTTGATGCCCCATTTTTTCAAATACTTCTACAAGTTTACCTTCTAAATGCAAACCATTGTAAAAAATCACATCAGCATTTACTAATTTAGATACATCACCTTCACTAGCTTTGTATAAATGAGGATCTATACCGCTGCCCATTAATCCGTTAATTTCAATTAGATTACCACCAATATTTTTTACAAGATCAGTAATCATAGAGGTGGTAGTAACTACATTAAGTTTTTTGTTGTCATTTTTATTTTCTTTTTTACAAGAAATAAAAAAGAAAGTAAAAGCTAGTACTGTTAAAAATTGTTTTATCATTTTTAGTTTTAATTAGGTAAACGTACACTTAATCCTGCGCTTAATAATAAATTTTGTCCTTTGGAAATTCCTGAACCAACTGTAGCATCTAATTGAATAGAATTACTAAGTAAATAGGTCAATCCAGCATCCCAGAGATGATTTGCTCTATTGTTTTCGGGAAAATCTCCATAAAGTTCTGCATAAATCCCTAGTTTATCTATAATACTATACCCGTAGACTAATGTGTATACATAAGATGTTTCTGGCGAATCATCTCCCCACGAAGCTCCCAAATTGTAGGATAGACTAGATTTTTTATTTAAGGTATGTGCAAATGAAAATCTAAAATCAGCACCTGTAGTTTTTGGTTTAAAATCTGTACTTGCAGTAAATGGTAAATACAGGTGTGCTAAGAATCCGATTTCTGGTAATATACCTTTTTCTTCTGTAACTCCTATTTTAGCCCCTAATAGTAAAGGAGATAATCCACTTGTTGTATTATCAAGTTCTACTCCATTAATTTCTGTTTTAGTTTCTGAAAAATCCCATCCTGCTCTTATTTCTAAGTTATTTAATAATCCATAGCGTAAAAGAGTAGTGTTAAAAGTAGTAGTTTTTTTTCTTAGCGTTTTTTCTCCAGAGTTTTTATAAAAACTTCCAGTTTCAATTTGTAGATATCTTTTAGGTACTACAGAGGGAGATTCGGTTTGGTCAGGTCTATCGGTAATCAAAGCTCCTAGGTTTGTTTTTTCTTGAGAAAAAACGCTGTTAAAAATCAGACTAATAAAAAAAGTCAGAGATATGTTTTTATAAAATTGCATTAGGTTTAGTATTTTTGTTTCATTAATGACGCAAAACTAAAAAAGTTAGGCATGACTAACAAATTAAATTCGAATAATTTAACAAAAAGTGAAGAAGATTATTTAAAAGCCTTATTTCAGTTGCTTGTAGAAGGCAAATCAGCGAAGGTGGGAAATAATCAATTAGCAGAATATCTTAAAGTTTCTCCAGCATCCACTAACAATATGATTAAAAAGCTAAAAACCAAACAATATGTAGTTAGCGAAAAGTATGGTAAATTGGATTTGACAAAAGAAGGGGAGTATATTGCTGTGCGATTAATAAGAAAACATAGATTGTGGGAAACTTTTTTATATAATTACTTAAATTTCACATGGGATGAAGTTCATGATGTAGCAGAGCAATTAGAGCATATTAAATCTCAAAAATTAATCAATGAATTAGAAAGGTTTATGGAATTTCCTACAAAAGACCCTCATGGTGAAATGATTCCCAACGCAGATGGAGAGTATTTGGCTATACCAAAAGTTATGCTTTCTTCCTTGTCGGAAGGCGATATTTGTAGATTAATTGCTGTAGATGATGGTTCTGTTAATTTTTTAAAATATGTCTCAGAAATAGGTTTGGCGCTAAGTAGTGAGATAAAAATATTAGAAGTAAGAGAGTTTGATAAATCTATTCGTATTCAATTTGGAGAAGCAATAGAAACTATAACAAGAAAATTTGCAGATAATGTCTTCGTAAAGAAGGTAGTATAAATTTTGCAAATGTTAAAATAGAGATAAGCTATAAGAATGTTAAATAATAGAAGTTATCTTTGAGTATCACACAATCAATTTATGGAGCTTAATTTAAAAAGACCGATATGTTTTTTTGATCTAGAAACAACCGGCATAAACATTTCGAAAGATCGAATTGTAGAAATTTCTATTCTAAAAATATTTCCAAACGGGACTCAGGAGAGTAAAACCTGGTTGGTTAATCCAGAAATGCCAATCCCAGCAGAGACTACTGCTGTGCATGGGATAGATGATGCTAAAGTGGCAAATGAACCTATTTTTAAAACATTAGCAAGTAAAGTTAATGAAATGATAAAAGGATGCGATCTGGGAGGGTTTAATTCTAATAGATTTGATATACCTCTTTTGGCAGAAGAATTATTAAGAGCAGGACTGGATTTTGATATGAAAAATACAGTTGCAATAGATGTTCAGACTATTTACCATAAAATGGAAAAAAGAACATTGTCAGCGGCATATAAATTTTATTGTGATAAAGATTTAACAGATGCACATTCTGCTGAAGCGGATACGCTAGCTACTTACGAAGTTTTAAAATCACAATTAGATAAGTACCCAGAATTAGAAAATGACACTAAGTTTTTAGCAGAATTTAGTTCTAGAAAACAGTTTGCTGATTTTGCAGGCTTTATAACATATAATGAAGACGGAAAAGAGGTTTTCTCTTTTGGTAAGCATAAAGGTAAGCTGGTAGAGCAAATAATGGAAGAGGAGCCAGGGTATTTTGGTTGGATACAAAAAGCAGATTTTCCTTTGTATACAAAAAAAGTACTCACAGCAATTAGATTACGTAAATTAAATAATAGCTTATTGTAAGCATTTTTATTACCATTTTTTACTATGAAACTTATTTGTATAGGTCGTAATTATACCGATCATATTGAGGAGTTAGAGAATGAAAAACCCAAAGACCCTGTGGTTTTTATAAAACCTGACACATCTATTTTACTTAAAAAACAACCTTTTTTTATTCCAGATTTCTCTAATGATATACATCATGAGGTAGAAATATTGATAAAAATCAATAAAGTAGGAAAGCATATTGATCGAAAATTTGCTCATAAATATTATGAAGAAGTTAGTTTAGGAATAGATTTTACTGCTAGAGATTTGCAAACAAAACTTAAAGAAAAAGGGTTGCCTTGGGAAAAAGCTAAAGCTTTTGATGGCGCAGCAGTAATCGGAAAATGGGTGTCTAAAGATACCTTTGAAAATATAGATGCAGTTGATTTCCGCTTAGAAAAAAATGCTAACATTGTTCAGCAGGGAAACACAAAACTTATGTTGTGGAAGATTAACGAATTAATAGAATATGTGTCAAAATATTTTACTTTAAAGATAGGAGATATTATATTTACAGGAACACCAGCAGGAGTTGGATCTGTTAAACCTGAGGATGTTTTGACAGGATATATAAAAAATCAGCAATTTTTTTCAATAAAAGTAAAATAGATGAATAAAAGATATAGTCTAAAAAATGTAAATGAATTATCAGGAGGAGATGATGAATTTACAGCAGTATTAGTACAAACTTTTTTAGAAGAAATACCACCAGATATTAATAGTATGGTGGAAGCGGTAAACTCTGATAATCCACAATTAGCATATCAATATGCCCATAAGATGAAACCAAACCTTCAATTATTTGATATTGATCTTTTGGCACAAATCAAACAAGTAGAAGCTTGGTCAAAAACCAAAAAACCTAAAGAGCAAATAATACCTGTTTTGGATCATATCGTATCCATTGTTAATGGAGCTATAGAAGACCTGAAAGCCGATTTTAAGTAGATATGTTAGCAGAAATTATTACTATAGGTGATGAAATTTTGATAGGTCAAATTATCGATACCAATTCTGCTTTTATGGGTAAGGAACTTAATAAAATCGGAGTAGATGTATACCAAATCACTTCTATTAAAGATGATAAACAACATATACTTAGTGCTTTGGAAGAAGCATCTAAAAGAGTGGATATTGTTTTGATTACTGGAGGGCTTGGTCCTACTAAAGATGATATTACAAAACATACCATTTGTGAGTATTTTAAAGATACTCTTGTTCTAAATAAAGAAGTATTGGTACACATAGAGAAATTATTTGAAAAATATATTTCTACACCAATTTCCGAAATAAATAAACAACAAGCATTAGTACCAAGTACCTGTAAAGTATTAATGAATCATTATGGTACGGCACCGGGTATGTGGTTAGAAAAAGAAAATACTGTTTTTGTATCTATGCCAGGGGTTCCTTACGAAATGAAAGGATTAATGAAGGATGAGGTCTTACTTAGGATACAAAAACGATTTGATAGGCCATATATTCTTCATAAAACCATACTCACTTATGGAGTAGGGGAGAGTGTTATAGCCGAAAAAATTGAAAACTGGGAAGATAATTTACCTGCATATATTAAATTAGCGTATTTGCCTAATTTAGGAAGCGTAAGGTTACGTTTATCTGCAAGAGGCAAAGATGAAAAGCTATTAGAAGACACTATAGAGAGCGAAGTAATAAAACTAAGAGAGATTATAGGAGATATTATTGTAGGTTATGAAGAAAATGAAACTATAGAGTTTAGAATAGGTAAATTACTAACAAATAAAGGAAAGACTCTTTCTGTAGCAGAAAGTTGTACAGGAGGAAAAGTAGCAGAATCTTTTACAGCAAATGCAGGGGCCTCTTCTTATTTTGTAGGGGGGACAGTAACGTATGCTACGCAATCTAAAATAGATGTTTTAGGTATAGACTCCGAAATTATAAAAAAATATACAGTAACGAGCGAAGAGGTAGCAAAGGCTATGGCTTTAAAAGTAAAGGAGAAATTTAAGTCTGATTATGCGATAAGTACAACTGGTAATGCAGGGCCATCAAAAGGAGATGGAGATGTTGAAGTAGGTACTATTTTTATAGGAATAGCTACGCCAACAACTGTTTTTTCTAAAAAATATGTGTTTGGAAGTTTTAGAGAACGAAATATAGGGAAAGCAGTTAATAAGTCTTTAGAACTTTTGTTAAGGGAGTTATTATGAAATTTTATTAGAGTAAGATGATTAAGTTATGTTCATGTAATAGCTTCGTTAAATCTATTCGTAGACTTGTTTTTAAGAAAAAAACAGATTACAATTTTGATAATAACCCTAAAGATAATTACTGTATAGTATTATATTCTAAGTTAGGAGCTGTAGATTTAAAAAAAAGATTTTTCCTTAATATTCTTTGCGAAGTATAAATAGTTCAGAAGCTTTCTCAAAATTTAAAATAAAAGTTTCTTTTATTTACGTCACACAATTTATAAATTTATAGACTCTAATATGTAATATAAAACAGCAATAAGAGATAGGTTTGTTGCTTTTTTTGTCAGATAAATTTTGGACTGATAGGGGGGTAGATATAAGTTTTAAATTAAAAACAAAAAAGAGTTTTAGACTGTATATTAGTTAGTTGTATTCATGTTAGGAAGTGTTGTATTTGTGAAATTAGCTATTGTAAAACAGATGTGTTATTGTGTTTTAGAATCTTATTAAACTACTTTTTTTTTCTTTTCTGCTAAGTAGCAAAATAAAAATTTAAAAAAGAAGAAAAAAATAACGGAACTATTATTGGTTGTTCGGTAAATAATTCGTTAATTTGCACCCTGTTTTGAAATAATACCAAAATTAAGAAAGATGTCAAGAGTTTGCGAGCTTACAGGTAAAAAAGCAATGGTAGGAAACAATGTTTCTCACGCGATGAATAAAACAAAACGTAAATTCAATGCGAATTTAATAAAAAAACGTTTTTACATTCCAGAAGAAGATCGATGGATAACACTTAAGCTGTCTACCAGAGCGTTAAAAAATATAAATAAGAATGGAATCTCAGCTGTTTTAAAAGAAGCTAGAGCTAACGGTTTCTTAAGTAAATAATCTTCTTTTTTAAAAGATACTTATAATGGCAAAGAAAGGTAATAGAGTTCAAGTAATATTAGAATGTACAGAGCATAAAGCTACTGGTCAACCAGGTACATCAAGATATATTACAACTAAGAATAAAAAGAACACTCCTGATAGAATAGAGATAAAGAAATTTAATCCTATTCTTAAGAAAATGACTGTTCATAAAGAAATAAAATAACAAGAGATGGCAAAGAAATCAGTAGCGTCGTTACAGACTGGATCAAAGAGATTAACTAAAGCCATAAAAATGGTGAAATCTCCAAAAAGCGGAGCTTATACTTTTGTAGAATCAATTATGACGCCAGAGGCAGTTAATGATTTTTTTAGCAAAAAGTAAAATACCGCATACACGATATTTTAAAAAGAAGCCGTTTCAATTGCATTGAAATGGCTCTTTCTTTTTATATTTATATAATATAATAACTAAATATTTTAGTTTTTAAATTTTACCACATTCAATAATACAAATGGGGCTTTTTGAAAAAATATTTTCTTCAGAGAAAAAACAAACGCTAGATAAAGGATTAGAGAAATCTAAAACTAATTTTTTTTCTAAGCTAAGTAAAGCTGTAGCTGGAAAATCTAAAGTAGATGATGATGTTTTGGATGATCTAGAAGAGATTCTGATCACGAGTGATGTTGGGGTTAAAACTACTATTAAGATAATAGAGCGTATAGAGAATCGCGTAGCAAAAGAAAAATATCTAGGAACAGATGAGTTAAACCAAATTTTGCGTGAAGAAATTGCAGGTTTACTTTCAGAAACTAACGTAGGAGAAGCTACAGATTTTGATATTCCTAAAGATAAAAAACCATACGTATTGATGGTTGTAGGAGTAAATGGAGTTGGAAAAACAACTACTATAGGTAAATTAGCATATCAGTTAAAAAACAAAGGGCTAAACGTTGTTTTAGGAGCAGCAGACACCTTTAGAGCTGCTGCAATTGATCAATTACAGGTTTGGGCAGATCGTGTTGATGTTCCTATTGTAAAACAGGAAATGGGGAGCGATCCAGCCTCTGTTGCTTTTGATACTTTGCAATCTGGTGTAAACCAAAATGCTGATGTTATTATTATAGACACAGCAGGTAGGTTGCACAATAAGATTAATTTGATGAACGAGTTGACTAAAGTAAAGCGAGTAATGCAAAAAGTGATAGGAGACGCACCTCATGATGTATTATTGGTTTTGGATGGTTCTACAGGTCAAAATGCTTTTGAGCAAGCAAAACAATTCACGGCAGCAACAGAAGTAACCTCATTAGCAGTAACAAAATTGGATGGTACCGCAAAAGGAGGTGTGGTAATAGGAATAAGCGACCAATTTAAAATTCCTGTAAAATATATAGGAGTAGGAGAAGGTATAGAGGATCTTCAGGTATTTAATAAATATGAATTTGTAGATTCATTTTTTAAATAAAATATCTGTTACAGAATAGTTAAAAAAGGCATTGAGAATCATTCTCAGTGCCTTTTTTTATATTTTACAATATTGATAAACAAATTTTAGGCATCTTGATTATGAGAAAAGCATTTTATCTTTTAATTTCAATTTTCTTTTTTATTTCCTGTAAGAAAGAAAAACAATCAGAATTACACCAAGAAAAACAATCTAAGGTAGTTTGGCAATCCTATGATGAAACAAAAGATATTGCAACAACTCAAAAACTTGAGGAAAATAGAATGCATCTTAAGTTGATTAATTCTAAAGTGCAAGATAAAAATAATATATGGAGTGCTTTAGAAATAGAATTAAACTTGTTTTCTGAAACAAAATATAATAAACTTAAGGGGTTTATTTTAGAAAAAGATATTCCTACTATCCAGCAGTATATAAAAAATGGAGAGTTTACGTATGAGGAGCTTACTCTCTTTTATATCTATCGTATCAGAAAATACGAAAGTGATAATTCTGTGTCTTTAAATTCTGTGATTTCTCTTAATCCAAAAGTTGTAGAACAAGCAAGGACATTAGATAAAGTAGATAAAAAGAATATAGACGCTTATTCTGTTTTTGGGATGCCAATTTTATTAAAAGATAATATAGGTACAGAAGATATGGTAACTACAGCTGGTGCAGTTGCGTTGCAAGACAATAAAACAAACAATGCATATATAACAAGTAGGTTAGTGGGTGAAAATGCATTGATATTAGGAAAAGCTAATTTAAGCGAATGGGCTTATTTTTTATGTTCAGGGTGTCCCGTTGGATATAGTGCTATAGGAGGACAAACACTTAACCCCTACGGTAGATTAGTTTTTGAAACAGGAGGGTCTAGTTCGGGTAGTGGAGTTGCAGTGGCAGCTAATTTTTGTGTAGCAGCGGTAGGAACAGAAACCAGTGGTTCTATTTTATCCCCATCCAGTCAGAACTCTGTAGTAGGTTTAAAGCCAACTATTGGAGTGTTAAGTAGAACAGGTATAGTGCCTATTTCTAGTACTTTGGATACTCCTGGGCCAATGTCTAAAAATGTAATAGATACAGCTATTTTACTTAATGCTTTGTTAGGTAAAGATCTTAAAGATAATGTTTCTGTAGATATTGATGTAGATTTTGTGAATGCAATAAAGCAATCCTCTTTAAAAGGAAAACGTTTTGGAGTGGTTAAAGAATTGTTAGAAGATTCTTTATATAATAAAGCTATTAAGAAAATTAGAAAAGCTGGTGGAGAAATTACTGAGATAGAACCAAAAGAAGTAGAGTTACCAGGTTTTTTGAATATTTTAAATATAGATATGAAAAATGACCTTCCTAGATATATTAGTTCTGAATCAAAAGGAGGAGTTACCGTTAAAAATATAGAAGATGTTATAGCATTTAATTTGACGGATACAATAATTAGTATTCCATATGGGCAACAGTTATTTGAAGGTATTGTAGTAGATAGTACTACAAATCAAGAATTAAGTGAGATAAAAGAAAATTTAAAAACAATAGCACGTAATTATTTTGATATGTTTTTAGATAAGCATGAACTAGATGCAATTTTATCTATTAACAACTATCATGCAGGATATGCTGCTGTCGCTAAATATCCAGCAATTACTATTCCTATGGGATATACCGATAAAGGAGAGCCAAAAGGGCTTACTTTTATAGCGAAACCTTTTTCTGAAAAATTGTTATTACAATTAGGTTATGGATATGAGCAAGAGACAAAAGAAAGAAAACAACCAGTTAATTATTTGAATTGATTATCAGATTTATTTTCTCTTATTCTTACAATTACTAAATTTTAAGAAGGTATTATATATAGTTTTTAGTCATTTTTACAAAGCCTGGCCAGTAAGATCATAAGGATTAGTTTTTCTATAAACTCTGTTTCAAACTCAAGAGATCTAAAGCTTTGGTTTTTTTATTTTTCAAGAAAATCATAAAGTGGTTGTTTTTTACTGGTGTCCCAGCCTAGTTCTTTTGTAGATAAAGTATCTCAAGTATCTGAATTTATAGGAAGAAATATAAAAAGGTGCTATTTTGATCTGGATTTGGTATAACTACTTCGTTATTGTTAGTGTCCAAAGATTCATTATCATAGCAAGGATTAAAATATAGCAATAGGCTTAATGTGGCATATTTTTTCATCTATTTAAAATTTTACAAAAACATTGATTTTTTTATTGTGTTGGTTGATTTCGACTAAGTAATATATAAAAGGGTTAATACAAATAAAATCTTTATCGGTATTCGATTTAAACTTTGGTTAATCCTTGTATCTTTGCACACCCCACTTTGAAACTGGGTTAGATTTATCCATAAGATATGAGAACAAAGACAACGAAGAAGAATAAAATTAATGTGGTAACACTTGGGTGCAGTAAAAATGTTTACGACAGTGAAGTGTTGATGGGGCAATTACGAGCTAATAATAAAGAAGTAGTTCATGAAGAAGAAGGAAATATTGTTGTAATTAATACTTGTGGTTTTATAGCCAATGCAAAAGAAGAGTCTGTAAATACTATTCTAGAATATGTACAGAAAAAAGAAGAAGGAGTAGTAGATAAAGTTTTTGTTACTGGATGTTTATCAGAGCGATATAAGCCAGATTTAGAAGAAGAAATCCCAAATGTAGATCAGTATTTTGGAACTACAGAACTCCCCGGGCTTTTAAAAGCATTAGGAGCAGACTATAAACATGAGTTGATAGGAGAAAGGCTAACTACAACTCCTAAAAATTATGCGTATCTTAAAATAGCAGAAGGATGTGACCGTCCTTGTTCATTTTGCGCTATCCCAATAATGAGAGGAAAGCATAAATCGACTCCAATTGAAGATTTAGTAACAGAAGCAGAGAAATTAGCAGCAAATGGTGTTAAAGAATTGGTTCTTATAGCTCAGGACTTAACGTATTATGGATTAGATCTTTATAAAGAAAGAAAACTAGCAGATTTATTAAAAGCATTAGTAAAAGTAGATGGTGTTGAGTGGATACGTTTGCATTATGCTTTTCCTACAGGATTTCCTATGGAAGTGTTAGAGGTAATGAAGCAAGAGCCTAAAATATGTAACTATATCGATATACCATTACAGCATATTTCTGATCCGGTATTAAAATCTATGCGTCGTGGTACCACAAAAGCAAAGACAACTAAATTGCTTAAAGATTTTAGAGAAGCAGTACCTGAAATGGCAATTAGAACAACTCTTATCGTTGGATATCCAGGAGAAACACAGGGGGATTTTGAGGTTTTAAGAGATTGGGTAAAAGAAATGCGTTTTGAGCGCTTAGGTTGCTTTACATATTCGCATGAGGAAAATACACATGCGTTTAATCTAGAAGATGATGTACCCGAAGAAATAAAAATGGAACGGGCTAATGAAATTATGGAGATACAATCTCAGATTTCATGGGAGTTAAATCAACAAAAAATTGGTAAAGAATATAAAGTAGTAATTGATCGAAAAGAGGGAAACCATTTTGTAGGCCGTACCGAGTTTGATTCCCCAGATGTAGATAATGAGGTATTAATTGATGCATCTAAACATTATCTAAAAACAGGCGATTTTGCTATGGTAAAAATATACGAAGCAGAAGATTTTGATTTATATGGAGAACCTGTTTTATTGAATCAAGAGTAATTTGGGTATCTTATTAGTAATAAGTAGTTTGTTCTAGTTCGTGTTTTTTTAGAATTATTTTTAAGGTGATTTATACTTAATTATTTTTCCAGGGTTGCCTACTACAACAGCATAGTCAGGGACATCTTTTATAATGACAGATCCTGCACCAATGGTACACCACTTTCCTATTTTTATATTTGGTATAACAACTGCGCCAGCGCCTATATGAGTGCCTTTACCAATATGAACAAGCCCACAAAGAGTAGCATTAGGAGATATGTGTACAAAGTCTTCTAGTATGTTATCGTGATCTACACTAGCTAAAGTATTTATGATAACGTGTTGCCCAATTGTGGTATTTGGTTGAATTACAGCACCAGCATAAACAACAGTTCCGTTTCCTATTTTTACATTTTCTTCTATTACAGCAGATGGATGTATTATTTTTGTAAAATCACTTTGTAAGAATTTTGCGATTTCAAATCGATGAAAATTATCTCCTACGGCAATAATAAAAGGATTTCCTTTGTGAGGAAACTTTTTAGCTATTTTTCTTCCTTCCAAAACAGCATTGTTATATGTAGATTGATAAAAAGAAGGGTTGTCATCAAAAATTTCTGTAATTACAGTACCTTTTTGCTTCAAAATTGATTGTATAATCCTAGAGTGCCCTCCAGCGCCATAGAGCCTTACTTTACTTGGATTTTTCATCATAAGAAAGATTTATTAGCTAAAAATAAAATTATCATCTTTATGGTAACTAATTATACTTCAATTCTTCAAAAGTATTTATTAATCTTTCTTATTAATATGATAATTATCATATTAATTTCTGATTCCATTCGTGATTTTTGACATATACATTAAAGTATTTATTAATTATTAGTCATCTTAATTTTTTTATAATGAAATTACACTCATTTCATATCCCTGTCATGGGGATAGGCTTTACTATTGATACTCCATTAAAAGTTTCTTATTTAGGTATAGACTCTGTTATTTCTTTGGTAGATGATATTCTATTAGAAAAATTAAGAAAAATGTATTGTGAGAGATTTGAAATACCTTATAATGAAATTTCAGAAAGTATAGAAGATTTTAGAGCAAAAAGGATTACTTCATATCTTAATTTGATCAATAATCTGGCAGAAAATAAATTTAATCAACTCAAAAATATAACTAATGAATATAGTAATGAGTTAAAACAATATTTTAATATTTTACCAGATACTTCAGAATTAAAACAACGATTTAAAAATATAACGTCGAATGATTTCAGCCTTAAAGGAGTTAGAAATTTCATAGATACAAACTTATCTATGGGGAGTATTGATGTTAATATTATGACTAAAGTAGATAAAGAAAACTATCGAAAAAAGGAGAAATTACCTACAGAGTATAATGATGCCCATGCTGCGCTTAGAGGTTATGCTAATAGTGATTTGTCATCCTCTGTGATACTTTCTGCAGGTATGAATCCTAGGTTGTATAGTTATATAGAAGAATTTGAAGATTTTTATCCGAATGAAAATGGAGAAATCAAAAAGAAAATAGTCTTAAAAGTAAGTGATTATAGATCGGCTTTAATACAAGGTAAATTTTTAGCTAAAAAAGGATTGTGGGTTTCAGAATATAGAATTGAATCGGGGCTTAATTGTGGAGGACATGCATTTGCAACAGATGGACACCTTATGGGGCCAATACTAGCTCAATTTAGGGATAAAAGAAAAGAATTAATTTCTGAATTACAAGGTATTATGATAGGAGCATTGTCTCATAAAAAACGTAGTATTCCTAAATCCTCTCTATCCATTAAGATTACTGCTCAAGGAGGAGTTGGTACAGCGGAGGAACATCAATTTTTGTTAGAACATTATAAGGTAGATTCTGTTGGATGGGGAAGCCCTTTTCTTTTGGTGCCAGAAGCAACAACAGTAGATAATGGGACATTAGATAAATTAGTAAAAGCTAAAGAAAAAGATTTATATTTAAGTAATATATCCCCTTTAGGAGTCCCATTTAATAGTCTTAAAGGAAATACCAAGGATCAAGAGAAGTTAGCTTTAATAGATAAAAACAGACCAGGTAGCTCTTGCCCTAAAAAATATGTAGCATTAAATAAGGAGTTTACAGAAAAGGCAATTTGTACAGCATCCCGACAATATCAACATATAAAAATAAAAGAATTAGAAAAGAAGCAACTTTCTGAACAAGAGTATCAAATACAATATAATAAAATTGTTGAAAAATCATGTGCTTGTGTTGGTTTAGGTACTTCTGCATTATTAAAATATAATTTAGATACTAAAACAGAGGGAGAAGGAGTATCTGTATGCCCTGGACCAAATATGGCATATTTCTCTAAAATCATGAGTTTAAAAGAAATTACAAGTCATATTTATGGCAATTCTAATGAGGTTGAAAGAATAGATCGTCCTAATATGTTTATAAAAGAACTTACAATTTATATTGATTATTTAAAAAATAAGCTTGAAGAAACAAAGTTTTCTGTAGATGAAAAGCAAAAAAAATATTTATCCGTATTTATAAAAAATTTAAAAGAAGGAGTTTCTTATTATGAAAATATGTTTAACTCTTTGGAAATAGATTTTAAGGCTTCTAAATCACAGGTATTATTTGATTTGATAAAGAGTAAAGATAGTATAAACCAAATAAATTTAGAAATAGATAATCTGTAAATTTAGATGTTTTTAGGATATAAAAGAGAATTTAAAAGATACAGTTAATAGTGTAGAGACTTATTGTTTATTCGTAATAATGATATGTAAAAAGAAGAAGCCCATCTGCAAATGGGCTTCTAAATTAATATTTACTTTATTTTAGACTAGTTCTTCTATATTCTTTGATGAATTAGATTTACTCTTTATTTACCTAATCCTCCGTCACTCTCATTATATAAATCAATGATCTTATCCTGTTCAATAGCAGGAGTGTCTTCTGGAGTATTTTCTGTAGTATTTTCTGTAGTGAAATCACTCTCTTCAAAAGATTCTGCTTCACATGAAAATAAGATAGTAACAATTACAAGTAGAAATGGTAGTTTTTTAATCATCGTATTCAATTTTATTTTATGGTAATTCAATTTTTTATCTTGTTTGTTTAAATCGGGTGCAAATGTATTTAAAAAATTGAAATAAAAACACTAAGTGTTATGTTCAAGGTTCTGAAAACTAGGTATTTTGATGTTTTTGAACTAAGAAGTTTTCAATAATAACGAGGAGGAGGATTTGAATAATTCAATTAAGTATTAAAACAGCCTTATTTTTAGTATATTTTGGAGAGTTTTATTGAGGAATAATGAAAAATGAAATGATGCTAAAAAAATAAATAATTAACATTTTGTTAATGTTTGAGAGGATGTGGTTATTTTTTTTATGAATTCACATTATTTTTTAGTTATTTGTTGAGAATAATTCATGTTTTGTATAAGGTGATAAAACTTGTTGTTAAGGATTACAATGATTCAAAATAGATTTAATAATCCCCATATATTTGTTTGAAATATATAGGGATCATAATTGAGTATTTTGTTAAGATTTTGGTACAGGAAAACCTCTGTTTATCATTAGTGTTTCAATCTTGGTATCACGACTCCTAAATTTTCGATAAGCTTCTGCAGGGTCTACAGCATTACGAGGGGGCAAAAAAGATATTTTACCAGCTTCTTTGCTACTTCTTTGCCCTAAAATCCATCCGGAGCTTCTGCAAAAGCTTCTGCAGGATCCGGCGGGGTAAGTACATCTACTCACATATATAATATGCAGTAGCATATCCCTCTCCAGAGAATACATTTAATTCTGCTAGAGTTTCTTTTTCGAAAGTATCTACGTTTATCTTTGTAGGATCCACCATATGTAATTTCATACCCATAATTGGCGAAACTAAATGTTCTGTAGCTCCAAAACCTTTTAAATCAGAAGAAACATACATTGCATTTACAAAGGCAGTTAATAAAATAAAATATATCTACATTTTTAATTTTATTCTTTCAAATGCTGGTATGAAGAGATTTTCGGATATTTATGTGTTTTAATTACTACTTTTTGATTTTTAATTAGATCTATATGATAATCCATATATCTTCTACATATATTGTAGCTATATTTTCGGTTAATAAGAGGCTCAGATCAGTATTATAATTAAAGTTTTCGACCCAGGGATAGTTATTTGATGCCCACCCATTATTTACAGAGAAATTAATTTCCCTATTATTATTATCTGCGCCATCCAAATCAACCAAAATACCTCCAGACATTGCTCTTTCAATTACAGTACCCATCTGAAAATTTTCTGAAGAAAAAATAAGGGCTACTTTATTAACTGGAGTAAGTACTCTAGCAGTTCCACCTCCAAAAAGATAAAATGCACATACTATATTTTCTTTACCATTGGAGTGTAGCGCAGTTTGAGTAAAACCAACTGTGTATTCGATGTTAGAATTATTTCTAAATGCAATTAAATCACCAAATCCTTTAGAAGAACTACTCAGGTTTCCATATTTATCAATATCGATTATATAGCCTAATTCTGTTCTCAGACTATTACCAATAAAAATTTCTTCACCATTTTCGATTTTGCTTACAGAATTATATGCCTTAAATTCATCTATCCAATCCACTACAATTTGGGTTGACAATTGAGATGTATCTAATTTATACCAAATAGGGAAGCCTCCCATACCATTTGAGGCAATCGCTTTAAAAGCATATAATGCATATTTACCTTTTATCAATGTATCTACATCATCTGGAGAAATATGAATAGTTATTGTATAGTTGGGCATACTGTTTTGAAAAACATAAGAAGGATAAGGAGAGTTGAGTTAATTAATAATGAATATAGTCTAAGTCTTTATAATTAGAAATTAACCCTCCAATGAAAAATAAAGTCATAGGAGGGTTAATTTTATTTACTAATCTTTTTCTTATACTTTTTCTAATAGGCTATGCTCACTTTCCAGTTTTCTATCATTACTGTTGGATGGTGATTGAATTAACAAACTACTCATACTAGTGAAGGCATTGAAATTAGTAAGCCAAGTAGCTCCTTCTGCACTCCAGCCAGTATCTAAACCAAAATTAACTATTCGAGAGTTTCCGGGTGCACCTGTAAGGCTAATTAAAGCCCCAGAAGACATGGCTCTTGTTATTACGGTGGCTGTTTCTATCACACTTGTAGAAAAAATAAGAGCAATCGTTGTAATTGGTGTAATTGCCCTTGCTGCACCATTACCTAAAATAGGAAATGCACACAAAACATTAGTTTCGTTATCTACTTTTTGACTAATACCAACAGTAAACTGCTGAGGGGCCATATTTAAAAAAGATATTGCTCCCTGAGGACCATTATTAGTAGAGCTTAAATTACCAGCTGCATTAATGGTAATTAAATCATTTATGTTTGTATTTATAGTATTACTTGCTGTAATAGTTACATTATCTGATACTTGTGATGTAGAATTATACCCTTGAAATTCTTCTTCCCAAGTGATTAACGTGTTGGTTAATAATTTATTCTGATCTAATTTAAACCAAACCGTAGGTTCCCCAGAACCAGATGCTTCTACCGATTTAAAACCATATAGTGAATATCCTTGATCTTTTAGAGCTTGTACTGTCTCTGGAGTCATTTTTACTGTTGTACTGAATTTAGTTGCCATAATTTTTTTTTTGATTATTATAAAATATCATAGAACTGTTAGTTTGCAGTCTATAAACAATTTTTGAAAGCCACTAGACTCTCTAGTGATCTTTTGTGTAATTTTCTTTATCTCTTAATTACACTTATCATGTATCTAAGACGATAAAATTAACATCACATCTCTTGATTAAACGATCATTTTTTTATTGTCCTCAATATATCGATTGAGTTCCCTAAAACTTAGCACTTGTGAATCTTATGCTATTTTTTTAGCTATCAAAACTCTTTAAAATTCGAATATGATTGTATCTTTTATTAGATTTAGGAATTGTTTATCCCATATACATCTGTTGAATTTTTAATAAGTTTGAATTCTAAATCGTAATCAAAAGTGATAGTAGCTACTCAACCAAATATTTAGTTTTAATTACTACATAAATTTATGAAGAAAAATCTTAAAAAATATTTCATTGTATTGCACTAGAAAAACCACATGAATAAAGCATAAATAATTCATTTTTAGTAATGTATAAGAGTAAAAAGAGAGTGGATTGGTCTAGTTTAAACGTAATCGAAATCAATACGATTTCATCTTATAGTGCATTGTTATAAATTGAATTTTCATAACATACCTGAATAATTTAACCCAGATTATGCAATAGAACTTCGTTATGAAGCTTTGAGATACAATGAACACTGTTGTTTTCTTACTTTTAGCATAGCATCGCTATGGTTAAAGTGAAAAACAAAGCAAGGCGACAGTGTTTGCAGTAGATCACAGATGAAATAGATTTTCTATTGCATAATCTGGGTTAAATGAACTCTTAGATGTATAGCATTTAAACATAGAATTCATTCCTGATAGGAGGAGATCGTTTTAGATAAAAACAAACTCCCCAATTTGGAGGAGTTTGTTTTGAGTTTTAGAATAGTTCTCCCTGTGTGTAAGAGCTTATATGTTATTTAGATATAGGAAAACCTCTGTCTTTCATCAATGCTTCAATTTTAGCATCACGCCCTCTAAATTTTCGATACGCTTCTGCAGGATCTATAGCATTACGAGGAGCGAAAAGGTATTTTACCAGTTTTTTTGCTACTTCTTTGTCATAAAAACCATCAGGAGCTTCAGCAAAAGCTTCTGCAGCATCTGCGGTAAGTACATCTGCCCACATATATCCATAGTATGCGGTAGCATACCCTTCGCCAGAGAATACATGTCCAAAATGTGGTGTGCGATGACGCATTACCAATTCTTTAGGCATATTTAGCTCTGCTAGAGTTTCTTTTTCGAAAGTGTCTACATCTATATTTGTAGGATCTGCCATATGTAATTTCATATCCATAATTGCAGAGGCTAAATATTCTGTAGTTCCAAAACCTTGATTAAAAGTGGAAGATTTTTTTATTTTGGCTACTAATTCTTTAGGTATAGGTTCTCCTGTCTTATAATGTACAAGATAATTGTCAATTACTTTGTCTGTAGATAGCCAACGTTCTAATAATTGCGATTGAAACTCTGTGTAATCTCTAACTCCACCATCAAGAGTTGGATACCTTACTTCTGAAGCAAAGAAATGTAATGCATGACCAAATTCATGAAAAAATGTAGTAGCATCATCCCAAGACACTAATACAGGTTCTCCTGGAGCAGGTTTTACAAAATTAGAATTGTTAGAAGCAAGTACGGTTTCTTTACCATTAAAAGTAGTATGACTTCTGTAGGTTGTCGCCCATGCTCCAGATCGTTTTCCCGTTCTGGCAAAAGGATCTAAATACCATAACCCTATATGTTCTCCACTTGTTTTGTCATTTACTTCCCATACTTTTACATCTTCATGAAAAACAGCTACGGTACCTTCTTTAACAGGGGTGAATTTAAAATTAAATAATTCCCCTGCTACAAAAAACATAGCTTCTGTTAATTTGTCTAATTGTAGATATTGTTTTACTTCGTCAGAATCTAGGTCGTATTTCTTTTTTCTTACCTTTTCAGCATAATATCGATAATCCCATGGTTCTATAGTAATATTATCTCCATTTGAGTTTGCTATTGATTGCATATCAGCTACTTCTTCTTTTACTCTAGCAATTGCAGCAGGCCAAACAGCGTTCATTAATTGCATAGCATTTTCAGGTTTTTTAGCCATACGATCTTGTAATCTCCAGTCTGCATAGTTTTCATAACCTAATAAGCCTACTCGTTCTTTTCTTAATTTAAGTATCTTGGCAATAATCTCGTTATTATCTTTATCATCTCCGTTATCCCCACGCGAATAGTAGTTTTTCCATACTTTTTCTCGCAAATCTCTCTCATCAGAATACGTAAGAAAAGGATCCATAGAGGATCTGGTGTTAGTAATTGCATATTGACCTTCTTGTCCTTTATCTTTTGCAGCTTTAGCGTATGATTTAACTAATGGTTCAGATAAGCCGCTTAATTGTTCTTTAGTAAGATAGATAACATATCCTTCTTCATCTGCAAGAATATTATTCGAAAAAGTAGTGTATAAACCAGATAGTTCTTTATTAATTTCTGCATAGCGTTTCTTTTTTTCCTCATCAAGTTCCGCACCATTCATGGCAAAAGATTTATAGTTTAGATCTACTACGCGTTGTTGATCTGTTTCTAAGGGTGTTTTTTGTGAGTTTTCATAAACAGTTTTAATGCGCTGAAACAGTTTTTTATTTTGGGATATTTTAGAGTTAAATTCAGATAGTTTAGGAGCCATCTCTTTTTGGATTTCTCTAAACTCGGCAGAGGACATATTACTACTTAAAATACCGTAATAGGTATACACTCTTTCAAGTTCTGCTCCAGCTTTTTCCATAGCTACAGTAGTATTTTCAAAGGTAGGAGCTTCAGGGTTATTAGCAATTTTTTCGATTTCAATAAGATTAAGCTCCATTCCTTTTTCAAGGGCAGATTTTATATCTGTAATATTCATTTTATCAAAAGCAGGAGTTCCCCCATAAGGACCAGTCCATTCTTTTAATAAAATATTTTCGCTTTTTTCAATTTCTGTCTTTGCTGTCACTGTTTCTTTTTCTTTCTTTGGATTACAACTGGCTAAAAGTAATACAACTAATATTGTTATAGCCTTAAAAGTTGTGCGTATTTTTGGAGGTATCATAATTATTTAATGTGATTTAAAGTGTAAATTTATTATTATTGGTAAAAAAAATTGCATTCACGAAAAAAAGCTTTCCGTTTTCCCAAAAAGATCGAAATAAAGGATTATCTACCATGTAAATAACACTACCCTGACCTATTCTTGCTTCACCAAAAACTAGTGAATTATTTAATCCTTTTAAGGCAGATGTTCCTGCAAAACCAGATATGTTTTGTTGTTGCTCTACGTAGGCGACATTATATCCTTTTTTAAGAAATTTAAAAGAATCGCTTCCTAATTTTAAACTAAAATAAGTGTCGTTATATCCAAATGCCATAGGATGAGAAGAATCTACTTTTGTTTTGAAAATACTTCCTGTAATTAAATCTTTTACGCTTTCCCTTTCTCTTTGGTCATAAGCTATAAGATTTCCTGTAGAGTCTTTCTCTTTTTCTTCTGGTTTGTTTTTATATAAGTCAAATCCTTCTTTGTTAGCAAAAGTATTTACGGCAGTACCTATAGTTATTAGTTTTCCTCCTTTTTGCACCCATTTTTTTAGATTTTTTATAATATCGTTATTTAAATAGTCATCATAATATCCGTTAGGTAGTATTAATACATCAAAATTACTAAGGTTAGTATTTTTAAAATAATCTGTATCTATTGAGGTAATAGGGTATTTAAGTTGTTGTTCAAAGAAATGCCAAATCTCACCATAGCTCAAAGAAGAAGTATATTTACCTTTTACAACAGCAATTTTTTGATTGTTAATTAATTTTACATCTGGCGAACCAAAGTCTACACCGCTATTAGAAAAACTACTTGAGGCTGTATATATTTTTCGTTTATGAGCATTGGCTATATCTATAACAGTTTTATCATAAGTGCTGTTTTTTTGATTATCACTTTTTGTAATTATCAGACTTCCTTTTTTAAAACTTTCTGTGCCATTGCTAAAGTCTTTTTCGCTAAACCGTACACGTATATTATGTTTAAGTAAATCCGCCATAAAAGCTGCGTCATTCATGCTATTCCATTTGGCGATATATCCTGGTCCAGCAGGATTGGTTGTATTACCAATAGTACTATTCTTTTTATTTGTATTAGCAGAAATCAATGTTGTTGAGGCAATAGCATCTAATCCATATGCATGGGGGATACTCCAAGCGGTAATATCATAAGTAAGAGGGTCATTTAATTTAGCATCTGGTTCGAAAAGTACTTTTACCATTTTACCTTTTGGTTGATTAGTACTTACTACAAGTGCTCCTTTTGCATTGATACTTCCTTGCTTATTCTCTCTAAAATTATATCCACTCACTTTTTCGTTATCTGTAAATCCGTAAACAATCTCGTGCCTGTCCAATAATTTGGTCAAAGTATTTATTTTATCTGCTTCGCCATTTAGGATATAGCTTTTATATTTTAGATTACTAGTGTTAAAAAACTTTTTAAACTCGGTATTCAATTTTGAAGCTTGTTTAGAGGAAATTTCTACGGTAGATAGTCCCGTTGTAGTATGGTGCAAGACACGATCTTTTAATGTTAATACAAAACCTTCATCTGTTTGGATACCTAATCCTGCTCTTCCGTGTCCTGCCTGCTCATAAGTCATACCAATAGCTCCCATAAAAGTAGGATACGTATCTCCATAACTCGGATATAACAGATCAAAACGCTCTCGGGTAAAAAAGAGCCATCCTTCTGCATCAAAATAACGAGCATGGTTTTTACCAACTTGTGTTTGGAAATCTTTTTGCCAAGGAGTTATAATTTCATGAAAAGGTTCTGCTGCTGGAGCAAAATAATAAGGTTCATTAATACCTTGTTCATGAAAATCTACATGTACATGTGGCATCCATGTATTATAAATTTTTAAACGTTGTTGTGATTCTACTTGGGTTGCCCATGCCCAATCTCTGTTAAGATCAAACAAGTAATGATTTGGTCGTCCGCCTGGCCATGGTTCATTGTGCTCTGTAGCAGTCTGATTGATTTGGTATGGTGTAGCTTTTACCTGATTATACCAGTTTACATAACGATCACGACCATCTGGGTTGATACATGGGTCTATAATAACTACTGTGTTTTTTAACCAAGTCTCTTTTTGTGTAATTAATTTATAGATAGTTTTCATAGCAGCTTCTGTACTAGAAGCTTCATTGCCATGTACATTATAACTCAACCAAACAATTGCAATTTCTGAATTTGCAGTTCCTTCTGCAACACCTATATTTTTTAAATTATTTAATCTAATATTTTCAATATTATTCAAGTTTTCTTCAGACGAAACTATGGCATAAGTTAGAGGTCTTCTTTCATTAGTTTTGCCATAGGTATGGTAGTTTACCATGTTGGAATTATTAGCAACATGGTTAAAATAATTTACAACATCGGCATGACGTGTAAATTGGTCTCCTACTTCATAACCTAAAAAATCTTTAGGAGATTGTAATTTGTTTTGAGAATAGGCTAAGCTAGTCGTTATAAGTACGACAAATAGTGTAGTAATTAATTTTTTCATCGATAAATGCTATTCATTTAAATGGTAAAATACCGAGTTAAATTTAGGTTGTAATCTGTATTAACTAAAATTTAGGATTTGAAAAAATAATATAGCACATAGTTAGCTTGGAAGTTTTGTTATAAGGAGTTGTGTAAAATTTTGGTAGACTATTAAAAAAAATATAAAAATATATATCTAATAACAATCTAATGTATATTTAACCATTCAAAAAAAAATAATATGCCTAGTGACTGTATTCCATTTAGAGACACGAATTACTTTTCCTCTCTTATTTGTGATTATTTAGATCAAAAGTCTGAATTACAGCCTTTTTATAATCGATATCCAGAATTAGAAAATTTTGAAGATCAAATTCAAGAAAAGCAACAATCATTTTCTAACCACCATAGAGAAGTTTTAGTACAAACCTTAAAAAAGCAATATAAAGAGGTAGCTATTTTAGAGGAAACTAAGGATAATATAGAGGCTTTAGAAAAACAAAATACTTTTACAGTAGTTACAGGGCATCAATTAAATCTTTTTACAGGGCCGTTATATTTTTTATATAAAATTATTTCCACAATAAATCTTACCAAAACTTTAAAAGAGAAATATCCTGAGTTTAATTTTGTGCCAGTGTATTGGATGGCTACAGAAGATCATGATTTTGAAGAAATAAATTATTTTAATCTTTTTGGTAAAAAAATACAATGGAGTCGTAAAGATGGAGGAGCTGTAGGAGTATTTAATACCGAAGGATTAGATAAAGTTTTTGATGTTTTTTCTGCTGAAATAGGAAAAGGACAAAATGCAGAACGACTTAAATCTCTTTTCGAAAAAGCATATATAAAACATAAAAACTTAACAGAAGCAACCAGATATATAGCTAATGAATTATTTGGAGAATACGGTTTGGTAATCATAGATGGAAATGATAGAGAATTAAAACGATTATTTATCCCTTATGTAGAAAAAGAATTAGTCGAGCAAGTAGCGTTTTCTAAGGTGCTACCAAAAGCACAAAAACTAGAAAAAGCAGGATATAAAGTACAAGTAAATCCTAGAGAAATTAACTTGTTTTATTTGGCAGATGGATTACGAGAACGTATAGTAGAAAAAGAAGAAAGATATTTTGTTAATGAAACAGATATTAGCTGGAGCAAAAGTGAGATATTAAAAGAGCTTTCTGAGTTTCCAGAAAGGTTTAGCCCTAACGTAATGATGCGACCATTATATCAAGAAGTAATTTTGCCAAATCTTTGTTATATCGGAGGAGGAGGGGAACTTGCATACTGGTTAGAATTAAAAGATTATTTCGAATCTGTGGATATTCCTTTTCCAATATTATTACTTCGAAATTCAGTATTGATTCAAACTAAAAAACAAGCCGAAAAAATCGAGAAGCTCAATGTTTCAGATACCGAGTTGTTTTTGAAACAACATGAATTAATTAATCGAAAAGTTCGACAAATATCCAATATAGATATAAACTTTGATACACAACGTAAACATATAAAGGAGCAGTTTGTAGCGATGTATGAGCTAGCAAGCCATACAGATGTTACTTTTCTTAATGCAGTAAAAGCACAAGAAATAAAACAACTTAAAGGACTAGATGTTTTAGAAAATCGATTGTTAAAAGCACAAAGGCGAAAGCTTAGTGATCATGTGAAACGACTTACAGATATACAAAATCAACTTTTTCCTAATCATAGCTTACAAGAACGAAACAAGAATTTTTCTGAACTATACTTAGAGTATGGACAAGAATTAATTCCTGAATTAATTAAAAACTTAAATCCATTAAGAGAAGAATTTTTAATTATAAAAGATTAACTAGTGCGGATTTTAAAGATTATACTAGTTCTTTTTTGATCCAATTAGGGTTTTTAATCCATATAGTGCTTTTAACCCAACTCCCAGTAGCTTCATTTTTCTTTTTATAGGGATCTGTATTTTCTCTTATCAGGTCTAAAATAGACATAGATATAAAGATTACATTGTTAGGGGGATTAATTAGTTGTTGTGCTAAAGTGTTAACAATTGTATTAGTGTTAGGAATTTTTTTTTGATACGGAGTGTTTTTAGAAAAACAAGCTATACTTGAAAAGAATAAAAAAATAAAAACAAGATTTTTCATATTTTTTGGTTTTAAGGAGTTATGATTTAAGCTCTATAGGTTATTATGTTTTTTAAATTGTTGCATGATTAAAATTATTTAAATAAGAATAAACTATTTTAAGTGATCGATTATTGGTTATTTTGTGTCGATCAATCGTTATTTTGTATAGATGAATGGTTTTTGTTTAGTTTTTTTATGTAAAAAGTCTGTTTTATAGTAGTTTATGGGTGATTTGAATAAGAATAATCATCAGGTTAAAGCAAGTTTTTTAAAAACAGTTTTTAGATTTTTTATAAGCCAAACACCAAAGTTGTTTATAAAATAAACGACGTAGTTAAAAATTATTCTATTTAGGATTTCGAGGGTTATAATTTAATTTTATTTTTGCCTATGCAAAACAACGTACTTATTTTAGATTTCGGGTCGCAATACACACAACTTATAGCAAGAAGAGTTAGAGAGTTAAACATATATTGCGAAATACACCCTTATAATAATTTACCAGAAAATGTTTCTGATTTTAAAGCCGTAATTCTTTCAGGTTCTCCTTTTTCAGTAAGAGGAGAAGATGCCCCTCATCCTGATTTATCAGAAATCAGAGGTAAAAAACCTTTGCTGGCAGTTTGTTATGGAGCACAATATCTGGCTCATTTTAGTGGAGGCGAAGTTGCTCCTTCAAATACACGAGAATATGGTAGAGCGAATTTATCTTTTATCCAAGAAGGAGAACAGTTCTTTGAAAGTATAAGTAAAGGATCCCAAGTATGGATGAGTCATAGTGATACCATCAAGAAACTTCCAGAAGGAGCGGTTAAATTAGCAAGTACTAGCGATGTAGAAAATGCTGCTTATAGAATAGAAGGAGAAGAAACGTATGCTATTCAATTTCATCCAGAAGTATATCACTCAACCGATGGAAAGAAATTGTTAGAGAATTTTTTAATTAAGATAGCTAATGTTCAACCAGATTGGACACCAGATTCTTTTGTAGACTCAACAGTAGCAGAATTAAAAGAAAAATTAGGGAACGACAAAGTAGTATTAGGGTTAAGCGGTGGGGTAGACTCAACAGTTGCAGCAGTGTTATTACATAAAGCAATAGGAAAAAACTTACATTGTATTTTTGTAAATAATGGATTGTTACGTAAAAATGAATTCTCTGCAGTATTAGATCAGTACGAAGGAATGGGGCTCAATGTAAAAGGAGTAGATGCTTCGGCACGTTTTTTGGATGCTCTTGCAGGAGAAAGTGATCCCGAAGGAAAGAGAAAAATAATTGGTAAAATTTTTATAGAAGTATTTGATGATGAAGCGCATCAGATAGAAAATGCAAAGTGGTTAGGTCAAGGCACTATATATCCTGATGTAATAGAGTCTATCTCGGTTAATGGGCCTTCTGCAACTATTAAATCTCATCATAATGTTGGAGGATTGCCCGATTTTATGAAATTAGAAGTAGTAGAACCATTACGCATGTTGTTTAAAGATGAAGTGAGAAGAGTTGGTGCATCGATGGGAATTGATCCAGAGTTACTAGGGAGACATCCTTTTCCCGGACCAGGGCTAGCAATTCGAATATTAGGGGATATAACCCCAGAAAAAGTAGCCGTTTTACAAGAAGTAGATGCTATTTTTATAAATGGCTTAAAAGAAGATGGATTGTATGATAAAGTATGGCAAGCAGGAGCTATTTTATTGCCAGTACAGAGTGTTGGAGTAATGGGAGATGAGCGAACTTATGAAAACTGTGTAGCATTGAGAGCAGTTGAGAGTACAGATGGGATGACCGCAGATTGGGTAAATTTGCCTTATGAATTCTTACAAAAAACTTCTAATGCAATAATAAACAGAGTAAAAGGCGTTAATAGAGTAGTATATGATATAAGTTCTAAGCCTCCTGCAACAATAGAGTGGGAGTAAGTTTTGGTTTTATATAAGGGGAATTAAAAAAAAAAATAATTAGATAATACATGAAAAAGTTTTTATTGATCTTTCTGTTGCTGATGGTATCAGGTATAGCTTATGCACAGCAATATAAGAGTCATAAAGTGGCAAAAGGAGAGAATGTATACAGGATAGCAAAACGTTATAATACCACTCCAGAGGCTATATATAAAATAAATCCAACAGCAAAAGATGGGATCAGTGAAGGTGAAATTTTAGCCGTTCCAGTGTTAGGTAATCAAGAATATAAAATTCACGTTGTAGAAAAAGGAGATACGGTATATAGTCTTTCAAAAAAATATAATATCAGTGTAGAAACTATTTATTTATTGAATCCAGAGGCAGATAAAGGGATTAATCTTGGTCAAATCCTTAATGTAGGTAAAATGGAGGAAAAAGAGGTGGCAGCTGTAGATGTTAATAAAGAGAAAGGAAAAGATGCTGTTTTAGATAGTTTGAAAATAGCTCCAAAAGAACAAGAAATAATACGATATATAACCCATAAGGTTAAGAAAAAAGAAACTCTTTACGGGATAGCTAAAAATTACAAAATAACAGTAGAAGACATAAAGAAAAATAACAAAAGACTATACTCTGAGCAGATCAGAAAAAAAGATAAATTAAGGATACCTGTATTTGCAAATGACCCTGTAGGTAATGAGACATCAAAAGTCTTAACGGATTCTAGATTATCTACCACTACTCGGTATACGGTAAAACCAAAAGATACAAAGTATAGTATTGCCAGACGACATGGGGTTACTATAAATGAGCTAGAACAGCTTAATCCTAATATGAGCTCAGGTTTCCCTGTAGGAATGCAAATAACAGTTCCTACAAGTGTATTTGTTTCTTTAAAAGATGCGGTTCAGCCTGGGTTTGAATTATATCAAGTAAAACCTAAAGAAACTATTTTTCGTATTTTGAGACGTACTGGGATCTCTTCTGATTCTTTATTTAAAATGAACCCTTATCTACGGGAAGGCTTAAAAGCAGGTATGGTAATTACAATTCCTAAAGACACAATAAGTATAAGTAAAGGGTTGTCTAAAGAAAAATATGTAGATTTAGGAAAAAACTTATATAATTTTACTCCTAAGAAAGTAGCAGTAATGCTCCCTTTTAGTTTGGATACTTTGAATTTTGAAGCTAGAAAACAAACAGAAAGCTACCTAAAGAGTAAACAAAGTTTAAGAATAGCATTAGACCTTTATAGTGGAGTTTTGATAGCAATAGATTCTGCTAAAACTAGGGGGATTACTACTGAATTAACTGTTTTTGATACACACAGAAATAATAATAGAGAGCATATCAAAAATTTAATACATGAAAATGATTTTGAAAATACAGATGCTATAATCGGACCATTATACCAAAGTAATGCTGAAATAGTAGCCTCAGAACTTAAAAAATATAACACCCCTGTATTCTCGCCAGCTTCAAGAAAAGAGTCAAAATTACATGATAATTTCTTTCAAACGCGCCCTACAAATAAAATATTACAAGATAAAATAATATCGTTTGTAGAAAAAGATTCTATAAGCAAAAATATAGTAATTATAGTTCAGAAAGGTGGTAAATATGAAGAGGTGAAAAAGAAATTGATAGCTAAGTTTCCTAATGCCAAAATTGCTAAGATAGAAGAAGGAAATTACCTTTATGAAGTTCGACTTAATAAAGCGTTAGATAAAAACAAACCAAATTGGATTTTTCTAGAATCAAATGACGTAGCAATGATTAGTAATGTTATTCCTTTGCTTAATGCAAAAGCAGAAAGTCATAAGATAACTTTATTTACTACAGATAAAAATAATGCCTTTGATAATGATAATATAAAAAACGAACATTTATCAAAATTACATATGCATTATCCATCTGTAGATAAAGAATTTGATAATAAAGAAATAGAAGAAGGAGAAGAAATAGCTCCATTTGTAAAACGTTATAAAAGAGAATATGGCTCTGATCCCAATAAATGGGCTATCAGAGGTTTTGATATAGCATATGATATTTTAATGCGATTAGGAACAGCAGATGATTTATATAAAGCTTCTTTTGATGGAACAACAGAATATGTTGAAAATAAATTTAATTATTCTAAAAAACTTTTAGGAGGATACTCTAATGAAGCAGTATATCTCATTAAGTTTGATGATGATTTAAAATTAAATATAGTAGAATAATTTTGTAGTAAGGAATAAAATATTTAAGATTTCTAAAGACAGAAAACATAAACTTATCGACACAAGTATTAGTGGGGGTATAAATTAATACTGAATAAAAAATGCTTCTAGATATATAAAAAAAAGTATTTTTTATATATCTTTGATTTTGTAGAGGTTATGTAATTTCTGTTTTTTGAAGAAAATAATTTCTATGGCATTGTAATTGATAGGTTTCAAATATCAAGGAAAACAAAACGCTGGTTTTATAGTAACATATATACTTTAAAAATACGTATATTTAAAAGCTAGGAAGTAGTAACACTATTTTGTAAAGCGCTAACAATATTTGCCCCATATTGTATCCCTTAGTGTTTCAGAAATAGGTAAATATAACTTTATTTGGGCATAATTGTTTGCAATTATGAGTAAGTACATTACTATTATTTTATTTTTATTTATTACCAATAATAATGGTTATGTAGGCAAATTCTCTTATACAGAAAGGAGTGAGTTGGCATGGTCAGATTTTAGAGGGAAACCTAATATGAATAGCGCTTTTGGTGCTAGTGTAAATACAGGTATTACCTATCAATGGTCTTATGGTAAAGATAAAGGAGAGATTGAATTAAACTATCAAGTAGATAGTTTTTGCTACCCATCATTATCTTGGGTAAAGAGGGGGCAAATGTCTGATGGACTATTGTCTCACGAGCAACTACATTTTGATATTTCTGAATTACATGCACGAATAATGCGAAAAAGATTAAAAGAATATAAGGCAGGGGATAATATACGTCGAGATCTTAATAAAATGTATAAGTTGGTAGAAAGAATGAGAATTAATATGCAAGAAAGATACGATGAAGAAACAGATCATTCAATAAATAAAGAAGCACAAAAAAAATGGGAAAAAAAGGTAGAAACATTAATGTGGTATTATAGAAACTTTACCAAATAATCCCTTTTTAATTTATGGAAATCCAACCTCAAAAGGATTTTTTAACCAAATTGGCTTATGCTAAAATGCCTTTTGGTAAATACAAAGATAGATACCTTATAGATCTTCCAGAGTACTATGTAGTGTGGTATCATAATAAAGGTTTTCCTAAAGGTCTATTAGGGCAGCAGTTACAAACAGTTTACGAATTAAAACTTAATGGCTTAGAATACTTAATTAAAAACATTAAAAATCTATAAATGTATTCTGAAATCTCATTTTTTATAAACAGAATTTCGAGATTTCTTTTTTAAGACCTTTTTATTTATGGTAAAGCCTTATTAATGATTGCTTTTTTGAAGAAATCTAATAATATTATGTGCTAAAATTATCTTTGAATTAAATAATTATAATATCTCTTTAAACAGAATTCTTATTTTTATTTCAGATTTTTATAACAAATAGCGCTAGACAGAATCTAACGCTATTTATTATTGCATGAATATTTTATGATACAGTTTCTTTTGTTTTAGAGAAAATATCAATGTCTATTTGATTTTTTATAAGATCATTAAATGTTTCGCGTTTGCGAATCAAATGAGCCTCTCCTTCATGCCATAGAACCTCTGCGGGACGGTAGCGAGAGTTGTAGTTGCTAGACATCGAAAAACAATAAGCTCCAGCATTTTTAAAAGCTACAATATCTCCTTCTGTGATTTCAGAAATTCTTCGATTTGTAGCAAAAGTATCTGTTTCGCAGATATATCCAACTACAGAATAGAATCGTTCTTTTCCTTCAGGATTAGTGATGTTAATAATTTCATGATGCGAATTATAAAACATTGGTCGGATTAAATGATTAAAACCACTATCTATCCCTGCAAAAACAGTAGATGTAGTTTGTTTGATTACATTTACCTTAGCTAAAAAATATCCTGCTTCACTAACCAAAAATTTACCAGGTTCAAATCCTAATGTTAAATTTTTACCATATTCTTTACAAAAAGAGTTAAAGCGTTTAGTCATTTTAAAACCAAACTCTTCTATATTAGTTTCAATATCTCCTGACTTGTAAGGCACTTTAAAACCACTTCCAAAATCTATAAAATCAAGATTCTTAAAATTCATTGCAGTTTCAAAAAGTATTTCGCAAGCACGCAGAAACACTTCAATGTCTAAAATGTCGCTACCTGTATGCATGTGTATTCCATTAATACGCATCCCTGTATTTTGTACAATTCTAAGAATATGAGGAATTTGGTGAATTGAAATTCCAAACTTGCTATCGATATGCCCTACAGATATTTTGCTGTTTCCGCCAGCCATTACATGTGGATTCATACGAATACACACAGGGGTATCAGGGTGTTTTGTGCCAAACTGTTCTAAAATAGAAAGATTGTCTATGTTTATTTGTACGCCTAAAGAGGAAACCTCTTCTATTTCTTCAAGAGAAACCCCATTAGGAGTAAAAACAATATTCTTTGGTTTGACACCTGCTTTTAATCCTAATTCTACTTCCTGTATAGAAACTGTATCTAGTCCTGCTCCTAAAGAATTTATTAGCTTTAAAATAGCAAGATTAGACAGTGCTTTAACTGCATAATTAAGTTTTAACTGTTTGACTTCCTTGAAAGCATCAGAAAGGCGATTGTACTGTGAAATAATCTTTGAGGAGTCGTATACATAAACAGGACTCCCAAATTCATTTGCAATTGCTAATAAATTTTTATTTTCCATTGTGTCACAAATTTAAGCTTACGAAATTATCAATAAAATTAGAGATATTATCGTCTTATTAAGAAAAAATCTATTGTTCAATAGATTTTAATATTTTTAACTTGTACTTAATGTCTATAAAAAGAGTAATTAGTATTTTTAATAAAAAAAATATGTTACCTCTTTTTCCATTGCAAACTGTAGTTTATCCAGGAGAGCGTTTGTCTTTGCATATTTTTGAAAAAAGATATCAGCAACTAATTGCCGACTGTCAAAAAGAAGGTTTCCTATTCGGGATACCTACTTTTCTTGACGGGAAATTAGAGTATGGAACAGAAGTAAAACTTCAAGAAGTAGCTCAAAAATATCCCAAAGGTGAAAGCGATGTTGTATGCTTAGGAACAAGAGTTTTTAAAATCAGTAATTTTAACCAGCAATATCCTGGTAAGTTATATTCAGGAGGAGATGTTCAATTTCTTAAAAATAAAGAAGAGAATACTGAGGAGTTACAAGAAAAATTACTTAGAAGCATAACAAAGCTATATATAGAATTAGCTATAGATAACCCTCCAGTGTTAGCTGTCCCCTTTGTAAGCTATCAAGTAGCTCACAAAATAGGTTTATCTTTGCATCAAGAATATCATTTATTAAAACTTAGAAATGAATCAGAACGATTACAATATCTTATAGAACATCTCAAAGTTACTATTCCAATAATTAGAGAGATGAATCGAACTAAGAAAGTGATTAAAATGAACGGGCATTTTAAGAATTTTGATCCTTTGGATTTTAAGAATTTTCAATTATAATTTTTAAGAATTTTCTTTAATTAGTTCAATAAGTTTTTGGTTTCTTTTTTTGTTTTGAATTTCTTCCTAGTTTTTTACGATAAAAGATTGGCACAGTAACTTCACTTTTGCTATTTTTGGAACTCCTATAAAAAAGGCAAAAAAAAACATTATGAACTTACACGAATATCAGGGTAAAGAAATATTAAGCAGCTTTGGCGTGCGTATTCAGCGTGGTATTGTAGCGCAAAATGCAAACGAAGCTGTTGCAGCAGCAAAACAACTTACTGCCGAAACCGGAACAGGATGGCATGTGATTAAAGCACAGGTTCATGCTGGTGGACGAGGAAAAGGTGGTGGAGTTAAGCTAGCTAAAAACCTTAAGGAAGTAGAATCTGTAGCAGAGCAAATTATTGGAATGAATTTAATCACTCCTCAAACTTCTGCTGAAGGTAAAAAAGTACACCAGGTATTGGTGGCAGAAGATGTATATTATCCAGGAGATAGTGAGCCAGATGAGTTTTATATGTCTGTTTTGTTAAATCGTACTTCTGGTCGTAATATGATTATGTATTCCACTGAAGGAGGAATGGATATTGAAACTGTAGCGGAAGAAACTCCTCATTTAATTTTTACAGAAGAAGTAGATCCTTCTGTTGGATTACTTCCTTTTCAGGCAAGAAGAATAGCTTTTAATTTAGGGCTAAGTGGTACAGCTTTTAAAGAAATGACCAAATTTGTAATGGCGTTATATACAGCCTATACTAAATCGGATGCTTCTTTATTCGAAATCAACCCTGTTCTTAAAACAAGTGATGATAAAATTATGGCAGTTGATGCCAAAGTGACTTTGGATGAAAATGCATTGTATCGCCATAAAAATTATGTCGATATGCGAGATATACGTGAGGAAAACCCTATCGAAGTAGAAGCAAAAGAAGTTGGTCTTAATTATGTAGATCTAGACGGCAATGTAGGGTGTATGGTAAATGGGGCAGGTCTTGCAATGGCTACTATGGATTTAATTAAGCAAGCGGGTGGAGAGCCAGCTAACTTTTTGGATGTAGGAGGTACAGCAGATGCAAAACGCGTAGAGGCGGCTTTTAGAATTATATTAAAAGATCCAAATGTAAAAGCAATCCTTATTAATATTTTT
Organism: Aquimarina muelleri DSM 19832; assembly: GCF_000430665.1. Taxonomy (GTDB): domain Bacteria; phylum Bacteroidota; class Bacteroidia; order Flavobacteriales; family Flavobacteriaceae; genus Aquimarina; species Aquimarina muelleri. Next base: position 70,256 of record NZ_AUML01000003.1, on the reverse strand, counting down.
GGAGGTATTGTTCGTTGTGATCGAGTAGCGCAAGGTGTCGTAGATGCTTATAAAAACATGGGAGATGCGATTAAAGTGCCTATTATAGTTCGTTTACAAGGTACAAATGCAGATATAGCAAAAGAATTAATCGACAATAGTGGGTTAGATGTGCAAAGTGCAGTACAGTTTCAAGAAGCTGCGGATAAAGTGCAAGCAGTATTAGCATAATAAAATAATATTTTTGTAATAAAAAAAGCGACCTTTTATAAGGTCGCTTTTTTGTTGCAATTCTATAGGTGTTTGCTATTAAATATAGAGTTTTGTCTGATTTAGTTTTGAAGATTTTGAACTAGCAAAAAGAAAAGATTGTGACTCTAAACTTTCCAAAACACAAAGAGGTGGTAACGCAATTTACCAGAAATTAATGTTATATAAGGATATAATTTTATTTCCCTACGATATAATTAATACTTACTGTTGCAAGCTCAGAATTCGGAAATTTTGAGAAATATTTTTCGTCACTTTGTAATCCTACTTCGTTAATTATTTTAAGAAAAGAGTCGATCTCTAAAATATATTGATCAGAAAATCCATGAGTAGCATCATAGGCAGTAGCAGCAGTTTTACCTAAGTTGTTAGAGGTTAATTTAGGATTAATTGTGTGTAATTCTATAACGATTAAGCCAAATTTGGTAATGTAAGGCTCCCATTTTTTAAAATGATCTTTTAGGTTACGTTCTACGTCGTTATTATGTAGTCTTTTTCCTCGATAAGCAAATGCGCCTGTAGATGTACTAGGAGTGTCTAGTAGAGAGGAAGGAGTGCTCCATATTCTGTTATGATCTAAAAATGTTCTTACAGATAATAAATCTTTTAATTCGATAGCATAGTTTTCTTTTAGATCTTTTTGAAGTAAATCAGGGTCACTTATGTCTCCCCAAATAACTTTTGCCCAAATATCTGCCTGAATTAAGTTAGCCCTGGTGACTTTTAGGGCAGCTTTGTTGTAATCAGCACCAACTAAAAAAAGCGGATAATCATCCAAATGTTTTCCTCTTAAAGTTTTAGTTGCAATAACCTCAAAAAGATGAATTAAAAAAGCACCATTACCACATCCCATATCCAAAATTCCTTTTGGTTGTTCCTCTAGCGGTTTATTGAATATGCTAATGATGATTTCATCAATTTTTTTAAAATAAGTTGTATGTGCGCCTCCGCTTCCCCATACATTCATTTCTCGGTCTACGTGTGTTTCAGCTTCTGTTTTTGAATTCCATAAAGTATTTGGATCCCCAAATAATAAAGCATCCATTTGTCTAAACATAGGAATGTAGGAAACTGTAACGCCATAAGCGGATGCCCTTTTTGCAAAAAATAAACCCTTGTTTGTGAAAGTGTAATTACCATTCGATTTACTAAACCAGCCAAGGTTGCTTAAAAAAGTAAGAATAGAATCAAAACTTTCAGGAAATTTGTGATATTCATCTGCACTAAAAGATGCTTCCATAAAATATTTATGAAACATTCCTCCCATACCTAAATGAACTGTTGTTGGACCAGTTAAAATACCTTCTATGTGTTTTAATATTTGGTTTTGAATGCTTGTAATAATAGTGTTTATGTTCGTCTCTAGGTAAAAACGATTCTCATATTTTTTAAATAGTTTTTCTAATTTATGAAAAGGATCTAATTCGAATTTTCTAGGATGAAATTTTGCAGAATATTCTAATAAATCAATAACGTCTTCATATAAATAAAAATATTCAAAAGCTATTTTTGACATTTCATTGATCTTTATAATAACATCTCCATTATTTGTTTTGTAATCTAGCCAGCCTTGTGCGCTTAATATTCGTAAAGCTACATTTAGATATCCTTCATTAGCATTTTTTATTGTTGCAATTTCAGAGATAGAAGCCTCAGTTTTTTTAAGAAGATAATCCGTAACTTTATTTTTGTAAAGAGAGTAGGCAACAGGAGCAACAGCAATCCCATCCAAATGATAAAAAAGTTCTTTTCTGAATAATTGTTTTTCTGTGGTAGTAAGCATAGGGATAGTTGTTGAATGTCTATATAAATGTAAACACAACCAAATCTAAGCAATTATTTGGAAAACAGCATTTAAAAAAATGAAAGAAGATGTTTTAAAAATGTATTAATGATGTTTTTTTATTCAGTTTTTTTAGCAGAAGATTTTTCACCTTTTTTAGGCATCGGACCTCTAAGATGAATTACTAGACCATTTAAAAAATTACGTAAAATTTGGTCACCACATTCCATATATTTTGGGTGGTCTTCGCTTCTAAAGAGCGCACTTAATTCACTTTTACTAACCTTAAAATCTACTAAAGCACAGATTTTTATAATATCATCATCACGTAATTTGTGTGCGACTCTTAATTTCTTGAAAATATCATTATTTGTTAATCCCATTTTGCAAAGGTATATTTTTTAGATGTAAAATAAGAGTAAAATTAAGATAGGAATTTTTTTAAAAAAATAACCACTGAGTTGTGGCCTGAGACAATTGATGCTTTTTTTTGATAAAACACATTACTATCCTAGTAAAGTAATTTCACTACTAGAATTTACTTAAGGGAGGTATAGTCTGGGCAGTGAGGTAAGACTTGTTTTTTTATGTGTTTTTGTCATTTTGATTAAGCTAAAAGTGACATTTTGTCTTTTATTATTTTTGAATTAATGACATTTTGGCATTGATTTAAGATTGGAACTTAAGTTGCTATATACTCATTGAAGTTAAAAATTAAAATAACCTTTAAAACATAAAACAATGAGTTTAATAAAAAGATCAGACAGATTACCTTTCCTTTTTGATGATTTATTTACTACAGATTGGCTTGGTGGAACAACTAATGTTAATAAGGTAGGATTTAATACTCCTGCTGTTAATATCAAAGAAACAGATGATGAGTACACATTGGAACTGGCGGCTCCTGGACTAATTAAAGAAGATTTTAATATTGAATTAAATAACGATTTACTTATAATTTCTTCTGAAAAAAAAATAGAAAATGAATCTGAAGAAAAAGGTAGGTATACGAGAAAAGAGTTTAGTTATACCTCTTTTAAGAGATCGTTTACTTTACCAGAAACTGCAAATGCAGATAAGATTGAAGCATCTTATGAAAATGGAATGTTATTAATTAAACTACCTAAAAAGGAAGAAGCTAAAGTACAACCTAAAAGGTGGATTGAAATTTCATAATCTAAGTTGAAATTTTATTTAGCTAATTTGATTTTTTATAAAACGCTCTTTATATCAAAAAGAGCGTTTTTTTGCTTTTAAATAATAATACAAATGTCATTTTTTATCCTTTTAATGTTTTTTTTAATATTTTTTTGTATCATTGTGATATCAAAATGATATTATTATGAAATATGAAAAAAATATAAAAGCAAGTAGTGGTTACTTAATGTTAATCGTGTTATCATTAATTGTAATAACCATGGTAGTAGGCTTAATTGTTATGGATAATCCATTGTTTTTGACATTTATGTTGCCAATACTATTTATAGGAAGAGGTTTTTTTATTGTGACGCCTAATAGCTCTAAAGTAATGGTGTTATTTGGTGCTTATAAAGGAACCGTAAAAAGTAATGGTTTCTTTTGGGCAAATCCTTTTTACACAAAGCAAAGACTTTCTTTAAGAGCTAGAAATTTTTATAGTGAACGAGTAAAAGTAAATGATAAGATTGGTAATCCAATTTTGATTAATGTAATTTTGGTTTGGAAAGTAAGTGATACATATAAAGCAGCCTTTGATGTAGATCAATACGAAGAGTTTGTTCGTGTACAAACAGATGCTGCGGTAAGAAAACTTGCAGGTTCTTATCCTTATGATAATTTTGCAGACGGAGAACATGAACTTACACTGCTATCAGGTATGGATGAAGTAAATGAAGCTTTAGAAAATGAAATAACAGAACGTTTAGCTATAGCAGGAATAGAAGTAATGGAAGCAAGAATAGGATATTTGGCTTATGCTCCAGAAATAGCAAGTTCTATGCTAAAAAGACAACAAGCCGTTGCTATTGTTGCTGCTCGTAAAAAGATAGTAGAAGGGGCTGTTGGTATGGTAGAAGATGCTTTGGCTAAATTATCTACAGATAATATAATTGATTTTGATGAAGATAAAAAAGCCTCTATGGTTAGTAACTTAATGGTTGTTTTATGTGGAGATAAAGAAGCTATTCCAGTTATAAATACAGGAACTTTACATTCATAATTTATGAGTAAGAAAAAATCATTTGTTTTAAGAATAGATCCAGAAACTTTTAAGTTGATTGAAAAATGGGCGGATGATGAATTTAGAAGTGTTAATGGTCAATTAGAATGGATGATGCACAAGTGCCTTAAAGATGCAAAACGATTAAATAATAAAAATAAGCCAGATGATACTTCTTTAGAAAAATAGAGAAAGAATTGATTATTATAAAAAACACTCTTCATATTAAAAAGAGTGTTTTTTATAGTATACTACTTAAAAAGAATACTCCATTTATTTAGATTTGATTCTAATCATATAATGTATTAGTATAAGATTGGGAACCCAACAAAGCCAAGCAACTATTCTATAGGCAATTATAAAGTCATGAATTAGTATTACAAGTATAGGTAGCCATATTCTAAGAGTTACGGCGGCAAAACAGAATGCATAGCTATAGTACATCATTATTTGATGTTGCACTATTTGAGCAGTTTTAGCATACCAGTACCCTTTTAGGGTCGTATATAACCAAAGGATGCCAAGACTAATAAACCCTAAAGAAGCGATACTTCCACCAGTGGCAAAGAAACCAATATAAATTCCTGAAACCCCACTTATAAAAACGGTAATAACATAAATTTTTCCAATCCATCTATGCGCTATTGGGCGAGAAATTCTTAATCTTTCATTAAACTGTATCCATCCTATTAATAATGCAATGCCTCCCGTTATGATATGGCTATAAAAAGATATATTCCATAGGGTATCAGCTAGTAATTCGGTACTCTTAGATTCTAATAACCCAAAATCCCGGGGAATAAAAAAATATAGAAAAGGGTATAATCCTATAAGTATACTTAGTATAGAAAAAATTAAAGTAGTAATCTTTTTCATTTTATTGAATTAAAGATCTAACCATTTTTTAAAATTTGATGTTCGCTCTCTGGAAACGATAATTTGATCTTCATTCTGAGGATTTAATTTTAATAATAAGCGACTATTAAAATAACTATGGATTTCGATGACAGCTTTTACAGAAACCATGAACTTTCTATTGATCCTAAAAAAATGAATTGGATTAAGAATATCTTCAAGTTGGTCTATACTGTATTCGATAGGATATTTTTTACCTAAATGAGAGTGTAAGAAAATAACGCCTTCATGAGATTTAAAATATGCAATATCATCTACATTAAATGTATTAAATTGATTTCCGATTTTAATCATAAAACGACGTTTGTATTCTTTTGAAAATAAGCTTTTTATATGTTCAAATTTATATTCATCTATTGATTTATGAACATCGGTATTATTTTTTCGGTATTTAACCAATGCGTTTTTTAAATCATTTTTATCAATAGGCTTTAATAGGTAGTCTAAGCCATTATATTTAAAGCCTCTTATAGCATATTCATTATATGCTGTGGTAAATATTACTGGAGGATGATCTTCCAGAGTATCCAAAATATCAAACCCGTATCCGTCATTTAATTGAATATCTAAAAATATTAAATCAGGTAATGGATTATTTTTAAACCAATGTAATCCGTTTTCGACAGAAGTAATTTGACCAGTGATTTCTATTTCTGGAGCTAACTCTTTTATAAGATTTGCTAAACGCCTGGAGGCTATATTTTCATCTTCAACAATTATGGCAGTCATTCTATGAAACTTTTACTATTGCGATTTCTTTTATGTTTTTGATAATAAGGGGATTGTAACTTCAAAATACGCGTCTTTTGTTTTAATTATAACCTCCTGATTGGTATAGAAAGAATATCTTTTCTTTATGTTTTTAAGCCCTAATTGGGTAGATTCTTCTTTTTGTTTTCTTGTACTTAGATTATTTCGAATCATAATACTATTTTTTTTAATAGATATAATGCTGATTTCTAAAGGGTTTTCTTTAGAGTAGTAATTGTGTTTTAAAGCGTTTTCTACAAGCATTTGTAAAGATAATGTAGGGATTAGATAGTCTCTTGTATCCATAGAAATATGAGTTGTAATACTCAAAGCTTCCTCGTGCCTAACATTCATCATAAATATAAAAGAATCTAGAAAGTTTAATTCTTTTTCCAAACTAACCAAATCTTCTTCTCGATTGTCTAAAATATATCGATAACATGTGGCTAATCTAGATACAAAATCAGAAGCCAAATCTCTATCTTCATACATAAGGGATGTAAGTGTATTTAAACTATTAAATAAGAAATGAGGGCTAATTTGATTTTTTAGCGATCTGTATTTAGACGTTATTACTTCTTTTTTAAGTTTATTCATAGTGAGTTCTAATTCTTTTTTCTGTTTTAAAGAATGATAAAAAAGATTAAAAATGATAACAGAAAACCCTAATAGTGTTGCTCTGAAAAAGTCGATTCTAAATTGTAACCAGGGATTATTTGCTTCAATTTTACATAAATCATGAAATTTGAAAATGGCCATGTAATACAAAAAAGCGGTTAAGGGAATGAAAATAGCCATATTGATAGCAATAATTTTCACCCCATTATTTAAGTCAAGGGTTTCACCAAGATTAGATTTTACTTCTCTGCGTATTAACCAATCATTAGTCTCCCATGTAAACATAAAAAGAAAAAATGCACTAGAATAATAAAACAAGCTTGTAGCATCAAGTTCTGTAGTGTCACCACTATGATCTATAGTTAATTTGATAATAAAAAAAACTACGTTTATGACAATAAAACGTAATGTAAATTTTTTTATATATGCTTTTGAAATCATATAAATAATACTTCTTCAGTAAATAGTATTGGTAAATATACATAACTGGTATTCGATAATTGTTTGTGGGTATATTCAATTGTTAAATTAGAAGCTGAATTGTTTTAAATAAGGCTGGATCTAGTTGGCTCATATCTTATTTGGTTTTATACTGTTCAAACTTATATTTGACGTTTCAGCAATAAAAGTATCAATTCACTTTTTTTTCATTTTGACAAACAAAAAGAAGTCACAGATTTGCCCAAAATAAGGAATCAAATTATGAAAAAAATCACTTTTATATTTATTATAATATTAGGATATATAGCAAATGCACAAACAGGAATAATTAGAGGACATGTGATAGATAAACAATCAGAAATACCTTTAGCAGGTGCTACAATTGAGTTATTAAATATAGAACAGAAAATAGGGGTAATAACCGATATGGATGGTTATTTTACATTAAAAAAAGTGCCATTAGGTCGGCAAACAATACGGGTAAGTTTTATTGGATTCGAATCCATTACTCTGCCTAATATAGTAGTCACTTCGGGTAAAGATGCTGTAGTTAATATAGCACTAATAGAGTCATTTGATAAACTGGACGAAATAATTATTACTTCAGAAACTAACAAAGTTCAGGCAGTTAATAAACTTGCATCGGTTTCTGCACGACAATTTGGAGTTGAGGAAGTAACCCGTTTTTCTGGAGGTAGAAGTGATGTAGGTCGTTTAGCGGCAAATTATGCAGGTGTTTCTTCTCCAGATGATAGTAGAAATGATATTGTAATACGAGGTAATTCCCCAGTGGGATTGTTATGGCGATTAGAAGGAATACCTATTCCTAGCCCAAATCATTTTTCAACTGCTGGAACTACAGGAGGGCCTGTATCCGCACTTAATTCAAATTTATTAAAAAATTCGGATTTTATAACCTCTGCATTTCCATCAGAATATGGTAATGCAATTGGAGGAGTGTTTGATCTTGGATTTAGAAAAGGTAATATAGATGATTATGAATTTACAGGGCAAGTAGGTGTTTTTAGTGGAGTAGAAGCAATGGCAGAAGGACCTTTAGGAAAAAACAAAGGATCGTTTTTGGTGTCAGGAAGGTATTCATTAGTTAGTATATTAGGAATTGGAGCAGGAGGAACATCAGCGACACCAAATTATTATGATATTTCATATAACATAGATTTTGGAAAAAGCAAATTAGGTAATTTTTCGCTATTTGGAATTATAGGTTTTTCGGACATCGAGTTTAAGGGAGATGATATTGATGAAGATGATCTGTTTGCTGCCGAAGATGAAAATTCAATTGCGGATTCCGGTTTTGGGGTAGTAGGACTAAAACATCAAATTAGTATCGGTTCCTCCTCTTTTTTAAAAACAATAGTATCTAGATCTTTTACTAGCAATGAATTTAAAGTAGATCGTTTTATAGATAAAAACACTCCGCAAGAACGTATATTGAAATATACTGAGATAGATAATAACGAATCACGTTTTACCTTTTCTACACTTTTTAATTCTAAATTGAGTAGTAAAAGTACTTTGCGAACAGGGATTTTGATTGAGAATTTTAAAATTGAAGCTTTACAACGAGATCGAGAAAAACAGCCAGATACTAATGAGGATGGAGATCCAGATCTATTTACTTTTTTGGATATAAATAAAAATTTAAATATCATCCAGCCTTATGTTCAAGCACAATTTAGGCTTACAGAAAAACTAACTTTAAATACGGGAGTACACAGCCAATACAGTACTTTAAATGAGCAGTTTGTATTCGAGCCCAGAGCAGGACTTTCATATAAGATAGGGAGAAATCATCGTTTTAGCTTTGGGTACGGAATACATCATCAACCAGTTTCTTTGCCGTTACTTTTTTTGAACAAAGAAATTAATGGAAAGTTAGTGCAGACAAATAAAGATTTAGATTTTGTAAGGAGTAATCATTATGTATTAGGTTATGATGTAAGAATAAGTAAAGGGTGGAGAGGTAAAGTTGAGGTGTACTATCAAGATATTGATAATGCCGCGGTAGAGTCTTTTTCATCGAGTTATTCTTCTTTAACAGAAGGAGCAAATTTTGGATTTGAAAATGATAGAGTGTCATTAGTTAATGAAGGAACAGGTTTTAATCAGGGTATAGAACTCACTTTAGAAAAGTTTTTTAACAAAGGATATTATGGATTATTAACTACTTCGCTGTTTGAAAGTAAATACAAAGGAAGTGATGGTATAGAACGAAATACACCTTTTAATAATGAGTATGTAGTAAACTTTCTTGCTGGAAAAGAATTTGCGATTGGAAAAGCAAAGAAAGATATGCTATTTTTTGACACAAAACTTACCGTGTCTGGAGGAAGATATTATACTCCAGTAAATTTGGAAGCTTCTCGACAGGCAGGGTTTGAGATATTACAAGAAGATTTGGCTTTTAGTAAACAAAATGATGCTTATTTTAGATGGGATGTTAAGTTTGGGTATAAAATCAATAGTAAATCAAAAAAACATTCCCATCAGTTTTATGTAGACTTTCAAAATGTAACAAATAATGAAAATATATTTACGCGACGTTATAACCGTTTAACAAATAAAGTAGATCAGGTAGATCAAATAGGGTTTTTTCCTGATTTTGGATATCGTTTTCAATTTTAAGCAGTACCGTTCTATTTGTTTAAAGGAGTTGGATGTTTTTTTGCTCTATAAAAACATCCAAGTCCTTCTTTAGTTTTTTAGTAATTATTCCATATTCTATCCATGTATGAATATCTCCTAAATATTCCATATTCAGATAATTTGCAGCTTCTATAAACGGCATGGTAAAACCTTCTTTTATTTCACAGTCAGAACCACAACTTATTACAACCATCTTTTTTTCTCTCAATTTGTATCTTATCTCTTTTTCTGTTTTTAGACAATCGGATATTCGATCTATAAAATTTTTTAGTATCCCGCTCATGGTATACCAATATACAGGAGTAGCAAAAATAAAAGTGTCATAGTTATCTACAATATCTCTCATTAATGGAATGAAATCATCATTTCTATTTTTAAAACCATAATCAAAAGCACCAATGTTTTTTGATTTTAAATCAATAATATCAAATCCGGTTTTTTCTTTTACAAATAGTGCTATTGTATTGGTGTTTCCATTGCTTCTTGAACTTCCTTGTAGTATTACTCCTTTATTCTTCATTTTTAGATAATTAAATTCAGAGCAAAGCTATTTTGTTTATTTTAGTTATCCAATAAGGGGTGAATTTTGCACTATTATAATCGATCTCCAAATTCTGTAAGTATATTGAAAACAGAAGAAAGTTTACTACCTAAAGGAGTCATGGAATATTCTGTTTTTTTAGGAAATTGATTAAAATCTTTTTTTTGAATAAGACCATCTTCTACCATTTCCTTAAGTTGTTGTGTTAATGCTCTTTTTGAAGCTTCGGGTAATCCTTCTTGTATATCTTTTAATCTAACAGATCTTTTTAAAAGTTCACTTAAGATAGCTGGTTTCCATTTGCCAGAAATGACAAGTAAAGTCTTTTCAATAGAGCAATCGCTTTTTATTGGTGTTTTACGCTGGTATGAACTCATTTTTTATAAAGTGATTTCATGTTAGAAATAATATCATACCATAGATTTATTACAATACGATGATTTTTCAAAATCCCTGATATTTATAGAAATGATAGGTACATAAGGAAACATAGTTTTTAGAGTACGTATTATTTTTTTTGAAAGATCAGCTTTTTGCGCTTCATTTCTTCCTTCCATAATATTACCAAATACATGAATAAAATCATCCTGAGTATTTCCGGTAGAATAATATTTAAAAGGATTAATCCTTACTTTAATATCATTTTTACTAAAAAGCCCTGTAGACTCGGCAGTATCATTTACTGCTTGAATGATTTCTTGAGGGGATTTCAATTGAATAATGTTCTCCGAACAATCTAATACAAAATGTGGCATGTTTTTTTATAAATGTAACTAATCAAATAGAGATGAATAGTTTTGTTGTTATTACGAATAAAGGTATTGGAATACAGTATTAGTGCTAATTTAAGTTTTCTGAATACACTAATTTTTTTTAAAATATTCTTCCACCTGTAAAATCTTTTCTTCTTTTTCTTTGCTGGTTAACCAACTAGCTTTGAAACTGTTTTTGACTAATTCTGTAATTTGTTTTTTAGAAAGATCAAGTGCTTTAGTAATACCCAAATAATTTTCATTCATGTAGCCTCCAAAATAAGCTGGATCGTCAGAATTAACGGTTACTAATAAGCCTTTATCCATCATTTTGATTATTGGATGATCTTTTAGATCAGAAACAACTTTTAACTCCAGATTGGATAAGGGGCAAAGAGTAAGTGGTATTTTTAATTTGGCTAAATGTTGTACTAATTTATCATCTTCTAAACAGCGATTGCCATGATCGATACGAGTTACCTTAAGTATGTCTAATGCTTCCCAGATATACTCTGCTGGACCTTCTTCGCCTGCGTGTGCAACAGTTAAAAAACCTTCTTCTTTTGCTTTTGCAAAAACACGTTCGAATTTTGAAGGCGGATTTCCAACCTCAGAAGAATCTAAACCAACACCACTAATCCATTTTTTATAAGGGAGAGCTTCTTTTAAGGTATTAAAAGCAGAAGCCTCATCTAGATGTCTTAAAAAAGAAAGGATTAATTTATAGGTAATTCCTAATTTATTTTTACCGTCTTCTAATGCACGATAAATTCCTTTGATAACTGTATTAAAAGGAATACCTCGATCCGTATGGGTTTGCGGATCAAAGAATATTTCTGTATGAACCACGTTTTGTGTATGAATCTTTATAAGGTAAGCCCAAGTTAAGTCATAAAAATCCTTCTCTTCTATTAAGACATTTGCACCAGCATAATAGATGTCCAGAAATTCCTGAAGATTGTTAAAACGATATGCGTTTTTTAAATCAGCAATGGTAGAGTATTTGATTTTTTTATTGTTTCTTTTTGCAATTTCAAATAGTAGTTCAGGCTCGAATGTTCCTTCAATATGTAAGTGAAGCTCTGCTTTAGGGATCTCTTCAATAAACTTTTCAATTGAAATATTATTCATAGTAATTTGTGCTTTTATCTTATCAAATGAATGCTATTATTTTTGTGTTATAAATAAATTATACTTTTTGATCTTGTATCTTGTTTTGCAGCATTTTGATTTCATCTCTTAATCGAGCAGCTGTTATAAAATCTAATTCTTTAGCATATTTTTCCATTTCTTTACGAACATTTCGAATTCTGGTTTCTAGTTGTTCTTTGCTATAATAAGCAGTTTCTTCTTCTGCGGCCTGTAGTGTAGGAGCATTTTCAAAGGTATAAGGTTGTATTTTTTTGCCATATAGTGCATTATCCATAGATTTTTTAATTGCAGTAGGGGTAATACCATGCTTGGTATTATATGCAATCTGTTTTTGTCGGCGATATTCTGTATCATCTATAGTTTTTTGCATGCTATCTGTAATTTTATCAGCATACATAATTGCTTTTCCATTTATATTTCTTGCGGCTCTACCAACAGTTTGTACCAAGGATCTTTTGTTACGTAAAAAACCTTCCTTGTCTGCATCTAAAATAGCTACAAGAGATACTTCAGGAAGATCTAACCCTTCTCGTAATAAATTTACACCTATCAATACATCAAAAATACCTTTACGTAGATCTTGCATGATCTCTACTCGTTCTAAGGTGTCTACATCACTATGGATATATCTACAGCGAATATTGATTCTAGTAAGATATTTAGCTAACTCCTCTGCCATTCTCTTTGTTAGAGTGGTTACTAAAATACGTTCATCTGCATCAATTCTTTTTTGCATTTCTTCAATCAAATCATCGATTTGATTTAAACTAGGGCGAACTTCTATCACAGGATCTAATAATCCTGTAGGTCTAATAATTTGTTCTACATATGTACCTTCACTTTTTTGTAGCTCATAATCTGCAGGCGTGGCACTAATGTATAATACTTGGTTTTGTATTGCTTCTAGCTCTTCAAATTTCAAAGGTCTGTTGTCCATAGCGGCAGGAAGTCTAAAACCATATTCTACTAAATTTTCTTTTCTGGATCTGTCTCCTCCGTACATTGCATGGGTTTGCGGCACCGTAACATGACTTTCATCAATAATCATGAGATAATCATCAGGAAAATAATCTAACAAGCAAAAGGGTCTTGTTCCAGGTTGTCTTCCGTCTAAATAGCGAGAATAGTTTTCAATACCAGAGCAGTATCCTAATTCTTTGATCATTTCTAAGTCAAAATTAGTACGCTCTTCCAGTCGTTTAGCTTCTAAGTGTTTTCCTATTTCTTTAAAATATTCTACTTGTTTTCCTAAATCTAATGCGATTTGATCAATCGCGCCATGTAATACATCAGGTGAGGTAACAAACATATTTGCAGGGTAGATATTTAGTCTGTCATATTTCTCAATAATTGCATTGGTTTGTACATCAAATGCTTCAATTTCTTCAATTTCATCTCCAAAAAAATGAATTCTAAAAGCATCATCTGCATAACTTGGAAAAATATCTACGGTATCTCCTTTTATTCTAAAGTTTCCATGTTTGAAATCTGCTTCAGTTCTGGAATACAAACTTTGTACTAACTTGTGTAACAAAGCAGTTCTGGATATCAATTGTCCCGCTTGTATAGAAATTATATTTTTTTGAAATTCAGCAGGGTTACCTATACCATATAAGCAAGAAACAGAGGCTACTACCAAAACATCTCTTCTTCCTGAAAGCAGAGAGGAAGTGGCGCTTAGTCGCATTTTTTCGATTTCTTCATTAATAGATAAATCCTTTTCTATATAGGTTCCAGAAGTTGGAATATATGCTTCTGGTTGGTAATAATCATAGTAGGAAACAAAATATTCTATCGCATTTTTTGGGAAAAATTGCTTAAACTCAGAGTATAATTGAGCGGCTAACGTTTTGTTATGTGCTAATATTAAAGTGGGCCGTTGTACTTTTTCAATTACATTGGCAGCGGTAAAGGTTTTTCCTGATCCAGTTACTCCTAATAAAGTTTGGTATTTTTCATTAGATTCAATCCCATTAACGAGTTGTCGTATAGCTTCTGGTTGATCTCCTGTAGGTTTAAATTTAGATTCCAGTTCGAACTTCATGTATCTTTTCTTTTTCACAATAAAGATAGGAAACTACTCTTTACTTTTTTTTAATCCTATAAAAAATTATGATTTTATAAAGAATTATTTTCAAAATGAAGAATTATACTAGCGAATTAAAGACGGGAGGTTTATCCATATATTTTTTATCATTTTTTTACTGACACTAAACTTAATATTCGTTAAGATGTATCATTTTACAGGATAGTTATCTCGTTATTTTAAATAGAGAGACTAGGGGTGTTATAAATCTCTCTTTTTGAGTAGTCTATAAGAAAAATTCACAAAAATTGTAGTCCATGCCAATACAATTAGAATTTCATACCAGTGTACAACATAGTCTCTGTGTAAAGATTCTCCTAATTGATTAGCGGCAGATTGAATAAAGTTTAATCTGCTAAAAGGTTCACTAATTAAATTAGACATAGATTCTAAAGGAAAGAATTGTACAATAGTATCTGCTATTTGTGTGCCTTTAAATATTTTAAATTTTAATAGGGCATAAATAATATTTTCAATTACCCACCATATAAACAGAAATCCAAGAGCAAAAGCAGATCGTTTTACAAAAATCCCGAGAAACATACAAAAAGCAAAAAACCCGATTAGTTTTACTAAATACGCAAGGACATATTCTAAATCAGAAAATACGATAGAAAATTCATTGTAATCTGAAAAACTTAATCCTAAAATTAGAGATACAATAAATAGGAATAGGGTAGAGATTATTGCAAAAACTCCTACGGTAAGAAATTTAGATGCTATAAACTCTTTTTTGCTTAATCCATCAATTAGATTCTGTTTTAATGTTCGATGACTATATTCATTGGCCATCATAGAAACTATAACAATTGCCAGGAATAATTTGGCCCATGCTGCGATATACGTGTTAAAATGCCAGATATAAGGAAAATTAAAGATTCCTTGATCAGCAATTCTAAAATTAATTCCTGCAAAATTAAACTCTATAGAGGCTATTAAGGCAATAAAAGTTATTAGTACAAAATAAGTTATAACAATTATTTTGGCAGCTTTGTTATATTTTAATTTTTGAAATTCTATATTAAGTAGTCGTAACATGGCTTTAGTTTAGATTGTTGGTTAGTTGTAAGAACTGTTCTTCTAGGCTTTCTTTTCGTTTTACAATGTGTGTGAGAACGATTCCTTCTTTGAATAGTTGTCTGTTAAGACTTTCTGCATCTAACTCATGTGCCAAAAATGCGGTAATTTTATCCTCTTCTTCTTTAAAATTTTTAAAATCTTTATGTTTAGATAACCACTCTTTTAATATAGAGTTTTGGTTACTTTTAAGTTCAAAAAAACCATAGCTGGCGTTCATCTCATCTACACGTCCAGAATATAGTTTCACTCCTTTTCTTATAATCACTACATGACTGCATACTTTTTCAACTTCATCTAATAAATGCGATGCTAAAAGGATAGTAGTACCTTGAGAAGCAATTTTTTTGATGATTTCACGAATTTGGTGAATTCCTTGAGGGTCTAAGCCATTAGTTGGTTCGTCCAGAATTAAAATCTCAGGGTCATTTAACAGTGCAGATGCTATCGCTAATCGCTGTTTCATACCTAAAGAAAAAGTATTAAACTTACTATCTTTGCGATCTAATAATCCCACAATCTCTAATTTTTCCTCAATTTTAGGAGAAGAGACTCCTTTTATTTGACACACTAATTTAAGGTTTTGGGTAGCAGTCATATAAGGGTAAAAGTTAGGGTGCTCAATAATAGCCCCAACTTTTTTAAGAGCATCATGCGTAGAGGTATTGCCATCAAACCAGATGAATTTTCCAGAAGTTGCATTAACTACATTGAGTACAATACCGAGAGTGGTGGATTTACCGCTACCATTAGGTCCAAGAATACCATATACATTACCTTTTTTTATAGAAAAAGAAAGGTCTTTTACAGCTGTTAAGGCACCAAATTTTTTAGTGAGGTTTTTTATAGTGAGAATATTTTCCAATTGCGAATATTTTGGCAGTTATATTAAACAAGACGATAAATATCAATTTTTGTTACAATTTTATCTCAATAAGAAAAGTTCGAAGTTGATGATTGAAACCTTATAGTTATTATAATGAAGTAGGTTAAGATTAAATTTAGATTATCTAAAATCTTTATTTTTTACAATTCGAAATTTGTAAATTGCTTTTTTTACAGAAAGTTACTATGGAAGAAAAGTTGATGTCTAAAAAAAAACCTACGTATCCTATAAATGATAAATTAGATGCGTACTTAAAAGAATATAATCGTAAAATTAAGATACCTGTGTTTTATGATGATCTGCTTCGATTTTCTGGTTCTATAGTAGTGTATGATAATAATGATGAAGATACTTTGTGGGTGCGGGTTTATTATGAAGAGCATGAGAGAGTTGAGCTAGAGTCTAGTCTTAAAAAAGTATATACTATTTTGCATTCTGATGGTAATGAAGATGCTATAGAGTTTTTAAATATTGATGCTATAGATTATTGCACTTTTGGAAATTCTAAACCTTTTAGAATAAAAGTTAGAAATATACTTAACGACAATTATACCTATATCTATGTAAAAAAAGCAGATGCTTCGCGAATCTATGGATTAGAGTTAGAGCACATGTTTTCTCCAAACAGGATTAATTTTTTGGTATATAAAAACACATTGATAGAAGAACATATTGCAGGGATTGCAGGAGATATATTTATTAAGGATTTTTTACCAGATCTTAGTGATCAGGCTAAATCCCAAATAGCTAAAGAATTTGTAAAGTTTAATGAGCGTTGTCAATTGCGATTACTTGGGGATATGAGGTCTTATAATTATGTGATCATACCTATTCATGATTTTGATCATGTAGAATATAAAATAAGAGCTATTGATTTTGATCAGCAGTGTTTTGAAGGAAAACTGAAAGTGTATCAGCCACAGTTTTTTAAAGAAAATTTTAATATGGTTGCAGTTGTAATGAGTAGGTTGCAGCCAAGTTCTATAGAGCAATATAAAAAAGAGGAGCGTTCTATTTTGGCAAAACGTATACTCACATCAAGGGATCGTTATGAAGTTCTTATCGAATGTATGTGTGCAGATACTATTTCTACAAAAGAAAATATAAAAGAACTACGAGAACATTTGTATAATTTTACTTTGGATTTAAAATTTCGGCGCAGTAAATCTATGGGAGAAGTTTTAAAGACAGCAATGGATTTTGTACGCCGTAATTATGAAAATGTAAATATGAAACGGTTGTTAGAAGGATGATGGAAGACGGGTGTTCGAAGTTGTTTTTCACCGTTCCCGTAGCTTATTTTATGTTCCCGGCTATATAGAACCTTTTCCCGGTTATACAAAACCCCTTCCCGGCAATAAAAAATGCTTCCCGTAGGTATGTTTACCTTTCCCGTAAGTACAGAGACCCTTCCCGGCGGTTAATAATACTCTCCCAGCACTATAAAACCCTTTCCCGGTGGTGTAGTACCCCTTCCCGGCAATCAAAAGTATCTTCCCGGCTGCCGGGGGCAAGTATATCAAGGGCAGGGGGACTTTAAAGGTGCCTTTTATAAGGATCGCATAGCAGGCTGAGATGTTCGAAGCTCAGGGTTTATGGTAATACATTGTGGGATGCGGCATTCGAAGACCAGATATCGTCAAATACACACTTACATTCAAAAGAAATAAGTGTTTACAGTAAGAAAATATACACTTATGTTTAAAAAATGAGTATTTACTGTCGGGCAAAACTATATTGCACGTTTACTGATCTTGATCTTCGTACTTCGTGCCTCCGACACCTAGCTTCCGACACCAAACCTCTGAATTTTTTAAATTATGCTGAAAGTTTGTTTTTGCTCCTGATCTCTGACTTCCAACCTCCGATACCCGATTTAAACTTTATAAAACTCCAATGCCAAGAAGAATAGCAAAAATGATCAATAAAATCCCTACTACTAATTGAATAGTATGTATGGTTACTTTTTTAAGAAACTTATTCCCTAGATATGCGCCTATAAAAGCCATTAGAGTAGCAGTAATTAGCATTGGATAATTAAGTTTGTCTCCTAACAAAAAAAGATCTTTTGCATATACAGCTAGTCTAGAAACATCAATAAAACAAGCAATGAATACTCCTGTTGCTATAAAAGCTTCTTTGCTAAGTTTTGCTCGTATTAAAAAAGCAGTTCGCAAAGCTCCCTGATGACCAGATAATCCTCCAAAAAAACCACTAAGTGCACCGCCAAGAGGCAGGTATTTTATATCGAATTCTAATCGTTTTAATTTCGGAATTAAATCAAAAAGTGAAAAAAAGATAAGTAGAACGGAAATGCATATTTTTATTATCGTTATTTCATGCATTTCGTTAAAAAGGGAGTAGGTGTATACAGGCTCTAAATAAGTAAGTTTGGTAAGCGTATATGCTCCTAGAAAAGCAAATAAAATTGCAGGTAGTCCAAAACGAATAATAGTTTGAATATCCGCTTTTTTGCCAACAAGAGTTAATTTAAACAGGTTATTAAGTAAGTGTACTATTGCGGTTAAAGCAATCGCAATGTCTATAGGAAAAAATAAAGCAAATACAGGAAGCAATAATGTGCCTAGTCCAAAACCAGAAAAAAAGGTTAATCCTGATCCTAATAAAGCGACAATACCTACCAGAATAAAATCCATTTTCAGATACTTATTTTAAATGCCATTTTTTATGCTACATACAAAAAAATAGATATCCAGCTTCAGGCTATTTTAGCTTTTTTGCTCTTTGTTAAAATATACTAAATAATAATACATCTGTTTTTCCTCGTCCCAGCCTTTTTCTACAAACTTTTCTGCGGATTCAGGATTTATAAAATCCATTTTTATCTGCACATTGGTGTCCAGATTTATAACATTTTTCATTTTCTTACGAGCTGCGGTTACTGCATTATTTGCAATAGGAAAAGAAGTAAGGTCTTCTATATGGTATTTTGGTGCTTTTTCTTCTTTATAATGCTTAAATTCTGGTATTAAATCGGGATTGTCGATGACATCATTCAAAAAAGCGGATTCTTCAAAAGTATCGTTTTTTGCAAAATGATTAACTGCACGATTCATAAACATTACTTCTTCTTTCTTGTCTTCGGCAGGAAGTACAACATCTTTGGCAAAGTCCTGGCAGAATTTCATGTACTTTTTTGTGTAAAAATTCTCATCAGCAAAAGCATCTACCCCCAAGAAATGTTCTAACCAATATTTGGTATCATATCGGTTGGAGTCTACAGAAAGGATTTTGTACCCTTCTTCTTTTTTATGATTAAAAATTAAACACCCTTTGTCTAATTTATTAAGATTTACTCCTTGCTGAATTAATAAATCTATAGTAGATTCTTTTTCATCAAATTGAAGAAAATCATGTTTTAATTCTGATTTGAATATTCCAATAGCATCTACTTTTTCATTGTCGATAGTTACATTGTCTAAGAACGTAACATATAACTCGCCACTTTTGATATGTGGATGTTGTGATTGTTCATAAAGCAATGAAGCTATTTGCTTAGATTTTTCATGAACAGAAGATGGTTGTTCAAAAATTTCAGTTACAATTTTATATAACGGATTAAATTCAACATCTACTTCATTTACAAATTGAAAATAGTTTTCTTCTTTTTCTCGAAAAGGTTTAAAGAAATATTCTTTTAATAATGCAGTTATTTCATCATTAAGAGCATAGGGTGATTCTGATAAGAATATACTTTCACTTTTGTTTTTATTCCCTATTTTATGAACTGATAAGGATTCTATTTGAGTGCTATATAGATTGATCATGTTTTTGGGTTTCAAAGCTACAGAGTAGCAAAGTGAGTATTACAGTTTTTTTAGGCTAAGCATGAAATATATTGTAATAAAAATAATAGTATATTAAGATTTAGGCTTAATTCCAGTTTTCATTAAATCCGAGATCATCATATTCATCCAAGTCTACAAAATCTTCTGGATCATTAAAATTATCTAAATCATCTGTTTTAAATTCTTTTTCAGGAGCTTCGTCAGGTATTTGCCCGTGTGTATACATCACGTTTGGATACTCTCTGCCAGTTTCATGTTCTGCTATTTCTGCTAATTCTACTAAAAATGTCCACATATTTAAGAAGTCGTAGATATAGATTAATTTAGGAGAATTTTCATTTGCTACATCTATAAGCGTAGTCTCATTCATTAATCGAACAGGGTCACTACTATCACTCATGTCAAATAAGGATATTTCTTCGCCTTGGCTCCATTGATCATCACTAATGTAAAAGGAAGCCATTTCGGTTCCGTCAAACCCAAAAGATTGAGTAATTACATTGTGAAATTGCTCTAAAGTGTCATTTTGTTCAATTTCGATATCTCTAAACACATCTTCTTCTGTGTCTAGTATAACTCTGAAACGGTAAATCATTCTTAATTAATTTAAAAATGCAAAGATACTATAAATGCATTGTTATTTACTAAAACGGTGTAATGAAAAAGTCATTGTGCCAAGAAGAAAAAAAGCAACTACCTGATGTAACACCCCTAATGTTATAGGTACTCTGTAGAGTAACGTAAATATGCCAAGTAAAAATTGAACACTAACAATAATTAGTAACATGTTCAATGTGTTTTTTTGAGTATTATTTTTTTTGATTCTTTTACCTTTGTACCAAATCATAAAGATAAGTGCAACGACTATGTATGCTAAATATCTATGAACGAATTGAACACCACTTTTTCCTTCAATGAAATTTTTTATAATAGGGGACTGCTCGATATAAACAGATTCATGAATTAAAGCTCCATCGTTCATTAGTGGCCAGTGGTTATGTAAAAACCCTGCATCAAGACCTGCCACAAAAGCTCCATATATAATTTGAAGTAAAAGAATAATTAAAGTTAATCGAATTAGATTTCGGAATTTGAAATCTATTTTTTTCTTTTCAGGGTATATTAAATCTAAAGCAACCCATAAAGTATATGCAAAAGTTATAAATGCAGCTGTAAGGTGCATTGCAAGTCGATAGTGGCTTACGTCGGGTCTGTCGGTTAGTCCGCTTTTTACCATAAACCAACCTAGAAACCCCTGAAAACTACCTAAAAGCATTAGTATTAAACATTTTTTTATAGTGGATTTGGTAAGCTGTTTTCGGATTAAAAAATAAGCAAAAGGAATCATGAATACAATTCCGATAAATCTTCCGATAACGCGGTGTAACCATTCCCAGAAATAGATGTCTTTAAAGTCTTCTAAAGTAAATTGGTTGTTTATTTTTTGATATTCAGGATATTGTTTATATAAATCAAAAGCGACATTCCATTCTGCTTCATTCAAAGGAGGTATTGTTCCTGAAATTAATTTATAATTGGATATAGATAATCCAGAATGAGTAAGTCTGGTAATACCACCTACTACTACCATTATAAAAATCAATAAACATCCTGTAAGTAACCAGTATATTACACTTTTGCTATCTTTTTTCATTTTTTTTTTTTGTTAAGAAGAATCTAAGACATGAGGGATATTAGAATCTAAGAAAAGTATAAATTTTATTAAGAATCTTTGATTTTTTTGATATAGCTAACTAACATACGCTCAATTTCTCTAGTGTTTTCAAACAAAATATTGAAGTTGTTTTCTTGAATAAAAGAAAGGTTCTTTCCTATTTCTAATTGAGTCTGTAATTCAAAAAGTGAACTGATAGCAATATTTAAAAATCTTAAATAATCATTTTTACCTAATCTTCCATAACCTTCAGCGATGTTACTAGGAACTGAAATTGATGCTTTTCTTATTTGAGAAGTTAAGCCATATAATTCTTCTTTAGGAAATGTTTTTGTTTCAAGATATATATTAGTGACCAATTCCATCGATTTTTGCCAAATTATCAGGTTTCTGAATGTACTCATAATTGATTTAGTATTAAATGAAAGTTTCAAAAACTATAGTTTTATAGCCTTTAAAACTTAGACCCTTAGCTACTCTTTAGTCCTAGCTCTTCTCCTTTTTTAAGCATAAAGGTATAAGCCGCCTCATGTTCATTAGGGATTTCTCCTTCAAGAATTGCTTCTTTTATGGCTTCTTTTATGATTCCAATTTCGCGAGAGGGTTTGATATTAAAAGTTTCCATAATTTGCTCTCCTGTAACTGGTGGTTGAAAATTACGAACTTGATCCCGTTCTTCTACTTCTATCATTTTTTGTCGAACGGTTTTAAAATTATTATGGTATTTTTTAAAACGTTTTGGGTTTTTTGTAGTAATATCTGCTTCGCAAAGTGTCATTAATTCTTCGATATAATCTCCAGCATCAAATACCAATCGTCGGATGGCGGAATCAGTGACTTCAGAAGCTATTACTATAGGTCTAGAACTCATTAAGACCATTTTTTGAACAAACTTCATTTTTTCATTCAACGGCATTTTTAAGCGTTTAAATAACTTATATACCATTTTGGAGCCTACGAACTCATGACCATGAAAGGTCCATCCTACATTTTTATGAAACCGTTTTGTTGGAGCTTTGCCAATATCGTGTAGTAATGCAGCCCATCGTAACCAAAGGTCATCCGTGTTTTCAGAAATATTATCTACAACTTCCAGAGTGTGATAAAAATTATCTTTATGTCTTTGACCTTCTACTTCATCAATTCCTTTAAGAGCAACAAGTTCAGGTAAAATAAAATCTAAAAGCCCTGTTTGCTCTAGTAATTTAAAACCAACAGAAGGTTTGGAACTCAAAAGAATTTTATTTAATTCATCAATGATACGTTCTTTGGTGATGATCGTGATTCGATCTTTATTACCAGTAATAGCTTTTAATGATTTAGGTTCTATCTTAAAATTAAGTTGTGTAGCAAAACGAATTGCTCTCATCATTCTTAAGGGATCATCAGAATAAGTGATATCTGGATCCAAAGGGGTGCGAATTATTTTTGATTCTAAATCTTTAAGGCCATTAAAAGGGTCTAAGATTTCTCCGAAATTTTGATTAGATAATCGCAAAGCAAGGGCATTAATAGTAAAGTCTCGTCTGTTTTGATCGTCTTCCAAAGTTCCGTTTTCTACAGTAGGGTTTCGACTATCTTCTGTATAAGACTCTTTTCTGGCACCAACAAATTCTACTTCAATATCCTCAATTTTTAACATTGCTGTGCCATAGGTTTTAAAAACCTGTATTTTTGGATTACCAGGCAAAAGTCTAGAAACCTCTTTAGCCAGTTCTATTCCGCTTCCTATTGCTACAATATCAATGTCTTTGGCAGTTCCTCTTTGTAAGATATAATCTCTTACAAATCCACCAATAACATAACTATCTGTATTTATGTTTTCTGAAGCTTTTGTGATCGTATTAAAAATTGAGTAATCTAATGCTTCTTTGTAGTTTTTAACTTCCGACATGAATCAATTTACTTCCTAATAATTTTAACGGTACTATCCCCACCAATTTTGATAATTGAAGAAGGTTTAGTTCCTTTGTTTTGTAATGGCAAATTTACAATATAGTCTACGCCTTCCAAAATAGCTTTTGATATTTCTTCAAAGTTTTTTGGAGTGGATGCGGAGCTAATGTTTGGTGAGGTAGAAATTATGGGTCTTTTTAATTTTTTAATTAATTTATTGCAAAAAGGATCTCTTACCACTCGTATCCCTATAGTATTATCGGGAGCTATTGCGTTTTCTGCCACATGTAATGGTCTATCGTAAATAATAGTTGTGGGTTTAGTGGCAAATTTTAGAATATCATAAGCGACTTCAGGAATTTCTTCTATATATTGTTGTAACATTTTAAAATCACTTACTAAACAAATCATTGATTTGCTTTCTTGGCGCTTTTTAAGAGCGAATACTTTATCAATAGCCTCAGCATTAGTAGCATCGCAACCAATTCCCCAAATTGTATCTGTGGGGTAGAGGATAATACCTCCTTTTTTTAGTACAGTAAGTGCATTTTCTAATTCTATTTGTGGATCTGACATTAGTTTTAAATTAATAGATGATTATGAAAAGTGCTACTTTAGATCTTGTGTTGTAAGAGAGGTTAAAGTAGCTGTAGTTATTGTTTGGTAACAAATTCATTATTGATGACATTTACTTATATAATTGTCCAGTTATACTATACGAAGTTTTGAATGCATGATAGAAATAATTTTGCACAAAAATAATCTTAAAACTTTAATATTATAGAAAAAATATTTTTTTAAAGATTAGAGTGGATTCAAGGGGCTTTATTTGAAATTTTCAAAACAAGTATGGAGAAGACAGATGTAGCAAGGGGGTAGAGGGGGATTAATTTGTAGTTTAGTGTAGGGTAAAGTTAGATTAAATCTTTTTCTGTAAAGAAAGAAATTTTTGTAAGAACTCTTTCTTTACAGAATAGATACTCGTTTATTTTTTTGTACGATGAATGATTATTTGATGTGTTTATAGTTAATTGTAATTTTAGAAAGCTTATTATAGTGAAAAAACTAGTCTTGATTCAATAAAATCTTATAGACTTCTAAATATTTTTTACTTGCAATATTCCAATCAAATAAAGAAGCCTGTTCAATAATTTTTTTTTGATATTCTTTTTTGTTTTTATTGAAAGTAACTAATTCTTTTTGAATTACATTAGCCATGTTTTTAGGGTCAAGATCTAGCCAGTAAAACGCATGTTCTCCTCCTATTTCTGGTAAAGAAGTTTCGTTAGCAAGAAAAACAGGTGTGCCAAATCCCATCGCTTCTATAGGAGGTAATCCAAAACCTTCTCTTATAGAAGGGAAAAGAAAAGCGGTACAGTTTTTAAAATAGTATTGTTTTTCTATTTCAGATATTTTTCCAGCTAGTATTACTCGATCCTTCAGATTTAGAGACTCTATGAGTTTTTTTACCTTCTCCCCATAAGGTCTTTCGTCGTTTCCAGCAATAATTAACTTGTGCTCTTTAAGGTGTAACATCATTTCTACGAGCAAGTGAAAGTTTTTTCTTTCATGAAAATCTCCTAAAGCAAAAAAATATTTTTCTTTGATATTTATAGTTGGAATATGGTTTGTTAAATCTAATTTTTCTTGTGAAGGATTACCATTGTATATAACATATTCATCAACTTTTGGAATCTCAAAATGTTGGTGGGTTTTTCTTTTAGCGTATTCAGAAATATACGTTATAGCATTAGCTCGATCTAGCTTTTCTTTAAAACGTATATTTCTAGGGTGATTATGATCGTCAGATATTTCTTCCACGAAATTAACATCATGTATAGTTAATACATATGGAATATTATAATAAGGTTCGATTTTGGTATTTTGATTTAAAGAATGCCAAATGTTATATTTTTTTCTTATTCGAGTTTCTTTGTATCTTCTGAATCCAAAGTAGCGTTTGTATTTAAAATAGTTTTTGAATATTTTTTTTAAAGGCTTTATTTTTTTTGTGTGTACAGTAAATTCTATATCTTTTTCTTGGTGATGATATAACCCTTTTAATAAATGTAAATTAAACTGTCCGAAGCCTGTATATTGATTATTAATGTTATGTGTTTCTAGAAATATTTTTTTCATTATAATTAACTTTCATATATTACTTTTCAGGTATATCTTGACCTTAAAAAAACGTAAGTTT
Source organism: Aquimarina muelleri DSM 19832 (assembly GCF_000430665.1). Lineage (GTDB taxonomy): Bacteria > Bacteroidota > Bacteroidia > Flavobacteriales > Flavobacteriaceae > Aquimarina > Aquimarina muelleri. Next base: position 44,562 of record NZ_AUML01000003.1, on the reverse strand, counting down.
TGTGCTCAAATATAATGTTTTGCCTAATTAAGATTTCGATTGGAACTATTTTTTTTGAATAAATTAATTTGTATTCAAATTTTTTATTGTTGTATGACTATTCTTGAAATCATAAATAAGTACCTTTGTTTATTACATTATAGAAATAAAATGCAAAATAAGTTCACGATACATCCAGACTGTATATCTATTAAGACTCAAGTAAAAGCAACTATAGCTAATTTTGACCTATATCAAGATGTTCTAGGCGATGCAGAGCGAAATGTTATAAAAATTGTAGAAATCAATGATGAAAAGTATACAATTAAATCATTTAAAGTTCCTAATTTTATAAATCAGATAGTATATCGATTTTTTAGGAAATCAAAAGCAGAACGATCTTATACTTATGCTAATAAGTTATTAGAATTGGGAATAAAAACACCATTTCCATTAGCCTTTGACTTGTACACGACTTCTTTTTTATTTAAAAAAAGTTATTATGTTAGCGAATTGCTAGAATGTAATCTTACCTATAGAGAGTTGGTACATCAACCAGACTATCCAGATCATGAAATAATTTTAAGAGCTTTTACGAGATTTACTTATGATTTACATGAAAAAGGAATTCTTTTTTTAGACCACTCACCAGGAAACACGCTTATTGTAAAAACTGACTCAGGATACGACTTTTATTTAGTAGATCTTAATAGGATGGAATTTAAAGAATTAGATATGGATACTAGAATTCGTAACTTTTCGAGATTAACTCCAAAAAAAGAAATGGTAGCGGTCATGTCTAACGAGTATGCTAGGTTAACAGGAGAGGATGAATTTGAAATTTACCAAAAAATGTGGGGGCTTACAGAAGCATTTCAAAAGAAATACCACGGTAAAATAGCTTTAAAAAGAAAAATATTTTTTTGGAAGAAAAAATATAGAAATTCCTAAATTTTATTTTCTATCCCTTCGAAATAACCAAAGTTTTACGTATCTCATAAATACGGCATATCCTTGTACATAGCCTATAACCAAACCAGGGACACCATCTCTAAACCCGCTTTGTATGATGTAATGTTTAAAAAAACTCCAAAGTGGCTTAATGATGAAATGATAAGGAGTTAAATATTTAGTTTTTTTATGATAGTCTTTTGCTTGCCAAGTAGCATACCTGTTTAGTTTGTTGATATAGGCATCAAAAGTAGTATAAGTGTTATGGTAAAATTTGTTTTTTAACATCCCAACTTTTCCTTCAGTAACAATTTCTTCGTGTACATGCCTGTTATCGTATTTGCATTTATCTCTATGAAATAATCGAATAACTTTATCGTTTCTCCATCCACTATAATGAATACGCTCCCCCATAAAATGATTCATTCGTTTTATCCAATACGCAACAAAATCATCTTTCCCTGGATTTTTTAAAATTTCGAGTACTTCATTTTTAAGCTCAGGCGTAACTCTTTCATCGGCATCAACCAACAATATCCATCTATGTGTTGCTTGTGGAATAGCCCAATTTTTTTGGGTTGAAGGATAGTCAAATTTTCTTTGGATAATAAAATCGGTATACTCTTTTGCATAATCTACGGTTCTATCTGTACTAAAAGAATCCACAACCATTATTTCATCAGCAAAAGATACAGATTCTAATACTTCTTTAATATTATGTTCTTCGTTAAAGCAAGGGACAATAGCCGTAACTTTTTCTCTATGTAATGTATTTTTTTCTATGATAATTTAGTTTAAAAGTGCAAATTACAAGTTTTTACTTAAAAAAATTAATAATTGATTAATGAATAATTCTGGTTTTAAAAGGGGGTAAAGATCTAAAGATTCATTCTTGAGTTCTTTCGAGTTTTTCTGTAAGAATAGCTCTGGGAAATAGTCTGATAAATGAACAGATATGTGTGTTTCACCATCATCAAACATATTCCAATCTTTTTTTAGTATCCATGGTGAAAAAATAGTAAAAGTAGGGACTCCTAATGCTTTCCCCATATTTATAGCCCCCCCCTCATTACCAACTAAAGCAGTACAGTGGGATAATATAGCAAGAAACCCTCGCAGACTTTTAGCAAATACATCCAAATGAATATGCTTTTGTGTTTTATAATTTGTTAGGTTATAAATAGTGCGAGCATCATTTTCCTGATCGGGGATGTAGTTAAAAAGAATACAAGCTCCAGTATCTTTAACAATGGTGTCTATTACTTTTGCCATATATTCAAAAGGTAATGTTTTTTTTATTTCACTACCTAAAACACTTATCATTATTAATGGGGTGTTTGTTGAAATATTATTAGATTCTAAAAAATCTTTAGCTTTTTCCTTTTCTTCTTTGGTTAAAAATATTTTTGGTTTCGTTATTTCAGAAGTTATTCTGTCTTCAGGAAAAACTAGTCGTAACCTGTTTTCTATCGCGATACTGGCATTTGTTATAGACTGAGAGTTTCTTTTAATCGTTTTAGTATATAAAAACTGTGTATACCATTTATAGAAAGATACTTTTGTTGAAGCTCCAGAAAATAAAGTAATGAGATTACTCTCTAGTTTTCCGTACACATCAATTACATGATCGTATTTATATTGACGTATTTGTTTTAGGAAAAAAAAGAACTCTTTTTTACTGCTTTTGTATTCATTTTTAAACTCTATAATGTTATCAAAAAAAGGGTTTTCTGCAATAACAGGTCGAGTATTAGAGTTAACAAGAAAATCAATAGTAGCATTAGGATATACTTTTCTTAATGCTTCACAAATAATAGTACTTGTGAGTACATCACCGATCATTTTTTGTTGAATAACTAAGATTTTCATATACTGATTTATGGGTCAAAATATTAAGATTGCTTTAACTAAAGCAATCTCAATATTTATGTTTACTATGCGTGGTTATACCGCTACATCATATTCTCGAAGCGCATCATTAAGAGAAGTCTTTTTGTCTGTACTTTCTTTACGTTTTCCTATTATTAAAGCACAAGGAACATTATATTCACCAGCATTGAATTTCTTAGTGTAACTTCCTGGAATTACGACAGATCCAGCAGGCACCAATCCTTTTCTTTCTATTGGTGTGTCTCCTGTTACATCAATAATTTTTGTGGAAGCAGTTAAGACTACATTAGCACCAAGTACAGCCTCTTTTTCCACTCGCACACCTTCAACTACAATGCATCGTGATCCAATAAAAGCATTATCTTCTATAATTACAGGAGCTGCTTGTAGTGGTTCTAATACACCACCAATTCCAACACCGCCACTTAAATGAACATTTTTTCCTATCTGTGCACAACTACCAACGGTTGCCCAAGTATCAACCATTGTTCCTTGATCTACATAAGCTCCAATATTTACATAACTAGGCATTAATATAGTGCCAGAGGAAATATATGCACCATGTCTGGCAACAGCATTAGGAACAACACGAATACCTTTAGCTTCATATCCTCTTTTTAAAGGTATTTTATCATGATATTCAAATATTCCAGCCTCCAAAGTTTCCATTTTTTGGATAGGGAAGTATAATACAACTCCTTTTTTTACCCATTCATTTACTTGCCAGCCACTCTCAGTAGGTTCCGCTACTCTAAGTTTACCCGAATCTAATAGGTTAATAACTTCACGTATAGCTTTTTGAGTGTCGGACTCTTTTAAAAGTTCCCTGTTTTCCCAGGCTTTCTCTATGATTTCTTTTAGTTGGTTCATGGATTTTAAAATTTTTGGTAAAGATAATAGCTTCCTTTTAAAAACATACGGATAAACCATATTTTAGGAAACCATTAATAAATACGGTAATTTTTGTAATAATATTATATTTTTGCAAAAAAAAAGTATGGCACGTATTTTGGCAATTGATTATGGAGGAAAACGCTGTGGAATAGCAATTACAGATGAATCTAAAATAATAGCTTCGGGATTGACCACCGTAGATACAAAAGACTTATTATCGTGGTTAAAAGACTATGTGCCTAATGAAAAGGTAGAGCTTTTTATAGTAGGTGAACCCAAAAGGTTACATGGCGAAGCCTCAGAAAGCGAAAAGTTAATTCAGCCTTTTTTGTTGAAGTTAGCAGATGTCTTTCCTGATATTCCTGTAAAAAGGATAGATGAACGTTTTACTTCTAAAATAGCTTTTAATACAATGCTTGCTAGCGGAATTTCAAAAAAGAAACGTAGAAATAAAGCACTAGTAGATCAGATTAGCGCAACAATTATATTGCAAGATTATCTGTATAATCAATGAGTAATAAGAAATAAGAAAAATAAAATATGATACTTCCAATTGTAGCATACGGAGATCCTGTATTGAAGAAAAAAGCTAAAGAAATAGGGAAAGATTATCCAAATCTTTCAGAGCTTTTAGAAAATATGTTCGAAACCATGTATAATGCTCATGGAGTTGGATTAGCAGCTCCTCAAATCGGACTTCCTATTAGGTTGTTTTTGGTAGATGCAGAACCTTTTTCTGAAGATGAAGAATTGTCGGAAGAAGAAAAGAAAGAGTTAAAAGACTTCAAAAAAGTATTTATAAATGCAACTATTCTTGAAGAAACAGGAGAAGAATGGGTTTTTACGGAAGGATGTTTAAGTATTCCGGATATACGAGAAGATGTTTTTCGTAAAGAAAAAATCAAAATAAACTATTTTGATGAAAACTTTGTAGAGCATACGGAAACTTATGATGGTTTGGCAGCACGAGTGATTCAACATGAGTATGATCATATTGAAGGGATTTTGTTTACAGATAAACTATCGAGTCTAAAAAAGCGTTTAATCAAAGGGAAATTATCTAATATTTCTAAAGGTAAAATTAATTCGGAATACCGTATGCGTTTTCCTTCTATGAAAAAAGGAAGATAATTTAGAGATTACTTTTTAATATTTATGTTGGTTACTGTTTGATTTTTTAAAAGAACTACTGATATTTGCCAACTTTAGGAAGAAATTGGAAATTTATAGATAATTTTTATTCATCCAAGTTATTTATTACTAGGTTTTCTACTCTGTTTTCGGAAAAGATTATATCAAAAATAAAAATATATGAGTTTAGATAAAATATTAGCAATTGCGGGTAAACCCGGTTTATACGAGTTAAAAACACAAACTAGAAGCGGTTTTTTGGCAGAGTCTTTAATAGATGGTAAGAGGTTATCTGTAAGCATACGGCATAACGTAAGTGTGTTGAGTGAAATTGCAATTTATACCTTCACAGAAGAAGTTCCATTAAGAGAAATTTTTAAAAAGATATATGAAAAAGAAAATGGAGAGCAAGCAATAAACCATAAAGAATCTAAGAATAAATTAGAAGCATATTTTAGTGAAGTGTTGCCAGATTATGATGAGGATAGAGTGTATCCAAGTGATATGAAAAAGGTTATACAGTGGTATAATATTTTGCAATCGAAAGGGATGACAGATTTCTCTGAACCAGAAGCTAAAGAAAAACCTTCTGATGAAGAGGAGTAAAAAATATTTTTTTTTAGAGTAAAATCCTGTTTTATGACAGGATTTTGTTTTTTAAAGCCTTAGGGTTTCATTTTCAATATTTTAAATTGTTAATGGAATATGTATAAGTTGTTTGATATTGATATCTTTTTGAGATATGATTTTCGTTACTTCTTCGTACTTTTGCGCAAAATTTTAATACAATCTTACTAAATATTTAGTTTTCATGGCTAATACCAAATATGTTTTTGTAACCGGAGGTGTGTCTTCTTCTTTAGGAAAAGGAATTATAGCAGCCTCTCTGGCTAAATTATTGCAGGCAAGAGGATACAGGGTTACAATTCAGAAATTGGATCCTTATATAAATGTAGATCCTGGAACTTTAAATCCTTATGAGCATGGAGAGTGTTATGTAACCGATGATGGAGCAGAAACGGATCTGGATCTTGGACATTATGAGCGATTTTTAAACATTCCAACTTCTCAAGCAAATAATGTTACTACAGGTAGAATTTATCAAAGTGTTATAGAAAAAGAACGACGTGGAGAATTTTTAGGTAAAACAGTTCAGGTAGTACCACATATAACTAATGAGATTAAAGAAAGAATCCAGATTTTAGGAAAAAGTGGAAACTACGATATTGTTATTACAGAAATAGGAGGTACTGTTGGGGATATAGAATCTCTTCCTTATATAGAGGCGGTTCGTCAGTTAAAATGGGAATTAGGAGATACGAATGCCTTAGTTATTCATTTAACTCTGATACCTTACCTTTCTGCTGCGGGAGAATTAAAAACAAAACCCACACAACACAGTGTAAAAACTTTAATGGAGAGTGGGATCAAGGCAGATATTTTGGTGTGTAGAACCGAACACGAATTATCAGAAGATTTACGTAGAAAATTAGCACTTTTTTGTAATGTTAAACCAGAAGCAGTAATTCAATCTATAGATGCATCTACAATTTATGATGTACCTAATTTGATGCTAGAAGAAGGTCTGGATAAGGTAGTGCTTAAACAATTAGTATTACAGGATGACGATGAACCAGATTTAGAAAACTGGAATAAGTTTTTGCAAAGACATAAAAATCCAAAATGCCAAGTGACTATAGGTCTTATAGGAAAGTACGTAGAACTGCAAGACTCTTATAAATCAATTTTAGAAGCATTTATTCATGCTGGGGCAGAAAATGAAGTAAAAGTAAATGTAGTAAGTATACATTCTGAGTATATTGATGAAAATACTATTAAGAAAAAAATAGCACACCTTGATGGAGTATTGGTTGCTCCAGGATTTGGAGAACGAGGTACAGAAGGGAAAATAAAAGCAGTGCAATATGCAAGAGAAAATAAATTACCGTTTTTTGGTATTTGTTTGGGAATGCAAATGGCGGTTATCGAATATTCTCGTAACGTATTAAAGTTAAAAGATGCCACTTCTGTAGAGGTAGATGAAAACACTTCTGAACCTGTTATTAGTTTAATGGAAGAACAAAAGAATATTACAGATATGGGAGGAACAATGCGATTGGGATCCTGGGATTGTGAGTTAGTTGAAAATAGCAAAGTGCTTGAAGCTTACGGGACATCTCTAATAACAGAGCGCCATCGCCATCGTTATGAATATAATAATGATTACAGAGAGCAATTAGAAGAAGCAGGACTCAGAACAACAGGGGTTAATCCTAAAACAGGCTTAGTAGAGATTGTAGAGCTTTTGGAGCACCCTTGGTTTGTAGGGGTGCAATACCATCCTGAATATAAAAGCACTGTTGCAAACCCACATCCTCTGTTTATAGCTTTTGTAAAAGCTTCAGTAGAATATTCAAAGAATAAAAAAAGCGCCAAAGTGTCATAGTGATATGGCTTGGCTAGATAATTGAAATTACAAAGCAATATATAATAATAAAAGCCTTTTTTAAATTCTTAAAATAAAAGGCTTTTTATACGTTAATACATGGAAGAAAAGAAATTTGATCTCAATTCGATAATTGGATTTGCACTTATTTTTGGAATTATCGTTTGGATGTTTTATCTAAACCAACCTACACCAGAAGAAATAGAGGCTGAAAAAGCTAAAAAGGAGCAAGTAGAATCAGAGAAAAAAACAAATACCGAAAACACTAAAGATTTTGTAACAGAAAGTGAAGCGATTGTGGTTAACCCCAAAGACTCTGTCGCATTATCTAATGCTAAATCTCAATTAGGAGCATTTGCATATTCTGCTAGTTTATCTTCTGCAAAAGAAGAATTCACAAAAATTGAAAACGAAGTTTTAAGCCTAAAAATAAATAATAGAGGAGGGTATATATCAGAAGCGTTGTTGAAAAACTTTAAAACATATGATTCTGTACCTGTTTATTTAATTAAAGATGGTAAAAATGCTTCTTTCAATATTAATTTTGGAACAACCGATAACAGAATTTTAAATACTAAAGATTTATTTTTTGAGCCTTCGGTTTCTAAAAATGGAGAGAACACAGTTTTATCTATGAAACTTAAAGTGTCAGATTCTAAATTTTTAGAGTACCGTTATGAGCTTAAACCTAATGAGTATATGGTTGATTTTGCTATTAGGTCTCAAGGGCTACAACAAGTATTTAATAATGGCCAAACTATTAATCTAGATTGGAAACTACAAGGTATAAGACATGCAAAGAGCGCTTCTTATGAAAATAGATATACAGATATTCATTATGAATATGAGGGGGATAAAGATAGTTTTTCTGGACAAGGAGAGCTAACAGATGACCAAGAAGAAGAAGTAAGCTGGATAGGCTTTAAACAACATTTCTTTACTTCGATATTACTTACGGATACACCATTTAAAACAGCTTCCTTTATTTCTAAGAATATTGCTGGTAATACCGATTTGGATGATAAAGAAATAAAAGTAACAAAAGAGTTTTCTGCAACAATGCCTTTAGAGTTAAAGGGAGGAGAACTTAATTATACGATGGATTGGTATTACGGTCCTACAGATTATAAAATTTTGAATGGATATGATCGTAATTTAGATGAGATTGTGCCATTAGGCTGGGGAATTTTTGGAGTTATAAACAGATATTTGTTTATCCCATTCTTTGGATTCTTGAGTGGCTTTCTACCTTATGGTATTGCAATTGTAGTAATGACTATTATTGTTCGTATTGTTTTGTCTCCTGTAACCTATAAATCATATTTGTCACAGGCAAAAATGAAAGTTTTACGACCCGAAATTACAGAGATTAACGAAAAGCACAAAGATAATGCAATGAAGAGACAGCAAGAAACAATGGCTCTTTATGGTAAAGCAGGTGTAAACCCTATGAGTGGTTGTTTGCCTGCGGTAATGCAAATACCAGTATTTTATGCATTGTTTAATTTCTTTCCTAGTGCATTTCAATTGAGACAAAAAAGTTTTTTATGGGCAGATGATTTATCTAGTTATGATACTATAGCCGAATTGCCTTTTACTATACCTTTTTATGGAGATCATATTAGTTTGTTTCCAATATTGGCATCGATAGCGATATTTATCTATATGATGATGACTACAGGGCAAACAATGCAAACGCAACAACCAGGAATGCCTAACATGAAATTTATTATGTATTTATCTCCACTAATGATGTTGTTTTTCTTTAATAATTATGCAAGTGGATTATCTCTGTATTATTTTATTTCGAACCTTATTACTATTGGGATAATGTTAGTGATTAAAAATGTTATTATCGATGAGGATAAAATCCATGCTAAAATTCAGGAAAATAAAAAGAAACCTAAAAAACAAGGTAAGTTTCAGACTAAGATGAAAGAATTAATGGAACAAGCTGAACAACAAAAAGGGAAAAAGAAATAAAAAACATTACCATATAATTTAAAAGCTCCTTTTTAGGAGCTTTTTTTGTGTTTTTAAGGTTATTTCTCCATTTTTATTTTATAATATTGGTATACTTTTTGAATATCATATTCGTTAAGATAGAGTCCCAAATTAAATGACAGTTATGCGAATTAGAGTTTTGTTTTGTGTTTTAGGATTTGTGAGTTTTAATGCTTTAGCACAAGAATACAATAAATTTGATGTAGAGGGAAAGAGGCATGGTAAATGGCGAAAGACATATGAAAATAGTGACCAACTTCGTTATGAGGGTACTTTCGAACATGGAAAAGAAGTAGGGGAGTTTAAATTCTATAAACCTAATAGCGATAAATTCCCTACAGCTATAAAAACATTCGCTAAGGATAGTGATACCATAAAAATAAAATATTTTACGCAAAACGGACAGGTAATAAGTAAAGGGAATATGATAGGTAAAGATCGTATTGGTTTATGGGAATATTATCATAATGGATCTGATAAAAAGATTATGATGACAGAACAATATAAGTTGGGTAGGTTAAATGGAGAACAACTTACGTATTTTGAAAATGGTCAATTAACAGAAAAAATAACTTATTTTGATGGTAAGAGAAATGGAAAAAGGTTTATATATTCCAATACAGGTGTAATTATAAAAGAGTTTACGTATGAAAACGATCAATTGCATGGCCCTACTAAATACTATGATACCAACGGAGATTTACTTATAGAAGGAAATTACAAAAGGGATCGAAAAGATGGAATTTGGAATTATTATGAAAAAGGAAAATTATCAGAACAAAAATTATTTCCAGTTCAAAAAAGGGGGTTTTAAAAAAGAATGTAACTCAAATCGATTTTAAAAATATATGTATAGATAAAACCATACAGCAATGCACAAGCATTGCTTTTTTTATTTATTACTTTTGCAAAATAGTAAATTTTTAAATAAATAAAGTATTTTTTGATGAAGAGAGTAATCGTAGGGTTATCAGGAGGAGTCGATTCTAGTGTCGCTGCATATTTACTTAAAAAACAAGGGTATGAAGTCATTGGATTGTTTATGAAAAATTGGCATGATGATTCTGTTACAATATCCGATGAATGTCCTTGGTTAGATGATAGTAATGATGCATTATTGGTTGCAGAAAAACTAGGCATCCCTTTTCAGACTGTCGATCTAAGTAAGGAGTATAAGGAACGTATTGTAGATTATATGTTTAATGAATATGAAAAAGGACGAACTCCTAATCCAGATGTGTTGTGTAATCGCGAAATTAAGTTTGATGTTTTTCTTAAAATAGCGTTATCTCTTGGTGCAGATTATGTGGCTACAGGGCATTATTGCAGAAAAGATACTATTGAAAAAGATGGTGAAAAAATACATAGATTATTAGAAGGAAAAGACCCAAACAAAGATCAATCTTATTTTCTATGTCAGTTATCCCAAGAACAACTTGCAAAAACATTATTTCCTGTAGGAGAATTGTTAAAACCCGAAGTTAGGGAAATAGCTAAAGCGCAAGATTTAGTTACTGCCGATAAAAAAGATTCTCAAGGATTATGTTTTATCGGAAAAGTTCGTTTGCCAGAATTTCTTCAGCAAAAATTAAAACCAAAACAAGGAAATATTATTGAAATATCTTCTTTTGAAGAAAAATATAAGCGTATAGAGCCAAAATTTGCATCTAAGAAAGAAAAATTAGAGTTTCTATCCAGTAAGTACCCTTATGATGTTAAAGACGGTAAAATAGTAGGAAAACATCAAGGAGCGCACTATTATACAAAAGGACAGCGTAAAGGATTGGGAGTTGGTGGTACTCCAGAACCTCTTTTTGTAATAGAGACAGATGTAAAAACTAATACCATCTATACAGGACAAGGAAAATTACACCCAGGGCTATACAGAAAAGCATTGTTTATATCTAATGAAGAACTACATTGGGTAAGAAAAGATCTTAAATTAGATGTAGATCAAGAACTGGAAGTAATGGCAAGAATTCGCTATAGACAGTCTTTAGAAAAAGCCAGATTATATATGGTAGAATCAGGAATGTATGTGGTTTTTGAAAACGAACAAAGTGCTATAACTGAAGGTCAGTTTGTGGCTTGGTATATAGAGGAAGAATTAGTGGGATCTGGAGTGATTTCATAAAATAAATACATTAAATATTTTTTAGATTTAAAATTGATGAATAAGATTAAAGAATTATTTAATATTCAATACCCAATAATTCAAGGAGGAATGATTTGGGCAAGTGGATGGAAGTTAGCGAGTGCAGTAAGTAATGCAGGAGGGCTTGGGCTTATTGGCTCAGGATCTATGTATCCGGATGTGTTAAGAGAGCATATCCAAAAATGTAAAAAAGCGACTAATAAACCTTTTGGAGTTAATATTCCTATGTTGTACCCAAATCTCGAAGAGATTATACAAATCATCATCGAAGAAGGAGTGAAAATAGTATTTACATCAGCGGGTAATCCTAAAACCTATACAGCTTATCTTAAAGAAAAAGGAATTACAGTAGTACATGTAGTTAGTAGTGTTAAATTTGCTTTAAAAGCGCAGCAAGCAGGTGTTGATGCAGTTGTGGCAGAAGGATTTGAGGCAGGCGGGCATAATGGTAGAGACGAAACTACTACTCTTGCTTTGATCCCGATGGTTAAAAATGAAATGCATATTCCGTTAATTGCTGCAGGAGGTATTGCTACAGGTAAAGCAATGTATGCTGTAATGGCGTTGGGCGCAGATGGAGTTCAGGTTGGAAGCCGTTTTGTGGCTAGTAATGAAGCATCCTCCCATATAGATTTTAAAAATATGGTAGTAAATGCTAAAGAAGGAGATACACAGTTGACTTTAAAAGAATTAGCTCCGGTTCGATTGCTTAAAAACAAATTTTATCAGGATGTGGCAGCATTATACACTAAAGGCCCATCTATAGAAGAACTAAAAGCATTATTAGGTAGAGCTAGAGCAAAAAGAGGAATGTTTGAAGGGGATTTAGAAGAAGGAGAATTAGAGATCGGTCAAGTATCAGGATTAATTAATGATATAAAACCAGCAGGGATTATATTAGAAGACATGATAAAAGAATTTAATGCTACCAAAAATAGAATGGAAGCAATTTCTATATAACCAAATTATATATGAACTCCAGACAAAACCAGCTTAAAGCTTTTGATAGGTTATTAACTATCATGGATGAACTTAGACAAAAATGTCCTTGGGATAAAAAACAAACCTTACAATCTTTGCGACATTTAACGATAGAAGAAACATATGAGCTAGGAGATGCAATTTTAGATAATGATCTTAACGAAATTAAAAAAGAATTAGGAGATCTATTACTGCATATAGTATTCTATTCTAAGATAGGTAGTGAAACGAAAGATTTTGATATTGCAGATGTAGCTAATGAGATCTGTGATAAACTGATTCATAGACACCCTCATATTTATGGGGATGTCGTTGTGGAAAACGAAGAAGATGTTAAGCGTAATTGGGAGAATTTAAAACTTAAAGAAGGTAAAGAAAGTGTTTTAGAAGGGGTGCCTAAATCGTTACCAGCAATGGTAAAGGCAAGTAGAATACAAGATAAAGTTGCAGGAGTAGGTTTTGATTGGGAAGAACCGTATCAAGTATTTGAAAAATTGAAAGAAGAATTAGACGAATTACAACATGAAATAAATGTACAAGATCAAGATAAAATAGAATCAGAATTTGGAGATGTGCTTTTTTCTATAATCAATTATGCTCGATTTCTTAAAGTAAATCCAGAAGATGCATTAGAGCGAACTAACAAAAAGTTTATAAAAAGATTTCAATATTTAGAATCAAAGGCAAAAGAAAACAATAAAGATCTCGTAGATATGACTCTTGCTGAAATGGATGTTTTTTGGGAAGAGGCTAAAAATATAATTTAATACTATGTCTACTAAGATTTTTTGATTTAGTAACATTCCTGTTTGTCGTAGATTTTATGTAAGAAAAATAGTCCTTTTGTTGTGTTAAAAATATTAAAACTTACCTAAATAATGTATTATGGCTTTTTTTATAGATCTTTAACATAATTTTATACTTCTTGTAAATGCTTGAATAACTGTCTTTTTGGAAATTTTTTCAACACTATTGCAAAGTAAGGTTTACTTGCTTAAAAGTTGAAGCGAAAAAAAGCTTAATTTAGCGTAATTAATTATTTTAAAAAATAATTTTGCGGCTAATTCATAAAATAATAATAACATTTTCATTCGGTATTTTTCTGTTGTTTACTTCTTCAAATTCATATAGTTTTGAAAATGGAGTAGGTAAAAAAAAACAGGATATAGCATCTCTTATGTTTTTGTTTTCTGAAAACAATTTTTATACTATTAAAAAGTCAGATAAGACAAATTCGATAGAAAACCTTAGGATAGCAGAAAATAATAAAGATTCTATTGCTGTATATAAAGAATTAGCATTTTCTTATGCTACATCTGCTCAGCCAAGCTTAGCATGTGAGTTTATAGAAAAATATGTTAAGGCTAGTTTAGATATGGCTTTTATAACTCATAGCCATTTTTATCAAATAGCACATTCAAAACCTTATAGAGAACTAACAAATAAATATGTAAAAAAAATAGATTGGTGGGGTATTTTTTGTTTCTACGTAGCTTTTGTAGGTATTTTTGTATCTATTGTTTTAAATCTTAGAAAAAAAACAGATAAGATATCCGGTCTTTTGATGGGAGGATTTTTATTTTGCCATTCCTTATTTATGATTCATATAGGTGTCTATTTAATGAATTATTCATATTATTATCCTCATGTTTATTATATGTCTACCATATTTTCACTTTTGTATGGTCCTTTGATTTATTTTTACTTTAAGCGAATAACATCACAGTACAGTTTAAAGAAAGAAGATTTACTTCATTTAGCACCTACTTTTTTATTAGGGGCTTTATTATTTTCTGTTTATACACTTACAGGAGAAGAGAAGTTAAGGATTTTGTTAGAAGGAGAAAATCCATATTTAGTGTTGATAATGATAAGCAAATTAATTTCCTTACTAGCCTACAGCATCTTTTTGATTTTAATATATGTTAGAAATAAAAAAGAGCAAGTGAAGATATCGAAGCTAATGAATAATTGGCAAACAAGAATAATTATTTTTTGCTTAATATATGTAGTGGTGTACGCGATGTACGTGATTTCGATTAAACAATATGTTTTTAGTGATTATGCTTTTTATTTACAAATATCTTCTACAGCGTTTATAGTGTTGTATGTTAGTTATTCTGCATTTGTAAGGCCGTCTCTATTTGAGAAAGTCAAAGTGATAGCTAGTAAAGGGATTGTAAAAAGAAATAACAGTAAATATGAAAAATCAGGGCTTACATCAAGTTTGTCTATGGAGCTTAAATCAAAACTATTGTATTTGTTAGACGAAGAAAAAATTTATAAGCAAAATGATATAACACTTCAAAAACTTTCTGAATCATTAAATACTACAAGGCATAATGCTTCACAGATTGTTAATGAACATTTCGGGTTGAATTTTTTTGAATTGATTAATAAATATAGGATAGAGGAAGCAAAGGAGCTTTTGAAAAATAAAAAATATAAAGATTATGCTATAATAGATATAGCATATGAAGTAGGTTTTAATAATAAAGTAACATTTAATAAATCATTCAAAAAGTATAATCAGATTACTCCTTCAGAATACATGAAACTATTTGTTTTGTAATGAAAGTTTTTATTTTAATGTTATAAAATAAGTTTTTTAGAAAACAATAAAACATCCTTAGTTTTCTTTTGTTAAAATCATCATTTCTTTTTTATATCTACCAAGAAAGACTATTGTATTAAAAAAAAAGTAATATTCGGAAACAGTTGATTTGTTTATTCAGATAGACTTATCAAGATAAAATAGTTTGTGCATTTAGGTTTTTTACTATTTCCATTTCTTCAAAATAATGCAATAAGCTTCCTCATATATTTGTATTTAATAGATTTAGAATTTAAAAAGCAAATAACATGAATGACTGTAAACCCAGCTCAGGTGTTTCATTTTTAGATAAGATTTAGATTTTTATTAGATATTAAAGACTATAAGTCATTTTTTATATTTTATTTTTTGTGATTAGAGATTAAGATAAGTTAGGATTTGTAAAGAAGAGTGGCTTATAGGGGGAAGAATGAATAGGTTTTTAGAGTTAATTTAATGCTGTAGTAATTTTTGTAGGTGCTTTATGGAATTATAGGTTTGTATATTGTTTCATAAAAGTTTATCTTAGGACATTAAAAGGTAAATATTCTTCGGGAAAGGTAAGATATTATAGGGATTACCTGTTTTTTATCGGTTCACGTTTTTATTTGTCTTTATAATCATATAAAGGGAAGGTAAGTTTTTTTACTATAATCCATTTAAACTTTGTTCGAAGTTTTATGAAAGTAAAATTGAGTTAGCCATCAAAATATTCTTACCTTCCTACCATGATTACACTAGTAACTATGTTAAATATAATTTTTGAAAACTTTAATCTATGAAAGTACATTATTACAAGTTCTTAATGTTGTTTTTCTTTACTTGCAGTATGTCGTTTGCTCAAGAAAACAGTATATCAGGAACCGTTTCAGATGATAAAGGCTTACCGCTTCCTGGCGTTAACGTCCTTATCGAAAATACAAATAGAGGAACCCAAACTGATTTTGATGGGGTATACACTATATCTGCTAGTCGAGGTGCAGTAATTTCTTTTAGTTATGTCGGTTTTGAAACTAAAAAAATTGTTGTAGGAGACAATACAGCAGTTAATGTTAAATTGATAGCTTCTTCCTCAGAATTAGAAGAGGTTGTTGTTACTGCTTATGGAGTTTCCAAGAGGTCAAACATAACTTCTGCTATATCCACTGTAGGATCACAAGATCTACAGGATTTTGTCCCTTCTACTAGTATTGATAATATACTTCAGGGTCAGGCTGCAGGGGTACAAGTTACAGCTTCTAATGGAAGACCAGGTAATACGGCATTTGTTCAAATACGTGGTGTTGGTTCTTTAAATGCAAGTACAACTCCTCTTTACGTTATAGATGGTGTTCCTATTCCTATTACGGATAATACAGCAAACAATAATTTCAATCCATTAGCAGGTTTAAATCCTAATGATATTGAATCTATGTCTGTCCTTAAAGATGCTGCTTCAGCTTCTAAATATGGATCTAGAGGAGCAAACGGTGTTATCTTGATAACAACAAAGAAAGGAAAACGAGGAGATGCTAAAATTAGATTCATTTCTTCATATGGTTTTGGTGAGCGTATTCCAGATTCTTTTGATTTAATGAATGCTTCTCAAAAATTAGAGATAGAGCGTCAATATGCAGGATTAGGGATTGGAGCTGCCACAAAACTTCCTGGAGCAGTTTCAACTCCTGAAGAGTTACAAACACTTATAGGTTTGGATACAAATTGGGAAGAGGAACTTTTAAGAACTTCGGTGATTCAATCTAATTCATTGTCTATATCAGGTGCTGATGAGCGTTTGTCTTATTTTTTATCTTTAGGATATGATAAAAACACTGGTGTAATAGATAGAATAGATGGTTTTGAAAGAATTACAGCTAGATTAAATACTTCTTATCAAGCAAAAGATTGGCTAGGTATAGATGCTAACGTTTCTTATGCTAGAAGTGCTACGGATCTTCCTAGGGATAGAAACAATGTGCAGAATCCATTTAGAGCTCTTTATTCTTATAACCCTTATGAGCCTCTTTTTTCGAGAGATGCACAAGGTAATGTATTATTGGATACAAAAGGAAACCCTGTATTTAATCCAACGTCAACTTCTTTTCCAATAGCAAGAGCTTTGTTAACAGAACAAGAAAGTAGCCGTAACCTTTTAGTTATTGGTAATGTTGCAGCGAATATAACTTTATCAGATAAATTCTCAAATCGTTTTGCGATAGGTCTTGTAAGTAACCGTTTCAATAGAACAAGTAGATCTCTTCAAGGAGGTGTTTTAGACGGGTTTGTTGGAGATAAAAATTTTCCAGGGACTCAAACAGAAAATTATGCCTTAGATTTTGAGTATAATGTATCTAATTTATTTAGTTATAATGATACTTTTAATGATGTACATAATTTATCAGCTAGTTTTCTTTTAGAATATAATGAAAATATACGAACTGATTTATTTGCTGATGCTAGAGGTTTTCCTTCAGCAGAAATACCATACTTAGATGTCTCTGCAGAAGCTACTAATGCTGGTTCTGATGAGGATAGAAGAATTTTATTTTCTCAAGCATTATTCCTTGATTACGATTATGATGGAAAATATATTGCTTCCGCTTCTATAAGACGAGATGGTTCTACTAAGTTTGGACCTGAAAATAAATATGGTACGTTCGCAAGTGGTAGTTTAGCTTGGAATATAGCTAAAGAAAGCTTTATGGATGATTCATTTTTTAGCGATTTAAAACTTCGTGCATCTTATGGAACATCAGGTAATCAGAATATACCAGATTTTCAATTCGTAGAATTGTTAGGATTTAATTCTACTTATAATGGTAGAACCACAGGTTCTTCTTTAAATGCACCAAATCCATTGATTCAATGGGAGTCTCAAGCAATTTTAGATATTGGTGTAGAGTTTGCTTTCTTTAATAATAGACTTAGTGGAGTTGTAGATTATTTTAAAAAGAATTCAAAAGATCTTCTTCTTAATAGACCTATCTCTTATACAGCAGGAGATGAAGATAATGCTATTTTTCAAAATATTGGAGAAGTAGAAAATAGAGGAGTAGAGATTTCTTTAAATGCAGATGTTATAAGAACAGAAGATTTTCGTTTATCTCTTGGAGGTAATATTACCTTGTTAGATACCGAAGTTAAGAAATTAATAAATGGACAAGATATAGTAAGAGGAACATTTGGAAATATTATTCTCCGTGAAGGTCAGGAAATCAATTCTTTCTATCTAGTAGAATATGCAGGAGTAAATCCAGATAATGGAGCGCCTCAATATGTAGATTTAGATGGTAATATTACAGAAACTTATAGTGATAGTTTCCAAAAAATTCAAGAAGGAAAATCGCCAATAGCTGATGTAGAAGGAGGTTTTTATACTTCTGTAAAGTACAAAGGATTTGGTTTAAGAGGAGATTTTGTATACAGAAGCGGTAATTATATTCTAAATAGACAAAGAGCAGCAGGTGAAGCTATAGGTAATATTGATTCAAATTTATACACTAGTGCTTTTAATTATTGGAAACAACCAGGAGATACAGGTGTTTTACCTAGCCCTAGATTTCAAGATACTGCAGATCAAGCAGCAACTACAAGATTTTTAGAAAAAGGTGATTTTATTAGATTAAGAACATTAACTTTTGATTATAATATGCCTAGAAAATTCTTAGACGCTATAAAGTTAGAATCTCTAAGACTTTTTGTTACTGGTCAAAATATTTGGACATTAACAGATTATCAAGGTGATCCAGAAATAGGTATAGGTTCTGCAGAAAGTGGAGAGCAAGGAGATCCAGGTTTCGTGCCAGGAGAGTTTAGTTTATTTAGCTACCCACAAACTAGATCTTATACTTTTGGAATTGAAGTAGGATTTTAATTTAAAATAAAAAAAAGACATGAACAATAAAATTTACATAGTAATTATTTTATTCTTTTCGCTAGGTTTTTTAGCTTGTGATGATGAATTAAATGATTTACAGCCTTTTACAGAAGGTAGTCCACAGACCTTTTTTAATACTCCAGAGACTTTTCAAATAGGAGTAGATGGTGTTTACAGACAGTTATGGTTGTATTACTCAAATCCTGACTCAGGCTTACAGGGTATTCCTGATATTATCTCAGATAACGTTATACAAGCTCAGACTGGTAGAAACTCTAATGATGATTATCATGATTTAAGATATGTAGCGAGTACTTTAGGTGCTATTCCTTTATATTATAGTGAAGCTTATGAAGCTATTAATGGAGCTAATTTAATTATAGGACAAATTGATAATATAGATGGAGAATCTCAACAAGATAATATTCTTGGTCAAGCATTAGCAGCAAGAGCTTGGGCTCATTTTGATCTAGCAAGAATTTATGGACCAATTCCTACGCAAAGTTCTGATGCAAATAGTGCATTAGGTGTAACATATATTAAGGTAGAAGATGGTGACTCTGGGGATCCTTATGCTCAACCAGCAAGAGAAACTATAGCATCAAACTACTTGGAGATTATTGATGATTTAGAGCGTGCAGCTTTATTAATTGATAAAGATAATATAGAAGGTAGATTAAATAAAAATGGAGTATATGCCTTGTTATCAAGAGTTTATCTGTATAATGGAGAATATCAAAAATCTATAGATGCAGCTAATAAAGTAACTGCAGGATTGGCTACAGCTTCTGAACTTCCTGATGTATATACAGATGTAACTAATGCAGGAGTTATTATAGAGCTTTCTATTAATACTTCTTCAGAAGCAAGAGGTAATAGTGTAGGTGTTCTTTATAGTCAATCTTCACGTGGGATTACAACTTCGGAGTATGTGCTTGATTTTGATTTCTTTAATAGTATTGATGCTAATGATGCTAGAAAAGATGTTTTACAATTTGTTGGTACAAATAAAGGGAATGACTATAACGCAATTAAAAAGTTTTTAGGAGAACCTGGTCAAGTAAACGGAAAAGTTGATGTGAAGGTTTTACGTGCAGCAGAAGTGCTTTTAAATAAAGCAGAAGCACAATTTGAATTAGGACAAGAAGGAGCTGCTTTAACTACTCTAAATTTGTTAAGACAAGAAAGATACAGTTCTTTTGTAGCAGGAACAGAAACAGGTACTGCTTTGGAAGATGCTATTCAATTTGAAAGAAGAGTTGAATTAGCTTGTGAAGGTCATAGATTCTTTGATATAAAAAGAAGAGGAGAAAGTATAGAGCGTAATCCAACTCGTGGAGATCTTATTGATGGTACAGGAACTACTCCTGTAGCTCCAATTCTTGCTGCAGGTGATTTCAGATTCCAATTTCCTATTCCAACTGCAGAGATTAATGCAAACCCAACAGTTGCTGGGCAACAAAATCCAGGATACTAATTTAAAGTTATCTAGTTAGGTTTTGTTCAGTTTTAATAAAAATTACCCATTAGAAAAATTTTTCTAATGGGTAATTTTGTTTTTATTCTATTAGGGTTTAATACTCCGAGGCTTGCATCGTATTAAAAAAAACAGTAATCTTTAGCGTTAACTTAAGCGCCCATATTTATAAAAGTAATAATGTTTCGTTGTTGCTAGACACTCTAATAGGTATGAGATTTGTTTTTTGTAGATTGGTTCTGATAAGGGGTATGTTTATTTTCTTTTGCAAAGTTTTCCCAAGCTCATAACGTGCGGATGTTTTTCCACAATGGCAACATTGGTTTTTTAGATCAGATAGGAAGTTGTCAATATCACTATTATACCTTGATAGTATTGTCATTACCAGATTTGGGGAACAACAAAGTGGTGCTAAAGGGTGTAATCCCAATAAAAAAGAGGTAATTCACATCATCCATTTGATAGCTTTTATGGGGCAAACCAGAATGGTAGACAATGCTTGGTTCAGGCCTGATAATACCTTGGTAGAGAGTTTATGTAAGAAAATTCCATAGAGTATAGAAAGATGATAAACGAATAGATTTATGGACTTAAATAAAGCGTCACATCAAAGGTAGATGCTCTAAGGTCTGATTGTTATGTGACAATCTTGATCTTTGAAAATTTTATGTTTTCTGCCTATAACGTTTACTAAAAACATAACAATTATTCTTAGGTCAGTTTTTAGGGTAGCAGATAGCATTAGGTTTCTATAAAACACTTTTTTTATATATAGTTATAATATAAAAATTAAAAATGTATTATAATTGCTTCTGAATTATAGAAGTATTATATAAATCAAAAATAGATTATAATTGTTTTATTTTTTTCAATTTAGCCTTCCAAACCTCAAGGTTATCACGGTGTTTTTGAATATTTTTTTGTACATCCCTTACCAAAGGGTTATCGTCTTTAGCATGTTTAAAAAACTGAAGATTGTTTTCTAACTGTCGTATTTCAGCATGTACTTCATCAATTTTTTTACGAATAAAGTTTTGTTCATTCTTAAGTGCGCGATCATCTGTTTGGCTAGACAGAGTGTTTAATTTATTTTCATATTTGATCAGTTCTGTTTCTTTACGACTTAGGTTAAGTTCTTTAAAAAAACCATCTAGTATGTTGTTATAAGTATCTTCAATGCTTTTGCCTTTATATGGCACTCTTCCTAATGTTTTCCAAACGACAATATTTTCTTTTATAGTAGCAAGATCATTTTTTGGATCACCAGATAGTTTTAGCTCTTTAAGTTTTTCTATATGTGCTTGTTTTTTATCTAATGAAGCTTCTTCTTCTTTATTAAGCTCATTTTTTTCTGCATGAACTCTATCAAAATAAAAGTTGCAAGCGTCTTTAAATCGTTTCCAGATTTTATCACTGTCTTTTCTAGGTACATGACCAATTTTCTTCCAATCTGATTGAATTTTTTTCATAAGAGGAGTAACAGTAGTAAAATCATCACTGTTCTTATTATCTTCTGCAATTTGAATTAATTCTATCTTTTTGTTAAGGTTATCGAATTGATCTTTTTTAAGTCCTTTATAGAAAGAATTCTTATTACGATTAAATTCTCTTACAGCTGTTTTAAATTCACTCCATGTTTGTTCGTTTACATTAGAAGGTACTTTTCCTGCATTAAAAAAAGCATCTCTAAGAACTTCTATTTCTTTTATCTTTTGTTGCCAACCACTATGATTCTTTGCGTTACTAGAAGCAACTTGAGTAATTTTAGCGATGATCTCTTGTTTAACTTCAAGATTTTTTTCGAAAACTTTATCTAAGTCTTTAAAATGATTTTGGCGATTTTCATGAATTTGCCTAGTTAATGCACTAAATTTTTCCCATATAGGTTCTCTGTATTCTTTTTCAACAGGTCCTAGATCTTCTTTCCACATTTTATGGAGTAATTGCAACTCTCTAAAAGACCTGTTAACATCTGTTTCTTGTGCTAATTCTGTAGCACGTTCTATAATTTTTAGTTTTTGTTCCAGGTTGTGTTTGAAATCTAAATCTCTAAACTCTCTATTTAGGTGTAAAAAATCATAAAAATTCTCTGTGTGATGGTGATACGTATTCCATACAGTATTGTATTTATCTCTAGGAATAGCTCCTGCATTACGCCATCTTTCTTGAATGTCTTTAAAATGATTATAGGTAGTATTTATATTTTCGTCTACATTAAGTAGTCCTTTTAACTCTTCTATAAGTTCTAATCGTCTTTTTAAATTTTCTTGAAGATCCTTTTTTAAATTTTGATAATATGCATTTCTTTTTTCTTTATAATCAAAATAAACAGAATTGAATTCTTTCTTTATAGGTGTAGAGTAGTAAAAATCAATAATATCACCACCTTCGTTTAAAAATTCATCCTTCTTTTGCTCAACTTCTTCATTAAATTTTTCATTGAACTCATTTTTAATCTCTTCAACATGCTCTCTAATGGCCTGAATTTTTTCATTCTTGATCAATTCTTTAAGTTCTTTGATCAATTCTTCCTTATTCATAGCGTGATAATCCTTCTTCTCGATATTATGGCGCTCCATCGTACTTTCATCTTCACTATCCTCTGCAACAGCCTCATCCATTTGATCTTGAATTTGATCCTCTTTTTTTAGAGTACTATCTGTACTTGATTCCTTTTTATCGGAGACAGTATTACCATCATTAATAGAAACAGAATTATTTTCTACAACATCGGTAATTTTTGAGTTATCGATATTAGTAGGCTCTTCAGAAAGATTTTTTTCGTCAGTTTGTTCTATAGATATTTCATCAGATTTTTTAGTGATCTCTGGTGCAGATGACTCTAAGTTTTCTGTCTCAGAGTTAATATCTAAAATTTCGGTTTTATTATCTTTGTTTCCATCTGCCTTTGGCAGGTTATCACGTGTGGACATCGTATGCGCTTTTTTGTTTATCTAGACTAAATGCCTGACTAAGATACTAACATATTAGAAAACCTCAAAGTTATTGAAGAGTTTTAAGAGTATATAGATTATTTATTGTAAGAAATTTATTTCAAAACTAAAATATCCTTGTTAATTATTCCATATCTCCCAAGCTTTTTTAGCTTGTAGGATTAACATTTGTAATCCATTAGATACTTTAGCGTCTTTTTCTTTGCCTTTACTCATAAATGCAGTTTCTTTTGGATTATATATTAAATCATATAAAACATGATTTTTCGTAACATATTCATAAGGTATATCTGGGTAGTTTTGGACATTTGGATACGTCCCCAAAGGTGTGCAATTAATAATTAATGTATACGAACTCATTATATCTTCATCAAGATCCGAATAGCTAAGTTCATTAAAATCTGGATTACGAGATACAAATGTATGTTCTATATTTAATTGGTTTAGAGCATAAGAAATTGCTTTTGAAGCTCCTCCAGTTCCTAATATTAGTGCTTTTTTTATTTTTTTATTTAATAATGGTTTTAAAGATTCTGTAAAGCCATAGTAATCACTGTTGTATCCTTTTATTTTTTGATCTTTGCTAAATTTAATAACATTTACAGCTCCTATTTCTTTAGCAATTGGATCAAGATCATCCAAATAAGAAATTATTTCTTCTTTATATGGGATAGTTACATTTAAGCCTTGTACTTGCGGATTTTTTATTATGTCAACTATATCTTTTATCTCTGTAATATCGAAGTTTATATATTCACAATTTAAACTTTCATTTTCAAATTTTTCAGAAAAAAAACTTTTTGAAAAAGAGTAACCAATATTTTTACCTAATAACCCGTATGTTTTTTTCATTTTTAAGTTTTTGTCAATCGTTTACCATACCATTCTAACCATAAAACTACACCAATTCCTGTAAGGATATAAAATATGCCTATGTAAGTTTCTGTAGTAGTGAAGTCAGGAAAATAACGATCGTAATTATCCAGAATTGGATTGCCTAGTGCGTCTAACTTGGTGTTGCCAAGAATATCTGTTTTATAAACTTTGTTTTTCCAAGGCCAAACAACACCCAAAGAACCAGCTATAAAACCGATAATAGCTGCAAAGGTTGCGTTTTTAAAATGTTTTAAAACGTAGCCCAAAAAATGAGATAATGTAACTAAACCCGTTAAAGATCCAATGCTAAAGACTGTGAGTACTTGTAGTAAACGTATTCTTTTTGGGTCTTCTATAAACGAAAAATCCCATTGAATAATGTTCGCTATGGTATCATATAGAGCATTTACAGAGTCTACTAATAAAAGCACATAATTACCTAATAATATCAATATGAAAGAACCAGATAAACCAGGTAAGGTCATTCCTGAAACTCCAATTATACCGCAAATAAATACAAACCAGAGATTGTCATTTTCTTTAGCAGGATCTAATAAGCTAATACTTATTCCGACAGTTATGCCTATAAAAATAAGGCATATATTCCTTTTACTCCAATCATCAAAACCTTTTAAGATATAGTAGATTGATCCTATGATCATACCAAAAAAGGCAGACCAAACATATAGTTCATAATGAATAATTAGGTAATCTAAAATTTTAGAAACACTAAAATAGCTAATTAGCATTCCTAGAATTAATAGTGAAAGAAATTTTCCGTTAATATATTTCCAAAAGCTTTTGAATCTAAAATTTATAAAAAGTTTAAAAGCTTTAAAATTTATTCTTTGGAGAGAAGCAATAAATTCTTCATAAAACCCAGCAACAAATGCAACCACTCCTCCAGAAACTCCTGGAACCTTATTTGCAGCACCCATTGCAAGACCTTTGATGACAAGAAAAAATCTATCTGTAAAAGTTCGGGTACTTTGTTGCATTGATTAGTCTTCTTTTTTGATAGAAAGTCGCTCTAATATTAAGATTAATAAAAAACCTATAGTAATAAAAAACAATACCCATATTATTCTTGGATCTCCTTCAAATTGTGAGGGTAAAATGCTTTTTTCTATAAAAGGAACTTCTGTTCCTTCAGAATTTGTTCTCCAGGAGATTACTTTTTTCCATGGCCATAATTTATTAAGAGAACCTATCATGAATCCTGTAAGTATAGCTAAAGTCATGTTTTTGTGATGCTTGAACATCCAGTTTAATACTTTAGAAAATAGTTTTAGTCCTAATATAGCACCTATAGCAATAATTAAGATCTTAGATAGTGCTTGCCACAAAAGTTCAAGATTCATATGTATTAACCCATCACGCAATTGATTAAGAGTATTAATAAATGTTTGATAAGCTCCTAAGAGTAATAGTATAAAAGCACCAGAAACCCCAGGAAGTATCATTGCAATAATTGCTATAAAACCGCAAAATAAAAGATACCAATTACTATCAGGAGATGCTAGAGGTTCTGCTATTGTTATAAAATAAGATAATATAGCTGCTAGAAAAATTCCTAGAAACACTTTTGGTTTCCAGGTGGTAATTTGTTTCGCAATGTGAACGATACTAGCAAGAACTAACCCAAAAAAGAAAGCCCATAATAATAAAGGTTCATTATGTAGAAGCCATTTTATAAGTTTGGCAAGAGAAAGAATACTTGTAGCAATTCCTAAAAAAAGAGCAGTTAAAAAAGAAAGATTGTATTTTTTCCATGAAGATAAAAACCCTTCTTTTTTCCATACAGAAAAAAAGGAGGTATTTAGGTCATTGATAGTTTTGATTAATTCTTCATAAATACCTGATATGAAAGCTATTGTTCCTCCTGAAACCCCAGGAACGACATCTGCTGCGCCCATTGCTAATCCTTTTATAGCAATAGTAAGGTAATCTCTGAAATTTCTACGCATCCGTATTGATTTAGATGTTTTTGTTCAAAACAAATGTATGGATTTTTGCATCTATTCTATTAGAAAAAAAAAGTCTTTTCTAGAATTATTTGTATTCAGAAATAATATTTTTAACAAGGGTTAGATTAAAGATTTTATCAAAAAGCTCTTCTAGAATAATATGATATTCATAATCAAGATCTAAAGCTTTTCTAATATGATATTCTCCTTTTTCATAATCTTGTATTTCATAGTATAAACCAGCAAGTCTAAAATGCACTTCTGCATTATCCGGATAAAATTCTACAGCTTGATGTAAATTTTGAATGGAGGTATCTGATTCTCCTAGGTGTCTAAGTGTATCAGAACGATTTAACCAAGTTTCTATTTCATAATTACCTAACTCTAATGCTTTTCGGTATCCTCTTTCTGCTTCTTCAAAAAAAGAAAGATGATTATTTATTTTGGCATACCGTTTCCAGTATAAAACATTTTCACTATCTATATTTATAGCTTTATTGGTATAATAAAGAGCTTTTTGATAGTCACGTTTTCGTAAATAAAAATCAGTAATCGCTATCCATCCTTTGTCTAATAAAGGGTCTTCATGGACTGTTTTAGAAAAATGTTGAATTGCTAACTCATCATTACCTAGTTTTTCATGACATTTTCCTATTCTTAATAAAGCAAAAGAAGTAGGGTCATCTAACTCTAAGGTTATTCTATAGTTTTCGATAGCCTCATTATACTTTTTTAGCTTTTCTAATACCTTACCTTTTTCTAGATATGCACCAATAAAATAGTCATCACTTATGATAGCAAAATCAAACGCTGCTAGTGCTTTTTCGTATTCTTTTAAGTCAAAATATTGTTTTCCAACTTGATGCCAAGCGACTTCGCAATATGGATTTTTATTTAAAAACATATTTAAGTATTCTATGGCTTCTTCATGCTGCTCTAGAAAATCAAAACAATATATTATATTATATAAAGCAGAGTAATCCTGATCATCAGCTTCAAGGCATTTCATGAAATTGGTCTTTGCATTTTCAAAATCATCCATAAAGAGGTACTCCATTCCTATAAGAGAATAAACATCTGCTGAATCATCTGTGTAACCAAGAGCCATATTTAATAGCTCTATTGCCTTTATATGATTATTTTGTTTGGAAAGAATATTAGCTTTTTGAATATATATTTCTTCATTTTCTGGTTCTAAAGCATACAATTGTGATAAAAGATTATTTGCTTTTTCTAAACGGTTTTCAAAAACAAGGACTTCGACTTGTAGAAGTTTAAGATTTACAGAAGATGGGTGTTGGGAAAGACCAAGAGAAATTGCTTTTTTTGCTTTAGCAATTTTTCCATTTTCCAGATAGTGATGAATAATAGATTCAAACTCATCTGAATCAAAAAACTTAAGATCATTAGATCTCAGCATAGACTCATATCGAGTAATAGAGATATTGTTGTCTTCTTCTTCGTGGTTAAATTTCATACACGTTGATTAAAGATGCTTAATAAATTAAAAGTACTATAAACAATCTTTTTGTTTTTCCAACAAATATGAGTATTTAATGACTTAATTTATATTCTGCATTATTGATTTCCTCAGTTTTAAAATTACAAATGAAATTGAATAGTTAAACTTCAAAAATCAATTGTTTTTAACAAACTAATTAACAAAATATGTACCATTATATTTAGTAATGGTTTAAAGTTTAATTTTAAAAAAGCCCAGAGTACAATTAAGAATAGAAAAGATAATGTATTAAATATACGTCTTTTAAACCAAACTTTATTGTTTTGATCTATTTTTTGATGTTTAGAATTTCGTTTAAAACCTCAAGAATAATTTGACAACCTTCTTCTATTTCTTTTTTTGATATAGTGAGAGGAGGAGTTATACGTACTGCAAGAGGTTCAAAAAGCAACCAGAAAAGAATCAATCCTTTATTTTTACATTTTAAAATAATTTGATTTGTGATCTCTGCAGAAGGTGTTATAAAAGCAAGCATTAAGCCTAAGCCTCTTATTTCTTTAATCAAAGGGTGAATTAATAAAGATCTAAATAGTTTTTCTTTTTCTAGTGTAGCTGCCATTAAGTCACTTTCTGTAAGTTCTTGTAATGTTGCCAAAGCGGCAGCTGCAATTACTGGGTTTCCTCCAAAGGTGGTTATGTGACCTAGTTTTGGGTTATCTTGAAGTTTGTCCATTATGGCAGAAGATGCTGTAAAGGCACCAATAGGAAGGCCTCCACCCATTCCTTTACCCATTGCAATAATATCTGGAATAATATCGTAATTCTGAAAACCAAATAATTTGCCTGTTCTGCCAAAACCTGGTTGTATTTCATCAAGTATTAAAAGGGCTCCGACTTCTTCACATCTTTTCTTTACTTTTTTTAAATATTCTTTTTTAGGTTCAATAAAGCCAGCTCCTCCTTGTATTGTTTCTAAAATAACACCAGCAGTTTTATTGGTGATATATTTAATATCTTCATCCTCATTAAAAGTAATAAAAGTTATATCGGGTATTAAAGGCCGGAATGCTTGTTTACGTTCTTCATAACCCATCACACTCATAGACCCCATGGTATTACCATGGTATGCTAATTTTGCAGAAATGATTTGACTGCGACCTGTAACTCTTCTTGCTAATTTTAAAGATCCCTCTATAGCTTCTGTTCCAGAATTGGTTAAATATGTCTTTTCTAAAGGATCTGGAAGATGAGATGCTAAAAGCTTAGAAAGCTCTACTGCAGGACTTTGTATGTACTCTCCATATACCATTACATGTAAATACTTGTCTAATTGTCCTTTAATTGCTTGTACTACTCTAGGATGCCTGTGTCCTAAACTGCAAGCAGATACCCCCGCAACAAAATCTAGATGCTTTTTACCATCGGTGGTATAGATATAACTGCCATTAGCATGAGAAATTTCCATTGCTAATGGGTGAGGAGTGGTTTGCGCCTGATATTTGAAAAAATCCTGTTTCAAACTTAATTTATTTATGATATAAATAATAAATTATTTCCTTACGATTAAGTAAAAATACGATTTAATACTCTTGGTCTGAGCCATGATTGTCTTTAGATTTTTCTTTCGTCTTTTGAAAAGAGCTATCTGGTTTGTTATCTTTCTTTTTAGAAGAAGGATTAGGATTTAGTTCTGTTGATGAATCTTTATTGTTTTCTTTTACAGTAGGTTTAGAATTTAACTGTTCATTAGTCTCTTTTAATTCTGCATCTTTTAGCTCTTGTTCTAATAATCTGGAACCTTCAGATTTGTTTTCCTCTATGCGTTTTACTGTTTCTTTATCAAAAAAGTCAGCTTCAACTTTGGGTAAAGGTATTCCTTTGATTTTAGTGAGTTTAGGAGGGGATTCTCCTCTAAAAAGATCGGATTTGCTATTTATACGTTCATCTCCTCGCCAATTAAAACCAGAAAGTTCTCTTGCGTTTTCAGGCAAATCTATTTCACGATATAATGTGCCATCTACATTTTGATAATAATAGACTTCTTCTATTTCTCGATTATTAAGTAGTAATCTAATAGAACTAGAAAGGACTTTGTTAATTCCAATAAGCTTTAATTCTCCTTCACTTTCTCTTTGAAAAAATATAGTTTCGGTATTTTTATCTATATCTACTTGGTAGATTTCATTATCTTTAAATAAGCCATAGAGAGACTGTCCTTTAACTTGGTTAAATCCAGCTTTTAAAGTGTCTTCTTGAGCAAGAAAAGCATTTTGATATACAATAAGAGAATCTAATTTGTCTGTTTTAGTATCAGAGATAATCTTAATCGTGTCTCCGGTCATTTGATTTCTTTGTGTCCAGATAATAGGGCGGCCAATCATTTTAGTGTATCCTGTAGTTTGATCTACATTTATAGAATCACTTTTACCACTCATGTTGCTCTTATAAATCCTTACATCATAAAAGCCATTCATTATCCTACGTTCTGGTTTTCCTGTTACCATAAGGGTGTCACTATGGATAAAAATGGAATCTTTTTCTTGTAAAGTAGCAGCAAGAGCCCTTTTAGTGATAAAAACAGAGTCTTTTTCTTTGAAAACCTCGGCATAATGCCCTGTGATTACAGAGTTGTTTGCAGTATCCAAAACTCTTATGTTGTTGGTGGCAGAAGCGAAGCGAGCAGCACTATTGTAAAAGATGCTGTCTCCAAAAACGGTACGTTTATCATAATCTATTCTTGCATTTTTTATAGCATACCCTGTTTTGACTTTAGTATCATAAAAACCACGTTCACAATACAGTGTGCTTTCTTTTCCTTTTACTGTAGAAGGGCCGTAGAGGTAAGCATGACCATCATCTGTGTAATAGTCTAATCGGTCTGAGTCTATGGTGTTCTCGGGATTTACAATTTTTACTTTTGTATTAAATGAATATTGTTTTCTATCCATAAAATAACGACCAATCATACTAGTCAAGATGTTTGACGAATCTTTTACCGTTCCACCACTACGATAATAGGCTTGTTGTTTAAGCCGATCGAAGAATAAGGTGTCGGTACTTAATGTATTTGAAGGAGTTTCCATAAATACATTGTCTCTAGCATAGGCGAATTGTGTATTGCCATTATATTCGGCATATTTACTAGTCATAGTAAGGGTGTCTCCTTGCTTTATAATTACATTACCTAAAGCTTTAACAAATTTATCTTCCCCATAGTGAACCGCTTGATCACACCATATTTCGATACCTTCATGTTGCATGTATACTTGTTTGTCTACCTTTGCTAAAATGGTAGCTCCAGGAAATCTGTTTTGATCTTTTATTGTTCGATCAGACTGAACTTTTATTTGTTTACCTTCTTGCGAAAAAGCTACCGCAGAAAACAAAATAGTAAGTGTTATATAGAAGAATTTGTTTTTCAAGTGTTTTAAATTTGTATGCAAAATAACGAAAATTGTATCTAATGATTGTAGCTAGTGAGATAAAATAAAACTTTGTTATTTTTATTTAATAACCAAGAGTGTTTCTTTATGTTACATTTAATCATGTAATTAACAAAAAACAAGCTTGCTTTTTTGTTAATAACTATAATAAAACAATAAAAAAGAGTTAAGATGTTCAGGTAAATTAGAGAAATCCATTAGTTGAAAACTAATTGAAAAATTGGAAATTATTTAACATTTGATCTACTTAAGTATCAGTAAATTGCATCGCGAAAATAATAAAGAACTACAATGTACGCTATGGGGATAGTATAGCCTCTGTTTTTTTAATAAGAGGTGGTTTTGTGGTAAAACAGGATAAAAAAGAATAGATGGTTTTAAATCAAAACTATGGGGCTCTATTTTTTTTGTTTTTTTGGGGTACTGTATTTTCTCAAGGAAAACAGTTTAAAAGAACAAATGAGAATTTTAAAGATGGTGGTTTTATAGATGTAATATGGGAGTTTGATAAAGAAAAAAAAACGCTCAAATCAGTTAAGAATTTAGAAGAACAAAGAAGTATTGATAAAAGAGCAAAGCAATTAGTGGATAAGTTTGTTGTGAATAAACTGTCGATTAACTCTAAATATTCTGATTATGCTCCTAGTTTTTTTAATGGAGAGTTGGTGTTTGCTTCTTCCCGAAATACTAATAATTTTTTAAACATAGTTGATGAATCTAATAATCAACCTTTCTTAGATTTGTATTCTATTTCTATTGCCAATATTTCTAATAAAAATGATGTTTTAAGGTTAAAAGGAAATATAAATACTAAATTCCATGAATCTTCGGCGACTTTCAGTAAAGATGGGGAAACAGTTTATTTTACTCGAAATAATTATTCTAAAAATAAATCTATAACCAGTATTAATGGTGTTGTTTTGTTAAAAATATATAAGGCAAGTTATATAAATGGAAAATGGGATGATATAGAAGAATTGCCTTTTAATAGTGATGAGTATTCAATAGCACACCCTGCTTTGTCTCCAGACGGAAAATTTTTATATTTTGCTAGCGATATGCCAGGTAGTATTGGTAAGTCGGATTTATATGTTGTAGAGATAAACAGAGATGGAAGTTTTGGAGAGCCTAGAAATTTGGGAAGTCAAATAAATACTTCTGGTAGGGAAACTTTTCCATATGTTAGTGATCAAGGGAAACTGTTTTTTGCAAGTGATGGGCATAAAGGGCTTGGTGGGTTGGATGTTTTTATGGTCATGCCGTATCAGGATGATTTTTTTGAGGTATACAACTTAGGAAAACCAATTAATAGCTCAAAAGATGATTTTACTTTTATTATTGATGAAAAAAGTAGAACGGGGTATTTTGCAAGTAATCGAAGAGGAGGTAAAGGAGATGATGATATTTACAGTTTTAAGCAAATAGATTCATTCCCTAATCATTATGAATTAAGAGGTGTTCAAAAGTTAGAACGCATATTAGAATTGAAACCTAGTAAAGAGGCTACAACATCTTTATAACTTTAACTGTTTTATCTATTATAGAGAGAGTTTAATTCTTAAATTTTTTTCGCGATGATTTAATGTCTTATAGATTTGTTCTAAGGTAGTTGGTTTAGTTAATTAATTAGATAAAGCTTTCCTTAAACTGGTATATGATTCTATATCTTTTTTTGAGTAAGAAATCAATAATTTTTGATTTCGAATTTCCTAATATAGGAAAGTAACTATGTAATAAATTAAAGAATTTTTTTGAATATAAAATAGAAACTCAAAAAACATTATACCATTTATAATTTGAATTTACTAGAAAAGAAAATTAAGATTTTTTTATTTCAGTGAAGAAGAAAAGCTTATGCCAGACTCGATCTGGTATTAAGCATAGCAGGGCTACGGTTTATTTTTATTCTGATACTGAGGCGAAAAAAGAACATTTTATTACGGTAAATTTAAATGATGTTACTAGCATGTATTATATTTATGAGAACAAAACTATTTTTGCAATATAATTGATTTTTAATCCAATGGATAGGTTTTCTGTAATGGGATAGTTTAATTCTACAAACTTACCTAATGCAACAAATAGAGTTTTAAAGCATCCTACAGGAACAGCTTTAAATAGTGAAAATTATAGGTATAGTTTTACAGTTTTTTTTCTAATCAATGCATACAAAATGGGGTAGAGGGTTTTAGAAGAGTAACGTTGGCTATAAGAAACAAAAATACAGGATTAGCAGTGAATACATGATCAATAATATAATCCTAAATAACGGAGCTTCAAATCAATCTTTTGAGCGTTATCCTCAACATTTAGTAATTAATATAAAAATGAGGTATTGAATTTTCAATACCTCATTTTTATATTAATCTTTTTTTACCGATGTATTGTTTGTTTTCTATCTGGTCCTACAGAAACAATTGTAATTGGTGTTTCTAGCTCTTTTTCTAAAAATGAAATATAGTCGTTTAGTTCTTTAGGTAATTGAGAAGCTTCTGTCATACCAGTGAGGTCTTCTGCCCATCCTTTTATTTCAGTATAGATAGGTGTTATATTTTCAGGTTCTATATTGTAGGGTAGGTGGGTGATTGTTTTTCCTTGATATTTATATGCGGTACATACTTTTAGGGTATTAAATCCACTTAGGACATCCCCTTTCATCATTATTAATTGTGTAACTCCATTTATTTGTACAGCATATTTAAGGGCTACTAAATCTAACCAGCCACACCTTCTTGCTCTTCCTGTTGTTGCTCCAAATTCATTGCCTATACGCCCCATTGTTTCCCCATCTTCATCAAATAATTCAGTAGGAAAAGGTCCACTGCCAACTCGCGTAGTGTATGCTTTAAATATACCAAAAACATCTTTGATCTTGTTTGGAGCGATACCCAAGCCAGTACAGGCTCCTGCTGCAGTTGTGTTTGAGGAAGTTACGAAAGGGTAGGTTCCAAAGTCTATATCTAATAAAGATCCTTGCGCTCCTTCTGCTAAAATTGTTTTACCTTCTTTTTGTGCTTGATGTAAATATTCTTCACTATCAATAAAAGTTAATGTCTTTAATGTTTTTACAGCTTCAAAAAATTCATTTTCTAACTCTTCTAGGTTATATTCGATTGAAGCGTCATAAAAGTCAATCATAGCTTCATGTTTATTAGCTAAAGAACGATAACGGTCTTTCCAGTCGTTAAGTTCTAAATCTCCTACTCGAATACCGTTTCTACCTGTTTTGTCCATGTAAGTAGGGCCAATTCCTTTTAGAGTAGATCCGATTTTAGCTTTTCCTTTAGAGGCTTCAGAAGCTGCATCTAATATTCTATGTGTTGGAAGTATTAGATGAGCCTTTCTGGAAATTAATAATTTAGACTTATAATCTAAATTAAACCTATCTAGGTTATCTAGTTCTTTTTTGAAAATAACAGGATCTATTACTACGCCATTTCCAACCAAATTAATTGCTTTATCATGAAAAATACCGCTAGGAATAGTGTGTAATACATGTTTTATTCCATCAAACTCAAGCGTGTGCCCAGCATTGGGACCTCCTTGAAATCGTGCTATTATATTATAATCTTTTGTGAGAACATCTACAATTTTTCCTTTACCTTCGTCTCCCCATTGAAGACCAAGTAATAAATTTACTGCCATTAGTTAGTTGTCTTGATTAGTTGATTTCTTTTTAGTTCCATAGAAATACAAAGAATGATTTGTAATATCTACATCAAAAATTTCTTCGATTGTTTTCTTTATAGATTGAATTCTAGGATCGCAGAATTCTAATACATCGCCTGTATCTGTTAGGATTAGGTGATCATGCTGTCTATCAAAATAAGATTTTTCGTACTGAGCTTGATTTTGACCAAATTGGTGTTTTCTCACTAATTTACAATCTAGCAATAATTCTATAGTGTTATATAGTGTAGCACGACTTACCCGATAGTTTTTATTTTTCATTTTGATATACAAAGATTCTATATCAAAATGTTCATCACTTTCATAGATTTCTTGAAGTATAGCGTATCTTTCGGGTGTCTTTCTGTGTCCATTTTCTTCTAGGAAGCTGGTAAACACGTTTTTAACAATAATTTGATCGTTCTGTGTAGTTGCTTTAGTACTCATACGTTTAAAAAGGCAAAGTTACATTATTTTTTATTAGGGATGCTGCGATTTTAAAACGATTATTTTAACCTTTTAAAAATAGCAGTTTTAAAAATACATGTTATTAATATTAAGCTTTAATGGTTTATGATTTATACTTTTTCATAAAATTATTCTATTCTCTAACAACTTTGTCAATACCGCTAATCTTAGAAAGGTTTTTCATGACTGTCTTTAAAGTATTTTTATTTTTAACTCCTACAGTAATTTTACCTGTAAAAACACCATCATTAGTATCAAAATTCATATTGTAAATGGCAAGATGCATATTATTTGAAATAATTTGAGTAACTTCATTTACTACTCCGATATTATCAATTCCATTAAGTTTGATGACAGCCTTGAATTCTTCTTGGCTAGAATCAATCCATTTTGATAAAATAATACGATAGGCATAATTACTTTGTAGCTGTAAAGCATTTGGACAATCGTTTTTATGAACTTTTATACCTTCATTGACCGTTATAAATCCAAAAACATCATCTCCTGGGATAGGGTTACAGCAGTTAGATAATTTGTATTCTAATTTTTCTGAATCTTTACCAAAAACTAGAAGATCATATTTAGATGTAATTTCTTCTTTATCTATGTCTTTAACGTTACCCCGTCGAATTCTATTTTTAATAAAATTCATAAAAACATTACTTCTGGTGGTAGCGAACTCTTTGATTTTTTGATTATCGATAGTTCCTATTCCTACTCTGTAAAATAGATCTAAACTTGTTTTGAGTTTGAAATAAAGAACGAGTTCATTGACTACTTTTTCACTCATTGTTATTTTCTGAGAGCGAAGTTTACGCTTTAAGATAGCTTTACCATCTTCGGCAATTTGTTTTTTCTCATCTCGTAAAGCTGATTTTATTTTTGATCTAGCTCTTGCTGTAGTAGCATAATCCAGCCAATTAGAAGATGGTTTTGATTTTAAAGAGGTGATGATTTCTACTTGATCTCCACTTTTTAATAGATGACTTAAAGGTACTAATTTACCATTAACTCTTGCTCCACGAGTTTTTAAACCAACTTCAGTATGCACACTAAAACCAAAATCAAGGGCAGTAGCACCTTTAGGTAAAGACTTGAGGTCTCCTTCTGGGGTAAAAACGAATATTTCTTTAGCGTATAGATTAAGCTTAAACTCTTCTACAAAATCTACAGCATTTGTTTCAGAGTTTTCTAAAGCTTCCTGTAATCTATCTAACCATCCATCTAAACCTTCTTGATCTTGCTTTTCCTCGTTATTTTTGTACTTATAATGAGCGGCATATCCTTTTTCTGCAATTTCGTGCATGCGTTCGCTTCGAATCTGTACTTCAACCCATTTACTATCCGGACCTATAACTGTTATATGTAGTGCTTCATAACCTGTAGATTTAGGTTGAGAAATCCAGTCTCTTAATCTAATAGGATTAGGTCTGTAGTAATCTGTTACTACAGTATATATTTTCCAAGCTAAGAATTTTTCATTTTCAATATCTGATTTGTATATTATTCGTACGGCAAATTTGTCATATACTTCATCGAAAGCTATGTTTTGTTTAACCATTTTTCTTCGTATTGAAAAAATGGATTTTGGTCTTCCTTTAATCTGATAATTTAAGTTTTCTTTGTCGAGTCCTTCTTTTATTTTATTTGAAAAGCGTTCTATATAGTCGTCTTGCTCTTCTTTGCTTTCTTTTATTTTTTCTAGAATATCCTTATATACTTCGGGTTCTGTATATTTTAGTCCTAAGTCTTCTAGCTCTGTTTTAATATTATATAGACCTATACGATGTGCTAGTGGGGCGTATATGTATAATGTTTCTGATGCGATTTTTACTTGTTTGTCAGCACGCATAGAATCCATAGTTTGCATATTATGTAAACGATCTGCTATTTTAATAATAATAACTCTTACATCATCATTAAGAGTAAGAAGCATTTTTCTAAAATTTTCTGCTTGTAAGGATATATCTCTATCCTTTTTTAAAGAAGAAATTTTAGTTAAACCGTCTACAATTCTAGCAACAGTTTCCCCGAACATTTGTTCAATATCTACCAGTGTGTACTCGGTGTCTTCAACAACATCATGGAGTAATGCAGCAGCTATAGATGTGGCATCTAATCCAATTTCGCTAGCAACGATTTTTGCAACCGCAATAGGATGAAAAATATAAGCTTCTCCACTTTTTCGGCGTTGATCTTTATGTGCATCTACAGCAATATCAAATGCTTGTCGTATAAGGGATTTATCTTCTTTAGATAAATCTCTATAGCTTATACGGAGTAGTTCTTTATATTGCTTAGCAATTTTTTTATTTTCTTCGTCTATAGCAGCCTCAGTCATAACATAAAGTTTTTTAATAAAGCCCTATTAAGTATCGAGTATTAGTATTTCTCATAATTAAAAGTACAATTAAGAAATGTAACCACCAAGTACTTAAGTAATGGATTTATTTCCTTAAGTTTTTAATTCTTTGTAAAAGTGTTGGGTGTGAATAATGAATAAATACCATAGCAGGATGCGGTGTAAGGTTGCTTAAATTATTTTTAGATAATTTTTTTAAACTATTTATTAAAGCCTCACTGTTATAAGTATCTCTGGCATAATTATCTGCTTGATATTCAAAAGCTCTAGATACCATGTTCACTATTAATCCTGTAACTTCTGAAATCGGACTATATAAAATTCCAAACGCAATAAGTCCAATATGAAAAGAAGGAATTTTTACTCCAAGAGCTTCAGAAAGAAGAGGATTAGATATAAAAAGAGATAAAAACCATAATGTTAATCCTGTAACGGCTATTGATAAGAGTAAATTAACAATAACATGTTTTTTCTTATAATGTCCTACTTCATGTGCTAGTACAGCTACTATTTCTTCGTTATTTAAATCTTTAATCAAAGTGTCGTATAAAGTAATCCTCTTTTCGCTACCAAAACCAGAGAAATATGCATTTGCCTTAGTACTTCTTTTAGAACCATCAATGACAAAAATATCTTTTAATTGAAAACCAACTTTTTTAGAATATGCTTTTATAGTGTCTCTAAGTTCTCCTGGCTCTAAAGGAGTTTGTTTATTAAAGATAGGAACAATAAGTTTGGCATAAAACATATTCATTATTAATGTAAATATAGAAACTAATATCCATGCATATATCCAGAAATATTTTCCTGTAATTTCATAAAACCATAAAATTAATGCTAGAAGTACACCACCAACAATAACTGTCATTATGATGCTTTTTATTTTGTCAATAAAAAAGGTTTTTATCGTAGTTTTGTTAAACCCAAATTTGTCTTCAATGACAAAAACTTTATAATAAATGATAGGTGTAGAGAGAATATCACTACCGATCATTATTATTCCAAAAAAAACTAAACCAATAATAATTGGATTATCTGAAAAGCTTCTTGAAATACTATCTACCCAAGCAAAACCATCAAGAAAAAAAAATAGGAGCATTATTATAAGTGAAATTGTAGAAGAAACTAATTTAAACTTAAAATTTTCGTGCTTATAAGCAATAGATTTTTCATATTCTTCTTTAGGATAAACATCTATAAGTTCTTCAGGAATTTGATTGTTATAATGTCGAGCATTAAGTATATCTAATAATGAATCTATTAAAAATACAATGAGGATAATGGTAATTAATAAACAAAACAGGAAATATGGGGTCATTAGTTTTAAAGGTTTTAAAGATTTGGGGGATGTAGGAAATCGTAAGATAATGAATTTTAATTTATTTCAAATATTATTGTTATCTTTTAATTATTGAAACCACGTTGTCGCTTTGCTTCGAAAATGAGTATTCCAGCAGCTACAGAAACATTCATCGAATCTATAATACCACTCATTGGTATTTTAATGTTTTGTGTAGTGTTTTCTAAAAAAGAATTACTTAAGCCAGTGGCTTCTGTACCAACGACTATAGCAGTAGGTTGTGTATAGTCTTGCGTATGATAGTCTACAGATGCTTGTAAAGCGGCACCATAAATATGTATCTTTTGTTTTTTTAAGAAATTTATAATATCAAAAGTCGATCCTGTAGCTATATTGTTAGTAAATATACACCCTACGCTAGATCGTATAATATTAGGATTATAGATATCGGTTTTTGGATCTGCAATCAATACAGCATCTAATTGAGCAGCATCTGCTGTACGAAGTAGCGCACCTATGTTACCTGGTTTTTCTGGAGCTTCAGCTATTAGAATAAGTGGGTTTTTGGATGGCAAGACAAAGTTTTCGATACTAGTATCTTTACTAACAACCAATGCTATTATTCCTTCTGTAGTTACTCTATATGCCAACTTTTGGTATATCTCTATAGTAATTTCAAAAAGCTCAACTTTATTTTTGAAAGTTGTAACTATAGATAAAACTTCTTTAACATTAATAATAGAAGGACAATAATATAGTTGTGTTACCTCATACCCTCCTTGTATAGCTAAAATAATTTCACGTTTGCCTTCAATAATAAAAAGTTTTTCTTTCCTACGAACTCTTGATTTTTCTTTAAGTTGGGTGAGAAATTTTATTTTATCATTCTGTAAGCTTTTTATCTGGTTTTGCATAATAGCAAATATACTAATATCTAAAAAAGATGTTTTCTTTTTTAGATATTTCAAGAAGATAAATCTTTAATGAATTGTTTAACTTCTTGAATGATTTTGGGATAAGGTTTATTTAATTTATTAAAATGTTTTAATAGGATATTAAATTCTGTTTCATTTTTAACCAGGTGTTCTATTTTTTCTAAAACAGAAGCTTCTTTTTTGAAACCCAATTGTTTTAAAACTAGATTTGACCTTATACCATTTATAATTTGAATTTACCGTAATAAAATGTTTTTTCCGCCTCAGTATCAGAATAAAAATAAACCGTAGCCCTGCTATGCTTAATACCAGATCGAGTCTAGCATAAGCTTTTCTTCTTCACTGAAACAAAAAAATATTAATTTTCTTTTCCAATAAATTCAAACTACAAATGGTATTATGTGCTATTTGTGAAATTTCTTCTATTTCATCAATATCATTTTCTTTAAAATCTCCTTCTAATTTACTATAGCCTTTGGTAGTCTCTTCTATAAAAATATCAAGAACACTTCGGATAATTTCATGATCGTTGTTTAAACTTTTTCTGGTAATAAATTCTTCTACGGATAAATATATTTTTAGTAAGTTTTTTGATTCTTTTAGAAAGGGGAGAGGCTTTAAAAATTTTTATTTTGGTTTTTAAATTAGATGGATTAGAAGAGCTATTAACTTTTTTCCATAAAAAAATCAATTAGATCTATAATTTCATGTTTTTCTTGATTTCTCTGAAACGTAGTTTTTTTAGAGAGAATTATTGTTTTAAACCGTTTCTTTATCATCTAACGAGGGTTATTTTGTAAACTCTATTTTATTTATAATAATGTGTTTCAAAATTAAACGATTAATCATAGAATCGTACTAGAGTTTTTGCAATTTATGATAATGTTTTATGACTAGTAAAGAATTTTATAGATATGGGTAGATAACTATTTCTTTCCATGGTTATTGTTTTTAAAAAATAATAAAAAAAGCGATTATCTTTATTAGTAGTCGTTAAAATGTAGTTTTTACGATGAAGTGTTTTTTACTAAGTAGATATAAAAAAATCTCGCATTAAATGCGAGATTTTTTTTATAAGTGAGATGAGTATTATATTACTAAAAGAGAAAATTACTTTACTTTTTCAACAATTGCTTGAAAAGCTTCTGGATTATTCATAGCTAAATCAGCAAGAACCTTACGGTTTAACTCGATATTATTAGCTTTTACTTTACCCATGAATTGAGAATAAGACATACCGTACATACGGGCACCTGCATTAATACGAGTGATCCATAAGGCACGAAAGGTTCTCTTTTTATTTCTACGGTCTCTGTACGAATATTGCATCGCTTTATCAACCGCATTTTTTGCTACTGTCCAAACGTTTTTACGTCTTCCGAAGTAACCTTTAGCTTGCTTAAGAACTTTTTTTCTTCTAGCTCTTTTTGCAACAGAATTTACTGATCTTGGCATAATTTAAATTTTTTAGTAGTAGGCGATTCAATAATTTAAAAAACATAAAACTTGAATTCTTTTAAATAGCCTAACTCCTTGGTTTGTATTAATTTTAACCTGATTAAAAAGTGTAAATTACTTTAAACGTAATTGCTCTTTAATACTATTTTCATCGCTTTTGTGCACTAATGTTGAGTGCGTTAAAGCAAGCTTACGCTTTTTAGATTTTTTTGTCAGAATATGACTCTTAAAAGCGTGCTTTCTTTTGATTTTACCAGTGCCAGTAAGCTTAAAACGCTTTTTTGCACTAGATTTGGTTTTCATTTTAGGCATTGTATCCTTGTTTTTATAATCTCACTTATTATTTTAAATAATTTCTGTTTCCAGAAATATTTTATTTTTTTGGTGCGATAAACATAATCATTCGTTTACCTTCAAGTTTAGGCATTTGTTCTACCTTTCCGTATTCTTCTAATTCTTGCGCTAATCTAAGTAACAAAATTTGCCCTTGATCTTTGTATATAATAGAACGTCCTTTAAAAAATACGTAAGCTTTTAATTTAGCTCCTTCAGATAAAAACTTAACTGCGTGTTTTTTCTTAAACTCGTAATCATGTTCATCTGTATTGGGGCCAAATCTAATTTCTTTGATGATCACCTTAGTAGCCTTTGATTTTAAGACTTTGTCTCTCTTCTTCTGCTCATAAAGGAATTTTTTATAATCCATTATTTTACAAACAGGAGGCACTGCTTTAGGTGAAATTTCAACAAGGTCAAGTTCTTGCTCTTCGGCAAATTGTAGAGCCTTTTTTATCGGATAAACACCAACTTCTATATTATCACCTACAAGACGTACTTCTTCAACACGAATTTTATGATTGATTCTGTGTGCATCTTCTTTGATTACTCTCAGTGGTTTTTGAGACCTTCTTCTTCTAATTGCTATGACTTAATAATTTAAATTAAACTTATATTTTATTACTATCCGTTAAACGGTTTTAATGTACTATTAATCTCTTTACTTACCATTTTAGAAAACTCATCAATAGGTATAGTACCTAGATCTTCGCCTCCATGTTTGCGAACAGAGATGGTGTTGTTGTTTTCTTCTTGCTCTCCTATAATG
Organism: Aquimarina muelleri DSM 19832; assembly: GCF_000430665.1. Lineage (GTDB taxonomy): Bacteria > Bacteroidota > Bacteroidia > Flavobacteriales > Flavobacteriaceae > Aquimarina > Aquimarina muelleri. The sequence goes on along the minus strand of NZ_AUML01000003.1, from coordinate 2,206 downwards.
ATAATATACGGAAATTTATTCATTTCTGCTTCTCGAATCTTTTTTCCTATAGTTTCATTTCTATTATCTACAAGGGCGCGAATTTCGTCATTTTCTAACAAATTTAAAACTTTTTCGGAGTATTTTTCATATTTCTCACTGATAGATAGTATAATAGCCTGTTCTGGCATTAACCACAATGGGAAATTACCTCCAGTGTGCTCTAATAGAATAGCAATAAATCGTTCCATACTACCAAAAGGAGCTCTATGGATCATAATAGGTCGATGTGATTCGTTGTCGCTACCTTTATAAGTTAAATCAAAACGCTCTGGTAAATTATAATCTACTTGTATAGTTCCTAATTGCCAGCTTCTTCCTAAGGCATCTTTAACCATAAAGTCAAGTTTAGGGCCATAAAAAGCTGCTTCGCCGCTTTCAATTACATAGTTAAGACCCTTGTCTTTTGCCGCGTTTATAATAGCATTTTCTGCTTTTTCCCAGTTTTCTACATCTCCTATATACTTGTCAGGGTTTTCTAAATCTCTTACAGATACTTGAGCAGTAAAGTTTTCAAACCCTAAAGATCCAAAAACATATAAAACTAAGTCTATTACTTTCTTGAATTCTTGATCTAGTTGATCTGGTGTGCAAAAAATGTGTGCATCATCCTGAGTAAAACCTCTTACTCTAGTTAACCCATGAAGCTCACCACTTTGTTCATATCGGTATACAGTACCAAATTCCGCATATCGTTTAGGTAAATCTCGATAGGACCAAGGACCGCTATTATAAATCTCGCAATGATGAGGGCAGTTCATAGGTTTTAGTAAAAATTCTTCCCCTTCATTAGGAGTATTGATCGGCTGGAAACTATCTTCACCATATTTAGCATAATGACCAGAAGTAACATATAATTCTTTTTGACCTATGTGTGGAGTTATTACCATTTCATACCCCGCCTTTTTTTGTGCTTTTTTCAGAAACTGTTCTAAGCGATCTCGTAAGGCAGCACCTTTTGGGAGCCAAAGAGGTAAACCTTGACCAACTCTTTGAGAAAAAGTAAAAAGTTCTAGTTCTTTGCCTAATTTTCTATGATCACGTTTTTTAGCCTCTTCAAGTAATTCTAAATACTCTTTTAAATCTTTTTGCTTAGGAAAAGAAGTCCCATAAACTCGAGTTAATTGTTTGTTCTTTTCATCTCCTCTCCAATATGCTCCTGCAACACTCATGATCTTTACAGCTTTTATAAGGCCAGTGTTTGGTATGTGTCCTCCACGGCATAAGTCGGTAAAAGTATCATGATCGCAAAAAGAAATAGTGCCGTCTTCAAGATTTTCGATTAGTTCAACCTTATATTCATTACCTTCTTTTTTGTATTTATTTAAGGCATCATCTTTAGATACGGATCTCATTTTAAATTCATGCTTACCTCTTGCGATCTCAAGCATTTTATCTTCTATAGACTTAAAATCTTTTTCAGAAATCATTTTTTCCCCTAAGTCTACATCGTAATAAAAACCATTGTCAATAGCAGGTCCAATAGATAATTTAACTCCAGGGTATAATTCTTCAAGAGCTTGAGCCAAAACATGAGAAGTAGAGTGTCTAAAAGCATTTTTACCTTCATCATCCTTCCACGTAAATAGAACAAGAGTACCGTCAGTAGTCAATTCAGTAGAGGTCTCAATAGTAGTTTCATTAAACTTCGCAGAAATTACATTTCTAGCAAATCCCTCACTAATATCTTTTGCAACATCCATTGCTGTAACAATATTGTCGTAGTTCCTAATTGAACCATCTGGTAACGTAATCTTGATCATTTTTTCGAATTATTAAAGACACAAAGATAATACGATAATAAACCTCATACAATATATATATGTATTTAATTCCAATCCTGTCCTAAATAAATTTGTATCATAAAAATTTTAGCCATTTTACATACCTATCGCTATATTTAAGTAAATATTCAAAAAAGAACCCCTTGTATATATTGATTTGGCGGAGGTTGCTTTTTCTGAAACGGATTGTCGAGCCATTTATGGAGGTTAACCTTTACAAAAAGGTTAAGTCTTATGAAGGCTACTAAATTAGACAAGTACCAAGGATGTTTTGCTTGTGTTTTTAACGCTTTTAAGATAAGAATTGTGATCAGAGCAGTCCAAATTTGTATCATCACGGCATTTTGGGTAGTTCCGATAAAAGATTTAATATGTAGTTGTTG